>CATZIU010000020.1:0-44014 GCA_958420165.1 uncultured Collinsella sp. | reverse complement strand
GCGGTCGGCGGGGCCATTGTGGCTCTTGACAGCGGATTGGGTCATATGAGCGAGAGGCCCGTTCCTGATTACATTCATGACGCGATGATGGCAAACTTCAGGACCTATACCGTTGTCGGCGGAATGCCGGAGGTCGTGCAGCGTTTCCTTGACACGCAGGGCGACCTTGCCTCTGTTCGTCAGCTACAGTCAGAGCTCAACGAACAGTACCGGCGGGATATCTCCAAGTATGCAAGCGGGCGAGCCCTTCAGGTGCAGAGCATTTACGATCAGCTCCCTATTATGCTCGAGGGCGAAAACAAGCGCTTCGTGCTCAATTCCATTGACCCCAAGGCTCACTACGAGAAGTATCAGCGAGATTTTGTATGGCTTGTCGATGCCGGCGTTGCTCTCAAAGCCGATATCGTAACCGAGCCAAAATCGCCCTTGCTCAAGACGGCACGGCCATCGCAGTTCAAGCTATATCAATCGGATACGGGCATGTTGATGGCGCGCTACCCCGTCGGAGTCGCCCAAGCGGCGTATCTTGATAGCAAGGAGCCCAATCTGGGCGGCATTTACGAAAACGTGGTGGCCCAGCAGCTGGCTGCCCAAAATCGCCAGCTTTACTACTATCAGACAAAAAAGCGCGGTGAAGTGGACTTTGTGGTCGATGGACCGGATGGGACGGCTGTTCCGATCGAGGTTAAATCGGGCTCCTATTACCACGCGCACGCTGCGCTCGGTCATGTGCTTGATACGGCTGAATATGGCGTAAGGCTCGGGATTGTTTTCTCGAGAGGCAACGTTGAGCGCAACGGAGCGGTTCTCTATTTGCCGCTATATGCGACCTGGGCCCTTTCGGATGTTTTGGGCGACTCCTGCGCCGAGGGGATAAAGCTGGAGGTCAAGCCGGTCTAGGGCTAGTCCCGGATGTGACAAAGGCGTGGCCCGCGACCTCGATTGCCTACAGCTGCTCGAGCATAGCGGTGCAGCCGTCGAGTACGTCGCGGTAGGTGGCATCGAAATTGCCGGTGTACCAGGGGTCGGCCACGTCGCCGGGGCGCTCGGTCCAATCGAGCATGCGCGTAATCTTGCCGTCGGGGTCGTCGCCAAAGATGCGACGCAGGCCACGCGCGTTCTCGTCGTCCATATAGACAATGTGGTCCCAGTCGCCATACTCCGCGCGACGCACCTGACGTGCACGATGTGCGACGACGGGAATCCCGACCTCGCGCAGCTTGGCAACGGTACCGTGGTGTGGCGGGTTGCCGATCTCCTCGGTCGAGGTCGCAGCGGAGTCAATGACAAACTCGCCCGCGCGCCCGGCGCGCCGCACCAGCTCGGTAAACACCGACTCAGCCATCGTCGAGCGACAGATGTTGCCATGGCAGATAAACAGTACACGTTGCATATGTGGTTTCCTTTCGATCATCATCGAGCTCGAGCATCGCATCTACGCCCCGATGTGATGTGGCAAAAGGGACAGGGTCAAATAGTTATTTCTACCTGCGATAATAACAAGATAAGACCTTTATCCCCAACACTTCTGCTGCATTCAACGAGTTGAATGGCTCTAAAAATTAGTTTCCAATATGGGGAAGGAAATCCACTTTATTAAGGTCGGAAATCAGTCAAAAGTAACAGCAAAAGTAGTAAAAACGTAGTACGGCTCAAATTTTTACTACCAATGTTTACCTGCGGTTTTGTTCAATAGCAAGCATCTCGTCTTGAATATCTTCAAGCCCAAAATGGGTGTAAACGTTGTAGGTGGTGTTGATATCTGAGTGCCCCATAATGTATCTGAGCTTTGCTGGACTCATGCCAGCGCGTGCCATTCGGCTACAGAAAGTGTGCCTGAGCTGGTGCGGAGTTATATGGGGCAGTTCTTCCTTATAGATGCGGTTGTGCTTAATGATGGCGCGTTTGAGCCTATGCTCCCAATGCAGGGCAACGCATGGCATCTCATTCTTGTCTAGGCAGATGAAGCCCCTTACCCCATCAATAACAGGCTCTTCTTTTGGCTGCACCCTCTGTCCGATGAGACTGTGGAAGGCCTTTTCGACAGAAGCGGTCATAGGGATATACCTCATACCAGATTTTGTTTTGGGCTCTTCAATGTAATACTGCATATCTCTCGCGCGATGAAGCTGCTTTTGAACACGTATACAGTGGCTATCGAAGTCAATGTCATCAAAGGTCAGGCCGCAGTATTCAGAAATTCTGAGTCCAGTGTTCAACAAGATAAAGTAAGTATCAAAGTAGCGCGAGAAGTGATGATCCGAGCGCATGAACTCAAGGAATAGCCGTTCTTGTCTAACGCTTAACGATTCTCTGGATATCGTATCGTTGACCAGAACATTGATAAGTTCGAAGTTAAAAGGGTTGCGTCTTATAATTCCGCATTCTTCGGCCAGTTGGAAAGCTGGTCTGAGTACGCCTCGGATGCTACAGACGCTGCTATATCCCTTTCCAACATCTTGCTGAAGGTGGATGAGCCATTTCTTTGCATCCAACACCGTAATGTTTGATATTTGGGCCTTGCTGAAGCTGTCTGTTTTCAGGTAATTGGTGACGGTTTTATAGGCGCTAACAGTTGTCTTTCGTACCGCAACCTTGGTCGCAAGGTAGTTCTCAACCAGAGTCATGACGTTCATGTTCTCAGGTGCAATGTGGTCGAAGAGGTCTTTTTGAATCTGCTGTTCTTTCTGCCTTAAGCAGAGGTCTCTCTTTTTGCCGCGTGGCGTTTGGTCGTGAATTGTCAAAGTCCACGAATAGACAAAGCAGGTTTTTCCCATCCAATTGGTGTATTTGAACGAGTAACGACCGTCTGGACGCTGGCCTTCTCCGCGATGGAGAACTCGACCCTTGTTATCTTTCCTATTCGACATAGCTTGGATCTCCTTTCAGAGACTCAAGCACGACAACATGATTGTAGCTATGGGGTTGTCTATGCCATGGTAAAAGGGTTCGTTTATTGGGTTAAATCAAAGGAAATGAGGCCTATTTGCCCCGTTGGGGCTGGGGTTGGAGTAAGTGCCCATCGGTGCAATTCCAAGCCTTAATTTCGCTCTCAGCGTGCATTTTTGCTATAGGTTGAGCGGACATCAATTGAAATCGCAGTTTGATTGAGTCCTAATAGTTTCAACGACTTTATAGGTCGCATGAATACAAAAGGCTGCGCGGCGTCAATGCTTGGGGCGCTGCGCAGCCGCTATTTCTTTAATTGGGCGAAGGGGAGAGTCTAGTTCTCTAATTGCATGAATTGAATGCTGCCGCCCTCGTTATCGTAGTGTTCGTCCGCCACTACAAGGTAGACATCCCAGTTCTCATCGGTGGTTTTCCACCAATCGTAGCTGTACATGTCGTTGCCCTTGTTGTATTGGGATAAGTCTTTGGTCTCGTATTCGTTGCCGAAATAGGATGCGAGGGTGTTGACGGCGTAATCTCTATCGGAGGCGTAGTCGCTTAAAGACCATTTGAAAAAAAGATTAACTACTTTTCCAGAATCTTTATCGATATCGTATAGGAATTCTCCATCAATCCCGAGGAAGGTGACCTTCTCGCGTAAATCGACCCCATCCTCTTTCGTGCCTGGAATTACCTTTTTAACGTATTGAGCGGGCTGCCCAATATATTTCAACCGCTCTCGTACTTGGTCAAGCTCTTTATTAACGGTGTCATGGTCAAGCGGCGTTTTGGTTTCCGTGGGTGCGGCTGCGGTCGTGATAATGGATGCTTGCAGAAGGGTATACCCACCGTTTTTTGTCCTGCTGTAGGTGAAGCCGTTCCTGCTTGTCGCGCCCTGCTCATCGATTTCTTTGATGATTTCACCGACCGAATCCCAGTCAAGTGACGGGTCGCATGCCTCAATCATCGCCACAAGGAAGCGTGCCATCTTTTTGTCATAGCTACTTTGGTTGTTGTCGAGCATGACAACGATGCCGTAGTTGAGAGGTTCTGTATAGAGAAGGGTTGGGTCGAGGTTCTTGTCCTTTAGTGAAAAGGAGAGCTGCCCCGTCATCTCGTCATTCGAGTCATTAATTGAATAGACAGTCAGTTTGTAGTCGTATTCTTCGTGCACTGTAAAATCGCTGTCGTTAAGCTCTCGAAGTCTTTTTTCGAAAACCTTCGAGTAGGTGTCTGGGCATATGGTCAGCTTTTCGTTCTCCAGAAACGAGGTAACCTTCTCTGTCTTTTTCTCAATTGTTTTCTCGCAGCGAGAACATGTTTTGACATAGACCCTTTCGGAGAACGTGGAGTCGAATCCATCGTCTTTCCAGTCCTCGAGTTTGTGACCCAGCGGATCGCCCTCTGTTGCCCCGCATTCCTTGCAGGTCTTAGGTCTGGTGCAGGTCGCTTTCTTCCATTTATGAGTGTGGAAAATGTTGAGTGTTGCACTCGAATTCGGTTCTGCGGCAAGGTTGGGCACTAAAGCAATCGCGCAAACTAATACGAGGGCAATCGTAACTAAGAGGGCTAGTTGTTTGTTCGTTGGCTTCTTCATCCGCTCTCCTTCCAAAGGTATCCCGACAACCGTGGAAGGGGAGAAGCACATCATTGCAATTAAGCGATGTGGAGGACACCTACCACAGTTACCACACCGCAAGGCTTCACATGCATATGCGAACAGACCTTGAAAGGCGGGTGCCCTCCAATTCGCCTGTTTGCATACGCAAAGCAGCAGCTATGCCATTGTGAAGCTCCATCCAAATATATGGATGTTGCGGTGTGGTAGATGAGATTGTATCAAGGGGATGAGCTTTCATGCGATACAAAGACGCGAACGGTATTGCCTCCTGCTTGCATCTCTCAGAACCTCTAGATTCAAGGCGCTCTTGGCAGTTAACGGCTTTTTCGATATCAACAGGAATTTGACATTGAAAGTAATCCATTTGGCGTAGGGGCTAGCGGACGGTGGGATTTCATCTACCTGTCATGTTGAGTTCAACTACATAGTGGCTAAACGGGAAGACAAAGCGCTTTCAAGGTGTAAATATGCCCCCATACCTGTTGTTAAAAACAGCTAGCTGTCATGGTTAGTTCATTTGAGATTGGTTCAACGACCCTGTTTGCGTGTGGATAGTTTTCATCGGTCAATTTAGAACACGTAGCACGGTTCAATGCCAGTCGTTCACCCCCCCCTACTAGTTTTTTCGGTATCTCTTATTTCTAATTTCTAATTTAAATAATTAACAAAATAGCGTTCTAAACGTGCTATATAGCTATATACCAGCGAAAATAATAAACCATGTATATATTAAATAAATGATACAATAGTGGTCTAATGTGTTCGCGCGACGTAAACCCTGACGCCATTTGAGCTTTTTGTGCTCAGGTCGGCATGGGTGCACAGCTTCTTTGAGAAGGCGCTTTTTCCCAGTGGTTCGATGCCGTTGTTTTTACACCAAGCATCGTACGAAGAGAAAATATCTGTATTGGTTTTCCCCACAATCGAAGCCGCGCTGGAGTTCGTGCCATCAAGGAAAGCGCGTACCGAGTCGTTATCATTGATGATGTCGTTTGCCATTTTTTGAGATAACGAATTTGCCGTCAATGATAGTTTTGACCTGCATCGGCGTAGAGCTTCCACGGCTTTTGCAATGGCGTATTCTAGGCAGACTTCATTTTTCAACTTCTCACCGAGGCGTGGATCAAACCCCTTATCGGAGGGAGTGAACCTTGCCGATAAAGGTATCGGGTGAATTCTTCTTTCAAAACCGTATGTTCCGTCTGCGAACTTTGGTATCTCATTGCATGAGTAAATCAAGGTCGCATAAGGCTTGAATTGGAACGTTGCGCCTCCCTTGTACTGATCGTTCACTGTGTCTCCAGTCACGAATTTCTTCATGACGGCACAGGCTTTTCCATTGACGTAGTCGTTAGAGATGTCATCTCCGATTAGAGCGAGCTTGCCCATTGCGGGAACGAGCTGAAATTTCTCGCCCAAATCGCAGATAGATAGAGAGAAGCAATTGTCTTCTCCGAGCATATGCCTAAGCATGTCAAGTAACGTGCTTTTACCATTTGCTCCAGAGCCCTGAAGCAATATCATTCGCGAAACGTCATGACCGCGATAGAGAGCCAACCCGAACATCTCCCAGAGGTTTGCGACGACAGCCTTGTTGTTCTGGGCGATACTGTAGAAAGTAGAATCTACAAGCTCAGATTTTGCTTTGGGGTTCCAATTGTGTGGGATCTCGTTAAGGAGTAGATAATCGCATGGGTTATCCACTAGCTGTCCTGTATCGATATCCAGCACGCCGTTTTTAAAACGAATGAATCTTGGATCCGCTTGACGCTTGTTTGGAGCCATCAAATGAAGGTAGTCCATCACCTCCTTGCGGTAACTACCTTTTGCATCCTTTCGATTGTTCAAAATGGCACGGTAGATGGCATTCTGACCGTACTCATAGTTACCCTTAACCTTGATTGCGGGCGTTCCTTCAACGAAGCAAGCATCTTGTTGATTTATCAGTAAGTCACCCATTTCGTTGAAGCCAAGCACCTCGTCCTTTTCAGTCACTTGCTCCTTGGGACATTTTTCTAGGAACGTCTCAAGATATGAATTTGCATTGACTTCTGTGTAGAGTAGTTGTTGGGTATTCATGCCACGAGTGGCACCAGCAAGGCGAGTCAGCCTTGACGGGTTCTTGTTCGCAGGGTCGCAGGGGCTTCCATATTTGGCCTTAAGCGCCCCGTGCAGCTCTACCACCTTGCGTTTGTAGTCTTTTGCGTTTGATGCGTCGACACGCACTATGGCATGAACAGATTTATTGCCAGAATCTGTCATCGACAGAATAGGCAGGCAAGAGTCGAGTAGCCGTTCGATTTGTTCTTCTTTTGAGATGTCATCGTACTCGATAAGAGCATTTCGAAATGAAGTAACATTCTCGTTTAGACGTCGCCCTACCTTCATCGGGTTTACGCAAAAAAGGATTCCTGCCTGTGAGTTGTATTCAGGGAACACTTCTTCAATCGAGTTAGCGTTTCGCAGCTTTTCAATCAGCTTGTAAGCATTGTGGAATTCGGGCTTTCCATTTGGAAGCCACTTTCCCTCATCACTTTTCTGAAAATGCGTGTTGAAACAGATGATATCGCTAGCTGAAAACAATGCCTCAAGCTGGAGTGCGGCCTGCTCGGCACTGGAAAGGTCGGCAGATATTTGTTGAGGGGGATTTCCTTTGTGCTCGGTTCCTAGCGGTTTGTTGGAGTCCCAGTTTAAGACATTTCGGATGATGCGACTGATTTCATCGTCATCCAATGGAGGGTTGCAACACATCTTGTTTGCCTGATGCATCAAATCGGTGATCGTGGATGAGTTTTTACGTTCTTTTTTTAGCTGGATGCCATAGGAAAAGATAGCCGTATTGCGGTTGCCCTCGTTAATGGTCGTGGGGAGCGAATCGGTCGCCTTGGAATTGATTTCTGCCATATATCTGACTCCTTTCAAAGAGTAAATAGGTCTTTGAGCAGGTAAAAGCTACTTTTTGTTGTCTAACGGTGTTGAGACACATGTCTCTTGTCCCTTGCGTGTGAGCTATTTGACTTACGTTTTTGACTAGCTGGATATTTACATATCCTGAAAAGTGGTGGGTTGTTTTGCCTAGGCATGAGGCCTCCTAACAAATTGATAAAACGTTTTAACTGTTTATGAGTATAACTGAAATGTGAAGGAAAACAAGAGAAAATATGGAAAATCTTGTTTGGCAGTTGACAAATTAAGTAGAAGATGGATACAAACAGCCTTAAAACTAAGCAGAATGTGAGCAGAAAAAATTTCGCCAAAAGAGAATGAAGTCTAAAAAACATTTGATTTTTAGACTGCTGTTTCTTGCAATGTTTGCCCAGTTAAATTAGTCTAATAATATAGTCTAAAAAGGAGGGGCAAATGAAGTATGGCTATGGCAGGGTTAGCACTGGCAAAGATGCCCAGAAGTTTGACCGTCAAGAAGATCAGCTAAAAGATGCAGGATGTGAACTCATTTTTCTTGAGCGCGTTAGCGGTACTTCAAAAAATAAACCCGAGTTGCAAAGGTTGCTGAGCGAACTTCAGGATGGGGACGAATTGGTGTGTGTCTCTATTGACCGTTTGGGTCGCTCAACCCAGCAGGTGTTGAGTCTCGTTAATAAGCTGGAAGAAATGGGAGTTGGCTTAACGAGTCTTAAAGAAGGATTTCAGGCAAACACACCACAGGGAAGATTTTTTCTTACTATCGTTGCTGCATTTTCCGAACTTGAAGTAGAAATGTGCCGTAGCAGAGTGAGCGATGGCCTAGAGGCAGCGAGGCGCAGGGGCAAGAAGTTGGGGAGGCCTCGTAGGGATATGGATACTGCAATTAAGATGTGGCAGTCCAAGGATTACTCCATTACCGAAATATGCGAGGCAGTTGGTTGTTCGAGGCAGACGTTATATAACGCCATAGGTCGGGCGGGTGTTTCGAGAGATTGACGGCATAAAAAGGGGGGCCGATTTTGATGTGGCCCCCTGGGGTTGTAGTTTTGGCTGCAATCGTGCCGCTCAACATGAAATGCTCGGTGGGTAATGCAGAAGGGTGTTTTACCCGAACTGCCTTTGGATCAATTCTATTCGAGGCTGCTCCAAGTTTTTCCATTATCGGTTGAATAGGAATCGAGCTCTCCGTCTCCATCGCTATCCACGGCTTTGTTGCCCTTGCCGTCAGCAATTGCTCCAGTTCCATCGGCATTTTTATGAATGGCGTACTCCCCATCGGTGTCGATGTAGTCTGTGCCACCGTCTTTCGAGTCTGACTTTAGATACGTTTTGCCGTCATCCGTATCAACCCAATCATCCTCATCTAATAATGTGCTCGACGATGAGCTGGAGTGAGAAGAATAATCATCATCGTCATCGTAGCCCTCATCGTCTTCGTCATAGGCGGCAGAAGAAGAGGAACTTGACGAATTATTGGAAGACCCCAATATGCCAGCGCAGCTGGTGATGCATAGGGCACAAAGAAGGCAGACGGCAAGCATAGCCAGCAATGTCTTTTTAAAGCGCGTCGCAAACTTGTTATTTTGAGTAACGGTGTTGCTTGTTATCGGCGGTGCTGCCATTTTAGATTTCTGCTGCGTAAGTGAATCGGAGGTTGAAGAGGGGGCGGCAGGATTTGTCAAATCTTTTTCACTGAAGGCGACGCTAAGCAGCTCGGTCTTCTTCGCGTCGAACTCCTCTTGTGTGATGGCTCCCATATCAAGGAGCTCCTTAAGCTCTTTAAGCTCTTCGTACACGGTGAATTCCTATCTTTAGGTTGAGAATGAGTGCCCTTTATTTCCATGCCATATGGATAAGTAGAAACACAACGATAAATGATCCAAGAAATCCTGGTGCAATGAAGGCGCTAGTCCTATAGCTTTGGCCCAGAAGGAGCGCCATAAGAAAGGCAATTGCGAATGCAATGATTATTGAAACCAGAATCTTGATGGTGGGTTTGACAGCAGTCTTTTTTTGGCTGGGAGTAGAAGGGCTGATTCCAAGTAGCTCTTCCTTTTTCTGGTTAAATTCGTCTTGAGTGATGACGCCGTTTTCAAGGAGCTTTTTAAAGGCGATGATTTCGTCAAATTGTTTATCGCTGGTATTTTTCTTTTCAGCTGGGCTGTCGGTTGCGGTGGTCTTCTCATCGGAGTTTTGGCTTGCTTTGAGAGCTTGCTGGGGCTGAGCCTCAGCCGCAGGAGTCGGTAGGCCGTCTGGGAAGAGAAGTGCGTTTTTCTGCTGCTCATATTCATCCTGAGACAGGATGCCTTGATCCAGCAATAACTTAAGTTCCTTTATATGGTTCGTCGTTTCTGAGAAGGTGCGTGAATCGCTCATCTTTTGGTTCCTTTTCTCAATATCAGCTTAAGGCTTAAGCGAGAGGTGCTTCGTCCTTGTGGAGCATATGCGTATATCACAATGGGGGTGTGGGGTCTTTGGCTGGGATTTCTAGGCAGTAGCACAATCATCTGAGTTATCGATTTGCCGTAGAGACAAGAACAGCAAATTGAAAGGACGGAGTCGTTGGTTGCAGCCAATATGCTGAAATCAACCCAGTGCTAACTTCCAGACGTATAAAGAACGTAATAGTCTTCGCCGTCATAGTTTTGGAGAGCGAGGACGATTGCGTTGTCCTTTGCCCTTGCAAAGAAATAAGCGGGACGTTCGTTTAATTCTTTGTTGGGGTCGACGTTGACAACTTGGTCGAATTGTCCCGTGAATTGAACTTCGGTGTTTACCAAGGCGGTTTGCATCTTTCCATCCTCGTCCTGCACTTTGATTGCTTTGGTGGGGATTTGGTTTAGCTGGTAAGTGTACTCACGGGAAGATTGGTTAATGAAGAAATAGACGTATGTGGGGAGGTTGGTCGCCTTCTTCTCGCTCATAACCCAGCTGGGGTGAGCGGAAGACTGCAATGTAATCGGCTTGAAAGACCATTCTGAAGGAAGATCGGACTCTTCCAGCCTAAATGGGTTATCTCCGCCGTACGTTTCCATACTGTAGGATTTCTTCTTTTCGTCCTTAATATAGGTATCAAGTTCCTTGTCGGCTTTTTTCAACGCCTTGTAGACTTTGTAGTAACCATCAGTATCAGAAGCATCCAGTGCGGCCTGTGCATCTGTTTTTGCAGCTTCGATTTCTTTGGTATCAAACTGCTGGGCAAAATACGAACTCAGAATTTCTTGAGAATGGCTGATTTCCTTGGTGATTTCGCTATAGAGAAGTTGGTCGTAACGTTTGTTTGCGCTCTTCAGCTCATCGTAGTTCTCAACTTCTTTTTTTAGCTCTTTATCAAGGGAGTCATACTGCTTGTTTGCAGAGTCGATGGCATTCTTTGATTCGATTGATACGGTGCCGATAGAGTCAATGGACTTCATCGTTGCAGACACCGAAGGGTCAGTGCACCCAGTGACGCTTAAAGCTAGGGTAAGCCCCACAACCGCGGCGAGGGGAGCTGGTCGTTTCATGGTGTGTTCCTTCCTCCGACACTTGGTAAGCGCTGTGGAAGGAAGCTCATCCAAAGAATGAAATGTGCAGCACGAAAAGGAGGAGTATCCACCCACAGTTGCTACACAGCTCCAAGCGCTTCGCGGTAGCACGAGTCAGCAAGGAGAAAGGGCAAATACCCCTCCTTGTCACTGACTTGAGTGTCTTCAGTTGTGAAGCGCGAGCATTAAAAAATGCTAGAGCTGTGTAGCAGGTACAACTCTAGCATGCTGATAAGCTATTTAATCTACTGACCTGTTGAACGGTCGAAAAAGCAGGCTGTTGTGAAAAGCGGAACCATCCGACCTGTCGTGCCTGAGCCTCTATGAGTAGTAAAAAGGTAGTAGGTCAGATGATTTGAATGGTTAATACGCCTGATAATCAGCGGTTATGTTGTCCTCGACAGATGTTGCCATGGCAGATAAACAGTATGCGTTGCATGAGCGGTTTCCTTTCTAGGCGGTCGTGCAGGGCTTACAGACTGCTCTTGAGGCAGTTTGCTTCAATAAAGCCCGCTGCGTACAAGGGGAGGTGGCGTAGCTCGCGCCCGTCATCGGTTTCGCTGCGGAAAAAATTGTTCTCGGACAAAATGTAGGCATATGGCGATCGGGCTTTGTCCATGAACGACCCGAGGGTTCTCGCGCGCACGTTGCGTGCGGACTTTACCTCGACGGGCACGATTTCCATACGGTCGGTCTGAAGTAGAAAATCGAGCTCGCCGGTCGTCTTCCAAGACGACGGCGGCACCCAGTAATACGTCTGCAAGCTGTTACCCGAAAATGCTTGCATGACCGAGTTTTCCGCCAGGGCGCCTCGGAAGTCGGAAGATAGCGCTATGGCGGAATCTTCTTTGAGGTCGAGCCAGAGCCTCGGGTTGATGCCGAGTTTGTAGAACATGAGGCCGGTATCGAGAAGATAGACCTTAAAGAAACTTCCATCTTCGTCGTCGAAGGGAACGAGGGGAGGCTCGATGCCTTCGGTCAGGTTGTTGACCGATATGATACCGGCGCCTTCGAGCCAGTCGAGCGGCTCGATAAGCTTGGCGCGACGGCCTCCGCGTTCGACCTCGGAGTACTTGAGTTTTTTTGTGGACGATCTCAGCAGCTGGGACGGAATGGAGCGCCAGACCTTGCGTGCCGCCACGCCGCTGATCCCGTTTTCGGGGTCGGTCATATCGGCGGTATAGGTCTCGTTGATTTCGCGCTGCTCGACGCGCGCATCCTCGATGGATAACGTCTTGCGATATGCGTTGACGGCGGCGGGCATGCCGCCCACGATCTGGTATCGATGAAACAGGCTGAGCGCGGCTTGGTGCGCGGCGTAGGTCTCGAGCGTGCCGGCGTGGGTACGAATGGCATCGGCCATCTGCTCCTCATCGAGCGCCCAGAGAAACTCCTCGAACGACATAGGATGCATGGTCTCTTGACGAACGCCGCTGGGAAAAGGCAGCTTACGTTTGCGCGTGGCGACGCCGAGCTGACTGCCGGTCGCGCATATGCGCCAGCCCGAACCCGAAAAAAAGCGAAGCGAGTTGAGCGCCCGTTCGCAGAGCTGCACCTCGTCAAACAGGATGAAGGTGGTTTCTTTGCGAATGGGGGCGCGTTTATAGTCTGAAATCCGCGCCACGATGGTGTCAACGTCGTCGGTGGGACAATCGAACAGCGGAGCGATCAGCTCAAGATCGGTCTGAAAGTCGAGTTTGACAAACGCATCGCCGGCGATTCGCCTGCCGATTTCCTCGGCAGCGTACGTTTTGCCTACGCGTCGCGCACCACGGATGAGGAGGGGGCGTGAGGCGTCCTTTGTCGCCCATGATTCGATAACGGACTCGATTGATCTGCGCATGGGGCCGCCTTTCCAATTTCGTGTACTTCAGATACATAGTTTAGTACGATTTCATGTACTTGAAATACACGAAATAATAGAAAAGCGTGTATCTCAAATACACGAAATTGCACTGCTGAAGCTTCCAGGCGGATAAACATACTCATATTGGGCGGTTTTCACCGGTTACTCGCCACCTTGGGCTATGTTTGCCCCTATGCCCGTATTGAGGGCCGTGCTGATTGATGACGGCGCTCCCAGCGAGCCAGCTTAATCGTCACCAGCGTGAGGGCCCAGGCCACAAGCGAGAACGCGGCGCCCACTGCGCCCACGTACGCAATGCCAACGCTGCTTACCACGGCGCCGCCCACTGCGGTGCCAAACGAGATGCCGACGTTAAACGCCATGGGCTCAACCGAACTTGCGAGTACCATCGACTTGGGATGGCGGCTGCGTGCCACGTCCATAAAGTGCGTGATGCATGAGACCGAGAACAGGTACATGAGCATCGCCAGGCTAAAGACAAAGACCAGCGCGAGCGGCATGGCGGCGCCCACGGCAAACAGCCCGAGCAGTGCCGCCGCCTGCAGCACAAACGTAACCAGCAGCGCCTTCATGCCAAAACGCGCATCGATCCATCCGCCCAGGATGTTCGAGATCAGGCAGAACACGCCATAGGCCATAAGTGTGGTGCTCGCCTGAACGGTATCCATGCCCAGCACCTGCTCCAGATAAGGCGTCACGTAGCCGTAGAATACGTAGACCGAGCCCACGCCAAACAAGAAGATGAGCATGCCGGTGATGATACTCGGCTCGCGTAGTAGCCCCGCCTGCTCGCGGAAGGTGGCGGGCTCATCGGTCTGCCCGGCGCGAGGCATAAACGCCACGAGCGCGCTACAGATCAAAACGGCAAAGGTCAGCGTGCCGTACATGGCCACGTGCCAATCGAGTGTGTCGGCCACAAACTTGCCAATCGAGGTCACAAAGACCATCGCCACGGAAAACGCGCCGTACACGACCGAGATGGCAAGTGAGGTTTGCTGCGGGGATAGCAGCTCAGGGATGTACGTCACGCCCACGGCGAGCAGCGCACCCGAGACAGAGCCCAGGACAATGCGTGAGATAAACAGCACCTGGAAGTTGGGAGCCAACGCCATGACCAGGTTGCCGAGCACAAAGACGACGCTATAGCACACGAGCAGCTGGTAGCGGCGGAATCGCCCCGTGCTGAGCGCGAGCACCGGCGTCGCGATAGCGTAGACGAGCGCAAACACGCTGATGAGCTGGCCCGCAGTGGCAAGTGATATGCCGAGTTCCGTTGCCAAGTCGCTTTCGATGCCGATGACCACGAACTCGGAGCAGCCGAGCGAGAATCCCAACAGCACGAGCAGCGCCAGGCAGAGCTTGGTGCGCGCGGGGGAGAGCGCGGCGGCGGTTGGCTTACTTTTAGGCGTGGTTGCGGCGGTCAAGGTTGTCACTCCAATGTCGCATGAATAAGCGGGATTCAATCCCTGCAACTCTAACAGAATGTGACAAAGGGGCAGTCCCTTTGTCACATGGAGGGCTTGCCTGTATAGTCGCAATACAGGCGAAGATGGTCTCAGGTACATCGCGGGCGGCAGGAGATCCCATGGGTATGCACACGACAAAGGTTGCAGTGGGCGAGGGCAAGTTTGCGCTCGAGGCCCAGCTGACGGTGACGCCGCGAGGCATGGCGGTGTACGCCTGCTCGCCGGAGTTTGCGCACCTGGGCGCCACGGCGCAGGCCATTCCGCGCCCCGAGCCCGGCCGTACGGCAACGGTGAGCATCCTGGCCGTTCCGTGCCATCGAGACGAGATCCCGGCGCACGATATCGCGGCGGCGCTGGCCACGCGCTTTGGCGTGCCGGTAGTTGCAAGCACGGGTTTTCATGTTGAACAAGCGAGCGGTGACGACCTGCAGCGCGTGCTCGACACCACCAAGGAGCTCATCGCCGCGCTCGAGGAAGCCGCAGCCCGCATTCTGCGCGCCGGCTGGGATGAGGGCGGTGCGGGCGCCGAGGTCGTGGCGGTCGATGCTGCGACCGGCGAGGCGCTTGGCCCCGTCGACCGCATCGAGGCCCATGCTGGTGAGGGCATCCTGCATCAGGCATTTCTGACGCTTCTGGTCGAGGGCCGGGGCGAAGACGCGCGCCTGCTGCTCTGTCGCCGCAGTCCGCTCAAGCGCCTGTGGGGCGGGGTGCTGGCCGATAGCTGCGCCGGCCATCCGCTCCCCGGGGAAGACGTCGCGGCCGCCACGGCGCGCCGCATCAACGAAGAGCTCGGCATTACGCGCGAGCCCGATCAGCTCAAGCACCTCGGACACGTGGTGTACCGCGAGGACCACGGCGACGGTCGCTGCGAGTGCGAATGGTGCGAGGTCTACCTTGCCCATGTTGAGCCGGGCGAGCTGCATATCAACCAAGAGGAGATCTCGGAAGTGCGTCGCGTGGCTCCGTCCGAGCTCAAAGGCTACCTGCAGGGTCACCCCGAGCAGCTGGCCCCCTGGCTCCGCGAGGCCCTCGGCGACCCATTCATCCGCACGGCCCTCGCTATGTAAAAAAGACAGTCCCTTTGCCACATCCAAACCGTCACAACATTCGGCGAAAATCTCGAAAACGAGGAAAAGCGTCGAATGTTGTGACGGTTTTTGTCTAGGGAATCGCTTCTCATCCAAAAAATCCGCTTGACTGTATTGCCGCAACACAGCGCAACGTAAGGGGTGTCCGATAACGGGCGCCCCTTTTTAAGCGGCAACATGGCTGCGAATTCGGAGCGCCCCCAACAAGAAAGGTGGGGAGATGGAAGCGGAAAAGAAGGCGTTTAAGATCACCAAGCGCGAAATTGGCTTTGTGCTGGGTATCGTTGTCTTTTTGCTGGTGAAGTTTCTTCCTTTGGCGGAGCTGAGCTCGACGGTCGAGCTCACGGTCGGCGGTCAGACCTGTCTGGCACTGACGCTCGCCACGGTGGTGTTCTGGGCATGCGGCGTGGCACAGCCGGGCTTTGTGGGCCTGCTCTACTGCGCACTGCTCGTCCTGTTCAAGGTGTGCGTGGACGACACGGGCGCCGCGAGCATCTCGGCGACGGTCGCCTCCACGTTTAGCTCGTGGACCAAGGCCACCATGTGGCTCGTCATCGGCGCCTACCTCATCGCCAGCGCGGTCAAGGAGTCGGGCCTGGGCGAGCGCATCGCCTACGCGTTCATGCTCAAGTTCGTGCGCGACGCCAAGTCGCTCATCATCTCGATCTTCGCGCTCACCTTTGTGCTGTCGCTGCTGATCCCGCATCCGTTCCCCCGCGCCTTCCTCATCCTCGCCGTCGTCTCGGTCATCGCCGAGTCCGCCGGCTACGGTGACGACGACAAGGGCAAGCTCGGCTTCCTCGTGTTTGCCGCTGCCGCCCCGGGTTCCATGTTCTTCCTGACGGGCGACTCCACGCTTAACCCGCTCGTTGCGCAGTACAGTGCCGAGGCCGGCGGCATGAGCCCGTCCTTCGTCGACTGGTTCCTGTACATGAGCGTGCCTATGCTGGTTGCGCTGCTGTGCACCCTGTTCCTGGGCCTTTTCCTCTTTAAGCCCAGCAAGGAGCTCGTCTACGATCGCGAGCAGATCGTGGCCAAGCAGGCCGCGCTCGGCAAGCTCTCCGTCAAGGAGATCCGCACCATCGTGTGGCTTGTCATCGCCATCGCGCTGTGGCTCACCGTCTCGGGCGACTATATCGGCTGGGTCACCCTGGCCATTGGCGTTGCTCTCGCCATGCCCATCATCGGCGAAGTCCTCACTCCCGCCAGCTGGAACGCTGTCGACATCAAGTCCCTCATGTTCCTGACGGCCGCCATGGCCGTGGGCTCCGTGGGCGGTGCCACCGGCATGAACGCCTGGATCGCCGACGTCGTGCTCCCCAGCTCCGTGCCTGAGAACATCTTCCTGTTCGCCCTGCTCGTCGCCGCGCTTTCCATGATCATCCACATGTTCATGGGCTCGGTCATGGCCGTGCTCGGCGTGTGCGTGCCGGCATTTATCAGCTTTGCCGCCGGCTCCAGCGTGAGCCCACTCGCCGTGGCGCTCATCGTCTTCACGTCCATCAACATCCACTACATCCTGCCGTTCCATAACCTGCCGATCCTTATCGGCGAAGGCAAGGACGCCGGCGGCTACACCTCCAAAGAGGCTATGCGCATGGGCATCCCCCTCACCGCGGTCGTCTTTGTCGTCGTGCTGGTCGAGGCCGCCTGGTTCCACCTCTTTGGCCTGATGTAAGCGGTCGAGCGCCCCGGCTGTAAGCAGCCAAGCGCTTGAACTTCGAGTGGTCGAGCGCTCCATTTGTGAGCGCCGCGGCCCCATTACGTTACCCCGTCCGGCGGCACCCCGTCGCCGGACACTCTCCCGAAAGGAGTACGCCATGTCCACTACCGATGCTTCCCAGATCCACGACCTGCGTTCCGCGCTCGACTTTTTGCGTGAGATGCCGGGCCAGCTGCTCGAGACCGACACCCAGGTCGATCCCGATGCCGAGGTCTCGGGCGTCTACCGTCACGTCGGTGCTGGCGGCACCGTCATGCGCCCGACCAAAGAGGGTCCGGCGATGGTCTTCAACAACGTCAAGGGCTTTGACGACGCCAAGGTCTGCATCGGTATGCTTGCCAGCCGCAAGCGCGTTGCCGCCCTGCTCGACCTGGACGAGGAGCACCTGGGCCTCGAGATCGGCAAGCGCTTCGAGAACCTGATCGCCCCCGAGCAGATCGCCGAGGGCAAGCACGTCGACTGCCAGGAGGTCGTGTACAAGGCGACCGACGAGGGCTTTGACCTGCGCAAGATCGTTCCCGCTCCCACCAACACGCCCGTTGACGGCGGCCCCTACATCACCATGGGCCTCGCCTATGGCACGAGCCCCGATGGCACCCAGTCCGACGTAACCATCCACCGCTTCTCCTGCGTCGACAAGGACAAGCTCGCCATGTGGATCACCCCGGGCAGCCGTCACCTGGGTGCGTTCTTTGACGAGTACTGCCAGCGCGGCGAGGATATGCCCATCTCCATCTCCATCGGCCTGGACCCCGCCGTGTACATGTGCTGCGGCTTCGAGGCTCCCACCACGCCGCTCGGCTTCAACGAGCTGCAGATCGCCGGCGCCCTGCGCGGCCGCGCCGTCGAGCTTGCCGACTGCGTCACCGTTCCGCAGAAGTGCATTGCCAATGCCGAGTACGTGCTCGAGGGCTACCTCATGCACGACGAGACCATCAACGAGGATGTCAACGGCCACGGCTACGCCATGCCCGAGTTCCCCGGCTACACCGGTGGCGCCAAGGTCTGCCCGGTGATCAAGATCACCGCCGTCACCACGCGCGTCAACCCCATTATGGAGAGCTGCATCGGCCCTTCGCACGAGCACGTGTCCATGGCCGGTATCCCCACCGAGGCCTCCATCTACAAGATGGTCGAGACCGCTATCCCGGGCCGCCTGCTCAACGTTCACGCCGCTCCCTGCGGTGGCGGCAAGTTCGTTGCCATCATGCAGTTCAAGAAGTCGAGCAAAAATGACGAGGGCCGTCAGCGCAACGCCGCCATGCTCGCCTTCTCGGCGTTCTCCGAGCTCAAGCACGTCATCCTTGTCGACGAGGATGTCGACATCTTCGATATGAGCGACGTGATGTGGGCCATGACCACACGCTTCCAGGCCGACGTGGACCTCATCACCATCCCCGGTTGCCACTGCCACGTGCTCGATCCGTCCAACGACCCCGCGTTCGATCCTTCGATCCGCGAGCACGGTATCGCCTGCAAGGCCATCTTCGACTGCACGGTTCCGTTTAACCTCAAGAAGAACTTCATCCGCTCGCAGTTCATGGAGATCGACAAGGACAAGTGGGCCGCCGAGCTCGCCTTCTAGTAAGTAGCCCTACCAAGTAGTTAAGGAGTTGTCATGCCTGAGTCTTCTGTTCGTCCCCGTCGCATTGTCGTTGGCGTGTCTGGCGCCAGCGGTGCGGCACTGGGCCTTGAATGCCTCAAATGCCTGCGCCAGGCCGGCGCTGAGTCGGCGCTTGTCGTCACGCGCGGGGGAGAGATCACCATCGAGCAGGAGCTCGGCATGACGCTCGACGAGTTTGCGTGCTATGCCGATGTGGTCTACGACAACAAGAACATTGGCGCTGCCATCGCAAGCGGGACCTATCCGGTCGACGGCATGATCGTGGCTCCCTGCTCCATGAAGACGCTCGCCGGCATCGCGAGCGGCTACAGCGAAAACCTGTTGCTGCGTGCGGCCGATGTGCAGATGAAAGAGCAGCGCCGCCTGGTGCTTATGGTGCGCGAGACGCCCTTCAGTGCGATCCATGTCGACAACATGGCACGCCTGGCGCGCGTGCCGGGCGTCATGCTCATGCCGCCCATGCTCACGTTTTACAACGGCCCCGCCACGCTCGATGAGGCGGTGCATCACATCGCCGCCAAGGCACTCGAGGCCGTCGGCGTGTCGTGCGCCAACTATAAGCGCTGGTCATAGGCATCTTTAGGGTAGGATACGAGTAGTGTTTGAGCCCGCTGCCCCTGTGGGCGGCGGGCTTTTCGTGTCAAAGGGTGTGTCGGGAGGACCTATGCAGACGGGTATGTATGCGATTAGCGAGATGGCGAGCTTGTTTAACGTTTCGCGCCAAACGCTCATCTACTACGACAAGATCGGTCTGTTTAAACCCGCCGTGGTTAACGAAAAAGGCTACCGTTTCTATTCGCCCACGCAGATCCCGCTCATGCGTCTGATCTGCATGCTGCGCGACTTGGGACTGGAACTCGATGAGATCGATCGCCTGACCTCGACGTTCGACATTGGAGAGATGACCGATCACCTGCGCTCGCGGGTGCAGGCGCTCGACGAGCAGATTGCCGGGCTCAAAGCCGAGCGCGCGAGCGTGCAGGAGCGGCTGAGTTTTTACGACGAGGCGGTCTATTGGCGCGAGCGCGAGGGCAAACCGGAGCTCAAGCAATTCGAGCGCCGCTACGTGGTCTTTGAGGAGTTCCCGAGCGATATCGAGCGTGGCCGCTCGATGCTGCACCCCACGCTCATGCGGGCGATTCTGCGCATGCGTGCGCTCACGGGCACACGCCCCATGCGCGGTTGGGGCGCCATGCTGCGTCGCGAGGCGCTGCATTCCGACGACCCCATCGCCGGTGCCGGTTCCTTTGCCGTGTTGCCGCGTGGTGCCGAGGAAATACTGCCGAGCGATCCTGCCGAGCTGGCGGAGATTGGCGTCGAGGTGCTGCCCGAGGGCACGTACCTGTGCATGAGTCGCTGGGGCATGCCGTACGAGCCCGAGGGTATCCGCGCCATCGTGGCCTGCATGGACAGGCACGCGCTCCAGCCCATCGGCAATGCTTTCGATTTTTGCTACCTGGACACCACGAGCTACGACGAGTCTCACCAAGAGGACTTCTGCTGTATCCAAATCCCCGTCGCCCTCAAATAACTTGCGGTGAAATAGTCCCTAAATAGCTCGAGTGGGCGTGCAAACAGGAACTATTCCACCGCAACTTCGATGCGACAAAGGAGCAGTCCCTTTATCGCATTCCGTGCGAGCTCCAGCGCCATCTGCGGGTATAAGGCTAACAAGTGTTTATTTGCGAGGCCTAAGGGGCGCCCCGTATGGATATCGATAACTTTGAATGGTGGTATAGCGAGGGCGAGGCTCCGGACGAGGAGTGGGACGAGCCCGCGTCGCGTGACGTGTCGAGCGACGAGGACGAGACCGGCAACGATGCCGTCGAGACGGATGCCACTTCCGACCTCGCCGAGCCCCTGACCTTTGAACAGGCTTGGGCCCAGGCCGAGGCCGACGAGGCAAAGGCCGATGCCACGGCCACGCTGGGTGAGCCAGCCGACATGTCCATTTCGCCGGCAAAGACCCCGCAACCGCGCCACACCATCGACCCCGGCAGTACGGCATCTTTCAGCATTCTCGACGTGCCCGCGCAAGGCGCCCAGGCGCCTGCGCCCACGCATCGCCCCGACCTGGCTCGTGAGGAAGACGCGGGCCGCCGTTCTCCGCTCGGCCCCATCCTCATCGCCTTCATGGCCGGCGTTATCGCCTGCTCGGCAATCGGCAGCATCTGGGGTCATGTCGAGCGGCAGCGCCAAGACGCCGCCAAGGTCGAGATGTCCGTCGAGCAATCGCTCAGCCGCACGCGCTCGGTGCATGTGTCGGTCGAGGTTAAGGACGGCGCGACGTGGGATACCGCGCGCGGCGACAGCCAAATGCTCGTCCATATCGTGGGCCGCACGCTCAGGGGACAAGCAATCGACGAGTACCAATACGTCAATTCCGAAGGTGACGGTATCGAGCTCAAGCCCGGCGACTACGAGCTCACGGTCGATGAGCCGCCCGTCGCCACCGACGGCACGCGTTACCGCGCCTCAAAGCGCATGGTCCCGGTGAGTTTTAATTCGCAAGCACCCGATACGGTCGATAGCGCGCCGCAGGGTGGGTTTGACCTTTATGCTATTGCTCAATAACTGCGCCTGCCGCTCAGCCCTGCTGCCAAGAGTGGGACAATAACCCTCGACACTGTTGTTTACCATTGGAGGAAGTAGTATGTCCACCGTCACTACCATCAAGCGCGGCGGCCTCACCGCGGCCATCGATTCCATGGGCGCCCAGCTCACGAGCCTTGCCCTCAACGGCAACGAGTATCTGTGGCAGGGCGACCCGGCCTTTTGGGGCAAGCACGCGCCTATCCTGTTCCCCATTGTGGGATCGCTGCGCAACAACACGGCGACGTCTGCGGCCGGCACCTGCGAGATGGCGCGCCACGGCATCGCGCGTATCGTGGAGCACAAGATCGTCGAGGTGTCGGAGGACGGTTCGTCCGTTACCTATGAGCTCACCGACACGTCCGAGTCTCTCAAGGCGTTTCCGTTCCACTTTAAGCTCAACATGACCTATGCCCTGACCGGCGACGCCACCCTTACGCAGACCTTTGCCGTCACCAACACCGGCGACGTGGACCTGCCGTTCTCGGTGGGCGGCCACCCCGCATTTAACGTGCCCGCCCCCGGCGCCGAGGACGAGGCGTTCGAGGATTACGAGCTGGCGTTTACCGAGGCTTGGACTAACGAGGCCCCCGTCATCACGCCCGATGGCCTTATGACGTTCGAGGGTAGCTACAAGGCTCCCGATAACTCGGACGTGCTGCCCATCACGCACCGCAGCTTCGATAACGACGCCATCATGTTCACCGATACCCCGGGCTCCACGCTCACGCTGCGCGGCCGCAAGTCGGGCCACGGCGTCAAGATCGACTTTGAGGGCTTTAAGTACATCGGCGTGTGGTCTGCCGCCAACGACGCTCCGTTTGTGGCGCTCGAGCCTTGGACCGGTCACACCACCATGTCCACCGAGGACGACGTCTTTGAGCACAAGGTCAACACCATCACCTTGGCCCCCGGCGCTACCGATAAACGCAGCTTTAGCGTCACCTTGCTCTAGAGGTTCCGCCGCTCGGTCGATGCTGCGTGCCGTCCAGAGCGATAATTTGTCATTCAAAAGGCAAGGCATAGACCTTCTGGTCATGCCTTGTCTTTTTCATGCCACTTGTTCGCTCTGGACGTCGCTCGCCGGCATTGCCAAAACATCGACGTCCCCAATGACTACCATGTGTCTATTAATTTTTCGAGCTTGTGCTGCACTGCTGGTCGCTGGCGTATATCCTGTTAAGTCGTCAGCATACGATTCAACAGGGAAGGCAGATTATGCATTCTCCCCATCAGCGCGACGCGCATCCACAGCCGGTGTGCAGCCGTCGCATCTTCTTGGGTAGCGCTCTCGCTGCGAGCGCTTCCGTCGTCGCCGGCGCGCTCGCCGGCTGTCAGCGTCCGTCCACGCTCAAGGTGGTTCAGCCCACGACGGGCGGCGGTCGCGACGACCTGTCCGATTCCGTGATCGGCAAGGACAAGATCCGCATTGGCATGGAGGCGGCCTACGCCCCGTACAACTGGCAGGTTTCCGAAGCCAGTGAGTACACTATCCCCATCGACAACGTGCAGGGCGCCTATGCCGATGGCTACGACGTGCAGATCGCCAAGATCGTCTGCAAGGCCCTCGGTGGCGAGCCCGTTGCCGTCAAGCAGAGCTTCTCGGGCCTCATCGATTCGCTCAACAACGGCCAGATCGACCTCATCATCGCCGGTATGAGCGCCACGCCCGAGCGTGAGGAGTCGGTCGGCTTCTCCGACCCGTACTTTATCGGTTACTTTGGCCTGTTCGTAAAAGAGGGCTCGCCCTACCAAAATGCGACAAAGCTCAGCGACTTTAGCGGCGCCACGGTCCTCGGCCAAAAGGACACCATGCTTGATACCGTCATCGACGAGATCCCGGGCGTTGTGCACAAAAACCCGGTCGATTCGGTCCCCACGGTGTTCTCGAATCTGCTGCAGGGCACGTGCGACGCCGTGACCTACAACACCGAGAACGAGAAGGGCTATATGGCCCAAAACCCGGGCATTGTCCCCATTCATTTTGCCGAGGGCGAGGGCTTTAAGCAGGAGGTCGCGGCAAACGTCGGCTGCCGCAAGGGCTCGGACAAGCTGCTTAAGCTCATCGACAAGACACTCAAGGGTGTCAGCCAGGAGGAGCGCGACCAAATGTGGGACGCGTGCCTCGACCGTCAGCCGGCATAGGGAGGCAGCATGAAAACCATCAATCGTCTGGCCTCTTTTATCAAGGCCGACCACCGTTATGTGTACCTGGGCACGAGCGTCATCGCGGCGCTCGGCCTGGCGTTTAGTCAGCGCAATCCCACACCGCTGAGCTTCTTAGCCCCCACCGGTATCTTCCAGGATTGCCTATGGGCGATTCTTTGGGCCTGGATTGTCGTGTCGGCGGCGGCGCTGGTCACCAAACTCATGCATTGGAATGACTATCGCGAAAAGTCGCCGTTCGCATCCGAGCGTTTCCGCCGCGGCGCGCGCCTGGGCAGCTACGTCGTGGTCGCCATCGCGGCGATCTTTTTCGTGGACCGCTGCGTCATGTCGTTTATCGACCTGGTGCAGGTGAGCATTGTCTCGGATTCCAACCCTAGCGACTTTTTGTCGAGCCTGGTCTACATGACCTACAAGAGCGGCGACTTCTTTATCCGCGGCATCGAGATCACCATCGCACTTGCGACCTTCGGTACCGTCATCGCCTTTTTCCTGGCGCTGCTCTTTGTGTTCCTGCGTATTCAGACGTTCGATCGCGTGGACAACGACCTGGTGCGCTTCTTTAAGAGTGTCGGTCGCGGCTTTGCGACTGTCTACTCCACCATCGTGCGCGGTACGCCCATGATGGTTCAGGGCCTGCTCATCTATTACGCGGGCTTCACCGTTTTGCGCGGCATGGGCTTCGAGACCGCCCAGGCCAACCAGATTTGGAGTACCTTCACCGCCGGCCTCGTCACCATCTCGCTCAACTCCACCGCCTACATGATGGAAGTCCTGCGCGGCGGTATCGAGTCCATCGACCCCGGCCAGGCCGAGGCAGCGCGCTCGCTGGGTCTTTCGCAGTGGCAGGCTATGCGCAAAGTCGTGTTCCCCCAGGGCATTAAAAACGCTATTCCGGCGCTCACCAACGAGCTCATCATCAACATCAAGGATTCGTCGGTGCTTTCGGTCATCGGCGTGTTCGACCTTATGTACGCTACTACCACGGTCGCCGGCGTGTACTACCGCCAGATGGAGGTCTACTGCGTGGCGCTCGTGGTCTACCTGATCCTGACGCTCGTGGCGAGCCGCCTGCTCGAAGCCTTTGGCAAAAAGCTCGGCGCCGAGGCCCCTGCCACGCTGCCCAGCTCTAACTAGGCTTAAGACGAGGAGAATCATCATGGCAGATACCGCCACTACCGGCGTTGCGGCCGCCGCACAGACCAATGAGCCGCTCATCCGCGTCGAGGGCCTGCGCAAGAGCTTCGGTTCGCTCGAGGTGCTCAAGGGCATCGACCTGTCCGTTAACCACGGCGAGGTCGTTACCATCATCGGTGCCTCGGGCTCGGGAAAGTCGACCTTCCTGCGCTGCCTCAACCTGCTCGAGACCCCGGACGCGGGCCACATCTGGTTCCATGGCCAGGACCTCACGGCCGAGCGTTGCAACATTAACAAGCTGCGTGAGGACATCGGCATGGTGTTCCAGGGCTTCAACCTGTTCAACAACATGGACGTGCTCGACAACTGCACGCTTGCGCCCGTCACGCTCAAAAAGATGAGCAAGGCCGAGGCCGAGAAGGTCGCGATGGAGCATCTGACGAGCGTGGGGCTCGAAAAGTTCGCGCACGCCGCCGTGGGTCGCCTGTCCGGTGGTCAAAAGCAGCGCGTGGCCATCGCGCGCGCCCTGTGCATGAATCCGCAGATCATGCTGTTCGACGAGCCGACCTCCGCACTCGACCCCGAGATCGTGGGCGAGGTGCTCGAGGTTATGCGCAAGCTCGCGGCCGACGGCATGACCATGGTCGTCGTCACGCACGAGATGGCCTTTGCCCGCACGGTGTCCGACCGCGTGGTCTTTATGGACAAGGGCGTGGTACTCGAGGATGCCGCGCCGGCCGAGCTCTTCGGCAACCCCAAGCACCAGCGCACCCGCGAGTTCCTCTCGCGTTATCTCGAGGACAAATAACCGACCGCAAACGCTTATGTGGCAGGGCCGCTCCGGTGGGGCGGCCCTCGTCATCACAATCGAAAGGATGCCATGGCCGAGGTTTGGCGCTTCTTTGCGCATGAGGATGATTTTGCCGATTTGGACGAAGCTGGCGCGTGCGAGCGCTTGGGCCGCGTGCTGTCGTTTCCGACTGTCTCGAGCATGGATGCCGAGGCGGTGGACTGGCAGCCCTTCGACGACCTGCGCGCCTATATGCAGCAGGCCTGGCCGCGCGTGTTTGCGGCGGGCGAGGTCGAGCTTATCGACCATTCGCTGTTGGTGACGCTTGGCGGTTCCGACCCTGCCCTCAACCCCATTATGCTCATGGGCCACATGGACGTGGTCCCCGTGGTGCCCGGTACCGAGGCCGACTGGACGCATGCCCCCTTTAGCGGGCACGTGGACGACACCTACATCTGGGGCCGCGGCGCGATCGACATGAAGGACCAGGTCGCAGGTATTCTCGAGGCTGTCGAGTATGCGCTGGCGCACGGTTGGCAGCACGAGCGTTCCCTGCTGCTCGCTTTTGGCCAGGACGAGGAAACCACGCAGTACGGCGCGGGAGCAATCGGCCGCGTGCTCGAGGAGCGCGGCATTGAGCTTGAGTACCTGATCGACGAGGGTGACTACCGCATCGTTCCGGCTGCCGAGTACGACGCGG
The DNA here is from genome assembly GCA_958420165.1 of uncultured Collinsella sp. Lineage (GTDB taxonomy): Bacteria > Actinomycetota > Coriobacteriia > Coriobacteriales > Coriobacteriaceae > Collinsella. The sequence continues at coordinate 17,899 of CATZIU010000020.1, read as the reverse complement.
GCGAGGGTTGGCTCATGCACACCGACCTTGCCGAGAAGGGCTATGCCGATATCGTGCTCAAGACGAAGAGCGCGGGTGGACATTCTTCCAACCCCTACGGCGGTACGTCGCTCGAGGTGCTCAGTCGCGCCATCACCGCAATCTGCGACATCGAGTGGCCGACGCGTGTGACCGATCTGCTTGCCGCACAGCTTGTCGAGCTGGGGCTCTACACGTCGGATGAAATTGCCGCCAACGGGGGCGCCATTGTCCGCGATTGCCTCGTCAGCAAAAAGCTCTACCCGCTCGTGACGACCACCTGCGCGCCGACCCAAATCGAGGGCGGCAGCACTGGTGCCAACGTGATGCCGCAGGATATGTGGGCCAATATCAACTTCCGCATGCTCGAGGGCACGAGCGTGGCCGATGTCGTTACCCGCTGCCGCGAGGTGGTTGCCGCGGCGGGCCTTGCCGGGCGTGTGGAGGTCGAACTCGGTCCCGGCAGCTCCGAGCCCTCGCCGTCCCCGCGCATCGGCGGGCCGGGACTCGAGGCCGTTCGCGCCATTGCCGCCCGCTACTTCCGTGATCCAAAAGGGACGGAGGAAAACGGATCATTCGAGCCAGTGGCAATTGTGCCCTCGACCGTGATCGGTGCGACCGATGCTGCCAACTACCAGCGCATTTGCCCTGAGTGCATTCGCTTCTCGGCCTTTGTGGTTGATGACGACGAGTGCGATCGCGGCGTCCACGGCACCAACGAGCGCATCACCCGCCGCGCCTACCTCCAGGGTATCCGCTTTTTCATCGCTCTGCTTCAAACGCTCTAATACGTGGCAAAGCGACAGCCCCTTTGTTAGCCGGTGGGGACGTTCTCAAACGACTAGCCGTTAAGGAACGTCTTCAACGGCTACGTCCACTCATTCCGTGCGGGTTATATGCAGGTTTGCCTGCGCACGCTATCATGTATGGGTTAGACCGCAACTATGTACCCCATACGCGAAGGGATGCGCATGTATCTGAAGATCGACATGTTCTAGCTGGGCTTACCCCCGCAGTGGCGCCGTGCGCCCCATCAATTCTGCCGATTTTCACCTTCACGCATATAAAGGAGTCCCGTCATGCGCGACAAGCTCGAAAAGATCATCAAGGCCTACGAGGAGCTCGAGAAGAAGCTTTCCGATCCGGCCGTCGCCTCCGATATCAAGGAGTTCACGCGTCTCAACAAGGAGTACGCGCACCAGTCCGACCTCATCGCCGCCTCGCGCGAGTACATCGGCGCGCTCGATGACATCGAGGCTGCCAAGGAAATGCTCCACGATACCACCGATGCCGATGAGAAGGAGATGCTCCAGATGGACATTTCCGAAAACGAGGCCAAGCTTCCCCAGCTCGAGGAAGACATTAAGTACATGCTCATCCCGAGCGACCCCAACGACGACAAGAACACCATCGTCGAGATTCGCTCCGCCGCCGGTGGCGACGAGGCGGCCATCTTCGCCGGCGACCTGTACAAGATGTACCAGCGCTTTTGCGAGTCGCGCGGCTGGAAGACCACCGTGCTCGATTCCAGCCCCAGCGAGGCCGGCGGCTTTAAGTCCATCGAGTTCAAGGTCGAGGGCGACCGCGTCTACTCCGTCATGAAGTTCGAGTCCGGCGTGCACCGTGTCCAGCGCGTCCCCAAGACCGAGTCCCAGGGCCGCATTCAGACCTCCACGGCTACCGTCGCCGTGCTTCCCGAGGCCGAGGAAATCGACGTCCAGATCAACCAGTCCGACCTGCGCATCGACACCTACTGCGCCTCCGGCCCTGGCGGTCAGTGCGTTAACACCACCTACTCCGCCGTGCGTATCACCCACCTGCCCACCAACACCGTGGTGCAGTCGCAAGAGCAGCGTTCCCAGATTCAGAACCGCGAGGTCTGCATGCAGATGCTGCGCGCCCGTCTGTACGAGATGGAGCTCGAGAAGCAGCAGGCAGAGCTCGGTGCCGAGCGCCAAAGCCAGATCGGCCACGGCAACCGTTCCGAGAAGATCCGTACCTACAACCAGCCCCAGGACCGCGTGACCGATCACCGCATCGGTTTCAACTCCACCTACAACGGCGTCCTTCTGGGCGATCAGCTCGGCACCGTCATCGAGGCGCTCGCCGCCGCCGAGCGAGCCGAGAAGCTGGCACAGGCCGTGTAGTAGGTTACGCGGTTTTACCAAACCGCGTAACGGCTCGACGCTGCAAACGCCCCTAAGCGGCAATCTGACGTTCAATCGTCGGTCGCGTACCGAAGTACGCTTCCCTCCTCTTTCACGTCACCTTGCTCGCTTAGGGGCGTTTTCGCTGACTTATGCTCAACCTGCGGCGCCTTAGAGGTGGTCATTGGGGACGTTCTTAAATGACTAGGTTGGGTAAATTACTTTTCGAGTTTATTTAATCTGCTTTGTTAGAAATTAAGCTGCCTACCTGCTCAAAGTAATTAACAGCCTGCATCTGTTATTGATAATATTGCTCGAAAAATCGTCCAAGAAGTCGCGGGGTGATTTTTGACGCGTCGCGCGTCAAGCGATGTGGCAAGCGTTTGGTTAGATATTGGTCAGTTTTGGGGCAACCTTGCCAAAAGCTTGACGAATGCAAATCTAGACGTCGGCGAATGAACACTTTGAGCGAGCCCGGTGCAAAATTCTGGGCTGATTCTCGATAATCGCCTCCAATCGTCCCTTGCCAAGCGCTGGCCTCGCGTACAATCTGCTCCGACATTCGCGCGCCGCCCGGCGCTTAAGAGGGGAGGACCCCATGGCAAACGAGATCTGGACCATCAAGCGTTGTCTCGAGTGGACCAAGGAGTACCTGGCCGAGCGCGGCGAGGAACACCCCCGTCTTTCTGCCGAATGGCTGCTGTGCGCAGCCACGGGTTTGGCGCGCATCGACTTATATATGCGTATGGACGAGACGCTCGATGCAGCTCAGCTCGAGACCATGCACGCGGCGGTCGTCCGTCGCGCCAAGGGCGAGCCGCTGCAGTACATCACCGGTAGCACGCAGTTCCGCATGATCGACGTCACGTGCGCTCCCGGCGTGCTCATCCCGCGTCCCGAGACCGAGATGCTCGTCGAAGAAGTCCTCAATTATCTGGATGCCGAGGTGCTGAGCCCCGAGGCTGCCGCCCGTCAGCGCGTTGAGCTGCCCTGGAACGATGAAGTCGAGCAAGCGCGCAAAGCCGAAGTCGCATTGGCCGACGAACGGGCGACCGCCGAGCGCCGTGCCGCCAACCTCACGGCTGCCGACGAGGCGGCGTTGGGTAGCGATGTGTTGGGCAGTCGTGCCTATGCCGAAGAACTGGCCGACCGCGAGGCCGAGGAAGCTGCCGCGCAGGCAGCAGAAGCCGAAGCCGCGGAAGCCGCCGAGTCCGAGCTCGACGAATACGGCATCGCCATCGAGGACACCGACCAGGAGACGGCTTCAGCTCAGGATGCCGCTGCGCCTGCCCCAGCCGAGCCCCGCACTGCCCGCGTTCTCGAGGTCGGTTGCGGCACAGGCTGCATCTCGCTCTCCCTTGCCTGGGAGCGCCGCGGCCACGTCACCTGCACCGCCACCGATATCGAGCCACGCGCCATCGATCTAGCCACCAAAAACCGCGATGCCCTCGGCCTCACGGCAGATGAGGTTGCCTTTAGCCTCACCAACCTGGTGAGTTCCATTCCCCGCGAAGAGTGGGGCACCTTTGACGTGCTCGTTTCCAACCCGCCCTACATCCCCACCGATGTCATGCGCTCGCTGCCGCACGAGGTCAAGGACTTCGAGCCCGATTTGGCGCTCGAGGGCGGTGCCGACGGCCTCGATATCTTCCGCCGCCTGCTCAATGCGGCGCCCTACATGCTGCGCGCCGGCGGCCTGTTTGCCTGCGAGCTCTACGAGGGTGCCCTCGACGCCGCCGCCGAGCTCTGCCGCCAGGCGGGTCTCTCGGACGTGCGCATCGTCCGCGACCTCACCGATCGTCCCCGCATCGTTCGAGCCATCGTCACCGAGCCCAAACAGCGCCAGTAATATTTATTAACTGGTTAGCAAAAATTATAAAATAGTTTATAATTAGGACGGCTGAAAGAGGTCGGCCCATGCAACCTCCTACCTTTCGGGAAATCATTGCCCTACTCAAGTACGATGGATTCGTGAAGGTCGCGCAAGTCGGTAGTCATGCTAAGTGTGTTTCTGGTGACCGTGCTGTCACCGTGAACGGCTCTGGTGGTGATCGACCAAAGAAGGGCACGTGGGCAAGTATTCGTCGCCAAGCTGGATGGTAGTTGGAGGCAAAATGAGGCAGCGATTTACCTATGACTGCGTTCTCATAAAAGAAGACGGCGGTTACTGCGCTAGCTTCCCGCAGATTCCTGGCGCCTTTGCCGATGGCGACACGCGCGAAGAAGCGATTGCCCATGCCACCGAGGCACTGATGGCGTTTTTGGCCGACGACCTCAACAACGGTTTGACTCCAGCAGGGTACGAACGCTCGGCCGAGGTCGTGGCCCTTTCAGTCGAAATCGACCACGAAGACGCTCGGGAAGCGGCGTGCCGAACATTTAAAGACGCAGCGCTGGACCTCAAAGTCTCCGCTCCGCGGATTACCGCGCTGGTCAAAGCCGGAAAGCTCGATGTTGAACTCGTCGACGGCCGTCGGATGATAACGATAGACAGCATTGAGCGCTACGCCGCCCAAGAACGCCACGCCGGCAGGCCAAAGAAGTTCGTCGCAGTCCAATAACCCCCTCACTTTCACCGACTACTAGAGCCGCTCACCAAACCAACATGCGCTCTGGGCAAATAGGTTGAACGTTTCGTGCGAGAATGCCCCACAGTAAACAAACTTGCACCAGAGCGTAAGGGGCTGGCATACACATGCAGACGGTCTATCGGGTATTCGAGGGAGCGCGTGAGCCGCATCGGCTCGCCGTCGAGCGTACGGCCGAGGTACTCCACTGTGGCGGCTTGGCCCTGATCCCGACCGAGACCGTCTATGGTGTCGCTGTGGCAGTCAACGCCTTCTCGGACGCCGTGCCCCAAGATACAAGCGAATTCCCATCGTGGCCGCGCGATCCGCAGGCTGCCGTCAACGGCGCCGCAGTCCCTGCGCTCGGCACCGGCTATCGCCGTATCTTCACTCTCAAGCAACGTGAACTCACGCAAACCGTCGCTTGGCTGGTCGATGGCGTCGAAGCACTCGACCGCTATGGCGTGGATATCCCGGAAGATGCTCGCGTACTCGCGCGACAATGCTGGCCGGGCGCCCTGACTATCGTGGTCAAGGCGGCCTCCTGCGTGCCGACTTTTATGCGCGCTGCCGACGACACGGTGGCCCTTCGCGCGTCGGCCTCTCCCGTGGTCCAAGCGCTCATCCGCGCGTGCGGCAGTCCGCTTGCCTGCACCAGCGCCAACACGCACGGCGCGCCCGCGCCGGCAAGCTTTGCCGACGTTGAGGACCGCATTCTGGAGGGGGTCGATGTGGCCGTCGACGCGGGCGAGACCCCGTGCCGCGACGCTTCGACCATCGTGGCGTTTAAGCATGACGAGCTCCGGATCCTGCGCCAAGGCGCACTTCCCGCATCAGAGATCGAGCGGGTCCTGTCCGACCCGATGCAATAGAAAGGTGTAAGCGATGTCGTTGAATCTAGGTAGCCTGGGTATGGAAGACGCCTCGTTTAGCTTTGACGGTTCCTACATCATGGCGCTCGACTGCGGCACCACCTCGGTACTCGCGACCATCGTCGACGAGTACGGCTGCATCGTCGCCCAGGCGCGCCGTAGCATCAAAACCAGCTTCCCGTGCCCCGGCTGGGTGGAGCAGGATCCCACGGAGGTGCTTGCCAGCCAGATCGGCGTGATGATGGAGGTCCAGTTTAAGAGCGGCATCCATTCCGATCGCATCGCCGCCATCGGTATCTCCAACCAGCGCGAGACCACGGTGGTGTGGGACCGCATAAGCGGCCAACCCATCTATAACGCCATCGTGTGGCAATGCCGTCGCACCGCACCTCTGATCGACGAGCTGGTCGAGAAGGGCTGCGAGGAGCTGGTGCGTTCCCGCACCGGCCTTACGCTCGACCCGTATTTCTCGGCCTCCAAGGTGCAGTGGATTCTCGACAACGTCGACGGCGCACGCGAGAGCGCGGCGGCGGGCGACCTCATGTTTGGCACCATCGATACCTGGCTCATCTACAACCTCACCGGCGGCCAAACCTTTGCCACCGACTACACCAATGCCAGCCGCACAGCGCTCTTCAATATTCATACGCTGGACTGGGACGATGACCTGCTGGCGCTCTTCGACATCCCGCGTGCCATGATGCCCGAGGTTCGCTGGAGCTCGGGCGACTACGGCCGCGTCGCGAGCGACATCATGACCAACATGCCGCCCATCATGGGTGTGGCGGGTGACCAACAGGCGTCGCTGTTCGGTCACTGCTGCTTCCATCCCGGCCAGACCAAAAACACCTATGGCACGGGCTGCTTTATGCTCATGAACACCGGCGACGAGATCGTCGAATCCAAGAATGGCCTGGTCTCCACCATCGGTATCGCTGCGAACGGCAAGGTCAGCTATGCGCTCGAGGGCTCTATTTTTGCCGCCGGCTCAACGATGAACTGGCTGCGCGACAACATGGGCGTTATCTCCAACGTATCCGAATCGGCGCGGCTCGCCTCCTCGATCAGCGACAACGAGGGCTGCTACTTCGTTCCCGCTTTCGCGGGCTTGGGTGCACCTTGGTGGGACGCGCACGCCCGCGGCATCGTATGCGGTCTGACCGGCGCCTCGAGTCGCGCGACCATCGTGCGTGCCGCTTGCGAGTCCATGGCCTATCAGAGCTATGACGTGCTGCGTGCCATGGAGCAGGACGTGGGTCTTTCGATTGAGCGCCTGTCCGTCGATGGCGGCGCCTCGCGCAACGAGTTCATCATGCAGTTCCAGGCAGACTTGCTGGATATCCCCGTACTGCAATGTGAGTCGGTGGAGACAACGGCGATCGGTGCCGCGTATCTGGCGGGCCTCGCGGTTGGGTATTGGGAGGATCTGGAGGAGCTGGAGCAAAACACCCAGATCGTCAAGACATTCCATCCCCATATGTCCGTTGAGCGTCGCGAGCACAACCTGGACGGTTGGCACGATGCGGTCAGGCGTTCGCTCGGCACCGCTCAATAGGGCTGCGACGGGGCACTCGATACAACAAACCGTTAAACTTATGCACGGCGCGAGGCAACAACGTCGCCATGCGCCTTGTCAGCAAGGCCATCTTCCGGCCGCAACGAAAGGGGCATCAACCCATGACCGTCACCTACGATACGTCCCGTGTGACCCTTGTCGATCACCCACTCGTCCAGCACAAACTGTCGATCCTGCGCGACAAAAACACCGGCACCAACCAGTTCCGCCAGCTCGTGCGCGAGCTCGCGCTTTTTGACGGCTACGAGGCCATGCGCGACCTGCCCATGGAAGACGTCGAGGTCGAGACCCCCATCACGAACGCCACGTTCAAACAGCTCACCGGCAAGAAACTCGCCATCGTGCCCATCCTGCGTGCGGGCCTTGGCATGGTCGACGGCATCCTCGACCTAGTGCCCTCTGCCCGCGTGGGCCACATTGGCATGGAGCGCGACGAGGTCACCCACGAACCGCATGAGTATTACTGTAAGATGCCCAAGGATATCGACCAGCGTATCTGCCTGGTCGTCGATCCCATGCTCGCCACGGGCGGTTCTGCCGAGATGGCTATCAGCTATCTGCGCGAGCGCGGCGTTAAGGACATCCGCATGCTGTGCATCGTCGCCGCGCCCGAGGGCCTCAAGTCGCTGACCGAGAAAGATCCCGATGTGCATATCTATACCTGTGCTATCGACGACCATCTCAACGAGGCCGCCTACATCGTCCCCGGCCTGGGCGATGCCGGCGACCGCATCTACGGCACGCTCTAGTCGTCGGGCCTTGTCGGCTGCGGTCACAAATACGAAGAAATGGTGCGCGCGGGCGAGCAAAAGACGTCCACGCGCACTCCTGTTAACGGACGTTTAGCCCAGAGGGGTTCGAGAAAAACGTATTACCGTACCTGCGGCATAAAGAAGGTCTTAAGAAAACGAACAGGTGCGTATTAACCGATGCTTTTTCGGTTGTACTTTAGCGATTGGCTCGTACAATAGTCACCAATGTTTGGCGGGAACTGTTCTGTGAGGCGTTAAAAAGGAAAGTGAGGACGCCAGTGTTTCAGATAGCCGATCTGCTCGCTATCGTTGCAGGCGCCATCGCGGGCGCAATTGCCTTCCTTCCCTTTGTCTTTACGCTCAAGCCGGTTCTTGACGATAAGCAGAATGCGGACATGCTCAAGGGTATGGTGAGTCTGGCGGTCTCGGCAATCGCCCTGCTCGTCTTTACCTTGGTTGTGTTTGTGTTGTTCGGAGAGGCATTTCGCATGTTCCTCCTGGGCGAGGCGATCGGCTTCGTGGCCTTTATGGCCGCCTGCACGGTTCGCGTCGCCAAGGCGCTGCGAGATCCTCATGAGGTCGAAAGGTAAGTCGTGGAAATTTTTGAAAAGCTGCCTGATGAGATTAATCATCTGGTCAGCGAGTTCAGCTCCACCCCTGTCGTGGGCGATCTGAGCTGCGGCATCACGCAGTACTCGTTTTGGCTGATCGTCTCCACGATCGTGCTCCTGATCGTCCTGGCCGTGTTCAAGAAGAAGCAGACCCTGGTTCCCAAGGGCTTCTTCGTCAACGGTTTCGAGTACATCATCGAGTACGTCGAGAACGATATCGGCAAGGGTGTCGTGGGTGAGAACTGGAAGAAGCACTTTCCGTTCCTGTGCTCGCTTTTCCTGTTCATCCTGATCAATAACATGATCGGCCTGATCCCGGGAATGAAGCCCGGCACCGGCGCAATCGGCTCTACCGCCGCGCTCGCCATCTTCGCCTTCGTGTACTTCATCTACTACGGATGCAAGGCTCACGGCGTGATCGGCTACATCAAGAGCCTCGCCCCGCAGGGTGTGAGCTTCCCGATGAACGTGCTTGTGTGGGTCGTCGAGCTTTTCTCGACCTTCCTGCGCCTCATCACGCTCGCCGTCCGTCTGTTCTGCAACATGTTCGCAGGACACGTGGTCATGGGCTCGTTCGCCATCATGGCGAGCATGTTCATGCAGCCGCTGCTTCAGCAGGTTTCCGCGGCCCACGCCGTCGGCGCCCTGCCTTCGCTGGCCTGGCTTGCCATCCTCATCCTGATTTATACGATCGAGCTTGTGGTCGGCGCCATCCAGGCTTACGTCTTCACGGTCCTTACCGCCGTGTATGTCTCCGAGGCAGAGGAGGTTGCGGAGGAGGAGTAGTCTTCCGTTCGCGCCTTAAAGGTAAGGCAATTCGTTAAACCGCCGGTGCCCGTACCCATGGAGCCCGGCAGTTATAAAAAGGTTATCCTGCGTGAAATAAGACACGCACGACAAAGGAGGAATCGTGGGAGTTATCGGTTACGGTCTCGGTGTTATCGGCGCTGGTCTTGCTATCGGCCTGTCTGCTCTGGGTGCTACGGGTGCTATGGCCCGTCAGCCTGAGGTCCAGGGCCGCGTGTTCACCGTCTTCATCATGGGCTCCGCCTTCGGCGAGGCTCTGGCTCTGATCGGCTTCGTTGTCGCGCTGATCGTTAAATAGCACGGAGCGTCAAGTATGAATCTTTCATCCCAGAAGAGCGCGATCGCACTCTCCGCGTCCGCGGCCGCGCTGCTCATGCCGGTTTCTGCGTTCGCCGAGGACGGCGCTGCCGGTGCGGACATCCTCATCCCTAAGATGGCGGAGTTCATCCCGGCGCTTATCGCCTTCCTGATCATCTGGATCGTGCTGGCCAAGGTCGCCCTGCCGGGCATCATGAAAACCATGGAGGAGCGCGGCAAGAAGATCGAGGAGAGCCTCGACGAGGCCGAGAAGACCAAGCAGGAGGCTATCGCCAAGCGCGCTGAGTCCGACTCGATCGTCACCGACGCCCGTCGTCAGGCTGCCGACATCGTTCTCGAGGCCCGTAAAGACGGCGAGTCCGAGCGCGCCCGTATCATCGAGGCTGCTCACAAGGAGGCCGAGGAGATCATCGCCAAGGCCCATACGACCGTCGAGGACGAGCGCAAGTCCATCTACGCCGGTGCCGCGAGCTCCATCGCCGACCTGTCCGTTGCCGTCGCCACCAAGATCGTGGGCGAGGCACTCGAGGACGAGGCCGAGCAGAAGAAGCTCATCGAGCGCTACATCCAGGAAGCAGGTAGCCTGAATGCCGACTAGCCGCTATCAGGACAAGGTGCTCGAGACCTACGCGCGCTCCCTTCTGGAAGCCGCTAAGGCCGAGAACCATGTGTTCGAGGACATCGAGATGATCGAGCGCCTGGCTAGCGCCAGCCCCGAGATCATCGCCGTGCTCGACACCATGTCCAAGCGCGACCAGCTCGACCTTCTTCCCAAGGTGGCAGCTGCCTTTAAGTATGTTGCCGAGGAAGACGAGGATGTAGTGGGCGTGACCGTCACCACGGCGATCCCGCTCGACGACGAGCTGCGTCAAACCATCACTAAGAAATGCGAGCAGGACTTCGGCCGCAAGGTATTCCTTATCGAGCAGGTCGACCCGTCTATCGTGGGCGGCCTGGTGCTCGAGGCCCGCGGCGAGCGTCGTGACATTTCCGTCAAGACGCAGCTGCGCGTCGCGCAGGAGACCCTCGCAAACTCTGCTAATTCGTACGGAGGTGAAGCCTAATGTCCGAAACCCTCAATGCCCAGGATATCGCCAAGAAACTGCAGGAGCAGCTCACGAGCCTCTCCGCGACGGTCGATACGCATGAGGTTTCAACGGTCGACGAGGTAGGCGACGGCATCGCGCGCGTCTCCGGCCTCAAGAGCGCCATGGCAGGCGAGCTTCTGGAGTTCAAGAGCTCCGATACAGGTGAGACCGTCTTCGGCCTTGCCCAGAACCTTGACCGTGACGAGGTCGGCGCCGTTCTGTTTGGTGCCGTCGACTCCATCAAGGAAGGCGACGAGTGCCGCACCACTGGCCGCATTATGGATATCCCCGTGAGCCGTGCCATGCTCGGCCGCGTCGTCAATCCGCTCGGCCAGCCTATCGACGGCCTGGGTGACATCGTCGCCACGCATCGTCGCCCCATCGAGTTCAAGGCCCCCGGCGTCATCGACCGTACCCCGGTGTGCGAGCCGGTTCAGACCGGTCTGTTGGCCATCGACTCCATGGTGCCTATCGGCCGTGGTCAGCGTGAGCTCATCATCGGCGACCGTAAGACCGGTAAGACCGCTATTGCCATCGACGCTATCCTCAATCAGCGCGGCAAGGGCATGGTCTGCATCTATGTCGCCATCGGCCAGAAGGCCTCCACGGTTGCTAACATCCGCGAGACCCTCGCTCAGCACGGTGCGCTCGACTACACCATCATCGTTTCGGCCACCGCTGCCGATTCCGCCCCTATGCAGTACATCGCGCCTATGGCCGGTGCCGCTATCGGCGAGTTCTTCATGTACAACGGCGAGGACGGTAAGCCCGCCAGCGAGACCAACCCCGGCGGCCACGTGCTCGTCATCTACGACGACCTGTCCAAGCAGGCTGTGGCATACCGTCAGATGTCGTTGACGCTGCATCGTCCGCCCGGACGCGAGGCCTATCCTGGCGACATCTTCTACCTGCACTCTCGTCTGCTCGAGCGTGCCGTCAAGATGTCCAAGAAGAACGGTTACGGCTCCATGACGGCCCTGCCGATCATCGAGACCCAGGACGGCGACGTCTCGGCCTACATTCCGACCAACGTCATTTCCATTACCGATGGTCAGATCTACCTGCAGTCCGAGCTCTTCTTCCAGGGTCAGCGCCCGGCAGTCGACGTGGGCATCTCCGTGTCCCGCGTCGGTGGTGACGCACAGACCAAGGCTATGAAGCAGGTCGCCGGCAACCTCCGTCTGGACCTTGCTTCGTACCAGGAGCTCGCGGGCTTTACGCAGTTCGGCTCCGACCTCGACGAGGCCACGCAAAAGCAGCTTACCCACGGCGCTCGCATGACCGAGCTCCTTAAGCAGCCGCGCTACAAGCCGTTCGAGGTTTCCGAGCAGATTGCAGTTCTGTTTGCAGGCAACGAGGGCTTCCTGGACGACCTGGAGATCGCCGACGTGCTGCCTTTCCGCGCTGAGCTTATCGAGTACCTGGACAACGGCTTTGGCTCGCTGCTCGACAAGGTTCGCGCCAAGAAGATCGACGATGACACCAAGGCTGAGCTTCTGCGCGTTATCGGTGACTTCAAGCAGCAGTTCATGGCCAAGCACCATGCCGATACGACTGGATCAGAGGAGAACTAAGCCCTATGGCCAACCTTCGCGACATTAAGAAGCGAATCTCCTCGGTTACCACGACCAAGCAGATCACGCGCACGATGGAGATGGTCTCTACGGCCAAGATCCGTCGTGCCCTCGATCGCTCCAAGCAGGCCGAGCCTTATAAGGAGGCGCTGACCGACGTCATGTTGACGGTCGCCGGTGACGCCTCCTGCTCGGGCACCGATCCCATGCTGCAGAAGCATGAGAGCGTCAAGCATGGCCTGATTGTCGTTATTGCCTCGGACCGCGGCCTTGCCGGCGGTTTCAATACGACGGTGGAGCGCACGGCCGAAAAGCTCGCCGCTTCTTGGGCGAACGACGGCATCGAGTGCGAGATCATCGCGTGTGGGCGCAAGCCGGCCACGTATTTCCGCGACCGTGCAAACGTCGTCATGCACTTTGAGGGCAATTCCTCCGAGCCCGATTTCAATCAGGCCCGCATGATCTCCTCTCATATCTGCGATGCGTATCGTGTCGGTGAGCTTGACCGTGTCGAGCTTGTCTACCACCACGCTAAGAACCGCGTGGATCAGGAGCTTCGCGTCGAGCATCTGTTGCCGCTCGACCCCGAGATGATCGCTATGGCCCACGGTCCGCGTAAGAACGAGACCGACGCCCCTAAGCGCATCTCGTCCACGTTCGAGTTCGTGCCCTCTCCCGAGCATGTTCTCGGCAAGCTTGTGCCGTCTTATATCCTGACGGTCATCTACCAGGCCCTGATCGATTCGGCGGCTGCTGAGCAGGGTGCACGCCGCAAGGCCATGCACTCCGCGACGGAAAACGCCACCGCGATCATCTCGACCCTTACCCGCACGTATAGTCGCGTGCGCCAGGCTTCGATCACGACCGAGATTAACGAGATCGTCGGCGGAGCCTCAGCATTGGAGGAACAGTAATGGCTAATAACACCGTAAAGCTTGCGGTCGAGGAAGCCACCAAGAAGACGACTGCCGGTGATGGTCGCATCGTGCGAATCATCGGCCCTGTCGTCGACGTCAAGTTTGACGGTGCGGTGCCCCCGATCTACAACGCGCTCACGGTCGAGGCCGAGACCCCGATCGGTCACCTGAGCACGATCCTCGAGGTTGAGAGCCAGCTTCCGGGCGGCGTCGTCCGCACGGTCGCCATGTCCTCGACCGACGGTCTGCAGCGTGGTCTCATTGCCACCGATACCGGTGAGCCCATGAAGATGCCCGTTGGTCCCAAGACACTCGGCCGCATTTGGAACGTCATGGGCAAGCCCGTCGACGGCAAGCCTATGCCCGAGGTGGAGGAGTTCTATCCCATCCACCATGCGGCACCTCGTTTTGACGAGCTCACCACCAAGACCGAGATCTTCGAGACCGGCATCAAGGCCGTCGACCTGCTTGAGCCCTACATCCGTGGCGGCAAGACGGGTCTGTTCGGCGGCGCCGGCGTCGGCAAGACCGTTCTGATTCAGGAGCTCATCAACAACCTCGCCCAGGAGCACGGCGGCACCTCGGTGTTCACCGGTGTCGGCGAGCGCACCCGTGAGGGTACCGACCTTTATCTCGAGATGAGCGAGTCTGGCGTTATCGACAAGACCTGCTTGGTCTATGGTCAGATGAACGAGCCGCCCGGAGCGCGTCTGCGCATCGGTCTGGCCGGCCTTACCACCGCTGAGTACTTCCGCGATCGCGGCCAGGACGTTCTGCTGTTCATCGACAACATTTTCCGCTTCTCCCAGGCAGGTTCCGAGGTTTCCGCACTGCTGGGCCGTATGCCGTCCGCCGTCGGTTACCAGCCCACGCTGGCTACCGAGATGGGTGACCTCCAGGAGCGCATTACCTCGACCAAGACGGGCTCCATTACCTCCGTCCAGGCTGTCTATGTCCCTGCAGACGACCTGACCGACCCGGCGCCTGCCACGACGTTTACGCACCTCGACGCCACCACGGTTCTTTCGCGTAGCATTTCGTCGCTCGGCCTGTTCCCGGCTATCGACCCGCTCGCGTCTTCTTCGGACGCTCTCGATCCCTCGATCGTCGGCGAGGAGCACTACCGTGTTGCCGTCAAGGTTCAGGAGCTCCTGCAGGAGTACTCCGACCTTCAGGACATCATCGCCATTCTGGGTATGGACGAGCTGTCCGAGGAGCAGCGCCTTACGGTCAACCGTGCTCGTAAGATCCAGCAGTTCCTCTCCCAGTCCTTCCACGTCGCCGAGAAGTTCACCGGCAACCCCGGTGTCTACGTCCGCGTCGAGGATACCGTCCGCTCCTTCGCCGAGATTGTCGACGGCAAGGCCGATGACCTGCCCGAGCAGGCATTCCGCTATGCTTCCACGATTGAGGATGTGCGTGAGCGCGCCCGCAAGATGGAGGAGAAGTAGGTTATGCGTATCCGCATCGTGTGCCCCGTGAGCCTCGCCTATGAGGGTGACGCTGCGTTTGTGTCGATTCCGTCTACGGATGGCGAGTTTGGCGTTCTGCCTGCTCACTCCAGCGAAATCTGCACGATCGACCGCGGTTACGTTCGCGTTTCCGATAAGGCCATGGGCACTGTCGACCACACGTTTGCCGTGGTCGGCGGCTACGCCCAGGTCGCGGACGATGTCGTGACCGTTCTCGCCGAGCGCGCTTGCGATTTGGCGACCGTCGATGCCGACAAGGTTAAAGCTGATATTCAAGGTTTTGAAGAGAAGCTGGGTAATTTGTCGGAGGATGATGCACGCCGCGCCTACCTCTATAATGAAATCGCATGGTGTAAGCTCAAGCTTGCCCAATAGTCAAACGATTTAGCGTTCGACCATTTGCGAACACATCATGCCCGGGATGGCCCAGCCACCCCGGGCATGCTTTTTGAAAGGGTAGACCTTGGATATTATCCGCGTTGAGGGTGGCCACGCCATCGGAGGCTCCGTGCCCGTCTCGGGTGCCAAGAACTCCGCGCTCAAACTCATGGCGGCAACGCTTCTGGCGCCGGGCAAGACGACGCTGCAGAACGTGCCCGATATTTCCGATGTCCACGTGATGGGCAAGGTGCTCAAGGGCATGGGCGCTACGATCGATGTTCTCGACGAGCACACGCTCGAGATCGATACCTCCCAGGTCGATTCTTGGGAGGCGCCCTACGAGCTTGTCGCCAAGATGCGTGCTTCCACCGCCGTCATGGGCCCCCTGCTGGGTCGTTTCCATCGCGCCAAGATCGCCATGCCGGGCGGCTGCAACCTGGGTGCTCGCAAGATTGATATGCATATCTTGGGTCTCGAGGCTCTGGGCGTCGAGTTCGACACCGCCCACGGCTACATCAACGCCAGTGCTCCCCAGGGTCTGCACGGCACCACCGTCACGCTCGAATTCGCGAGCGTGGGCGCCACCGAGAACCTCATCATGGCTGCCGTGCGCGCACAGGGCACCACGGTTATCGACAACGCTGCCCGCGAGCCCGAGATCGTCGACCTTGCCAACATGCTCAACGAGATGGGTGCCAAGATCGTCGGCGCAGGCACGCCCGTCGTGACCATCGAGGGCGTGGAGGAGCTGCATCCCGTTACCCATTGCGTGGTGGGTGACCGCATCGAGGCCGGCACCTTTATCGTCGCCGGCGCCCTCATGGCCGATGAGCGCGGCGTCGATGTTACGGGCTTCTGCCCCATCCACCTGGGAATGGTGCTCAAAAAGATGGAACTTATGGGCATCGAGTGCGAGCGTATCGAGAACGGCGTCCACGTCAATCGCGTCGAGCGCATCAGGCCGGTCGATATCCAGACGCTTCCGTTCCCGGGTTTCCCGACTGATATGCAGGCGCAGATCATGGTGCTTTCGGCCCTTGCCGACGGAAGCTCCGTAATTACCGAGAACATCTTCGAGAACCGCTTCATGTTCGCCTCCGAGCTCGTGCGTATGGGTGCCGATATTCGTATCGAGAGCCATCACGCCATGATTCACGGCGTCAAGGGCTTCTCGGGCGCACAGGTCACCTCACCCGACCTGCGTGGCGGCGCGGCGCTTGTGGTTGCCGGTCTTATCGCCGATGGCGTTACCGAGGTCTCGGCCATCCATCACATCAAACGTGGCTACGAGCAGTTTGTCGAAAAGCTGCAGGCGCTTGGCGCGCATGTCGAACATGCCACCGTTCCCGATCCCGTCATCTACTAATGCAGGTTGCCTATGTTTAACAAGAAACCCCTAGCGGATAACACCCGAAGACCCTCGACTGGTGCGCAGGCCAAGATCTACAGCCGCGACAATGTCGCACGCTATTCCGAGCGCGCCCGTCAGCGCCGTCGCGGCCGCACGGTTCGCCGCGTAGCTCTCATCGCCGTACTCGGCGTGCTGCTGAGCGCCACGACTGCTGCGGGTCTGTGGTTTGCCACTATCATGGGCAAGCTTGGCGACTCCAATGTCATTACCAACAACCTGCGCCAGATTCTGGTCGATACCAATGAGGCAAAAGATCCGTTCTACGTGTTGCTTCTTGGTACCGACGGTCGTCCGGGCGAGGATACGTATCGTGCCGACTCGATTATCCTGGCACGCATCGACCCCACGCAAAAGCAGGCGACGCTCATTTCCGTTCCGCGCGACACCAAGGTCGTGTACAAGGGCGAGACCATGAAGATCAACGCCTGCCACACCGTTGGCGGCGCCGAGGCCATGGTCCAGGCGGTCAACGAGCTGTGCGGCGTGCAGATTTCTCACTATGCCGAGGTCAGCTTTGACGGCATGCAGTCGCTTATTGATTCGGTTGGCGGTATCGACATCAACGCGACCGACGACGTCGACGATCCCGAGCACCTGGATATTAAGATTACCGCTGGTCAGCAGCATATGGACGGCGCTACTGCCCTTACCTATGCCCGCTGCCGCTACACCTATGCCGACGGCGATTACACGCGCATGCGCCATCAGCGTCAGGTGCTTGGCGCCCTTGCCAACCAGATTCTCAATAACTTCGATGCCACGAAGATCTTTGGCCTGGTTAATTCGCTGTCCGATATGCTCGTAACCGATATGAGCGTTCAGGATATCGTGTCCACGGTCAATGCCATGCGCGGCATGGATGTCGAGGGCATCTACTCGGCCAACCTGCCTTCGTATGCTGACGACAGCACTATGATCGACGGCGTGAGCTATGTCTTTGTCTACGAAGACGAGCTTAAGGAAATGATGGCCCGCGTCGACGCCGGTGAGGATCCCAAGGGCCCCAACACCATGGGCCTTTCAGACGGCTCCAGCTCCACGATCGGTGACCTCAACAACAATACGTCCGAGGACTACGCATATGGCACCGCGACCTCGTCGGGTGGCTCGGACGATTCCGACGATTCGAGCGACGGCTCCGATTACTACGAAGAGCCCACCGGTGACGGCAACGGCTACGAAGCCAACTACTAGGGTTACGCGGGCTTACCAGCCCGCGTAACGGCTCGACGCTGCGCGCCGCCCAGAACGACAATTTGTCATTCAAAAGGCAAGGCATGACCAGAAGGTCTATGCCTTGCCTTTTTCATGCCAACTTGTACGTTCTGGACGTCGCTCGCTCATATGACCCAATCCGCTGTCAAGAGCCACAATGGCCCCGCCGACCG
>CATZIU010000019.1:0-45031 GCA_958420165.1 uncultured Collinsella sp. | reverse complement strand
TCCTGGGCTCGCTCGGAAAGCACATTAAGTGCTTTCCGGCTCGTGCGGAATCTACGAAAAACTTACCCGCCTCGCCCGGCCAGGTCCTGCGGTGACTTGCTTGCCGCCTGGATGGCGTCTTGGCGCCTAGATACTTTGGCTGACTTTTTTTGGAATGAAGGGGGCTCCTTGTTGGTAAGGAGCCCCCTTCTGGTTTTGGTTACTTTGGAGTTGTCGATACGTCTTTATTTGGCGTCGGCCCAGGTTATGCCGGTGCTGGCTTCGGCGATCAACGGTACGCGGAGGTCTACTACGTGCTCCATGACGTCGCGGACCATGGCGGTTAGGCGCTCGACTTCGTCGATGGGGCACTCAAAGTCCAGTTCGTCGTGTACCTGCAGGATCATGTGAGCGGCAAAGCCCTCCTCTTCCAGACGGCGGCTCACGCGGGCCATCGCGATCTTGATGATGTCGGCGGCGGTGCCCTGCATGGGGTGGTTCATGGCCGTGCGCTCACCAAAGCCGCGGAGTTGCGGATTTTTAGCCTTGAGCTCCGGAATATGGCGACGACGGCCGTACATGGTCTCGGCGTAGCCCGTCTGCTTGGCACGTGCCACCACGTTGTCGAGGAACGTGCGCACGCCTGGGTAGGCCTCGTAGTAGCGGTCGATCATGTCGCGCGCCTCGGCCATCGAGATATGCAGCGACTGCGACAGGCCATAGGCCTGCTGACCGTACACGATGCCAAAGTTCACGGCCTTGGCGCGACTGCGCAAGTCGGGCGTCACCTCGGACACGGGAACGCCAAACACGCGCGCGGCGGTCTCGGCGTGGAAGTCCTCGCCCTCGTTAAAGGCGCGCACCAGGTGCTCGTCACCCGAGAGATGTGCCAGCAGACGCAACTCGATCTGCGAGTAGTCCACCGCCAAAAAGACACTTCCCTCGCCTGCCGAAAACGCCGTCTTGACGGTACGACCCAGCTCCGAGCGCGTCGGGATGTTCTGCAGGTTCGGGTCGCTCGAGGACAGACGCCCCGTCGCGGTGATGGTCTGGTTGTACGTGGTATGCACGCGGCCGTCTCCGCGGCGCAGCGGGCCCAACGTGTCCAGATAGGTTGACTTAATCTTGGACTTCTCGCGCCAGTCCAAGATCAGACGCACGATTTCGTGGTCACGGGCAAGGTCGCTCAGCACCTTGGCGTTGGTCGAATAGTAGCCGCGCTTGGTCTTTTTGAGACCCTTGGTCGGAAGGCCCATCACATCAAAGAGCACATGCGAGAGCTGCATGGGGCTGCCGATGTTAAAGGTCTCGTCACCGGCAAGGTTGCGAATGCTTCGCTCGACCTCGGTGATCTGGGTCGCTAGACCCTCGGACAGGCTGCGCAGCCGATCGGGATCCACGAGCATGCCCGCGCGCTCCATCTTGGCAAGCACCGGCACAAGCGGCATCTCGATGCCGTCGAACACGTTGGCGGCGTTCTCACGGGCCATGCGATCGCGCAGCGGCGCGACCAGCGCCAGCGTCAAGGCAGCCGTGCGAGCGGCGGGCGCAGGAGCATCCTCGCCGGCACCCTCTGCACCGCGCGCCGCAGGCAGCGCTATCTGCAGATAGGTATCGGCCAGATACGCCTCGTCAAACTCGGAGCGGTCGGAATCCAACAGGTAGGCGGCAACCACGGTATCAAAGATGCGCGTGGAATCGACTGCCAGCGGATCCATGAGCTCGGGCTCGGAAGAATCGATGGGCGAAAGCTCATGCAGCAGCGCTTTCATATCCGGGCTCGCCACGCGGCCTTCCATAAACAGGCGCGCAAGCACACCGGCGATCACGCCGTGGGCGAAGTTGAAGCCATCGACCGCGGCAGCGGTACCGCCGTCGCCCTCCTCAAGCGCAAGCAGCCCCTTGGACGTCGCCAGCCACAGCGTGCGCGTCAGGCCAAAAAGCGCGCCCTCCTCCTTGTCATCGTCCACCACGGCGGCAATCCACTCGCCCGCCTCGATCGCGCGAGCGATCTCGGCGGCAGCGGCAGCGAGCGCCTCGGCATCGCCGGCGGCAGCGCGCATAACGGGGGGAATCTCAAACGTGCTTGCAGTGGCCGCAGCCCCGCCCTCGCCGCCGATCAGCGCCAAGAAACGGTTCTGCATGGCCGTAATGCCAAGCGTGCCCAGCGCCGCGGACACTTCGTCGGCAGAAAACGCCGGGAAGGACGTTTCGTCAAAGTCGAGCTCGACAGGCGCATCGGTGCGAATGGTTGCGACCTTGCGGCTCAGCAGCGCATCGTCAATGTGCGCACGCAGGTTCTCGCCCATCTTGCCCTTGACCTCGTCAGCATGCGCGATGACCTCGTCCAA
This sequence comes from uncultured Collinsella sp., assembly GCA_958420165.1. Taxonomy (GTDB): domain Bacteria; phylum Actinomycetota; class Coriobacteriia; order Coriobacteriales; family Coriobacteriaceae; genus Collinsella. The sequence continues at coordinate 42,701 of CATZIU010000019.1, read as the reverse complement.
GCTGCCGTACTGCGCAATAAGCGCGCTCGCCTTTTTGGGGCCGATGCCTGGTACGCCGGGAATGTTGTCCGACGTATCGCCCTTTAGGCCGTAAAAATCGGGCACGAGCGCCGGCGTGATGCCGTGATACAGATCATCCACGCTCTCGGGCGTCATGATCGCCACGTCGGACAGACCCTTGCGGGTCGAGACCACGTTGACGTGCTCGGTCACGAGCTGATACATATCGCGATCACCGGTCACCAGCAGCATGTCACAGCCGGCCTGCTCGCCCAGGCGCGCCATAGTGCCCAGGATGTCATCGCCTTCCCAGCCCTCGGACTGCAAGATCGGCACGTTGAGCGCGGCGAGCAGCTCCTTAATCATCGGAAACTGCGCGTGCAGATCGGGGTCCATGGGCGGACGCTGGGCCTTGTACTGCGGCAGCATCTCCATGCGCACGCGCGGCTTGCCTTTGTCAAACGCCACGACCACACCGTCGGGGTTAAAGGCGTCAATCATCTTAAGAAACATATTCAAAAAGCCAAAGATCGCGTTGGTGGGACGACCGTCCGGCGCGTTCATGGTCGGCGGCACGGCGTGGAAGGCGCGATGCATGAGCGAGTTGCCGTCGATAACGGCAAAGGTGCGGCGCTTGTCAGACATATTGAATACCTCGCTTTGGGCTGGGCACGGTTTGCTCACTCCAGTTTACACGCTCCTCGCCCCGCGGCCACTGCACATCAAGCTCCCCTGCCGCCGCGAGCCCGCGCGTGATACGATGGCTCACGGTACATCAACCAGCACGATCAATCCGAAAGGAGCCTGCGTCATGGAGCGTCCCTGCGCATGGAAAAAGTACACGCCACAGCAAGTCGAGGAGCTCGAGGAGCTTTGCCACGGCTATAAGCAGTTTTTGAGCGAGAACAAGACCGAGCGTCTGTGCGTCAAGACCGGCATCAAGATGGCCGAGAAGGCGGGTTACGTCAATCTGGAGACCGTGATCGCCGAGGGCCGCGCGCTCAAGGCCGGCGACAAGGTGTACGCCGCCAATCACGGCAAGGACCTTATGCTCGTCAACCTGGGCACTGCCCCGCTCGAGCAGGGCTTTAACATCCTGGGCGCCCACGTGGACTCGCCGCGCCTGGACCTCAAGCAAAATCCCGCCTTCGAGGCCGGCGACATGGCCTACCTCGACACGCACTACTACGGCGGCGTCAAGAGCTACCACTGGGTGGCCTCCCCGCTCGCACTCGTGGGCGTCATCTGCAAAAAGGACGGCACCACCGTCGATATCAACATCGGCGACAAGGCGGACGATCCGGTCTTTACCATCTCCGACCTGCTGATCCACCTCTCGAGCGAGCAGATGGCCAAGCCCGCCAAGGACGCCGTCGACGCCGAGATCCTCGACGTGATCGTGGGAGGTCGCCCCGTCAAGTTTGACGAGGACGACAAGGACGCCCCCAAGGAGCCCGTCAAGCAGATGTTCCTGGACATCCTCAAAGAGCAGTACGACGTCGAGGAGGAGGACTTCCTCTCCGCCGAGATCGAGGTCGTGCCCGCCGGCCCCGCCCGCGACATGGGCCTCGACCGCTCCATGATTCTGGGCTATGGCCACGACGACCGTGTCTGCGCTTACCCCTCCATGCTTGCCCAGATCGACGTCGCCAACGTTGAGCGCACGAGCATCACGCTCATCGTCGACAAGGAGGAAATTGGCTCCGTAGGCGCCACCGGCATGACGAGCCGCTTCTTCGAGAACACCGTCGCCGAGATCATGACGCTCGCCGGCGAAGACAGCCCGCTGGCCCTGCGCCGCGCGCTCGCCCGCAGCCGCATGCTCTCCTCCGACGTGTCCGCCGGCTTCGACCCGGGCTACGCCGGCAAGTTCGAGACCAAGAACGCCGCCTTCATGGGTCACGGCCTGTGCTTTAACAAGTACACGGGCAGCCGCGGCAAGGGCGGTTCAAACGACGCCGACGCCGAGTACGTGGCCCTCGTCCGCGACATCATGGACGAGGCAGGCGTGGACTTCCAGACCTGCGAGCTCGGCCGCGTCAACGCGGGCGGCGGCGGCACCATCGCCTACATCATGGCCAAGTACGGCATGAACGTCATCGACTCCGGCGTTGCCGTCCTGTCCATGCACGCCCTGTGGGAAGTCGCCAACAAGGCCGACATCTACGAGGCCTACCGCGGCTACAAGGCCTTCCTCGAGCGCGCCTAATCCACCCTCGTAAAACGACCCCAACCAGCCCTTTATAACTTGCGGTGAAATAGTTCCCAGACATGCCTTTTAACAGGCAAAACAGGAATTATTCCACCGCAACTTCCTTTTTGGCAGAGGAGAGTCCATGCTGCAGGTCATCATTTCGCCCGCCAAGCAGATGGGCGCGGCCCAAGATGCTTTTGAAGTCCTGGGTATTCCACCTTTTGCGCACGAGACGGCTCGCCTCCACCGCGCGCTGCTAGATATCGAACGAAATGAAGGTAGCGGCGGCCTGCAGGCGCTATGGAACGTGAGTGACAAACTGCTGGGGCCTTGTCTCAACACCCTGCATGAGTTCGGGCCCATCCTGAAAAACGGCGATCTCGACAATCCCGCACTCGCCCGTCACCCCTCCCCTGCCGTCATGTCCTATCACGGCATTCAATACCAAAGCATGGCGCCCGAGGTCATGGATGCCGCACAGCTCGACTGGCTGCAAAACCATCTCTGGATCCTCTCGGGCCTTTACGGATGCATACGCCCCTTTCATGCCGTCGAACCGTATCGGCTGGAGATGGGCGCGAAGCTCGCCGTTGACGATGCCCGAGACCTCTATGCGTTTTGGAGCGACAAGCTCGCGCGGGCCATCGCCCCGGCAGGCTCAAACACCACGATCGTCAACCTCGCCAGCGTAGAGTATGCCAAAGCCGTTCTGCCCCACCTCGCGGGCGACGCCACAGCCGTCACGTGCCTCTTTGGCGAGGGTATCCGCAACGGGAAGCCCATCCAACGGTCGACCGCCAGCAAAAAGGCGCGCGGCTCCATGGTGCGGTGGATGGCAGAAAACAAACTCGAGGATGTAAGCGGGCTCACCGCGTTCGACGTTGGTTATCGTCACCTTCCCGAGCTTTCAAATAAAAACACTTTGGTCTTCCTGAACGAACAGACCTTGTAGAACCACCGCTACTTTTGAATGTGCTGCCTAGGCACGGCGTCTATTCCGCCAAGCCGTCGGCTTTGGCAATTTCATTTGTCGAACCGTCCTGATAGGCAATCTTGACGTGCTCGACCTCGGACACCGCAACACCCGTCGGAGGCTCCAGACGCCATTCCGTCAAGGCGATATCCATGGTCGTGGGCACATCCCCTTGATCTTTGAGCTCAACCAACAGCGTCTTAAGCGACGCATCGAAGGTCACGCGTTCGATTTCTTCACCTGGAATGGACCCACCACTCAGCTGCAACTGCACAAACTCATCGCGCGGGTACCAATAATCGCCCGGCGCGGCAACGGTATTGCCGCCCGTGACCTTCACTGTCATGATAGGCAGGCTATCGTCCGCCTCAAACGCCCAGGCAGCTCCCCCACGCCCGCCAAACGTCCAGATACAACAGGCGATCGCCATCACGACAAGGATCGCAAAACCAATTGCGACCAGCCCATGATGGGCACGGCCCTCCTCGGCCGACACATCCCACTGCGTCTCCCGATATAGATGCTTGTCTTCCATGTTCGCCTCCCCACGGGCATGCTCATCGCGTCAATCGTACCCATTCAGGCTATACTTGAGCCCACCACATAAACGGGGAGCTTGCAGGACAAGACGGTAGGCTGAGACTGGGCGCGCCCGCCCTGACCCGCAAACCTGATATGGGTAATGCCAACGAAGGGAGCCGTGCCAATGAGCACACAGACCGAGCCCAAGCTCGTCACGCAAATCGACTTCGCCCGCGCCGGGCAGATCACGCCGCAGATGAAGGAGGTTGCCGAGCGCGAGCATCGCGACCCCGAGTACATCCGCGAGCGCGTGGCAGACGGCCGCATCGCCATTCCCGCCAACATCGTGCATATCAAAAAGGGCATGCGCGCCTTTGGTGTCGGCGAGGGCCTGTCCACCAAGGTCAACGTCAACCTGGGCATCTCGGGCGACAAGGCCGATGCCGCCGAGGAGTGGAAGAAGGTCAAGATCGCCGAGGACTTTGGCGCCGACGCCATCATGGACCTCTCCAACTCGGGCAAGACGCGCCAGTTCCGCCAGCAGCTCATCGACGAGACGCCGCTTATGGTGGGCACCGTCCCCATGTATGACGCCATCGGCTACATGGAAAAGCCGCTGGTCAAGCTCACCAAGGACGATCTGCTCGAGGTCGTGCGCGCTCATGCCGAGGACGGCGTGGACTTTATGACCATTCACTGCGGCATCAACAAGTCGGTCATCAAAACCTTTAAGGAGACCGGCCGCCTCATGAACATCGTCAGTCGCGGCGGCTCGCTGCTGTTTGGCTGGATGGAAGTCACCGGTAACGAGAACCCCTTCTACGAGTTCTACGACGAGGTGCTCGAGATCTGTCACGAATACGACGTGACGATCTCGCTCGGCGACTCCTGCCGCCCGGGCTGCCTCTACGACTCCAACGACGCAACCGAGACCGCCGAGATGATCGAGCTGGGCAAGCTGTGCAAGCGCGCTTGGGCCGCCGGCGTCCAGGTTATGGTCGAAGGCCCGGGTCACATGGCGCTCGACGAGATCGCCGCCAACATGAAACTGCAGAAGCGCCTGTGCCACAACGCCCCGTTCTATGTGCTCGGGCCGCTGGTGACCGATATCGGCGTGGGCTACGACCACATCACCGCTGCCATCGGCGGCGCCATCTCCGCCAGCTCCGGTGCCGACTTCCTGTGCTACGTGACGCCGGCCGAGCACCTGTGCCTGCCCAACGCCCAGGACGTGCTCGATGGCCTCATGGCCACCAAGATCGCCGCACACGCCGCCGACATCGCCAAGAAGGTGCCGCACGCCCGCGACATGGATGACAAGATGGGCCAGGCACGCCGTAAGCTCGACTGGGACGCCATGTGGAAGTGCGCGCTCGACCCGGTCACCGGCAAGAAGCGCTACGAGGAATCCCCCGCCGCCACCGAGGGCACTTGCACCATGTGTGGCAAGATGTGCGCCGTCCGCACCGTCAACAAGGTGTTCGAAGGCACGACGATCGACCTCGGTATTGAGGACTAACGCGTCACCGAAGCCACAATCGGTAACAAGGTGTTCGACAATTCTTGACGCGTGAACATTTGCTTACATTTGCGTAAAGATTGCATCGCCCGCCCGGGTTCGGAATACAGCCGGCCCGGGCAACTTTATAATGCAGACTTAAAGACCCATTTGAATCCGACCGATCAAGGGAGCGAACATGGATCGCAGTAAGGTACCCGCCGTTCTATCCATCGCAGGATCCGATTCCAGCGGTGGTGCCGGCATTCAGGCCGACATCAAGACCATCACGGCGCACCGCCTGTATGCCGAGACGGCCATCACGGCCATCACCGCACAAAACACGCTCGGCGTCACCGCCGTGCAGAATATCTCCCCGGACATTGTCGCGGCGCAGATCGATGCCGTTTTTGACGATATTCGACCCAGCGCCGTCAAGATCGGCATGGTTTCCTCTGCCGAGATTATCGAGGTTATCGCCGACCGCTTGAGCGCCTGGGACGCACAAAATATCGTCGTCGACCCCGTCATGGTCGCCACCTCGGGTGCTCGCCTCATTGCCGAGGATGCCGCTGAGGCACTCACCCGCCGCCTGTTCCCGCTGGCGACCGTTATCACGCCCAACATTCCCGAGGCCATGGCGCTGCTCGATTATGAGGTCGATTCCGAGCGCACGCAGCAAAATGCCGCCATGCTTCTCACCCGTCGCTTTGGCTGCGCGTCTCTCGTTAAGGGCGGGCATTTTGTCTACGAGGCCAACGATGTGCTAGCAGAGCCCGCGCCGCTCGATGACGAGGGCAACCATCTGGGCGATCCGCTCACCACGTGGTTCCGCCACAAGCGCATCGAGACCGGCAACACGCACGGTACTGGCTGTACGCTTTCGTCCGCCATCGCCTGCGCGCTGGCCCAGGGCATGGATCTTGCCGATGCCGTCAACGCCGGCAAGGCCTACCTAACGGGTGCTCTCGCCGCTGGCTTTGACATGGGCAAAGGCTCCGGCCCCGTCAACCACATGTGGCAGTACTAAGCCCCATCCCAAACCGCCACAAAGGGGACAGGCACCTTTGTGGCGGTTCCCGCAAACATCTCGATCTGTAACAGTTAGAGTCCATTTTTCGGCCCACCTGTTACAGATTGAGACATTCAAATTCCACTGAGAAGAAAATCTCGATCTGTAACAGTAACTCGGCAAAATCGACCCTAGATGTTACAGATCGAGACAAACGACCGATATCGACCTAAATAATCTCAATCTGTAACATCTAGCCCGTTTTCGGCCTTACAGCTGTTACAGATCAAGACAAACCAACGAAACAAGCCACCGCAAGGGGAACTTTTGTACTGCTTTGGGCCTTACTACTCTCCGAGCATCTCTTTGAGCTTGGCTGCCACGGCATGGCCGAGGCTCTCGTGGCTTTCCGGCATCATGTGCAGATAATCGATATCGCCCGGCTCGGCAAAATCGGCGGCATTCAAAAAGTCGCAGCCAAACTGTTCGGCAACATACGCATAGTATTCGGCAAAATGCTCCGAGGCCTCGACGGAGTGCTCGTCAAAGTCGGTCATATACACATCGGCGATCTGCGGCTTGATCTTGATAGGAGCCATCAGCAGAATGCGCGGACAAGGCGCAGCGTCGGTCCACGGAAACGCGCGGACAGCGCGAATCAGCGCCATGGCGCCACGGGCGATATCGGAAGCTGTCACGTTAAAGACCGTCTTACAGTCGTTGGTGCCCAGCATAATCACGATCGCATCCAGCGGCTTATGGGCCTCGAGCAGCATCGGCAACGCGCGAATACCGTTGAGATTAGTATCCAGATGGCACATATCGTCGCGCACCGTCGTGCGGCCGTTTAAGCCTTCCTCAATTACGTGCCAGTCCTCTCCCAGGTCACGCTGTGCCACGCCGCACCAGCGCACATCGTGCGCATAGCGCACCGCGGTGCCGTCGCGCATACCTGCCGGATCGTAGCCATAGGTATTGCTGTCACCAAAGCACAGAACGTTTTTCATCGTAAGCCCTTCCTTTAGTAAAAAGCCGACGGGAGCAGCCCTCCCGCCGGCTCGACCTATCTGTCGGCACGTACCGATTACAGGTACTTGTGCCAATCGTCCTCGTCCTCATCGTCCTCGGCAGCAGCCTGAGCCTGCTCGGCGGCGCGAGCAGCCGCAGCGCGAGCGGCAACCTGGGCATAGGACTCCTCGTTGCGCTCGGGGAAGTTTGCCAGCACGTGCTCGAACTTGGCAAAATCCTCGTCCCAGCGCGTAGAGGGCACGGCAAAGAAGACCTGCTTGACCTTAAAGTCGCCCGACGCGAGCTCCTTACGGAAGAGCTCGGCCACGGTCTCGGCATCAAAGCCGTTGTTGTCGCAGCCCCAAGCGCCCAGCACGAGCTTCTCGCGACCCAGCTCGTCGCAGATGGCAAGCACAAAGCGGATGCGATCGCGCAGGGCATCCAGCAAGGCATCGTCACCCACGCGATACTCCTGGCGAGCGCGCTTGGCGTTGGGCGCGGCGGCAACGATCACGTCAGCATATGCATGTACGTGATTGCGGTCGAAGCGCACCGCAGGCACCACCAGCGCACGGTTGCGGTAAAGCTCGCAGTTGATGTTGCGGCGACGGTTCTCGCCGTACCATTTGCGCTGCTTATCGAGCACGTTGTACAGGTACGAATCGGCACAGAGCGTGGCCTCCTGGCCCAGATAGCCCTGGATGTAGCCACCGCCCGGGTTGGTGAACGAGGCAAAGGCAAGCACGGCCATGTCACAGAACTGCGCGTAGCCTCGGCCGTTATCCAGAATGGCCTGCGTGGCAGAGGCGTCGAGCACGGTGACCTCGGGCAGGACCGGAGCAGGCTTTTCAGCGGCAGGCGCAGGCTCGGTCTCCGCGGCCTCCTCGGCGGGTGCAGGCTCGGCCGCAACCTCGGTCTCGGCAGACGCAACCTCGGCGGTCTCAGACTCCTCGGCAACCTGTTCCTCGGCAGCGTCGGCCGCGTGGGCCTTGGCCTTCATCGCCGCGATAAATCCGGCAGGCATGCCATCGAACTCGCGCACGCCGGCAAGCGAGCGCTCGATATCCTTGGCGCACGCTTCGGACACAGTCACCACGTGACGCTCGGCGGCCTTGGCACGGGCCTCGCGCTTGGGATTGGACTGTCCCGCGCGATTGGGCCTGCGGTTACGGTTCCTGTTGTCAACGTCTGCCATAAGTGGTCACCTTTCTCGGTCTCTGCCGCTATCGGCTTTTCCATCCATGATACCCCGCCACGCACAAAAAAGACGGCCCCGAAGGACCGCCTTCCGCATCGATTTACACGTGCGCAAGCACCGCTGCAATTTGGCGCTAGTCGCGACGACCAAGGATGTTCAGGATGCGCAGGAACACGTTGATGATGTCCACGAACAGGTTGGATGCCATGAGCACGGCGTTGGGCAGCGTGGGCGGCACCGTCGTGGCCACATAGGTGTCGTAGCCAATAAAGCCGGCGAACACCACGATCACGATCAGGTCGGTGATGGACTGCGAGACGCCCATAAACATCAGCACGATCTCGACCAGAATCGTGGCAAGCAGGATGCCAAAACCAATGCCGTACACACGCTGGAAGAACTTGGGGAAGGTCACGCCCAGCGCACCAAAGACAAAGGTGATGGCGGCCGTGGCGATAAAGGCAGTGTTGATGGTGGGCAGGTCGTAATTGGCAAGGCCAAACGACGCGGTCAGGCCAAAGGTACTCGCAAAGATTACGTAGCCCACAAGGGACAGACCCACAGACTGCTTGCCCGCGGCGGCCGACATCATGACCATGCCGACGATGGTCAAAATAAACGAGCCAAAGACCAGCGGCAAGGCGGCGCCGCTCATCATCATGCGGGCAAACGCCATGGTGCTCGTAAAGTAAGCACCGGCACCCATGGCGCAAAAGCCCAAAAAGATCAGGGCAGACATGGCAAGGTTGTACGCACGCGGCGACATCTCCTTGGCACGGCTTGCGCCGGTCTCAATGGGGCCGTTCTGATAACCCTGGATATCGTTCATAATATCGTCCTTTCAAAAGCGCCGCGACAGCGCCGTAGGTAACAAGATTCCTGCCATTGTACCCGAATGCCGCGCGCTCTTACCTGCGGCGCCCACTCTCGAGCGTACGGTCGAATGCCCACACCCACCAACGCATCAGATGGGCCTGCGAGCCATCCGGTCGCTCACGCGCCTGTTCTTCCAGATACAGTTCGGTCGCATGCCCACCAAAACGAACCTTATACGTTGCCGTACGAATGCCGTGAACCGTTAGGCCAAAACCGGTGGACGAGACAATCTCGTCGATCGTAAAACAGCGACCGTCGACCCAGCAGACGGTAACCGGCACGACTTGTCCGCCCGCGAGGATGCGGGCCACGACGTCCACATACTGCTTGTGCACGCGTCGAGTTTTGCCATCTGTCTGTCGATATTCCATGCCCCCTATTATCGAACGCATGTTTGCATATTGTAAAGCGAACAGACTGTGGTTTTGGGATGTTGGGGTGCGCGCCCGTGTCCTCATGGCGTGCTAGCAAAAAGAACACCCGCGGTCAACAGGGCAAATATTCAATGTTAGTGCCAAAAAATTCACTTCTCCCATCAGAACTCGGTAAAGAAACCCGCAGGAGGTGATACGATTTATCATGTTTTTGTAACGTGCCTGCAAACTTCGAGAAAGCCCATATATGGACGTAACGTTCTCAGCCTTCCTCGGCCAAATTGTGTCGAACCCAGTCCTTGCCGTCACCGTGATCCTCGCGCTCGGCGCCATCTTCGTCAATGGATGGACCGACGCGCCCAACGCCATCGCGACCTGTGTCACTACGCGCTGCATGCCCGCCCGCGCCGCCATTCTCATGAGCGCCGCATTCAACTTCCTCGGCGTGCTCATCATGACGCACTTTAACGCGAGCGTCGCCAACACCATCTCACATATCGTCGACTTTGGCGGAAACAGCACCATGGCGCTCGCGTGCCTCTGCGCAGCACTGTTCTCCATCGTCGTCTACGGCGCCACAGCGTCGCGTTTTGGCATCCCCACCTCGCAAAGCCACAGCCTTATCGCTGGCCTGACCGGTGCCGCTATCGCCCTCGGCGGCGCGAGCAGCGTCAACGTCCACGAGTGGATGAAGGTCATCTACGGCCTGGCGCTCTCCATCGGCCTGGGCTTTGTCATGGGCTGGGTCCTGTGCAAGCTCGTCTCGATTCTTTTCGCCGCCGCCAACAGGCGACGTGCCAATGTCTTCTTTAAATATGCTCAGATCGCAAGTGCCGCGGCCATGAGCTTTATGCACGGCGCGCAAGATGGACAAAAGTTTATCGGCGTGCTCTTTTTAGGTGTCGCCTTTGCCAGCGGACAGACGAGCGTCGGCGACGCCGGCATCCCCATCTGGATCATGCTGCTGTGCTCGGCCACCATGGGCATCGGCACCAGCGTGGGCGGCGAGCGCATCATCAAGTCTGTCGGTCAGAGCATGGTCAAGCTCGAAAAGTACCAGGGCTTCTCCGCCGACCTGGCGGGCGCCGCAAACCTGCTGCTTGCCACGCTCACCGGCATCCCCGTGTCCTCCACGCACATCAAGACCTGCGCCATTATGGGTGTCGGTGCCGTCAAGCGCCTCTCGGCGATCAACTTCGGTGTCGTCAAGGACATGATGTTCACCTGGTTCTTCACCTTCCCCGCCTGCGGACTCATCAGCTTTGTCATGGCCAAGCTGTTCATGATGTTCATCTAGTCAAACCGAACGGCCATCCGGACCGCAATAACTCGCCCACCCGTCTTCGCCTCGAAAGGACCCACTCATGGCAAAGAAACCCGATTCGTTCTACTTTGACAACTACGTCGCCTGCGCCGACCTTGCTGTCCAGGCCGCAGAGTTGCTCATCAAGATTTTTGAGAACTTTGATCCCGCGCAGATCCACGGCATGCTCGAAGAGATGCATGCGATTGAGCATGCGGCCGACAAGAAGCACCATGAGCTCGAGGATGCCCTGCTCACTGCCTTTATCACCCCGCTTGAGCGCGAGGATCTGGACCTGATGAGCTGCTCGCTCGACACTGTGCTTGACCGTATCGAGGGCGTCGTGCAGCGCGTCTACTTCACCAACATCCAGAGCATCCACCCCGATGCCATTGTCATCGCCCACAAGGTGACCGACGCCTGCCGCGCCATGAAGGACCTTATGGTCGAGCTGCCTAATTACCGCAAGTCCAAGACCCTGCGCGAGCTGGTCATCCAGATCAACACCATTGAGTCCGAGGCCGATGAGCTCTACATCAACGCCATGCGCAACCTGCACGTCAATGGCAAGGACCCGCTCGAGGTCATCGCCTGGCGTGACGTCTACGCTTTCCTGGAGTACTGCGCCGACTGCTGCGAGAATGTGGCTGATGTCGTGGATTCGATTGTCATGAAGAACAGTTAACTGGGGGTACGTGTCCCGGCGGTCGCGGGCCCGACCACTAATAACCTTTTTCACTCCGGCTGCAAGCAGAGTCGTTCAAAAGGTTATTAGTGGTCGGGCCCGCTCCCTTACGTACCACCATTGGAAACTTTGGCTGATACTTTGAAAGCGATGGGGCTTTTGTTGGCAGGGCCTTGGGGCCCGATTGGAAACTTTGGGACCGCCTTAAACGTTTGGCTGAATGTTGCTTTGGGTACCCTTTTGCTTAGTTTTGGGTTGTTTTATTAGCTTTGGAGGCTCGTATGGGGTATTTGGATCTGGCTCGGGCTCGGTATTCTTGTCGTTCTTTTGAGGATCGGGCTGTGGAGCAGGCTGTGGTGGATGCCATTGTTGAGGCTGGGCGTATTGCTCCTTCTGCTTGTAATAATCATCCAACCCGTGTGATGGTGTTGGATACGCCCGAGCTTTTGGAGAAGGCGGCTGCTTGTCAGCCTCGGTTTGCTCGTGATGGGTCCATCTTTGGCGCTCCGCTCATCTTCCTCATTTGCAGCGTTACCGACGACGCTTGGGTTCGCCCCTATGACCAGATGAACTCCAGCGCTATCGACACCTCGATTGTTTGCGATCAAATGATGATGGAGGCCGAGGAGCAAGGCCTGGGAACGTGTTGGGTATGCCATTTTAAGCCCGAGCTAGCCCGAGAGCGGTTCAACCTACCCGAGGGCGTCTATCCCTATCACATGCTCGTCTGTGGCTATCCTGCCGACCGCATCACCGATCCCGAGCATCGCGAGGCCCGTACCATTCCCCTCTCCGACTTCCTCCTCAAGTAGTAATTGGCACATGCCCTAAAACCTACCTTTTACCACGCGCCCTTCGCCGAGTTCTGCCCTATCACACGCAGAGCTCGGCGTTTTCGCGCCCAGGGCGCACGCGTTTCCCTATTGGAATACAGATGGAACAGCTTTCACGAATGCATGGCCGAGCCGTAGGCGACTAACACGGCAACCATCATTCCTCAATAAAAGCCGGCACGCGGTTAGTCCTGCGCATCTTGAAATCACCAATCTTGTGAGAGACATAGAGAATGCCGTCCATCCCATCTCGCGATGCATATGACAGGTGAACAGAACCGCAATCCGCTCCATCATCGTCGAGAAGATCAAACGAATTCGGATCGCTTGTTGCAGCCAAACGACCACTCATACAAGAGCCATCGGCATTACAGATTTGCCATTCCATATCTTCGCCCGCAAGAATCGCCATAGACGGCCTGATTGCATCACCGCTGGCATACATCCCGTCTATGCCAAACCCATTTTCAGCGCCATCAATAAACGACTGCTCGGACCTATACGTCGCAAACGATGCACATAGCGCCATTGCAAGACCAACTGCAAGAACAACAATTACAATCTTTACGTAGCTCTTGGCCATCATGCCATCCCTCTTTTCGCTTGCCTAAGGAAATGCGGAAGAAGCTGTTCGTCGCGGTTTGTTTGCGCATCTTTCTGCCCCGGTTCGGTTACTTTGACTACTTGCGAGCCTCCATATACCGTTATTACCCATGTACGTGATATGGATTTCGAACATATCGAACTTAGTCAATGATTGCGGGGGCTTTCACCCACAATGTGAAATGACGCATCGGATTGTCTCTCAAGCATATCGAGCTTGTGACAGGCTCTCTGCGGAGCACCGTATATAAAATTGATAAAAGGTAGAAATTAAGGCATATCCCAAAAATCTACTAAAAAAGGAGCCCGCAGGTGCGAGCTCCTCTTAAAGCACGAGATTGTAGCTCTGGCGCTAGTCCAGGTCGTCGGCGGCAAAGTTGTCGATCGGGGCGAAGGGGTCAGCCACGGGGACAACCGGATCAGCGACAGGCAGCGGCTCGGCGGCGGGAACGGTCACTGCAGGAGAAGCCGCAGAACCGACCGGCGTGGAGGCCATAAGGTCGGACGGGAAGGAATTCTGCGCATCGTCCATGAAGTGCTGGATGAGCTTGAGGTACTCGGCTTTGAACTCCTCACGGGAAGCCTTCAGACGGTCGATCTCCTCGAGCTCGGCCTGCTTCTCGGTCAGGGCCTGACGGATGACCTCGCGGGCCTTGGCGTCGGCTTCGTTGCGGATGCGCTCAGCGTTCTCGTTGGCATCGTTGACGATGCCCTCGGCGGTCTGCTGGGCAGCAATCAGCGCAGCGGAGATCTGGCGCTCCTGAGCGGAGAAGTCGGGTGCGGGAGCGGCCACAGGAGCGGCGGGAACGGCCTGAGCGGCAGCGTCCTGAGCCTGGGCAAGCTGGGCCTGCGTGTCGGCAAGCTGCTGCTCGGTGGCAGTCAGACGACCCTTAAGATCGACAATCTTGGCAAGCATAGCGTCAACCTCGGAGGACAGCGTCTCCAAAAAGACGTCGACCTCGGCGGGATCATAGCCGCGCTTGGCCTCAGAGAAAGTCTGAGCCTGGATGTCAGCAGGGGTAATAGCCATAACAAGTTCTCCTTTATCATCGCCTTGGCGCCGGGCGCCCGACGTAAGTTACTGAGCCAGTACTATACGAGTATACCTATAAGAAGCTGCAGAATCAGCCTCTGCACCAACTGCAACGCAATAATCGCAACGACCGGCGAAAAATCAACGCCGCCCATCGGCGGAATAAACCGACGAAACAGGTTGAGCCACGGACCGCAGACGCTATCGAGCACCGCGGCGATATCCTGCAGCAGGCCGCCCTGCTTCATGGGAATCCACGTCATAAAGCAATAGACCACAATAAGTGTGGAGTAGAAGTTGAACAGCGTGTTGACCAGCTGGACAATGGTGTAGATGTTGATGAGAATCTCCTCGTCTTAGGTTTACTTAAGGTAGCCGTCGGCGCGCAGCTTCTTGAGGTCCGAATCCTTGACCTCGCAGCCGGCGGGCAGCACCATAAACACGCGATCGCCCACCTCTTTGACTGTAGCGCCCAGGCCGCAGGCAAAGCCATAGCTAAAGTCCAGGACACGCTTGGCGACCTCGGTGCGAACGCCAACAAAAATCAGCGCAACGGGCTGCTTGGTGCGCACGCGGCGGACAACGGTCTCGACATCGTCATAGCTCTCAGGGCGCAGGACATAGGCAGGCAGCTGCGGCGTGGCGTTAATGATGTTGTTTGCATAGGCCGAGGCGTCGCTCGGCGCAGAAGCGGGCGCAGGTGCCGCGGCACGAGCGCGGGCGCTCTCGGCATAACTCGACGGCGTGTCGTAAGCGCCGGGGCGATAGCCGCCTGCGGCACTATCCTGAGAACGCGACGGCGGATTGTACGTCGTTGCATGACGCGAGTCATCGCCGACCAGCTGGCCGGAGCGCGTATACACGGCGACCGACTCGGCCTCACCGCGGCGCGTCTGGCCCAGCAGGCCGTTGCTCGGCTCGTCCTGGGTATAGAAGCCCTCGCCCGAGGTACCGCTGTAGCCGTTGTTCTGATAGCCATCATCGTAGCCGTCATCGTAGCCGTAGTCGTCATCCTGGTCATAGCTCTGGTCGTAACCCTGCTGGCCGCCCAGGTGCATCTTATTTTTAATCTCGTCAAGGAAGCCCATGGTTGTGTCCTCTCACGGTTTAGTGCAGGCGCTCTGTAAACCAGCGCGCACTTCAGAGCCCTATTTTACTGCAAACTCCGGGTTAAATACTACCCTGCCCAGGCGAACGAGCGTAGAGCCCTCCTCAAGGGCAGGCTCAAAGTCCTCGCTCATGCCGCAAGAAAGCTCGGGCAGCCTCAGATCGGGATGCGCCGCCTCCAACTCATCCCTCAGCTCTCGCAGCCCGGCAAAGGTGCGACGCGCCACATCCTTGTTCCCCCGAGGGGCCATAGTCATAAGGCCCTGCACACAAATTCCCTCAAGTTCCGCAAGCTCGCCGGCAGCGCCACGAATCTCATCGGGCGAAAAACCGCCCTTGGACTCCTCGCCGCTTACGTTAACCTCGATCAGCACCTGCTGGGGGGCGGCGAGCTCGCCCGCTTCGATCTTGCGAATGGCACGGCTCGAGATCGCCTGCGCCAAATGAAGCGACCCCACCGAATGAATCAGCTCGGCCGAGCCCAACACCGCGTTGATCTTGTTGGTCTGAAGGTTGCCAATCATGTCGAAGCGCACCTCGGGCAGCTCCGGATGATCCGCCAGACCTGCAAGTTTGCGGACGAGCTCTTGCGGGCGGTTCTCGGCAAAATGGCGATATCCCACCTGGATGGCCGCGATGGTCTCATCGACGCCGACGGTCTTGGACACGGCAATCAAACGCGCGGCATCACGGGGCCTCCCGGCGCGATCGAGCGCGGCATAGAAACGCTCGAGTATCTGCTCGCGGCGAGCGCGCATTACATTCAAATAGTTATCCATTGCCAATCGCCTCCGCTAACAGCACAACAAGTAGTCCCATGCTAACGCAAGAGCGCAGCCCCGCATCCGCAAGGCCGCGCTCCCTTAGGTATTTACAATCTCTCAACGAACGGGGTACCCTACTCCTCGTCGTCCTCGGCATCATCCTCGTCCTCAAGATGATCCAACAGGTAGCGAAGACCCTCGCTCACCTCGTTAGCGGGCACCTTGGCAACAAAGCGTGCATCCACGGCGGGCCTCATAATGACGCCCTCGCCCGAAGGCACGCGCATGCTCTCGAGCTCGTCCTCATCCGTACGGGCGATATCGCCGGCAGTCATACGCTGTCCGGTCAAAAGGAAGGTCAGACGGCAGGCGGCATCGATGGAAATCGAGGCAATGCGATCGAGGTAGCGCGAAACCATGATGGCACGGCGCAGGTCGTCATAGTTGCTGTCGTCGTCCATAAAATCGCCGGTGTCCATGCGGTTAAAGGTACGGAAGAACTTCTCGTACGCCGCATGTACCGGCTCATCCTCAACGGCCAGGTTGCAGATGATGGACATGTCGTTGGTGACGAGCGCGGACAGCGACGAGCCCAGCACCTGGTACACGGCCTCGGCCTCGGCCTCAACCGTGCCGACGAGCTCCTGAGGCAGCGAGATGTCGGCCTTGACCATGTGACGCGTGGCGCGGCAGATCTGGCGAACCTTATCGGTCATGCGCTGCAGGTTAAAGTCGACGTAGATAATCGTCTGCAGCAAACGGAAGTCGGAGGCGACCGGCGACTGCGTAGCGATCAGGTTGTAGCACACGGCCTCCAAGTTGGCGCAGCGAGCATCAATCGAAAGCGTGCGCTTCTTGGTCTTAGTGGCGAGCTTGCGGTCGTCGGTCACATAGGCCTTCACGGCGTCGTGAAGGGCAAGATCGACGGCCTCGTAGATGCTCAACATCTCGTGACGGGCCTCGATGAGCTGACGGGAAAACAGTTTGCGCATGGTTCACTCCAATCAGTTGGGTGCGGTCATGCCGCCCGCACAGTGAATACGCACCGGACCAGGTCCGATCGGCTTGGGACTAGTCGCACCGATCAGCCAAAGCGGCCGGTGATATAGTCTTCCGTCCGCGAATCCACCGGGCTGGTGAAGATCGCGTCGGTTTGACCATACTCGATGAGCGTGGCGGGCTCGCCGGCAACTTCCTGCAAGAAAAATGCGGTGTAGTCGCTAATACGAGCGGCCTGCTGCATAGAATGCGTGACGATGATGATCGTCATCTCGGGCGCCAGCTCGGCCATCAGATCCTCGACCTTGGAGACGGACGTGGGGTCGATGGCGGAGCAGGGCTCGTCCATCAGAAGGACATCGGGCTGCACCGCAAGCACACGCGCAATGCACAGACGCTGCTGCTGACCGCCCGAGAGCGCCAAACCGTCCTTGTTGAGCTGATTGGATACCTCTTTCCAGAGGTTGGCGCGCTTGAGCGATTCTTCCACAATGTCATCGAGGTCGCTTTTGCTAGTCACGCCCTGCAGACGAGGGCCAAAAGCGACATTCTCGTAGATGGATTTGGGAAACGGGTTGGGCTGCTGAAAAATCATGCCCACGCGGCGACGAAGGTCGACCGGGTCGACGCCCTCGGCATAGATATCGTTGCCGTCGAGTGTCATGGTGCCCTCGACGCGAGTACCCTCGATAAGGTCGTTCATACGGTTGATGCAGCGCAAAAACGTCGATTTACCACAGCCCGAAGGACCGATAAACGAGGTGATGGCGTTTTTGGCGATGTTGAGGTCGAGCCCCGTCAGCGCATGAAAGTCACCGTACCAAAAGTTGAAATCCTTGGCCGTGATGGCCGCTTGCTCCGGCGTGGGAGCGGACTGATAGACGGACATGGGACTCCTTAACTAGCGGCGCTTGCGCGACAGATAACGCGCAAACAGGTTGAAGGCCAGAATAATCGCCATCAGCAAAAGCGCGGTGCCGTAGGCTGCGTTCATGTTGATGCCGTCGTTGGCAAGCAAATAGAGGTGAACGGTCATGGGGCGACCGGAATCGAACGGCGATATGGGCAGGTTGATGGCCTGACCCATGGTGTAGAGCACCACCGCGGTCTCGCCGATGGCGCGGCCGATGGCAAGGACGATGCCGGTGGCAATGCGGCCAAAAGCAGAAGGAAGCACGATCTTGGAGACGACCTGCCACTTGGTGGCGCCCAGGCCATATGCGCCCCAACGGATATAGCGCGGAACGGCGCGGATTGCCTCCTCGGTGGTGCGCATGACGATGGGCAGCATCAGAAGCGCCAGCGCCAGGGCGGCCGAAACCATCGAAAGACCCAGGCCCATGGCCTCAACAAACAAGGCGTAACCAAAGAGGCCCATAACGATGGAAGGCACCGAGGCCAGAGCATCGGCAGCATAGCGGATGATGTCGACAATCTTGCCCTGCTTGGCGTATTCAGCCAGATAGACCGCAGCCAAGACGGCAACCGGCGTGCAGATGAGCATGGCGAGTGCCGTCACGTAGATAGTCGAGACGATCGTGGGCCAAATGCCGCCCTCGGCGTTTACGCCCTGCGGCCAGCCGAAGATAAAGTCGAGCGAGATATGCGGAAGACCGTTAATGACCACGTAGGCGATGATGGCAAGCAACACCAGGGTGGTGATATAGGCCGCGGCGCGAAACACGCCGAGCATAATCTTGTTGGACAGGTCCTTGTTGATGCGGCCCTTCTTGCCATGGGAAAGGGCACGCTTGATGAGCTCGCGCGACGAGGTCGCATCGACCGTCGTGTCAACGGAATCGGACATAGCCTACCCCCTCTTCTTTGAAATCAGGCGAACGATACCCACCAGTGCAGCTGAGATGATAAACAGGACCACGCCCATGCCAAACAGAGCCGAGCGATGCAGGCCCGAGGAATAGCTCATGTCGAGTGCGATCTGGCTCGTGAGCGTCGAGATGGGGCTCGAGATGCTATCTGGAATGACCGGGGCGTTGCCCACGACCATCAGCACGGCCATGGTCTCACCGATGGCACGCCCCATACCCAAGACAATTGCATCGACAATGCCCAGCTTGGCTGCAGGCAGCACGACCTTGTAGATGGTCTGCCACTTGGTGGCACCCATGGCATAGGACGCCTCGCGAATGCCCATGGGGATGGAATTGAGGGCATCGATCGTGAGCGTGGTAATGGTGGGAACGATCATGATGGCAAGCACAAACCACGCCGTCAGCGCGCCAAAGCCAAGACCGCCGGTCAGCTGCGCGATAAACGGGCGGATGATGACCATGCCAAAGAAGCCGTAGATGATGGAGGGGATGCCCGCCAGCAGGTCGACGGCGGGGCTGATGAGCCTGCGCACGCGCTTGCTGGCGATCTCGACCAGATATACAGCCGTGCCCACACCCAGGGGCACGCCCATGGCGAGCGCACCGACCGTCACCAGACCAGAGCCCGCCAGCAGCGACATGATGCCGTAGTGGCCCTCGGATGGCGCCCACGTAAAGCTAAAGAAGTCCGCCAGGCCGATGTCGGTAAAGACGGGCAGCGCCGAGTACGTGGTAAAGACAAAGATCAGGATAACGGTGACGACCGCCAAGAACGCGCAGGCAAAGAAGATCCACTGCAGCGCCTTCTCCTTGAGATAGGTGCTACGCGACACCAACGCCAACTCACGCTTTTTGGGCGTCTGAGCCTCCTGCTCAATCTGGGGGGCTTCCTGTGCTTCCACGCTACTCACTCCCCTTTCCGTCGTTGGTGACGGGAATAAAGCCCGCCTCGCGAATCTGCTTGTCCATCTTCTCGGACGTCACATAGTCAATGTAGTCCTGCGCCTGATGCGAAGGCGTACCCTTCACAAAGAAGTAAAGGTCGCGCGAGATGGGATAGCCGCCACTTGCGACCGTCTTCTCGGATGCCTCGACATGGTTGACCGAAACGGCCTTAACCGAGGTCGTGGCGTTGAGGCTCTCGACAAAACCCAGCGAGATGTAGCCAATGGCGCCATGCGAGCGGGACACGACGTCGCGCACTTGGCCCGTACCCGAAAGAACGGCCGAGCGGCGATCGAACGGCGTGCCGTCCATCACGATGGTACGGAAGGCCTCGCGCGTACCGGACGCCTCGTCGCGGTTGATAATCTGAATCTTCAGGTCCTCTCCGCCGACTTCCTTCCAGTTGGTGATCTTGCCGGCGTAAATATCGCGGAGCTGCTCGGTCGAGAGATTGTCGACCGGGTTGTCGTCGTTCACGATGACTGCGATGCCGTCGTGCGCGATTACGATCGGGGTCAGGCCAAGGTCTTGTTCGTCGGCATTGAGGCCACGAGACGAGCTGGCGATGTCGGCCGTGCCGTTGCTGACGGCCTCGATACCCGCAGAGGAGCCAAGGCCGGAGACGAGCACATCGGTGCCGGCCTCTTCTTTAAAGCCCTCGGCTGCGATCTCGGCAATGGGAAGGCACGTGGTCGAGCCGGCCACGGTAATAGAAGATGTGGAAGATCCCGAGGAGCAAGCACACAGCGTGAGCGTAAGCACTGCAGCACTCAGGACCGATGCGATCTTTCTCATAGCATCACGCCGATCGCAGCATGGCGCCCACAGGTGCCGCCCTCGTTGCGGTAGGAATAAAAGCGGTCGTTCTGACGAACGGTGGAAAGCTTGGTGTCCACAATGCTGCTCGCCTCGACGCCGGCGTCCATCAGCGCCTCGCGAATGGCGGCGGAAAGATCGAGCATACGAGAAGCAGAGGCATCGATGCACGCGAACTCGGCGGCAAAGCGATCCATAAGTTCTTGGGACACCTCGTACTCGTCGCCCAGGATATGGGGCCCAATGTAGGCAGAGATGTCGTCCGGCTTGCAGCCAGCCGCCTCGCAGAGCGCTTGGCACGCCTTGGCGGAAATGCGCGCAATCGTGCCCTTCCAACCAGAGTGCACCACGGCAAAGCCGCCGGGAGCCACCAGCACCACGGGAACGCAATCGGCAAAGCAGAGCATCACGGGTACCTCACGGGCCATGCAGACGATGGCATCGCAGCCCTCGGCAATCTGCTCGCGAATGTTCTCGAGATCATCAGCACCGTTCGAGGTCACCGTCACGACATGGTCACCGTGTACTTGATTGGGAACAAGCAGGTTGTGCTCGCACTCGGCGGCACCCAAGGCCTCGAGTGCGCGGCGACGATTTTCTTGAACGGCAAAGGGGTCATCGCCAACATGCGAGCCCAGATTGAGTGAGGAGTACGCATCTTCGGAAACACCGCCGGCGCGTTCGGTAAAAGCAAAGCGAACATCGTGCGTCGCGCCCTCTACCAACGTAACTCCATCATGGTCGACACGCGAAACGCTGTCCGCACGTGCTGCCATACTAAAGCCTCCTAATAACACAAGTATCGCGGCGACGCCGCAGCAGTCCGTGCCACACGGCTGCCATACTTCATCAAAAGGATACCCGCAGCGGTAGGGGCTAAACGTAAGGGGAACGTAAGGAGATTGGAGGCTTTCGTTTACAAAGGCAAAACACAACAAAAAGGGTGCGCCCAATCGGACGCACCCCATACAGGTCGCTGAGAAAAACGAACTAGAAGCTGCCGCGCTTGAGGAAGTCAGGAAGCTCAAACTGGTCGTTGCCAAAGTTGGGGAGCTCGGTACCACCGACGTTGCGAGTCGGGGCAGCCTGAGCCGGGCTCGTGGCAGGAGCGGTGCGCTGCGGCTCGGTAGAAGCAGCGGCCTTGCTCTGGGACTGCTGTGCAGCGAAGAGCTCGTCCTGACGGTTGACGTTGGAGTCGGAGAAGCCCGTAGCGATGACGGTAATACGCACCTGATCGCCCAGGGACTCGTCGACAACGGTACCGAAGATGATGTTGGCCTCGGGGTCGACGGCATTGGCGACAACGTCGGCGGCGTCGCTGATCTCCTGGATGCCCAGGTCCTTGGAACCGGCAATGGAAAGCAGGACGCGCGTAGCGCCATCGATGGAGCTCTCGAGCAGCGGGCTGGAAATAGCCTGCTGGGCAGCGTCGACGGCACGGGTGTCCCCAGAAGCGGCACCGATACCCATCATGGCGGTACCGGCCTGCTTCATGATGGTCTTAACATCGGCGAAGTCCAGGTTGATGATACCGGGGACGGTGATGAGGTCGGTGATGCCCTGGGTGCCCTGGGAAAGGACGCCATCGGCGATTGCGAAGGCCTCAAGCATGGTGGTCTTCTTCTCGGCGATGTCGAGCAGCTTGTCGTTAGGGATAACGATCATGGTGTCGACGCAGTCGGAAAGCGTCTTAATGCCTTCTTCGGCGCTCTTCTTGCGCTTGCGGCCCTCAAACGTAAAGGGCTTGGTCACGACGGCGACGGTCAGCGCGCCGACCTCGTTCATCGCGATATCGGCAACGATGGGGGCAGCGCCGGTACCGGTGCCGCCGCCCTCGCCGCAGGTGATGAACACCATATCGGCGCCAGCGAGCGCCTCGGCAATGTCGTCGCGGGACTCATCGGCGGCCTTACGGCCGACCTCGGGGTTGGCGCCAGCGCCCAGGCCGCGGGTCAGGTCGGTGCCGATGTGCACCTTGATATCGGCATCAGAGATCGCGAGTGCCTGAGCATCGGTGTTGATGGCAACAAACTCGACGCCGCGGATACCCTCTTCGATCATTCGATTGACCGCGTTGGTACCGCCGCCGCCGACGCCGACCACCTTAATGACGGCAAGGTAGTTGTTGATCTCTGTCTCGTGCATGTCGGTCCTCCGAACAAAGGTTATTGCCATAGCATGGGTTGACCCCTGCGCACATTAACCTTCAAGTTGAAAGTAAATGCAAAGGTAAACCGTATTATGTTTGCACATTATGAACGTATCAGTCAAATAATTGACGGTGAAAACCAAACAAACCAGATAAACGGCGCGGTATGCCCCATCAACAAAGGCCAGAAGACGCTACGAGGTCGGTGCGTTCCTAAACGTATAGTTGCCAGGAGATCGAACGTTGATATACGTCACGCCCTCCACCTGCGAAAGCAGCTTGGTAACGATACGCTCCTTTTTGGCAATGTCATCCGAATCTCCGAGCGACACCTCGATACCGTTATCGAGATTCGCCGAGATGGCCTCGACCGAGGGCGTGGAAATATCCTTGACCTGGCCCAGGAACTCGCTCGAGAATCCGCGGACGTAATCCAGGCCGGCCTTGACCGCCTTGGAATTTACCGCTTGCCCCGAAACCGGCGCGACATCGGCCGAGACATCGGTCAGCAGCACGGCTCCGTAATGTTTGGCGAGCGCCAGGGCGGCATCGATGCCGTTTAGGGTGTTGGCACCCTCCCCCGTTGTGATGACATTGCCCTGGTCGTCAACATCGACCGAGGTAGACAGCGGTGCAATCCATGTGTCATCGTCCCCGATCGCCCATGCAAGATCGTCGGAGCTAATGTAGGCAATTGCGATAACCTTGCGTTCCGTCGGCGTGATGATGAGCGTATGGGGAAATTGACGCTGAACATCCACGCCCGAAACCCACGGATTTTGCTTGAGGCCCTCGGTGATCTGGTCGGGATTCACATTGAACAGCGACGTGTCCTCGGGCAGATCGATCAGCTGGATGGCATCGTGCTTGGTCACATGCTCGCTGCCCTGGATCTGAATATCGGTAGCGGCGAACAGGCCAGAGTTAATGACGACGACGGCAACGACTGCAAGCACTGCCAGTGCGGCAAGGATGCCGCCCACGATTTTGCCCTTGCCCTTAACGGCAGAAGCGGCACCCGCCGCATGATTTGCCAAGGCGCCGATCGATGACAGCGGATTAGAGCCCTTTTTGCCCGATTGCGGTTTTGCGGAGGCCGACACCGACGTCAGCATACGTGGCTTAGATGCACCCAGCGCGCGACCGGGACGCGTCACCTTTGCCCCCAACGAGGGCTTGGGCGACGCTATGGGGCGAGAAGGTATGGCGCCCATCGCCGGTTTGGGCGTCACCGAGGGACGTGCCACCGGACGAGCAACATTTTTGGCCGCGGGGCGTCCGCCAAGCTGCGAACCGGCAGTCGAACGCTTGGCAGGCCGCACGGACCCAGCAGGCTTAGAAGGCATAACGGACTTACGTTGAGGCTGAGATGGTGCGCCGGAACGCCCTCCGGCGCGGCGGAAGGTTGGTTTCGGTGCTCTAGAAGCCGAGGAATTTAACTTCCGGTCTGAGCTCGATGCCATACGCCTCCCTCACCTTTCCGTGCACATGTCTGATAACCGCGGCCACGTCATCGGCCGAGGCGGTTCCGTTATTAACGATAAAATTAGCGTGTACGGGCGAAACTTCCGCGCCGCCAACCGAAAAACCCTTTAATCCACAATCCTCGATAAGCTTGCCCACGCTCGCATCGGGCGGGTTGCGAAATACCGACCCGCAGGATGCACAGCCCATGGGCTGTGTGCGCTTACGCCGCGTCAGGTACCGCTCCATACGTTCACGGATATCGGCCTTGGGCGCAGGTTTGAGCTTGAGCACGCACTCCAGAATGATCTCGTTACGCGGCAGGCTGCATTCACGGTAGCCCCAAGCGATCTCCGAGCCCGCGTAATGCTTGATGCCGGAGCTCGGGTCAAACGTAACGACATCTTCGACCAGCGAGCCAATCCACTCGGTTCGCGTGCCGGCATTCATGGACACGGCACCGCCAACGGAGCCGGGAATACCGACCGCAAACTCAAGGCCCGAAAGGCTGCGCGACAGCGCGTCGTTGACTAGGCGAGCGAATATTACGCCCGCACCGACCGTCAGCGTACAACCGTCTTCGGCGACAACCGTACGCTGGAACTCACGCCCCAACGAAATGACGGCGCCGCGATAGCCTGCATCGGCAACAAGCAGATTAGATCCCTTGCCGATAATGACCCACGGCACCTGCTCACGATCGAGCACCGCCACGGCGCGACGCAAGGCATGATAGCTGTGACACGTCACAAAGAGGTCCGCCTTGCCGCCGATACGATAGCTCGTATGGCGCGCGAGGCGTTCATCCTCAATTACGTCCGTATCGATCATGCCCGAAAGCGCCATGACGGCGTTAAACAGACCCATGGGGTTTAAGCGTCTTTCTTGGCAGTCAGATACTCGATGAACTCGGGGCCGACCGTCGTGACGTCGCCGGCGCCCATGGTAAGCAGCAAATCGCCCTCGCCCACCATCTTCTCGAGCTCCTCATTGAGCTCAAGACGGCTCGAGCAGTACACGACCTCCTTGCCGGGATGCTTGGCGCGCACGGTATCGGCAAGCATCTTGGACGTGACGCCCGGGATGGGCATCTCGCCGGCAGAGAACACGTCAATCAACAGCAGCTTGTCAGCATTGGCGAATGCGTCGGCAAAGTCATCGCACAGAGCCTGCAGGCGCGAATAGCGGTGCGGCTGGAACACGACGTCGACATGTTTGTAGCCCAGCGAAGAGGCAGCAGCGAGCGTCGCCTTGATCTCGGTGGGATGATGGCCGTAATCGTCAACCACCGTGATGCCGTCGATATCGCCCACGTGGGTAAAGCGACGGCGGACGCCTTCAAAACTCGAAAGTGCCTTAGCGGCGGCGTCGATATCGAGGCCTAGGACATGGGCGACGGTCAAGACGGCCGTGGCGTTGAGCATGTTGTGACGACCGGGGTTGCTCTTAATCTCGACAGCGTGCTCGGTGCCGTCCTCAAAGCGAACGATAAAGTCACTCTGGATGCCTTTGACATCCGGATGCACGCAGACGATGTCGTTGGTCTCGGCAAAACCGTAGGAAAGCACGCGGCGACCGGTCGACCTGGCAAGCTCGACCAGATGCGGGTCCTCGCCACAGACGATGACCGTGCCGTCCTCGCCCACCAGACTCATAAACTTGGCGAAGGTGGCCTCGATCTCCTCGATACCCGAGTAGTGATCGAGATGGTCGGCCTCGACGTTGGTCACGATGACCACATTGGGGTTAAGGAACAGGAAGGAGCTGTCGGACTCATCCGCCTCGGCGACAAAATAGTCGCCCGAGCCGTTCTTGCCGTTGGTGTCGTAGCCCTCGACAATGCCACCGATCAGGAAGCTGGGGTCCAGACCCATGCGGTCGAGCATGGTGGCGCACATCGAAGAGGTCGTGGTCTTGCCGTGAGTACCGGCGACGGCGACGGTGGTGTAGCCGTGGCCCAGAGCCGAGAGCATCTTGGCGCGAGGCCACACGGGAATACCCAGCTCGCGCGCGCGGACGAGCTCGGGGTTGGACTCGGGAATAGCGGTAGAGACCACGACGACGTCGGGCTTGACCTCGTCGATGGTGGCAGCCTCATGGCCCACATGCACCTTCACGCCGGCGCGGGTAAGCTGGCGAATATAGCGCGACGTCTTAAGGTCGGAGCCAGTAACGACATAGCCGCGCTCGTGAAGGACGAGGGCGATGCCGCTCATGCCGGCGCCACCGATACCGATAAAATGGGCGCTCTTGAAATCGGGCGCGGAGGTTGCAGTCTGGGAATCAGCCATGTGCTCGTGTACTCCTTGCGTAAACACTGCCTGTAACCCGTCTACTGTACCGCACCTACCGCATCCGCGCGAGGGCGACCCGCGATATCCCGTCTAACTAACGCAATCCTTCTACCGCGTCTGCCAAAAGGACGGCGGCGCGGTCCTGGGCTAAACCGCGAGCCGCCTGGCGCATGGCATCGCGCGCCTGCGCATCATCGATAAGATGCAGCAGCTCATCGGCAAACGCCCGGGTGTCGATATCGGCATCGGCGCAGAGCACGCCGGCACCGGCATCGACCAGATAGCGGGCATTAGTGGTCTGATGGTCGGCCGTCGCATGCGGATACGGCACCAGTACCGAAGGTGTGGCAAGGGCCGCGATCTCGGCAACGCTCGAAGCGCCCGAGCGCGAGAGGACCAAATCGGCCGCGGCCAGCATATCGCCCATATTGTCGATGTAGGGCTGGACGCGATACCGCTTCGCCTCCTCGGGCGTCAGGGCAAGGGCGCGCTCGGTGTCCTCAAAGCCATCGGCGCCCGTCGAATGCAAAACATAGAGATTATCGCGCGAGAGCAACTCGTTTTTGAGCGAAGCCACGCGCTCATTAAGATGTTGAGCACCAAGTGAGCCGCCAAACACCAGCAGGAGCGTGGCGTCCTCGGGCACATCGAGAGCCCTGCGGCCGCGAACCCGATCTCCCTCGATCACAGAACGGCGCACGGGGTTGCCGGTCATGAGCACATGGTCAGAATTGCCCTCGCGCTCAAACACAGAACGCGCTGCCGGCACCGAAATGCAAACACGGGCGGCATGCGAACTCATCATCTTGTTAGCAAGGCCCGGGACGGAATTCTGTTCGTGCAGCAGATACGGAATGCCAGCGTCCTTGCACCAGCCCAGAAGCGGGACCTCGACATAGGCGCCAAAACCTATGGCGACATCGGGCTTGCAGGCTTTGGAAAAATGGCTGCCGAGCGCGCGCTTCGCCTTATAGACACGCCACAGCGAGCTCAATGCCGTCCAAGGGCGAGAACGGTCGAAGCCCGTAACCGTAATCGGTACAAAATCGAACCCTGCCTCGGGAACCAGACGACCCTCGAGCTTATGCGACTGGCCCACAAACACAACGTGGTGGCCACGGTCACGCAGTTCCTCGGCCAAGGCGAGTGCGGGGTTGATATGTCCCGCCGTGCCGCCGGCTGCGATAGCAACGGTCATCTTATCGGTCATGGTAGTCCCTTCGTACGCGCGGTCCCTGGTCGTCGGTGCGCAAGCGCGCCGACGGGTCCGAATTCAGGTCGATTCGATTATATCCGCCGCCCGTATTGCGCGGCGTCGGTCGTTGCGGGCGACCCTGTGTCGCCGAGCGTGGCCGGGGACGGGCATCCGACTCCGAAGCAAAACCGTTCAAGACGGTAAAACCACCACGCGACGAACGCTCCCCACGCACATGGGGAACCCCGGCGGTGCTTTCGTCCATAACGGCAAAACTATCGCGGCGACAATCATATTCATCGCGTCGAGCGCTCTCGTGCGAGACGCGCAAAATAAGCCCGGCGAGCATGAGCGACACGATAATCGACGAGCCGCCATAGCTGATAAACGGCAGCGGCTTACCCGTCATGGGAAACACGTTGAGGATGCCCAGCGCGTTGATCAAAAACTGCACCGCGAGGATAACCGCAGAGCCCGAAGCCATGAGCGCCCCGCGACGATCGGTAGCCTGCTCGGCGATTCGAAACGCCGAGTAAATCAGCATCGCAAACACCAAGAAAAACAGCAGCGTCCCCAAAAAGCCAACTTCCTCGCCAATGATGGCCAGGATGTAGTCGTTGTGCGCTTCGGGCAAATAGGAGTACTTCATGGTTGAGTTGCCGATACCACGGCCGAACAGTCCACCCGAAGCAAACGCCATAATGGCAAGCGTTGCCTGATACCCGTCTCCATATTCATCTGCCCAAGGGTTCAAGAGAACCTGAATGCGCACCATACGGTACGGCTCGACGACAAGAGCGATCACGATGATGACGGCACCAGCAAGAATCGCACCGATAATGAATTTTGGGTCAAGGCCGGCAAAGAGCGCCATGCACATGATCGTCAACAGAATAATCAGGATGGTGCCAAAGTCGGGCTGAATAAAAATCAAGAAGATCGAAGGGCCCAAATAGAGACCCATGTTCTTAAGGAACTCATTGATGTTGCCACCGGGCGAAAACACACGGTCGAGCATGATGGCCGAATAGGCAATAGCAAACGGCTTGAGAAACTCCGATGGCTGAAACTGAATGCCGGCAATGCTCAGCCAACGCGTAGCGCCACGGCTGCCGCTACCAAAGAGGAACACCGCAAGCAGCAAGATCATCATAGCGATAAGGGCAAGTTTAAGCGCCCCTTCGCCAAACCAGCTATCGGGTGCAACGCGCGCGATGAACTCGAGGGCAGCAACACCGACGACAGTGAACATAAACTGCCGGAACAAAAAGTAGGTCGCGGAGTCGTTCTCGTGAAGCGCCTCGACTGAAGAAGCCGAGTACACCATAAGCAGGCCAAAACAGACCAGCGAGAACAGGCAGGTCAAAAAGACCAGGCGGGGTCGCATGATACGTGCGGGGACGCCGGCGATATAACGTTCGCCGATGCCCTGCGTGCGACGACCGGCGCGCGGCGTGATGCACTGCGAGGAAGCACGGTCCGAGTCGGGCCTCCTCATATTCTGTCGGGGGCTCTCCTCTCTCACCGGAAACCCCTATTCCATTTGCGTATTGGACGCAGCGGCAAGCTGGGCCACATAGTCCTTAAACACGCGACCGCGCTCCTCGTAGCCCGAGAACTCATCGAACGAAGAACAGGCGGGCGACAGTAAGATCACATCGCCGCGGCTCGAGAGCGAACGGGCAACGTCCACGGCATCGCGCAGGTCGTCGGCCTGGGCGATATCGACATCACCGTCGACATCCGCCTCGTCCATAGCGGCGGTAAAGCGCTCGCGCGCGTCGCCAAAGCAGACCACCGAGCGAACGTTATCCATCACAACGCGGGCAAAGGACTCGAGCGGCGTGCCCTTATCGTGACCGCCGAGCAGCAAGATCACATCGTCATCGGGAAACGCCGTCAGGGCCTTTTCGACCGCATCGGTGTTCGTTGCCTTGGAATCGTTAACATAGCGCACGCCATCGATCTCGCCACAGGGCTCAACGCGGTGCTCCAGCGGCTGGAACGAGACCAGGCCGCGACACACACCGTCAACATCGGCGCCGACCGTCAGGGCCGCCGTGGCAGCACACAGGGCATTGATTACATTGTGATGGCCCGAAATCTTAAGCTCGGACGTATCGACGAGCGGGGTCTCGACGCCCTTCAGGCGAATGACCATCTTGCCATCGCGCACAAATGCGGCATCCTCGCCCGCAGGCTCGTCAAAAGCAACCTTGCAGATGCGACGGCCCGGAACATAGATGTACTCATCGAACTCGTGGATACCGGCATCCTCGACATCAACAATCACCAGGTCATCGTCGACCATATTCTCGAAGAGCTTAATCTTGGCGAGCGCATAGTTCTTATGGCTCTTATGCCAGCCCAGATGATCGGGGGTAATGTTGAGCAGCACCGCCACACGGGGGTGAAGCTCCTGGGTCGTTGCGATCTGATAGCTCGAAAGTTCCGCCACAAACCACTCGTTATGCGCACGGCCATCGATCTCGTTCACCGGAGGCTCGCCAATGTTGCCGACAGCAACGCTCGCCTCGCCCGCCGCCTTAAGCAGGTAATCGGTCAGCGACGTGGTTGTCGTCTTGCCGTTGGTGCCCGTAATGGCAATCCAATTTTGGGGAGACAGACGGTAGGCAAACTCGGGCTCACCCATAATCTGGGCAGCGTGATCACGGCCAGCCTTAAAGAATGCCGAGAACTCCGAGATGCCCGGACACGTCACGCATACATCAAACGCGCCCTCGACCTGCTCGGTTCCGTAGACAAACGATGCCCCGTGCGCCTCGAGCGAGCGCGTGGCATCGTTGGGCTCGGACGTGCCGCCACCGTAAACGGTAACGGCACTCACGCGCTCGGGATGCGCAAGCGCCCAGCGAGCGACATCAAGACCGGACTTACCCTGGCCCAAAACGAGCAGGCTAAAGACATCAGCAAGAGGCATGAAAGACCACTATCCCAACTGGAAGAACAACGCGAGGCCCAGGGCTCCGAAGGCCGCGGCGACAATCCAAAAACGGATGACGACCTTGGTCTCGGCCCAGCCCTTCTTTTCGAAATGATGATGAATGGGCGCCATAAGGAAGACGCGCTTGTGCGTAAAGTGGAAATAGACAACCTGGATCATGACCGACAGGGTCTCGACGATAAACAGACCGCCGATGATGAGGGAAACGACTTCGGTGTTGGTCATGATGGAGGTGCAGGCAAAAGCGGCACCCAGGGCAAGCGAGCCGGTATCGCCCATAAAGATGCTCGCCGGATAGCAGTTGAACCACAAAAAGCCCAGGCAGGCGCCGGCGCACGCCGTGCAGAAGATGGACAGGTTCACATCGCCGTGCAAAAACGCCATGGCAGCCATGGCCAGCATGGCGATCATGGAGGTGCCGCCGGCAAGACCGTCCAAGCCGTCGGTGAGGTTTACGGCGTTGGAAAGGCCCGCGATCATCAGCCAGCAAAAGACAAGGTAGAGCCACGGAAAAGAGAGGCCGCAAATGGTGGTCGAGAGCACACCAAGGTCGATCGTCAGGCCACCGGGGAAACGAATCTCGGGGGCGACGCCGCACCAGTTGACGGCAAGCACGGTAAAGGTAACGCAGATGAGGGTAAGGCCAATCATCTTGGCGTGAGGCGTCAGGCCGAGCGAGCGGCCGTGCGTGACAGAAGTCAGGTCGTCGATGAGGCCAAGAACGCCGGTTGCCAGCGTGGCGAGCAGCACAAGCACGAGCTCGGTGGTGAGCTTTCCCATCAAAAGGCAGGTCAGCGAAACGGCAACCAGGATGATGACGCCACCCATGGTGGGCGTGCCCTGCTTAATCAGGTGACGCTTGGGACCATCGGCGCGAACCTGCTGGCCGATGCCCTCGACCTTCAGGAGCTTAATCCACCACGGCATAAGCAGCATCGCGATGACGGCGGCGATGCCCAATCCCAAAAATGCCTGGTACGTAGGATACGAAGGATTGCCGAACATGGACTAGCACACACCTTCCACAAAGCGATCGAGCTCAACGAAGCGTGAGCCCTTGACCAGCACGACATCATGCTGCTCAAGAGCGCCGCCCATACGGTCGAGCACCTGCTGATAGTCGGAGAACACCTGAATGCGGTCCTCATCCATACCCATCATGCGCGCGGCCTCGGCCATACGCTGGGCAAGCTCACCGCCGACACATGCGAGCATATCGAGCTTCTTGGCCGCCGCATAGGCGCCCACCAGCTCATGCATGCGAGGAGCCTCGTCGCCCATCTCGCCCATCTCGCCCAGAACCGCCATGCGCGAACCCGTGCACGAAAGCGAACACAGCAGGTCGAGGCCGGCTGCCATCGATTCGGCACTGGCGTTATATGAGTCGTCGATGACGCGGGCGCCGCTCTTGGCGCGCTTGATTTCCTGACGATGCCCGGTAATCGTAAGACCCCTAAAGGCGGCATCGATCTGCTCGGGCGTCACGCCAAGGCGATAGGCAACCGCTGCGGCCTTGACGGCATTGGGAACGGACTGCGCGCCGGGAATGGCAAGCAGTGTGTCGATAGTCTCGCCCAAGCCAAAATCGAGCGTAAAGACCGGGCGTCCCTCGTCATCAATGCGAATGTCGCACGCACGGACCTCATCGTCGTCCGAGACGCCCGCAAGCATCACGTCGACGCCCGCAGGCGCGGCAAAGGTGTCGCGGATGAACGGGGTAAAGTCGTCCTCACCACCCAAAACCAGCAACGGGAGAAGGTCTCCGGCGGCGCACATGCCGCCAACAATCTCGGATTTGGCACGAGCGATATTCTCGCGACTGCCCAGAATACCGATATGGGAGGTGCCGATCTTGGTCACAATGGCAAGGTTGGGATTGGCGGACTGAGACATGCGCTCAATCTCGTGGAAATGGTTCATGCCCATCTCGAGCACCAGAACCTCGGTGTCGGCAGGGGCCGCCAGCACCGTGAGCGGCATACCGATAAGGTTGTTGTAGTTACCCTTGGTTGCCCAAACGCGATAGCGCTTGGCGAGCACCGCGGCGAGCACGTCCTTGGTCGTCGTCTTGCCGATAGAGCCGGTAATGCCAATTACCAGGCAGCCAAGCTCCAAACGATAAGCGTGAGCCAGGCGCAGCAAAAACTCCTCGGGGTCATCGGTATGCAGGATGGCGCAGCCCTTCTCATGGGCCAGCGAAAGCAGCTCGGCATCGGGCTCGCGCGTCATCACTACGGCGCCGGCACCCGACTCGATGGCACGGGAAGCAAAGTCGTTGCCGTCGACCTTTTCACCCGGGAAGGCGACGAATATCGTGCCCTCCTCAACCTGGCGCGAGTCGATAACGCAACCGCGGCATACCCGATCGGCTTCTCCCGTCACGGTTCGGGCCCCTGTTGCGGCCGCGAGATTGTTGACGGCGATCTCTATCATTGCAGCTCCCCTGTAAACCTAATAATGCTATCGGCGTATTGTATCCCAGCGCCGCCTACGCGTGGTGCAGGGCGTGTGAACAACCCGGATTAACCGACTGGCCATTTCATAGATAGTAACCCCCTACTTGGTGCGCGGGACACCCAACACGTCAAGCGCACTGGCCATAATGGACTGGAACGGCACTGCGGCGGCATCGGAGCCTGACGGGGTTCCGTCAAGGGTGATATAGCACAGGACCTTGGGCGACTGCGCCGGGGCAAACCCCATAAAAGACGACATGTAGTTCTCTTTGAGGTAGCCGCCGTTCTCATCGGCGCGCTCGGCCGTACCGGTCTTGCCCGCCACGTCGTAGCCGTCCACCGCGCCGCCAACGCCCGTTCCCTCGGCAACGACCGTCTGCATACACGATGTCACCTGCGAGGCGGCCTCCTCGGAAATCGCGCGATCCCCCTCGCCCCAATCCTTTTCATCGCCCTTGCTCGACTTATAGAAGTGCGGAGTCATCATCACGCCGCCGTTCGCGATGCCGCCCACGGCACGTGCGACCTCAATCGGCGAGACGGACAGCGCCTGGCCAAAGCTCATAGCACCCAAGGTGGCACCATCGTACTGGTCGCGCTCCTTGACGATGCCCAGACTCTCACCCGGAAAATCGACACCGGAGCTATGACCGATACCCCACTTGTCCACATAGGTGGCAAAATCATCGGCACCGATCTTGCGCCCCACCAGGACAAAACCGACATTGGACGAACGGCGCATCATCTCGCGTACGTCCATTGTCATGGTGTAGTCACGCTTGTCGGCATCGGTAACGGTATCGTCGCCCACCTTGATACTCGCGGGAACCTCAAACGATGTGCTCGGGCGCACAACGCCCAAATCAAATCCGGCGCCCGCAACCAGCGTCTTAAAGACCGAGCCGGGCTCGTAGGCATCCGTCACCAGACGAAGGTTCATGTCCTCGGTCTTGGCGTTTTCCAAATTGGTCTGGTCGTAGGTCGGATACGAGCAGGCGGCCAGGATCTCTCCAGTCGTCGGGTCGGTCACCAGGGCCGACCCGTTTTTGGCCTTCGTCTTCTCGACCGCCTCGGCCAAGGCATCTTCCGCGGCGCGCTGAATGTTGACGTCGATCGTCGTCACGATATCCACGCCATCGATCGCGGCAACCTTTTTATAGGCACCGCCCGCGATGTAGCCGCCATCTCTTGCGCGCTCGCGCACAAGAGAGCCATTCGTTCCGGTCAGAAGCTCATCGTATTGTTTTTCGAGTCCAGTCAGGCCAGCGTTGTCCACGTTCACGACGCCCAGCACCTGAGAAGCCAGGTTTCCATACGGGTAAACCCGCTTCATCGCCTGCTCAAAGAGCACGCCGGGTAGATTCTTCTTTTCCAGGGCGGCAGCGTCATCCTCGTCGACCTGGCGCTTGATATACACCCAGGAACCATCAGACAGTACCAGCTTGCGACAGGTCTTTTTATCGATACCGGTGGCCTTGACCAGCGCCGAGACCGTCTTGTCGACGTCCTCGACAAGCTGAGGGTTCACGGCAACATTGCGGCATTCGACTGACGACGTCAGCACGTTGCCGTTGCGGTCGTAGATAGTGCCACGTTTGGCATAGAGCGTCTGTGAAAGCAGACGACGCGCGTCCGCGCGCTCGCGCAGCTTGTCAGCATTCACGATCTGGTATTCGGCAAGACGGAAGACGCCCGCGGCAAGGCCAACCCCGATACAGCCCATAACGACATCGCGGCGAGGCAGCGGCGTTCCCGTAACCCATTCAGACGACGACCCCTTGCGCGCGCCCGTATTGCGTACCCGAGGTCCGCCCGAGCCACGAAGACGCGACGCAGGGTCGTTGCCATAGGACGGCCCCGCGTTGTAAGATGGCCGACCCGTTCCTTGATAACCAGAACGTCCCCGCGAGGAGGGACGTCCAGACCCGTGGTCCCCGTCGGAACCGCGGCGATAGTCATTTGTCATACTCAGCTACCGTCTTATTTACTGAGCGGCCGCAGTCGAGCTAGCGCCCGCGGCTGCATCCTGCGAAAAGTCAAGCGTAACGCTCTCGCTGGGC
The DNA here is from genome assembly GCA_958420165.1 of uncultured Collinsella sp. Classification (GTDB taxonomy): domain Bacteria; phylum Actinomycetota; class Coriobacteriia; order Coriobacteriales; family Coriobacteriaceae; genus Collinsella. The sequence goes on along the minus strand of CATZIU010000019.1, from coordinate 7,543 downwards.
TCCACCATGCCATAGGCGCCCGCAAGATCGCGAATACGTGTGTCGGCACCATAGACCGAATGCATGACCTCAAGGTTAGAACTCTCGTCGGTCGCCTTCTCGAGCGTGCTGGCAAGCTCTGCGTTGCCGTTGAGCACCTGGGCCGTGACACCGGCAAGTGCCACGCGGGCGACACCGATCGTCATGAAGACAGCCGCGATGATGCAAACCGTTTTAAGAACGCTCATGAAAACCGGGCTTACCGCCTGGTTTGCCTGACGGCCCGCGCCCGTGTAGACATCAAAACGCGGCGTGCGTTGCTCACGAGGGGCAACGGGCGCCTGCGGTGCCTCGCGGTAGGCGGGCATGGCGTTCATATCATAGGCGAGTGCTGCGTTTGAGGTGTTATAGCCCATGATATGCCGCCTCCCATCCCGAGTACGTTGGTAGTGTGTTTAAGCTTCGTTTATGGTGCGAGCGGGAGGTCCAATTTTGCGCGGTCGCGCCTACAGGCGCTGCGCCACGCGGATTTTGGCTGATCTCGCCCGAGGGTTGCGCGCAACCTCATCGGGTTGGGCAACCAAGGGTTTGCGGGTGATGACCTTGAGTATCGGCACGTTGCCACACACGCACACCGGAATCTCCGGCGGGCACGTGCACCCCTGGCTCATCTCCTTAAAGTGGTTCTTTACGATACGGTCCTCGAGCGAATGATACGAGATGACGCAGATGCGTCCGCCCGGGTTGAGCCACCTGGTGGCGGCATCAAGCCCCCTCTCGAGCACATCGAGCTCGTGGTTGACCTCGATGCGAATGGCCTGGAAGCTCTTCTTGGCCGGGTGCCCACCATGCCGACGAGCGGCAGCCGGAATGCCAGCCTTGATGATCTCGACAAATTGGCCTGTAGTTTCGATCGGTTCTTGCTCGCGACGGCGCACAATCTCGCGCGCAATCTGCGAGGCGAACTTCTCTTCGCCGTAGACGCGTAGAATCCGGGCGAGGTCGTGTTCGTTATAGGTGTTGATGACCTCAGCTGCGTTTAGGGTGTTGTTACCCGGATCCATCCGCATGTCCAATGGGGCATCTTCGTTATACGAAAAGCCCCTGCCAGGGATATCGAGTTGCGGTGACGAAACGCCCAAGTCAAACAGGAAGCCATCGACCCCGGGCACCTCGGCCGAGCAAAGCAGCTCGTCCAAGTCGCCGAAGTTGCCCTTCAGCAGCTGGTGCGGGACGCCGGGAACCTCGCGGTCCAGACGGGCACCAGCGGCCTCGAGGGCCATGTCGTCCTGATCGACGCCGAGCAAAAGGCCCGTCTCCCCCACCTGCGCGGCCATCTTTACCGAATGACCGGCACCGCCAAGGGTGCAATCGCAGACAACGGAGCCGCTCTTGAGCTGCAGCGACTCAAGCACTTCGCCGAGCATGACAGGTTCATGCCGATATTCTTGTGTCAAGATCCCACGCTCCATCCGTTACTCGTGCCTTGCCCTTACGAGAAGAAGAGGTCAAGCAGAGCCTCGTCGTCATCGTCCTCATCGGCCGCGGCGCGGTCCCAAACCTCAAGGTGGTCGTAGTTGCCCACAACCGTGACCTCGCGGTCAAGGTTCGCCTGCTTGCGGAGAGACTCAGAAAGACCGATACGACCGGCGCTGTCCACATCCATCGACGTGGTGCGCTTGTTGATCGCCCTCATGAGCTTCTGGTCGTTGATGTCACGCGGGTTAAAACCCTCGTGGCCCTCACGACCCGCGAAGAGTCCTTCGACCCACTTATCGAAGGCCTCGGCAGAGAACACGTACAGAGCATCGACATCCAGGGCTTTGAACACGCGAACGTGCTCTCCAAGTTCCTCGCGAAGGGGTGCAGGCAGGGACAGACGACCTTTTGCATCGAGATTGCGCTCGTATGCACCAGTCATTCCCATGTGCGCCCTCCCCTCGGTTACTCAGATGGCACGTACGCGGGGAACCACCCCGCCTGTCGACGTCATTAATAATATGGGGAACTGCCCCATTTTTCAACACCTTTCCCCACCTCTTCCCCCACCCTACCCCACCACTCCACCCCCTAACTATTGGGCGCCACCCCCGAGCATATGTTCGAAAACACAATATGTTGTGTTTAATGCAAAGGCGGGATGCCACCTGTAGCACCCCGCCTTTCAACCTCAACCTTCAAGTTGACCTTGAGGCGATTTTTATGTCCCTTTACATCCCGTTCACATCGCCCCCAAACTCTCCCACGCGCGGCATGTGCACCCCGCCGCGCCATTGGCCGGTGGCGCAAAATGGGACGGACCCCCGATTGCCAAAACGTGCGCAACAGCACGTTCCAGCAATCGGGGGTCCGTCCTCGGATAGCATGTAATCGCAGCTCAGCAGCGTATTAGCGATGTGCCAGCGGGTGGGCCGCCAGGTAAACCTCAGTCAGCTGCGTACGATCGACATGCGTGTAGACCTGCGTCGTCGATATATCGGCGTGTCCCAAGATCTCCTGCAGCACGCGAAGGTCCGCGCCGCCCGCGAGCATATGGGTGGCAAAGGAATGGCGCAACGTGTGCGGATGGAGTCCCACCAACCCCACCTGGCGTCCGTAGCGCTCGCATATGACGTGAACACCCTGACGCGACAGACGCCCGCCGTTCTTGTTTAAAAAGACCGCCGGCGTCTCTGTCCCACGAGCATGAGCCGCCAGAAGTCGGCGCCCATCACATATATAGTGCGTCAGGGCACGCGCCGCGCTTCCCACCAAAGGGACCAGACGCTCCTTGGAGCCCTTGCCGCGAACCAGCACAAAGCCGTCATCGGCATGGATATCACTCACATCGAGCCCCACCAGCTCGCTCACGCGCAGGCCGCACCCATACAGCACTTCCAAGATAGCGCGATCGCGCAGACCCATCTCACCATCCGGAAAATCCTGGTCGAGCAATGCCGAAACATCCTCCACCGAAAGGCACTCCGGCAGGCGCTCGGCCTTTTTTGGCAAACGCAACGCCGCCGTAGGATTTTGGGTCACGGCCCCATCGCGCACCAAAAAGGCATACAGGCCTTTGACGGCAGCGAGCGCGCGCTCCACCGAGGCATCGGAATAGCCCCCATCGCGCCGATCGGCGATAAAGTCCTCAATGACCCGCCGACTCACGTCCTCAAAGGACGCAATGCCCGTCCGCTCCAGATATGCACAGTAGGTCGTCAGGTCTCGGCGATAGGCGGCAATCGTGTTACGCGCCAAGCCCCGCTCGACTGCAAGGTAATCAAGAAACTCCCCCGCCGCCACAGCGAGCGGCGAAGGAGCTTCTCCGATATGTTCCCGGTTCGCCGGCAACCTTAGTCCATCGCACGATTCATGGGCGTCACCTGTAGGCGATCGACGCCCTCATGCTGGCCAATCGAGGCACGCACGAACTCTCGGAATAGCGGCTGAGGATTGGTGGGGCGGCTCTTAAACTCGGGGTGAGCCTGGGTGGCCACGAACCACGGGTGCACATCGCGCGGCAGCTCGACCATCTCGACCAGACGCTCATCAGGCGAAAGGCCCGAGATGACAAGACCGGCGTCCTCGAGCTGATCGCGGAAGGCATTGTTGAACTCAAAACGGTGACGGTGGCGCTCGTAGACAAGCTCCTCGCCATACGCCTCACGCGCGAGGGTATCGGCAGCGAGCTTGCACGGATAGGCGCCCAGGCGCATGGTGCCGCCCTTCTCGGTCACGTCCTCCTGCGAGCTCATCAAGTCGATGACGCTAAACGGACCGTCCGGATCAAACTCGGAGGAGCTGGCACCGGCAAGGCCGACAACGTTGCGGGCGAACTCGCACACGGCAACCTGCATACCCAGGCAAATGCCCAGATACGGAATCTTGTGCTCGCGAGCAAACTCGGCAGCAAGGATCTTGCCCTCCAGGGCGCGCTTGCCAAAGCCGCCGGGAACCAGGATGCCCGATGCGTCGCCCAGAACCTCATTGACGTTTTCGGCATCGAGGCTCTCACCATCGACCAGCTGCACATCTACGTGACGATCGTAGAAAACGCCCGCGTGATGCAGGGCCTCGATAACCGACAGATATGCATCGGGAAGCTGGGTGTACTTTCCCACGACGGCAACCTTAACCTTATCGGCGTGATGGTTGGCATGGTTTTGCTTGCGCAGGAACTCATTCCATGCGCTCATATCGCGCTCGCGCGGATCGAGGCCAAGGCGCTCGCAAATGCGCAGGTCAAAGTCCTGCTCCGCGAGCAGCTGCGGCACGTCGTAAATGCTCGCGCAATCCTCGTTGGTAAAGACACAGTCGGTGTCGACGTCGCAGAAACTCGCGATCTTGCCGCGGATAGCGTCATCAATATGGTGATCGGAGCGCAGCACAATAATGTCGGGCTGGATACCAAAGCTGCGCAGCTCCTTGACGGAGTGCTGCGTGGGCTTGGTCTTAACCTCGTGGGCGGCGGCGATATAGGGAACGAGCGATACGTGGATGTAGCAGACGTTCTCGGGACCGGCCTCCTTGCGGTACTGGCGGATAGCCTCCACGAACGGCTGCGACTCGATGTCGCCGATCGTGCCACCCAGCTCGGTAATGACAACGTCGGAGCCAGTCTGCTCCTCAATGCGGCGGAATTTGTCCTTGATAGCATTGGTGACGTGCGGGATCACCTGGACGGTACCGCCCAAAAAGTCACCGCGACGCTCGCGGGCAATCAGGCTCTTGTAAATGGCGCCCGTCGTAAAGTTAGAATCGCGGGTCAGGTTCTCGTCAATAAAGCGCTCGTAGTGGCCCAGGTCCAGATCGGACTCGTAGCCGTCCTCGGTCACAAAGACCTCACCGTGCTGGAACGGGCTCATGGTACCGGGGTCGACGTTCAGATACGGGTCGGCCTTCTGCATCGTCACCTTGTAGCCGCGCGACTTGAGCAAACGGCCCAGCGATGCCGCGGTAATGCCCTTGCCCAAAGACGAAACCACGCCGCCGGTCACAAACACATGCTTAGTCATATTGAATTACCTGCGCTTCCCGTAGAAGTTGTCCATACACATCTTACGGGTCTTCATTGTAATACTCGAGAAAGAAGCAGTTCGCCATTTTTCACCAAAGTGCTTGCATTTCTCCATCTCGAAACAAAACGCCGCCCGGGACCCGAGCGGCGTAGCAACAACTTAGGCGGCAGATCGCTACCGATCGGCAAGCTCGTCCCTGAGCATATCCCGAACGAGCATACCCGCGCGGATGCCTTTCAGATACCACCCGCCACGCTCGGTAAGGCAAATACCATTTGCAAGCTGGCCGCCATCCTCGCTATAACGCGAAACGACCTCGATCAAACCGTCAGAATCCAAGCGCTCAATTGCGGCGCGGGCTCGATACGGAGACACCCCAACGTGCTCCGCAAGCGTTTTGCGCGAGAAGCCATATGTCCCGCCACTTTCGGATTGCTGGGCAATCTCCATCAACACCAGCACTTCGACACGCTTCATATCGTTGACACTCGCACGACCCTTGCCCGCCATGGCAGCCTCCTCTAACCGAGCACGAGCATCCAGCGCACCGTGCACGACCGACACACCTCACGATGGCAGGTAATATCCATCATGCGGCATCCCGCTAAGGATGAAACAGTTACGATTATTGTATACCGCCCAAATTGTTTTTAGGCAGGTAAACGGCTATTTTTCGCCGAAATAGACGCTTTATTGATCAAAAAGCCGTACCGGGCGCTAACCCGATACGGCCAAAAGGCGATGCAATTACCGCGGTACTTCAAACTTAGCGATGGAAGAAACCACGACGCTCAAACTTGGGCTCGCAGCACACGTTGATGCCCAGTTTACGCAACACCGTCTCGTCCGTCGGCGAGATAATCACGCTAAAGAAGGCATCGCAACCGCGCAGCTGCTCCAGGCCCGAAAGGACACGAGCGGCCGTCTCGCTCGTAGCCGAGGTGATCGACAGCGCCATAAGCGTCTCGTCGGTGTGAAGGCGCGGGTTTTTGCTGCCCAGGAAATGCGTCTTGAGCTTGCTGATGGGCTCGATCGCATCGTCGCTGATGACTTCAAGCTCAAGGTCGACGCCCGAAACATGCTTGAGAGCGTTCATAATGAGCGAACTTGCGGCGCCCAGGCGCGTGGAGGTCTTACCGGTCACCACGGAACCGTCCGGCATGACCATGGCGCCCACGGGACCACCCGTCAGTTGCTCCCTGGTTAAGGCCGCCGAGCGCGCCGGTGAGTAGTTCTTATCGATGCCGGCCTTCTTCATAATAATCTTGAGACGGTCGACTTGCTCATCGCCCACGCCGGTACGGCGCACATTTTCGACCGCGGTAAAGTAGCGGCGGACGATCTCCATCTTAGAAGCGTCACGGCAGGCATCGTCATCGGTGATGGCAAAGCCGACCATATTGACGCCCATGTCCGTGGGACTCTGGTAGGGGCTCTTGCCTAGGATCTTTTCCATCAGGGCACGGACCACCGGGAAGGCCTCGACGTCGCGGTTGTAGTTGACCGTGGTCTTGTTGTAGGCCTCAAGGTGAAAGGAATCGATGATGTTGGCATCGTCGAGGTCCGCCGTGGCGGCCTCGTAGGCAATATTGACCGGATGCGTCAGGGGAAGATTCCAGACCGGGAAGGTCTCAAACTTGGCATAACCGGCGGCGGTGCCGTGCTTATGCTCGTGATACAGCTGTGAGAGGCAGGTGGCGAGCTTGCCCGAGCCAGGGCCGGGCGCCGTCACGACAACGAGCGGACGCGTGGTCTCGACGAACTCGTTCTTGCCGTAGCCTTCGTCAGAAACGATCAGATCGACGTCGTGCGGATAGCCCTCAATGGGATAATGCAGCTTGGCGGGAATGCCGAGTGCATTCAGACGATTGCGAAAGACGTCGGCAGCGGGCTGACCGGCATACTGCGTGATAACCACGGCCGCGACAGCAAAACCGTTGCCGCGGAACAGATCGACCAGGCGCAAAACGTCCTCGTCATAGGTAATGCCCAAGTCGCCACGGGCCTTGTTCTTCTCGATATGGTTCGCATTGATTGCGATGATGACCTCGACGTCATCGGCAATGCTCTTGAGCATGCGGAACTTACTGTCCGGTTCAAAACCCGGCAGCACGCGGCTCGCATGATAGTCATCGAACAGCTTGCCGCCAAACTCCAAATACAGTTTGCCGCCAAACTGCGAGATGCGCTCCTTAATGTGAGCAGCCTGCAGCTCGATATATTTCGCGTTGTCGAAACCCTGGCGCATGTATGGCTCCCGTCCCGTTTCCATTTAATGTCCTAGGCGATTATAACGGAGCCCGCCCTCCCCGATACCCAGACCATCAACAGGCACCAACCAAACACGCTCACCACAACCACCGGGGACCCGGGGCAGCTCGTTTGGAACGGGGAACAAGTCACTCAGCACCAACAACAAAAACGTCGCAGGCAGAGCTGAAGCCAGCGAACGGGCACCAGAGCGAGCAAGCTTCCCCCTGCACCAACAAGGGGAACGTCGCAGGTTGAGCATAAGTCAGACACTATGACCCAATCCGAGGGCACGGAAACGACAGGAGCCCCCGCTC
>CATZIU010000018.1:0-46746 GCA_958420165.1 uncultured Collinsella sp. | reverse complement strand
CACTTCGGGCATGAGAACGTGCTGAAGTTCACCGACCGCCCGTGGGAGACGATTTGGCAGATGAACGATGCCATCGTCGACAGCATCAACGGCAGGGTTGCGGTGGACGACGAACTCTACATCCTGGGGGATTTCTCATTCAAGATGACCGCCCAGGACGCCTATGGGCTGCGCAAGCGGATCGCCTGCAGACGCATCCACCTCGTCCCGGGAAACCACGACAAGGACTGGACCCAGCCGGCGGTCGCTGGCGCCTTCACCGTGGAGCCGCCGATCTGCGTGCTCAAGATCGACGGGCAGAAGATCGTCCTGTGCCATTACCCCATGGCCGACTGGCAGGGCATGAGCCATGGATCGTGGCACCTCCACGGGCACATCCACAGCAGCGGCGGCGCGTACAACGAGTTCAACCGCAAGCAGGGCCTTCTGCGCTACGACGTCGGTTGCGATGCCAACGGGCACTCCCCGGTGAGCCTCGACGAGCTGAGGGAATGGTTCGCCGGAGTCGACGAGCCGTGCGGCCGGGTGAAATGGCCCTGGTGGGTCAACGAGACCGGTGACAGGCAGGTCGAGCGCGAGCTGGCGGCGTACAAGAGGGAAGAGGCGATCCGATGACGGTCTATGTGACGGGCGACATCCACGGTGGGCTCGACATGCAAAAGCTCCGCGACTGGGAGCTTGGGGATAGCCTTGGCAGCGACGACCATCTGATCATCGCCGGCGACTTTGGCTTTCCGTGGGACTTCTCTGCCGAGGAATGCGCCGACATCGCCTGGCTGGAGTCGCGCCCCTACACGGTACTGTTCGTCGACGGCAACCACGAGCGCTTCGACCACTGGGCGGAGCGCCCCATGGAGCCGTGGCACGGCGGGCTGACGCAGCGCCTGTCGGATACTTCGTCTATCCGCCGCCTCATGCGCGGGGAGGTCTTCGAGCTCGACGGCTCGACGGTCTTCACCATGGGCGGTGCCACGAGCGTGGACAGGGAATACCGCGTGCCCTATTCCAGCTGGTGGCCTCAGGAGCTCCCGGACGAGCGCGATTTCGATACCGCGCGGGCAAGGCTCGACGAGGTCGGCTGGAAGGTCGACTGCGTCATCACCCATACCTGCGCCACGCGCATGCTCTCGCCGACGCTCTACCCGGACCCAGGCTGGGAACGCCCTGATGTGGACCGGCTGACCGGATTCCTCGACGAGCTCGAGGACCGCCTGGACTACAAGCGCTGGTATTACGGACATTTTCACCGAGACGGCAATCCGGACGAACGGCACACGGTGCTGTATGACCGGATCGTGAGGCTCGGGGACAAACTCCTACCGTGGGGCGCGTGCTGATGACGGTCTATGTGACAGGCGATGTCCACGGCAGGGCCGAGTACGGGTCCAGCCGGTTTGCCTCCAAGTCTTGGCCGCTGGGCCGGACCCTGACACGCGATGACGCGGTGATCGTGGCCGGCGACTTCGGCTTTGTCTGGGACGGCTCGAATGCTGAGAGGTATTGGCTCGACTGGTTCGAGTCGAAGCCCTGGACCACGTGTTTCGTAGACGGCAACCATGAGAACCACCACGCCCTGGCAGAACTGCCGGTGCGGGAGTGGAGCGGCGGTCTCGTCCATGAGGTGCGACCGCACGTGCTGCACCTCATGCGCGGAGGGGTATTCGACATCGCGGGAACCACGGTCCTTGCCATGGGCGGCGCCGCGAGCAACGACAGGCAGTATCGCAAGGAGGGGAGGAGCTGGTGGCCCGAGGAGATGCCGAGCGAGGAGGAGATGGACCACTGCCGCGCCTCGCTCGACCGCGTAGGCTGGAGGGCCGATTACGTGGTGACGCATGAGGCTCCTGCTGCCCTGGCCAGAGAGCTGTGCCGGGAGCGCGGACGCGAGTATCGGGGCGACCGACTTCAGCGATTCCTTGCCGAGCTCGACGACCGGCTCGGCTACCGAGCCTGGTTCTTCGGCCACTACCACGGTGACGAGTGGCGTGACGACAGGCACCGTCTGGTCTATCGAGACATCGTGCCGATCGAAAGTGCTGCGCCCGGTTCTCAGTTCTAGAAACCCCCTAGAAATGCTCTAGGGGGTTTCTAGAAAATTAGATGCTATGCGGCCTACTCGATCTTCATCTGGGTCATGACCTCGATCTTGGCCTCGGCCACGGCCGCACGCTGCTCGGAGGCGGCAAGGCGGTCCTTGAGGGCGGCGACCTCGGCCATCAGGTCGCGCTGGGCCAGGAGTGCGTCGTTCAACTCGGCTTGGGCTTTCAGCGCGGCGTCACGCTCGCCGCGCAGTCGCTCGATCTCATCGACCATGGTCTCAGCCTCGGCATGGAGTTGGACGACCTGCCTGTCGAGTTCCCGAGCATCGGCGAGATATCTGACGCTCGCGGCATGGAGCTCGTTGTTCTCGAGCTCGAGGCTCGCGGTATCGAGTTCGAACTTCTCCTCGATAAAGGCGACCCGCTCATTGCAGTCGGCCTCAAGTCTTTCGTTCCGGTCTCTCGCCTCGACGAGTTTGCGGTTGAATTCGTCGAGCTGGGCCCTGAGCAACGCGTTCTCGGTCCTGAGGTCGCCCGTCTCGTGCAGCAGCTTCTCCCGCCACGTCGCCTCGATCCGCTCGGCGGCCTCATCGAGGACGGACTTCACGCCGTAGATCTCCCTGATTTTCTTCTCGTTTGCCATGGTGCGGCACTCCAATCAACAACGGGCATGGCTCCGCCATGCCATATGGCTGGGAACAATGCACGGCCGCTGTTGATTTGTGTTCGCCCTGCGATCGGTGAGTTCTAAAAGGCGTCTCAAGTCATGCGTTCACGCAGGTTTTCGGTTGGAGAAATACCGCACGTTTTCATGGTAACACGTGCCTTAAAGAACGGGCGGCCATATCGATTCGTTGTAAATAGCGTCTACGACGTGTTGGTGGCAGGAGGTGAGGGCGTTAAAGATGTCGAGAATGATTGTGGGAGTATTTTAGATACAGGCATGAGAAAGGGTCGAATCGAAGTGTCTGGCCGGACGCCAATTGTCCGGGAACTGTTTCGGTTCGACCCTGCTTCATTTTACATCCGCGGCATGTTCTTGTGGGCATCCTGACGGTGACCGACTCTCACGACCTCGATAGTCGGTTTGTGGGCTTAAAGTTTCGGAGGCTCCCAAGCGTTTTCAATCGCGGCGCGGTAGATTGCGGCGTAATTAAGCATCCAGCTGCCATCACCAACTTTTTGAATATACCCCTTATCCTTCAGAGAGGTATAGGCCCGGGATATCGTGTTCTTACTCAGGCGGTAGTGATCCTCAATCCATTTGCTTTTAGCGCAGAAGCCCATGGGCCGTTTGTTTTTGGAAGGTTTTCCAAACTTCCATACAAGGCCGAGGATGAGACGCTCGGCGGCAACGGTGGTGACGCAGCACGCCCACTCGGGCACTGAAATAAAAATAGCCTTATCCATTTTTCCCGTAATCTCTCGTTGCTCAGTAGCATCATCGCTAAATATGTCGGAAATCGACGGAAGCTCGCTCATGTTTACCACCTAATCAAGGTGGGCGGTACGACCTTCAAGCTGCTTGAAAAGCTCGTAGAACGAGCTTTCAAACATGTAATTAGAGCGATGGATCTGGATGAGCTTGCCGGACTCTCGCATAAACTTGCGTGCGGTGTTTTCGCTCCAGCCAGTGAGTTCGCGGATATCGTTAACGCGGAGCAACCGATCGCACTGAGCGGCACCAGTGGGGAAAGTCGGTGTGGACGCCTGAGTGCTAATCTTTGGAGTAGCCATGATGAGCTATCCTTTCAATGAGGGCCCTCCCTGTGCTTGTAAGACGTACCAGGTTCATAAGCACTTGGGGGGCCGGTTTCTATGACTACATGCGTAGCCATCTGACAGCTTTAGCATGTATTAAAACTCATTAGATGTCAATCAAATAAAGCATCTACCTGCGGAAACGGTATTATAGTACCGTAATATTATGAAATAAACGATGAATGAAAAACATGCTATTTCTCGCTTCTCTGTATATAGGCGTTGATGAAGGCTTCGTAGCCTTTAACTGCTTTTATTTCTGATTGTTGAACGAGGCTTGTATACGTTTTGAGCGTGATATTGGGGTCCGCGTGGCCAAGAATACCTTGCACGCTTCTAACGTCCGATCCGTTCGCCAGCATAAAAGTGCTTACACAATGCCTGAGCTGATGCGGGCAGATGCCCTCATATAGTTTTCCGCCAGTCGAATTGTTCGGCTCATAGATTCCAAGATTGCAGCTAACTGCGAAATTGCGAAACCAATGGTTGAAGATGTAGTTTTTCATGTGACAGACAGTAGGGATCCCTTGCTCGACAGCAATATCGCTAATGATGGGAGTACTGCCAGTCTGGGACAGCCCCAGAGAGGCCAGGAGCTCTTTTTGTATGGCTGACCATGATTGAAGACGTTCGGCCAAGGTTTCTCCAACGGGAATTTTGCGTTGGCTTTCTTGTGACTTGGGTGCCCTCAGTTCATGGTCGTTGGTGTACTGCCTGTCAATTTTCAAGGTTTTATTGGCAGGGTCCCAATCGCGCCATTCGAGGCCCAGCATCTCGCCTTTCCGCATACCCGTATACACTAGTACTAGTGTACCAACAGCTTCGGCGGTGAGCTCAATGTGTTGAAGACGTGTGCATAGGGTAGCTACTTGGTCGATTGTCAGTGATTCTCTTTTGTTGCGTGGTCTGCGAACATGAACGGTAGCGCAGGGGTTTCGGTCAATTATTCTCTTTGCGACTGCATTCGACAAAATCTGACGCAGTTTCGCATTGATTCGTACAAGCTCTGATGGTTTGTATTTTCCCGTACGACGAGCTTCGGCATATGTTTCTTCGATTAGATCGGGAGTTAGCCCCTCAATTGTCTGAAACGCACCGAATAGGTCTTCGATATGCCTGCAATCGTACGCTTCTCTTTCATAGCTCGTTGGCGCAAGCTCGGTGTCCCTATTTTCATGAAAGGCCCAGCAGTAGGACGCAAGCAAAGTGGGCTTTTTAGTTTTAGTGATCGTGCCAGAGGAGTTGATTTCAGCCAGCTTGGCCTGCATTGCAGCCTTAGCTTCTGTTTTAGTCTTGCAACGAACTGTATAAGTTGGGGATCGTTTGTAGCGCCCCGTCTTAGGGTCCTTGACTCCAAGGGAAAAATAATAGCGATAGGTGTTAGGTGATCTCTTGTCTTTCCAACACGTGCCTCTTCCGCTAATTAGTGGCTGTTCTGACATCTTTGCGCTCCGTTTCTTTGAATAGTTTTCAACAATTCATTGAGTGCAGTTTAGCTAAAGCTGTTAGTAATATGTTTGTAAAAGCGTAGGTGCAGCTACCGGAGGCAAAAGACACAAACTGCTATGTTTATCTGCGGTTATATGATGTTCAATGATGCTTGATGAATGGTAGGGGGTAGCATTAAATCATATCTCCTAAAGCGGGTGTCGACGGTTCGAATCCGCCCGGGGGCACCAGGGAATATGACGGCGTCGCGGGAGCGGCGCCGTTTCTGGTTTGCGGGGGCCGCCGTGCTGCTCGCCCGTGGGGGACTGGCATCTGTTTCCTAGAGTGCGCTGCGGTAAATCTTTCTCGCGTTGTCCAGCGTGAGCTTCCTGAAGCTGCCGAAGAGCTCTCCGCGGTTGATCTTGAGGCCCGGAATCATCTTTTCGATATCGTCCTCGGTGACTCCGAACTCCGATAGCGCGCGCGGCATTCCCAGCGAGACGAAGAAATCCTGCAGCTCGTCGATGGTCGCTTCGACCGCGTACTCGATTGCCTGCTCGGGGGTTACCTCCACATCGAGCTCGTCCGCGTCCGAATCGATGGGTTCGATGCCAAGGGCCTGGGCGCTGAACTCCAGGAAGCGCTCAGGGTGCTCTCGCCATACGTAGCGCATCCAGGCGGGGAAGATGACGGCGAGGCCGGCGCCGTGCGTGATCTTGGTGTCCAGTGCGGATAGCTCGTGCTCAAGGCCGCGGCAGGTCCAATCGCCGTCGCGCAGGGCGTTATGGGCGAGCGTACCCACCCACATGATCTCGGCGCGGGCGTCGTAGTCATCGGGGTTCTCCATCACCTTGGGCGCCGCCTCCCTCGCGGCGCGCACTAGCCCGCAGGCGATGTTGTCGGTTACGCCCACGGCGGGCTCGCCGGAGAAGAGTCGCTCCATGATATGGGCGATCATGTCGGTCACTCCCGCGGCGGTCTGGCAGGCGGGCAGGCTGAAGGTCAGCTCCGGGTCGAGGAAGGCGATGGCCGGGCGGTTGAGGTCCGTGTTAATGCTGCATTTGAGGTGCTCCTCGTCGTTGCTGATAACGCAGGAGTTAGAGGCCTCGGAATCGGATGCGGGGATGGTCACCACGCAGGCGACGTCGATGCGGTCGGCGGGAACGGCGCGCTTGCGGAAGAAGTCCCATACGTCGCCGTCGTATACCGCCCCAGTGCGATGGCCTTCGCGCAGTCCATGACGGAGCCGCCGCCCACGGGCAGGATGATGTCGGCGTCGTTTGCCCGTGCGAGCTCGACGCCTTCTCGTGCCAAGCCTATTTCGGGGTTTGGACGCACCCCTCCAAGCCCGATGTGCTCCACGCCCGCGGCATCGAGCGATGCCCTCACGCGGACGAGCGTTCCGCAGCGAACTGCGGAACCCCTGCCGTAGACAATGAGCGCTCAGCGGTAGCCGGAGGCGGACAGAGTCCCCCAACCTTGTCGGTCGCTTTTCGCCCAAAGACAAAGCGGGTGGGGGAGTAGAAGGAGAAATCGTTCATGGAGCTCCAATCTGGCGTTTCGCCCTACATGCGCGGAGGAGTTTTTCGGGCGCATCGCCTGCGTTCGCGTCGCAATCTCGGCGGCGCGGTGCGGTCCGTGGATTCCATCGTATCGCCCGCGGCACCCCTTACCGACGATTGAGGCGAGTCTGCATTTCGCGGCGCGACGTCCACCTGGCGGACGATATCCGTTCGCGACACGTGGCCGTTCCGGTCGCAATAGCGTATGCGCACCGGGTTGCCGAGATGGGCCTGCGACCCCTTCTCCTGATGCGAGCGCGCGAGACGGGCGAGCAGCGGCGCGAGCACCTGCTCGACCGTCTCCTCCCGATACCACGCCGCCACGGGCAACCCGTTCACGTCAAACCCGTACGTTCGCCATGCCATTCGCCTCGCCGCCTTCGCCGAACGAAACCGCGTATCCAGACCGCCGGTCCCCCACCCAGCACTTCGACGAGCCTTCGCGCTCACTTCTGCGGTCGGGATGCGCCCGCGAGGCGCTCGGCAGGCAGCGCCATTTCCGCTCGCTGTGTCGAGCGCGAGTGTCGAGAAGTCGCCATATGCCACTCAGATGTAGCATGGAGTGCCGAAGCGCACGCGCCCGTGACGAAACACTGGCGCCAACCCGTTCCGCGCACCACCCCGCCCGTAAGGTGTGTGGCGAAAGGAGGACCAGCCGCATGAACATCCCCGAGACACAGAGCCTACCTCGATCGCATTCCGCACGAGCTTCTCTGACATTTCCGCCCATTACCACGTGGAGGTCCCCGTCGCGGAGATCGCCTACGCATACGACTACATCAATTCCCGGCATGCCCCGCGCAGGCAGGCCACGCCGAACGATGGGCCCGCGGCTCAGCAGGACGAGTGACGCGCCTCGCAAGCAAAGGAAGGAAGCCAACATCACACGAGCATCATCGATCGCTGCGTGCAAGGCGGCGGGCCTCACCGTGTTCGCCAAGCGCGAGGAGCGTTTTGGTTTTTCGCAAGCAAATGCGGACGAAATCAGCGACCAGATTCCCGATCCGCTCAAACATGCAGGGCCCCTATGTGTTTAACCTCATTTTTCCGTGTGCGGTAGAATGGAGTCGTTGAGATCGCGAACGCCTTAAAGGGAGAGTTTTTGTGGATGCGCATCTGGATGGGGGCTCTTCCGCCCCGCTGTATCAACAGGTGCTCGATTTGCTTAAGAGCGATATCGAACAGGGGACATATCCCGTTGACTCGCAGATTCCAACGGAACTTGAGCTTTCTAAGATGTACGGCGTGGGAAGGGTCACGGTTCGCCGCGCAATAGAGGAGCTTGTGGGCGAGGGGTATCTCACCAAGCGGCAGGGGCGTGGTACGTTTGTGACCGCGACAAAGATAATTCGCAAGGTGCATCAGAAGGACGATGTTCAGAGTTTTACCCAAGCATGCGCTGAAAACGGCATGAAGGCGGGCGCTCGCGTCGTTGCCCGCAAGACCGTTGCCGCCGATCGCGACCTCGCTTCTTTCTTTGGCTTGGATGAAGGCTCTGACCTCATCTTGGTCTCACGCGTGCGTACCGCAGACGGCGTGCCGGTCCTGTTCGAGAACAACTACTATCCTGTCGATGGATTCGAATTTCTCAAAGATATCGGTCTCTCCAATTGTTCGATATTCGAGGCCGTGGGGGAGCGTACGGGTAGGTATCCCTGCTCGTCCGATCCCTGCAGGCTGGAGATCGCCCGTGCGGGAATTGATGCCGCCCGCGAGCTCAAGGTCCCAGTAGGGGAGCCGCTGTTCTTCATGAACGCGGGCTTTCTCGATTCCAACGGAGAGCGCTTCTGCTATGGCAGACAGTACTACGTGGGTTCGCGCTACAGCTTCGATATCTAGCGGCTCTGTCTCACACAGCGCTGTTCTCGTATTGCCGCGGCAGGTCCGTTTAGCGCGTAAAAGTTACCACTTATAGAACAACCTAATATGTTTCTTAACCGACGCCTTCATGCAGGTTATACATAGAACAACCTAAGATGTTTGCCTATACGTGAAGGATTTTTGGCAAGCATCGTTGCTCTGGCAGGAGGTTAAGAATGTCGGATGCCAAACAGGAGAAGCCCAAGCGCAGATTCCATCTCCAGCTTCCCCATGTGTACACCATCGCGTTCATGCTGATCGTGTTCTTCGCGGTGCTCACATGGATCGTCCCATCGGGTCAGTTCGACCGCCAGACCATTCAGACGGCCGCGGGCGAGCGAGAAGTCGCCGTAGCCGGAACGTACCAAGAGGTCGACAAGGTCTACACCGATTCGGAGACGGGGGAGACCGTCGATCTGCGACAGGGCATCGATGCCGTCCTGCAGGCTCCCGCCAAGGGCATTCAGGCTGCGGCCGATGTCGTCGCGTTCGTCCTGCTGATCGGCGGATCGTTCGCCATCGTCACCAAGACCAACGCCCTAAACGCCGGCATGAGCCGCGTGATCAAGAAGCTGAAGAACAAGGACATCTTGATCATCCCCATCTCCATGATCCTGCTCTCGATCTGCGGCACCACGTTCGGCATGTCCGAGGAGACGCTGCCGTTCTACGCGATCTTCATCCCCATCATGCTGAGCATCGGGTATGACTCCATGACCGCGTTCATCATCTGCTTCCTCGGCCCCAACCTTGGTTACTGCGCATCCACTATTGATCCTTTCAACGTGCTGATCGCCCAGGGCGTTATCGGCATCGAGGGAAATCCCCAGCTTTGGCTCCGCGCCATCCTGTGGGTCATCTTCACCGCCGCGGGCATTTTCTGGGCCATGCGCTACGCGCGCCGCGTCAAGCTCGATCCCAAGTCCTCCATCACCTATGAGGACGATAAGCAGAAGCGCATCGAGTTCTCTGTCACCGATGCTTCTATCGAAGAGGAGTTCACGCTTCGCCACAAGCTCGTCCTCATTGATTTCGCGGTCGGCATGGGCGTTATCGTGTGGGGCCTCGTTACCCAGGGCTGGTATATGGACGAGATCTCCATGGTGTTCCTGGCCATGGGCCTTCTTGCCGGCATACTCGGCGGCCTGGACGAGAAGACCATTGCGGAGGAGTTCGTCCGCGGAATCGCCGACTTCGCCTACGCAGCCTGCATCATCGGCATCGCCCGCGGCATCCTGGTCGTCGCAGAGGGCGGAATGATCATCGACTCTATTCTTAACTGGCTCGTCGGACTCCTTGCGGGCGCTCCGTCCTTCATCTATACCACCTTCATGTACATCGTCCTCGGCCTGCTTTCGCTGCTGGTTCCTTCCAGCTCCGGCCTCGCTGCACTCACCATGCCCGTCATGGGCCCGCTGACCGAGCTTATGGGCCTCAATCCCGAGGCTGCCGTCACCGCTCTGCAGTTCGCGAACCAGACCGTCAACACCATCAGCCCCGTTGCGGGCATGACCGTCGCGGGTCTTGCCGTGGCGAAGATCTCCTTCGGGCAATGGTGGAAGACCATCTGGAAGTTCTTTATCTTCATGGTTCTGTTCGGATTGGTCGCGACTGTGATTTCCGGCCTACTGCCGATGTAGGAGGTGCCCAGCATGGATTTAAGCGCTTCCACACCCCGTCTGCGTCGCGAGCAGGTCGCCGGCATGAACATTCACTACATCATGTGGTCGCTCGATTACTTCCTTGATGCTCAGCAGCGCCTTGGCTTCAAAACCATCGAGCTTTGGGCGGCCGAGCCGCACGTGACGCTGGACCACACGGGGTATTTCGAGGCCGACGAGCTTCGCCGCAAGATCGAGTCCCGCGGACTCTCCGTGAGCTCCCTGTGTCCGGAGAACGTGGTGTATCCGTGGCAGTACGCTGCCAGAAAGCCCCTCCACGCGCAGCGGAGCCTCGCTTACTTTAAGCACGGCATCGAGCTCGCCGAGGTGCTCGGCGCCCCGTATATGTCCATCAACTCCGGTTGGGGCGATTGGGACGAGGACCGCGAGGAGGCTTGGAAGCGCTCTGCCGAGCACTTGGCGATTCTTGCGGACTATGCCGGCGAGCACGGCGTGACCCTCTGCATGGAGAGCCTGAGGCCGGAAGAGAGCAACTTGGTGGTTACACTCGCGGACGCCAGGCGCATGCTTGACCAAGTAGCCAGCCCGCACCTTACTCCAATGGTGGACACTACCGCTATGGGAGTCGCCGGCGAGAGCCTTGAAGAGTGGTTTGCCGAGTTTGGCGATGGTGCCATAAGGAACATGCGCTTCATTGATGGCGACCCATATGGCCATCTGGTTTGGGGCGATGGAAAGCACAGTATGGACGATTTCGTACGCGTCCTCAACGCGCATGGGTTCGAGGGCTATCTTGGCCAGGAGATCACCGATGGAAGGTATTTCGATGATCCCGCAGCAGCGGACCGGCACAACATGGACGCCTTCGAGAGGTATTTTGTCGACTAGCGCGTAGCTCCCATTCGCGTGGGGAAGTCAACACGCTTGACGAGAAGACTCGCAGTAAACGTTGGCGGATTCGTCCGCCGTATCGAAAGGAAGAATAACAATGAACGCACATGATCTTATCGCCGACGCAATCGCTGAAAAGGGCGGTTTCGATAGCGTCTTCTGGGTTGCCTGCGGCGGCTCCCTCATCGACCTGCTGCCCGCCCACGAGCTGCTCAAGCGCGAGGCGACTACGTTTGCCAGCGAGGCGTATACCGCCCGCGAGTTCGATATCATGCGTCCCAAGCGCCTGGGCGAAAAGTCCCTTGTCATCGCTTGCAGCCACTCCGGCAACACCCCCGAGGTAATCGATGCGTGCTCGATCGCCAAGGCGGCGGGCGCGACCGTTATCGTGCAGACGGACAACGCGGGTTCCGGCATCGATAACGGTGAGTGGACGTGCTGGGTATATCCGTGGGGCGAGGGAGTTCCGCAGGCGGAGGTGCCCGCCGGCATCTCTTTGGCTCTCGCTTCCGAGCTCCTGGATCAGCAGGAAGGTTATGCCGACCTTGCCGACATGTACGAAGGCATCGCCAAGATGGACCAGATCCTGCCTGCAGCTCGCGAGAAGGTCAACGCCGAACTCTGCGACCGTTTTGCCGCCCTGTGCCAGGACCACAAGTTCCTGTATATCTTGGGGTCCGGTCCCGTGTTTAGCCAGGCCTATGGCTTCGCTATCTGCTCGCTTATGGAGATGCAGTGGCAGAGCTGCGCCTATATCCACTCCGGCGAGTACTTCCACGGCCCCTTCGAGGTGACCGAGCCCGGAGTCTTCTACTTCCTGCAGATGTCTTCTAGTGAGTGCCGAGCCATGGATGAGCGCGCCCTCGCATTCCTCGAGACCCATACCGACACTCTTATGGTGCTCGACGCCATGGAGTACGGCATGGACCAAGTACCGGCGAGCGTTCGCGCGTTCCTTGATCCAATCCTGTTCTACGCGATGAACTGTGAGCTGCGCTCCGCTCGCGGCAAGGTGTTCGACCATCACCCGGACGTGCGTCGTTACATGGGCATCGAGAAGTACTAGCGATTTTAAAACGGGGCGCGAGGCGCGTTGAGACGTGCGAATCCCTCGCGCCCCGTCTGCTCGCCGTAACCACGGCGGTTTACCTGAATGGAGATAACCATGGCAGCCTATCCTATAAGCGTGCTTGGCTTTGGAGACAACGTTGTCGATAAGTACGAGCACATCAAGACCATGTATCCCGGCGGCAATGCAGTTAACTTCGCCGTCTTCGCCAAGAAGCTCGGCGTCGATCGCAGCGCCTACATGGGAATCTTCGGATCAGATGAGGAGGCCGAGCACGTTATAGCATCGCTCGAGGACGAGGGCGTCGAGCTTCTTCGCTGCCAGCAGGTCCTGGGCGTCAACGGCGCCGCTCGCGTGACCGTTGACGAGACCGGGGACCGTATCTTCCTGGGCTCCAATGAAGGCGGCATACGTGGCGACATGCGCTACGTGATAGACCGCTTCGCCGCCGAGTACGTCAGCGGCTTCGATTTGGTGCACAGCGGCAACTACTGCTTCACCGAGCGCGAGCTCCCCAAGATCAAGGCTGCCGGCGTGCCTATCAGCTTCGACTTCTCCGATGACTCCACCGACGAGCACTTCGGGCAGATTGCGCCATTTGTGACGTACGCCTTTATGTCCATGGGCGACGCTTCCCTGGAGGATATCAAGGCGGAGCTCGAGTGGGTGAAGGCCCTTGGCCCTCAAATCGTATGCGCATCGCGCGGGAGCAAGGGCTCCGTCGCCTATGACGGCGAAAACTTCTACGAGCAGGGCATCAAGCCCGTGGCGCCCGAGGAGCTCAAAGACGCTATGGCGGCCGGCGATTCACTGCTGACGGCGTTTTTGGTCACCTATCTTTCCAAGAAGAAGGCCGGCGAGTGCGGCGAGGCCGCGATTCGCGAGAGCTTGGACTTCGCTGCCGGTTTTGCGGCGGAGACCTGCAAGATCGAGGGCAGTTGGGGCCACCCGCTGGTCTACGAGAACTAGTTTTTTGTCGTGGCGGGGTGTCTTGGGGCGCCCCGCATTGCGTTAGGAGTCAAGATGTCCGTTCGTGCCTGCGCGGCAGGATTTTGCTGCGCCGATGTCTACCAGAATCTGGATCCCCTGGGTTGCATCCAAGGGGGCCTCTCAGGAGCGCTTCGAGGGGTGCTTCTTGAGTATATGAAGGCAAAAGGGATATGCAATCTTCATATACGGCCTTCTTTTAGAGGGCGTTGTCCTTACTCTTTCATCTCCTTGCCTATGGACATTTTGTCCATAGGCAAGAGTCCATGGTCGAGATCATGGTGAAGTTCTGCGGCCAGTAATTACTGCATTACATATTCTGTTGTCACCTGGGAGGCTCGCTTTTGCGGGCCTCTTTGCGTTGCTAAGGGGCCATGGTCTGTCGATAAATAAAGCGCCCGCTTGCGGGGGAGCAAGCGGGCGCCGTTGAGCGAATATGTTTGCGGCCCTAGCCGCTGCGGGTGATGGGTCCTCGACTAGTTAGTCGTGCCGGAATCGTCGCCGGAGTCAGAGCCAGAAATCGAAACCGTCAGCGTAATCGTGCTGTCGGTGGACTGCTTGCCGGTTGGGGAGACACCCGTGACAGTTGCGTTCTCGTTGCCGCTCACAGGGTTGCCGTTCTCATCGCAGAATGCGATGTTGTAGAACCCGGCGTTGTTGAGCGCGGTGACGGCGGCGGAGATGCTCTTGCCGTACAGGTTGCCCGGAACGCTGGCCTTGCCGGACTTCTTGGCGATGACGACGGTGATCGTGGCGCCGGGCTTTTGCTTACCGCTGGGGTTCCAGCTAATCACGGTGCCCTCGGTAACCGAGTCGTTTTCCTGATAGCTCACGTCGACACCAAAGCCGGCCATGTCGAGCGCATTGCGTGCCTGTGCCTCGGTCATGTCGGTCAGATCGGGCACCGAGGTGGTGTCCGGGCCGCTCGAGACCTTATATGAGATGGTCGTGCCCTTCTCGACCTCCTTGCCAGCGTCGGTACCCTGCTCAAAGACCTGACCTTCATCGGCCTCGTTGGCCTCCTCGGAAGCGCTGCCCTTCAGGCCTACGCTTGCCAGCGCTGCCTCGGCCTGGTCCTTGGTTAAACCGACGAGCTGCGGGACCTCAACCTTTTCGGAGGGCTTGGGGCCCTTGGAGATCACCAGGTTAACCTTGGAGCCCTTGGGCTTCTTAGTGTTGCCGTTGGGGGTCTGCTCGGCAACCTTGCCCTCGTCGACATCGTCGTTATAGCTCTGGTCGACAGTTCCGACCTCAAGGCCGGCCTCCTTGATCAGCTCGATAGCGGTCTGCTGGTCCTTGTTAAGCACATCGGGCACCGTAACTTGCTCGCCCCCAAAGAGCCCGGTGGCGAAGGCCACCACAACGCCAACCACGGCGATTGCGGCGACTACGGCGGCGATAATCTTGTTCTTGTTGGACTTGGGCTGATCGACCTCGTAGGAACCGGTGGAACCCGAGACGGCGCTGCGGGGGTTGGTCTGTCCGCTTACGCCCGATACGGGGCGAACCATAGCGCGCGTGGAGTCAGACAGCTCACGGGTCTTGGTGGCGCCCAGGTCGCCCGCGGCACCGATGATGCGCGTGGGCTCGGAGACGTTGACGGCGCGACCGGACAGGTAGTTGTTGAGCACCTGGCGCAGCTCGTCTGCCGTCTGGAAGCGGTTCGACGGGTCCTTTTCCATGCACTTGAGGATGATGCGCTCCAGATCGGCATCGACGCCGGAGTTGACTTGGCTCGGCGGAACCGGCAGTTCGTTTACCTGCTTGAGCGCAACCGAGATGGCGTCGTCGCCGTCAAAGGGGACGCGACCGGTGGCGCACTCGTACATCACGACGCCCAGGGAGTAGATATCCGAAGTGGGACCGAGGTCCTGGCCGCGCGTTTGCTCGGGGCTTACGTAGTGGGCGGTGCCCAGTACATTGTTGTCCTGCGTGAGGTGGCTGTTCTTTGCGCGCGCGATGCCAAAGTCCATGACCTTGATGTTGCCGTCGGGCAGCACCATGATGTTTTGCGGCTTAATGTCGCGGTGGATGATCTCGTGCTTGTGGGCGACCGAAAGCGCGGAGCTGATCTGCGAGCCGATCTGCGCGACCTTCTTTGGATCGAGGGCGCCGTGGCTCTTGATGCCGCTCTTAAGGTCGGTACCGCGCAGGTACTCCATGACGATGTAGTAGGTATCGCCATCCTTGCCCCAATCGTAGACGCCCACGATATAGGGGGAGGAGAGACCTGCTGCTGCCTGGGCCTCCTGCTTAAAGCGGGCGGCGAAGGTGGCGTCGCCGGCATACTGCGGCAGCATGATCTTGACGGCAACCGTGCGGTCGAGGACCTGATCTTGCGCACGGAAGACGGTCGCCATGCCGCCCGTTCCCACCTTATCCTTGAGGAGGTATCTTCCCCCGAGGACCCTCTGTTCCATTCCTGCTCCTAACTAACTTATTCGCTCAACGATGTGTGTAGTACCAAATCTATGGCCGCTGGGACCGCGTGGCGCCTTGCCGCTAGCTCATCGGCCGCGGCGCGCCCCAAGTATCCGCTTCGATCACAGGCATCACGCTCCTTGGGCGGCAAGTGCCGCGGTCAGGACGATGCCGGCGATCTTGGCTGCCTTGACGTCGTGTTTGTCGTAATCCTCCAAGGCCACCGAGATGGCGACCGTGGGTGAATCGTAAGGTGCGAAGCCGACGAACATCGAGTTGACGTTGGTGCCGCCGGTCTCGGCCGATCCAGTCTTGCCGGCGACCTTGACGCCCGGAATCTGGGCATCGGTGCCGGTGCCGGACTGGACAACCGCGAGCATGGCCTGCTTGACCTGATCGGCCGTGGTGGCGCTGACGGCCTGGCCGAGCGAGCGGGATTGCGTGGTCTTGACCACGGTTCCGTCGGGGGCGAGCACCTGGGCCACGAAGAACGGGTCCATGACCACGCCACTGTTGGCGATGGCCGCCGCTATCACGCAGTTTTGCATGACGGTGGTCTGCGGACCTGGCGTGTGGTCCATGCCGACAGGCTGGCCGGCGCCTGCCCAGGCGGTCTCCCACTCGGTCATGAGCGAGGGGTCGGCCATGATGGAGGCCGCGGTGGTCAGGTCCTGACCGAGCTTTTGGCCGTAACCAAAGGCGTTGGCAAACTGGACGAGCGAGCTAGCGCCGATCTCGTTGGCCACCTGGCCAAAGACGACGTTGGACGACACGGCAAAGGCCTGTTGCAGGCTGATGGTACCGTAGCTCTCGTTGGCGTAATTGGTGACCGGCGCGTTGCCGATATCCATGGAGCCGGGCGCCTGGTACGTGCTGGTAAGGCTGGCGGTGCCGGTTTCGAGCGCCGCGGAGAGTGTGACGACCTTAAAGGTCGAGCCCGGGGTATAGAGAGCGTCCATGGCGCGGTCGTACATGGAGCCGTCCTCGCCACCGCCCGACTGCATCAGGGCATCGATGTTGGTGTTGTCATAGGTGGGCGAGCTTGCGCATGCGAGGACCGCGCCGGTGCGCGGATCCATAACCACCACGGCACCCTTAAAGCCCTTGAGTGCCTGCTCGGCAGCCGTCTGGATGCGCGAGTCGATGGTGAGCTTGGCGGTGTTGCCCGGTTGGTTTTGGCCCGCGAGCGACGCGAGGGCGTTGTCCCAGCTGGAGTAATCCTTGGAGCCGGTGAGCGTTTCGTTCATGACGCTCTCGACACCAGCGGTGCCGTACTGCTGGCTTACATAGCCCACCACGTGAGCGGCCATGTTTCCGTTGGGGTAGGAGCGGGCGTAGGTGCCGTCTTCCTGTTGCAGCGACTCGGCCAGCGTCACGCCGTCGGACGTGATGATGGAGCCGCGCTGGATGTACTTGGAGCGGGCGATGGTGTGGTTGTTGGTCGGCATGTCCTGATAGTCCTTGGCCTTGATGACCTGGACATAGGTGAGGTTGCCGATAAGGATGGCGAATAGTGCCGTAAAGGCGAGCACGGCACGGGTCAGTCGATTGGCGAGCGCCACGCGGCCGAGCACACCGGATTCGGGCGTGTCGAGCAGGCGACGGCGCATGCGCGAGCCGGCGGAGTGACTGCCGCGGGCATACGAAGACGAAGTGGCGAAGCGCGTGCCAGCCGGGGAGGCCGCCGAGGCGACCTGGTCGTCGGTGATGGCGGCCATGGTGCCGGTGCCGGTGAGCTCGGCCTCGCGACCGGTTGCCTCGTCACCGGCGCGCAGCAAAAGCGCGACGATGATAAAGCTTGCCAGCAGCGAGGAGCCACCCTGGCTCATAAAGGGCAGGGTGACGCCGGTCAGCGGGATCAGGCGGGTAACGCCGCCAACGATCAAGAACGCCTGGAAGCTGATGGCGGCCGTAAGACCAGTGGCGCTAAAGGCGGCAAGGTCGGACTTGGCACGGGCTGCCGTGGTCAGGCCACGTACGGCAAAGAGCATAAACAGGATAAGAACGGCGCCACCGCCCAAAAGGCCCATCTCCTCGCCGATAGCCGAGAAGATAAAGTCGGACTCGACGACGGGGATGTTGTTGGCCATGCCGTTGCCAATGCCGACGCCAACAAGGCCGCCGTCGGCCAGCGAGAAGAGGGACTGGACAATCTGGTAGCCCTGGCCCTGTGCATCCTTAAAGGGATCGGCCCAGATCTGGAAACGAACCTGGACGTGCGACAGGAACTTGTAAGCGCCCACGGCCCCCACGGCCAAGAGCACAAGGCCGATGATGACATACGAGAAGCGACCCGTGGCAACGTAGAGCATCAGCAAGAAGATGGTGTAGAACAGCAAGGCCGAGCCCAGGTCACGTTCGAAGACAACGACGAGCAGGCATACACCCCAGACTGCGAACAGCGGCAGCAGCAGGCGCAGACGCGGAATCTTAAGACCCAAGATCTTGCGGTTGGAGATAGAGAGCAGTTCGCGGTTCTCGGCCAGGTAACCGGCTAGGAACAGCACGATAAAGACCTTGGCGAACTCGCCGGGCTGAATGGTAAAGCCGGCGATGCGAATCCACAGTTTAGAGCCCGAGATCGTGGTGCCGATAAAGATGGGCAGCATCAGCAAGATGATGCCGATGATGCCAAAGGTGTACTTGTAGCGCATGACTACGTCGAGGTTTTTGACCAGCGCAAGCGTACCTACCATCAACGCCACCGAGATAAACAGGATGACGAGCTGCGAGATGGCGAGCGTGGGCGCCAAGCGCGTCACAAACGTGATGCCAATGCCCGAAAGAACAAAGACGATGGGCAGGATGGCCGGGTCGGCGCCGGGTGCCAGAATGCGCACGGCGATATGCGCCGCGGCGAAGGCGGCAAAGAGACCGATCGGAACGGCAAGTGTCTCAAACGAGATGGCGGCGCCTGCGGTGAGCACGTACATCGCATACAGCAGGATGACGGGGAACGCCGAGGCGATGAGTAAGAGCAGTTCGGTATTACGGCGACTCATAAGCGGCACTCCCTTTCTAATTCTTATCGGAGGCTTCGGCCTCGGCGGACTGTTCGGCGGTATTCTCGGAATCCGATTCGGAGGTCGAACCCTGGTCGGTGTTATTGCGGATCGTTTGCGCGTCGATCACCTGACGGGTCTGCTCCTCGTCGATCTGATGGCGGTACTTGGAGATGGTGTCCTGTGCGTCGTCGATGCTCGTCTGCTGAATACCTGCCTTAAGGCGATTTTGTGTGTCTTCGGGCAGGTCGGACAGTTTGATGGTGGTCGTGCTGTCGAGCCAGTGCAGCTTAAGGCCGAGCGGCTTGCCGGGAATGCCCCGGTAGACCGCGACGGTGTCCTTGTAGGTGCCCAGGTAGTACGAGCCGGTGATGCCTGCGTAGGCCCAGATGGCTGCCGCCAGCACAAAAGCGATGCCCAGTACGGTGGCAATGGTGATGTTGCGGCGGCGGACGCGCTTTGCCTCGCGCATGACGCCATCGTCGACCAGGTCAACGACAAGCACGGTGACGTTGTCGTGCCCGCCGGCGACCAGTGCCGCGTCAACAAGGTTGTCGACGCAAATCTGCGCGGTCGAGGACTGTGTGGCGATGTTTTCGATATCGCTATCGGGAATCATGCTCGAAAGGCCGTCCGAGCACAGGATCAGGCGGTCGCCTTCCTCGATATGCAGGGTAAAGTGGTCGGCATACATGGCGGGATCCGAGCCCAGCGCGCGGGTGATGACCGAGCGGTTGGGGTGGACGCGAGCCTCGTCTGCCGTAATTTCGCCGGCGTCCACGAGCTCCTCCACATAGGAGTGGTCGCGGGTCACGCGGATGAGCGTGCCCTCGTGGAGCAGATAGGCGCGCGAGTCGCCCACGTGGGCGATGGCGAGCATGTCGTTTTCGATATAGGCGCAGGTTGCCGTGCAGCCCATGCCGGGCTTGCCAAGCCCGTTGAGCGCAGCCTCGATGACCGCGGCGTTTGCAGCTTCGACGGCGGCCGCCAGTCGTGCGGCGTCGGCTGCCTGCGGCGCTGTCTTGGCAATGGTCTCGACGGCGATGGAGGAGGCTACCTCACCGGCGGCGTGGCCGCCCATGCCGTCGCATACGCAAAAGAGCGGCGATTGCACCAGATAGGAGTCTTCGTTATGCGGGCGCACACAGCCAACATCGGAGCGGGCGCCCCACATGAGCTGCGTGGTCGTGCCGGCGTCGTAGGTCGAGTCAGTCTCGACGCGCTCGTCGGTCAGCGGCTCAAAACTCATGGTCGAGCCGGGGTCCTTAAGCTTGGCCTCCACGGCGGCAACGTCAATCTCGGCCGTATCGCCGGGCGAGACGGTGTCGGCATCGTTGCTCGGGTCGTTGACGTTGGGCGTGGCGGGCTCTTCGGTTGTACGGTCGACAGGCTCGTCGTCTTGCGGGGCGACGGCTGCAGACTCGGGCGTCGCGAAGTGCGCGGGCGCGGGCGTGCCGTGGGATTGGGAGACATCCTCCGTCGTTGCTGCGGGTACGTCTTCGGTTACAGACTGCATGGCTTCGGGCGCCGATGCGTCCGCGGGGGAGGGCGCCGCCGCGGGTTCCGGTGCAGATGCGGACTCGGGTGCTGCGGCGGGTGCCGGCGCTACGGGAAACACCGGCACCGCGGGCTCGGGAGCCGCAAATACCGCGGAGCTCTCGGTAATCGCCGTGGCGACGGGTTCGGCAAAGTGAGCCGGCGCGGGCATGTCTTGCGGGGCCGCGGGCTGCTCGGCAGCGGCGTGCACGCCGATGGGGGTGTTACCGCCGTCAGCGTTGTCCTCGGTATCCTCGTCGTCGGTCAGCGTCGGATATTCTTGCGTTACATGCGAAAGAGGCAGGGAGAACACAGTGTCCTCGGGCTCCACGGGCGCATGGCCCGCTGGGGCGGCATGAGCCGGCGCGGCGGCGGGGGCGGCCGACGTCTCGGGTATGGTTGCGGACTTGTTCTCCTCGTCGATCATCGACGGTTCACCTTCATGACCACGTCGCCAATCTGGACTTCGTCGCCCTCGCGCAGCGTTGCGGGCTCAACAAGCTGGCGGCCGTTGACGAGCGTGCCGTTAAGCGAGTTGAGGTCCTCGATAATAAGTGCCGGACCCTGCAGCGAAAAACGCGCATGCGAGGCCGAGACAAACGGTTCGTTGATGCAGATGTCCGACGACGGCGAACGGCCGACGATGACGGGGCCGAGCATATCCACGTGGATGCCGCGGATGCCGCGCGGGCCCTTGTCCACATCGATCGTCCAGATGGCCGAGTCGCGGCGCTGGCCGCGGACGAGCCCCACGCCGGTCTTCATGACGGCAAACAGGAAGATATAAAGCAGGACGACCAGGACGATGCGGCCTGCAAACAGGACGATATCGATGTTCATAAGCGACTATCCCCTAAATTCGAACGTGCTCAGGCCAAACGTCAGCAGGTCGCCGTTGCGCAGCGGGCAGCGCGTGATGCGACGGTTGTTGACGAGCGTGCCGTTGGTGGAGTTGAGGTCCTCGATCGACCAGTCCGAGCCGGTAAAGGTGAGCTGGGCATGACGGCGCGACACGTTGGGGTCGCGCAGGGCGATGTCGGAAACCGAGCGCTCGCGACCGATGGTCACCTGTGCGGAGGTGATGGCGTGGCTCTCGCCGCTCACGACGTCGACGAGCTGGGCGAGCGGACGCTGCGGGGCGCGAGAGCTTGCCATGTTGGAGGCGATGCTGGCTGCGGCGCCAAGGCCAGCGGCGGCGCCGGTCGCGGCGGCTCCGCCCATGCCGGCAAGCGCGTCGCGCGAGACGGTTTGGGGCACGGGGATGGGTGCGGCGGCGGGATCGGGCATATTGGGCGCAAAGGGGTCGGCCACGGCAAGCGGGTCGGGAGTGGCAGCACGAGGTGCCGGCTGCTGCTGCGGCATAGCAGCGGGGTGTTGCTGCGGGGCGGCAAACTGCTGCTGGCCGGCGCGCGGGGCGCTGGCGGCACGGCTCGCGGCTGAGTTGTTCTGGCCCAGGCCGTTTTGGTAGGCGCGCTCTTCCTCGTACAGGCGACCGAGCGTGGGGGCATCGACGTTCTCGGCAAAGACCGAGAACTTGCCGCCGCGCAGCTGCGGGTCGATCATAAAGCGAACGAGGGGCTCGCCGACAAAGACGTAGCGGCGCTTTTCGGCCTGCGCTTTCACAAACTCGCGGACCTCGCGCGAAAGCTCGGGATAGAACGGGGCGAGCATGGGATCGTCGTCGGCGGCAATCAGGATGGTATAGAGCGCCGGCGCGGTGTTGACGCCGTTGATCACCAGAGTCTGATCCTCCATGTCGCGAGCGGCCTGCTTGGCAAGCTTCTTAAAGGAGAACGGGGCACGGGTGGCACCGAAGATGCCGGCCACGTGGTCCTCGAAGATGTTCAGGAAGTTCACGAAAGATCACTCTCCGTATAGGTTCTTTGGTATCCGAGCAAATAAAGGCATATCCCGACGATTATAGAGGATAGGATTCCCGTAACCGCCGCCTTGGCGACGACCGGGCCCGCAAGGCTGGCAATTTCCATATGGTGTGCAAGACAAAACGATACGGCCGAGCCGATGCCGGCGACGGCAATTGCGACGATGGCGGCAAGGTTCGATCCCTGCTCGGCGCGCTTGGCATGAGCATTGAGCAGCAGCGATGTTGCCGCGGCTATTGCTGCAACCAGCACGATTGCAGCGAGAAGGAGCGCGTCTCCCAGCGCTGCGACGACATTGCTAAGCCCCAGTACGCCTCCCGCAGAGAGAGCCGCTGCGGCAAGGCGGGCAAAGAGTGCGCCCATGCCCGTGGCCGCCGCTGCGCTTGCCGGGCCGAGCCAAAACGCCGCGATGCTCGTGGCGGCTCCGGCGGCAAGGAGGGCGTCGCCGGTTAGGCAACCCAGCGCAAGCGCGCAGGTGAGCGTCGCGCTCGCAGCCGCCTCGGTGCGTCCCCAAGCAATCCACCAACCGGACATGGCAGCGGCAAAAATGACCGCGACCGGCAGCATCGACAGGATGCCCTGCGCCTGCATGGTGGCGTTGGCCATGAGCACCAAAAAGCCCACGGCCGAGATGGCCGAGCCAATCTGCGGGGCCAAGCCTGCCGCCGCGCCAATGGCGACGGCCGCCACGACCAGCCCGGGAAGCGTCGCGACGCCGGCTGTCTGCATAAGCAAAAAGCTGAAGGCTCCGCATGAGAGCGCCGAGATGCCGCGCATGGTGTAATTGCGTGCGCGGCCCCAGCGCGTGCCCGCCCAGCCAAGTGCGGGGTCGACCTCGACGGTGTCATCCTCGTAGCTCGATGGCTCGATATCATCTGCCGCGCACTCGTCATTCGAAAGCTCGCCTACCATCTGCTCCAAGCTGCGACGGCCTTCGCGCACGCTCCCCAAGCCGGCAAGGAGTCGGTCGCAGAATGCCTCGATGCTATCGGGGCGGTCTTGCGGCATGGGGGAGAGAGCGCTCATGAGCGCCGCCTCGGCCCCCGGGGGAAAGTGAGGGATCAGTTCGCTGGGATAGGTGGCGCCGCCGATGATGCGGTCGAGCGAGTCGGCAGGCGTGGCCGCCATAAAGGGGGCACTGCCGCACAGGCCCTCGTAGATCACGCAGGCAAGGGCAAAGACATCGGCACGTTCGTCGACCGTGCCGGTCTCGATATCGAGCTGCTCGGGCGGCATGTAGCCGATGGTGCCGCCGCGCGATCCGCCAAAGCCGCCGGCGGACGACAGCCGCGCCATGCCAAAGTCGGTGATCTTTACATTGCCCGAATGGTCGATAAGCACATTGGCGGGCTTTATGTCCAGATGAAGCACGCCGTTTGCATGGGCAAAGGTGAGTGCCTGACCCAGCGCGTCGGCAATGGCCGCGGCCTCGTCAAAGGTGAGCGAGTGGCCGTCCACGCGATGCAAAAACTCGGCCAACGACATACCGTCGACATACTCCATGACCAGGTAGGCATAGGCGGTGTCGTGCGTAAAGTCGATAACCTGCACGATATTGGGATGTTGAAGCATGGCGGCGGTATGCGCCTCGCGCAGCACGTCCATGATGTCGCTGGCGGGCATGCCGGCGCCGTTGATAAGGGGGATGCGCTTAATGGCCACGCGACGGCGCAGATGCGTGTCGCGGCAAATCTCGATGGAGCCAAAACCGCCGGTCGCAAGCGTCTCGAGCGGCTGGTACCGCTTGAGCAGCTCGCGAGAGCTAGTGCCCTCCAAGGGAACGTCCGGCGAGAACCGGGCGGTATGTTGCGAGAAAAGCGGCATGGCCAACCCTCGTGCGTTTAAAGTTCGTTTGCGAGCGGCGGGCGCGGGGCCGAGCCGTTCGCGGTGGCATAGATGCTGCTAGTGTAGCACGCTCAGGCGGATGGCGAGGATGGCGGGATGCGAGGCTGCCTGTCTGGCTTGGCCTTCGTCTCGACCCATCCGGAAAGCGCGCCCCAGTTTGCGGCCAAATACTGGGACACGCTTTCCGAATGGGGTGTGCTGCGGAAACTGCGTCCCAGAATATTGACTCAGAACGGGATACAGTTTCCAGATCGACGCTCAAAAGGAAACCGCATCCCGCTTTGATGCGGGGACTGCGGACAAAAGCTGAACCGTGATCTGGCTCGGATTGGAGTTCGCCTGAATCGTTGATGCTGGCTGGTGTGGGCGTGGAGATAAACGAGCAGCCCGAGCGATATAATGACACGCTATGGAGGTCATATGCTCTTTTCCCGCTGTTCTGCCACATCTGCTTTCGCCATTGCGCTCGTCGTAATGGCGGTTACCCCTTATCACCGGTTTTCATCTTCAATCGGCTTGGCATCAGGTGCAATGACCTGGCTCGTTATCCTTGGCGCATGCCTCGCGGCGTTTGGTCATGGTGTTGCGCTCCGCAAGGGGAGAGAAATAAGACGGCCGGGTCGCCTTGGCGTCTTCGGTGTTTTCCTTGCTGCTATTGCGGTGGTTCCCGAATGGGTCGACTTGGCCTTCTATGCTCGCGGAGATTCTATTCCAATCGTGTTTGCACCAATCTGGTTGTTGCATCGTGTTTCGTGTGCCTTGTGCTTCACTGGGTCGTTGCTCCTCTCATATGTAATTTGGGATACGGCGGGCTCTCCTTTGATACGGGGGGCGGCGCGGGACGGCGAAAGGGGGACCCGCCGATCGCAGAGCACGCTTTTTGCAGAAACAATAGTTGTCCTGTCTTGCCTGCTGTTTTGCTGTCGAATTTCATGGAGAGTCGTTCCCGAGCCATGGGGGATGCCCTCTGTAACGGCCGCATCAATTGGCCTCGTGCTTTTAATTCCGCTGGTCTATCTCGTATTGGCTGCGGTCCCGCTGCTTTGCTGTCCCCGCGCCTTTGGTCGGGGGCAGGGCGACGTGTTTGCCCGTTCTGTGCTTGTAGCAGTTCCCATTGGCCTTGTTCCGGCTGTCGAGGTGGCATACTTTGCAAGCGATGCCGCAGTCATTGCATCACTGTCGATGGGGTCCGCTATTGCTGTTGCCGCCTTCGTATGCACATTGCTAAGGGAGAAACGGGACAACAATTCGGATACCCCTCGCACGTCCGACCCATTCGATGCGGGGGTGTTTTCCCCTGCCCTGTCGCCTCGAGAAGAGCAGTTTGTTCGACTGCTGCTCAAAGGGAAAACGCCGGCGGAAATTGCCAGGGAGACGGGTACGAAGCCATCGACGGTGCGAACAACGCTTCACCGAGCATACGGGAAGGCATCGGTTGCGGGCTCACGCGAGCTCGTGGCATTGTTTGCGGGTGAGGGTGATGCTACAGGGCCTGGTCTGCTGCAGCGGCATGCTGGTGATATGTTGACATCAGTTCGGACGCGCCGGCTGTTTCGATACCTGCTCACAACATTTTTTATCCTCCTTGCGGCGGGCCCCTTGGTAATGGCGGATAGCGATTGGGGATCCGGTGTTTCGCGGGCAGTCGCCTTTTCTCTCGCAAGCTATGCATTGGGTCTCGGACTGCTTCTGTCGCTGCACTACGCGGGTGAAAAACTGAATCGTGAAGTTGCGCTGACTAGAACGGATGGGGCGATTGGGCTCGGAAGCCCGTGCGTATGGGCGGTGCTGTCTGCCGTGGAATGGTCTTTTGTCTATATCGCGGCATGGAGGTGTATATGCGATCCGTTGATGGCTGCGCCGGTCCTGCTGTGCGGCGTGGCATCTACGGTCTCGCTCGCTGTTGGGCTGCGTCCGTTTAAGGTGCATGCCCGTGTCCGGGCTATCGTGCCGTTGGTGTCAATAGGTGCGGCTACTTTAATCCATGCGGCCACTAGGGGGCGAATCCATGGGTTCGCGGTGCTGACGGGGATGTTGCTCACATACATAGTGCTGCGTAGCTGTCCGCAGCGCAAAATGCTTGGGATATGGATGCTTTGCTTTGGGGCGGCGGCTCCTGTCTGGGTTGTCTTGCTCAACATGGTGCAGGATCTGACGGTTTTCGAGCCTCTGTTCCTTGCGTCGTTGCTGGGGCAAAGTTCGGCCGTCAATGTCGTCGTGGCAACGGTGATTGTTTGCTGGTCTGTGCCCATGCTCGTTACGCACATCGTGCTCGTACGCTCGGTTGAGGACGAGAAGGCCGTCTTGAAGTACCGTGCGAACGGGTCCACCGAAGCAGCTCACGTGCGCCGGCTGGCTCTGCTTACGTCGCGCGCCCTGTCCGATGTTCAGGCCCGAATATTGTTGATGACGGCAGAGGGCACAACGACAAAGACCATTGCGCAGGATGTCGGTTACGCTGCATCTACGGTGCAAGCGCTGCGATCCGCGTCCTATCGCCAGTTGAAGATCAAGAACAAAGCAGAGCTTATTTCATTGTTATCGCAGGTAGATAACGTGTAAACGCCTGGATTATCAACTCAATAGCGAGTGTTTACAGACATCTTTCTCCATTCATGCAAAGGTTGCTGTGCGTCGACGCATTGTTAGCCGCTTTTGATTGGAGAAGGCCATGATTAAGCCAAGGAGCGCTATTACTCGAATCGGAGTCGGGTTGGCGATTGCTGCGGGTCTGTCCCTAGGGGTTCCCGCTGCATCGTTCGCGCAAGAGGAGTTTGACACCTCTCAGGTTTCTAGCATTACTCAAAACGCCGATACGGGAATTACGACCTGTACGAACAATGCCGATAGGGCATTTAGTTTTCAATGTGCCGGGACGAGTGCAACTGGCTACCGTCAAAAGGATGATTCCTCATCGCTCTATCTGGATATCCAAGGTTATACGGGAAATCCGCTTCGGTTATATACAGACGGTGCGTATAACACAAGCGGTAGCGGCAGCATGAATTGTACTCAGGGAACGTATCGTTCGAATCACAAGGGACAGTGGGAAATGTATAACCTCGTCCGTGAGAACGGGCGATCTGCGGCGCGACTGACTGCATGGGCGGAGTCTGGCTACGGCACTGTTATTGGTGTATGGAGCCCCGACTGCGTCGGGCATTTCCGCAAGCTTCCCGCATAGTTGTTTGAATTGGCTCCCTTCCGGCTTTCTGGGTCGGAAGGGGGAGGAGGACGTATGAACCAAAGGCTCGTAAGATATGAGCTGTCGAAAACGATAAGACGCCCAGCTTTTATCTTTGCTCTCTTGATTGCAGTCGCAGTTGCAATAGCTGCTGCGCTGGAGCCGTGGGCAAATTTGGAAAAAGAACGTCACAACCTTCTTTCTTTTGGTTACGGCGTTGGCATGCAAGCCAAAAACTATCTCGGTCAAACACGTGAAAGCAGCTTCGGTAACTGGATTGTTGTGAGCGCGAACGCGCCACTGTCTGCGTCGGTGTTTTTCTATGCACTGCCCCTGCTTGCAATGTTGGCCGGATCTTGGTCGTGCCTCTTTGAGCGTTTGAGTGGTTATGACATGCAGATATGCACGCGCGTTTCCAGAAAGGCATACGTGAACGTAAAGGTGCTGTCTGCTTTCCTCTCCGCGTTTACAGTGACTGCCATTCCTCTGCTCGTCAATTTCCTGATTGTCTCGATGCTTTTTCCTGCGTATCTTCCTCGGGTCGATGAGTCGACCTACGTAGGGCTTTACCTACATAGCTATTTCTCCGGTCTATTTTATTCACATCCTTTGTTATATGTGCTTGCATACACGCTGTTCGATGCGGTCACGCTCGGGACTTTATCCATGGCTGTAACTGGCTTCTCAATTTTGTTTCGTAGCAGAATCAAAGCGATAATTGTCCCGTATCTGCTAATGGTTGCGTGGCATTTTGCAAATGGCTGGATCTTCGGCGTAATGGCTTGTGTGGGGTTTAACTGCAATATCTTCAACAGCATCAGGTCGGAATCGCTGAATAACTGGCCAGACATTCGAGCCGGTTTTGCGGAAATCATATTATTGACCCTTGCTTCGTTGGCTTTTTCTGGGGCGTGGAAAAGGCGGGAGATGGTCTGATGCTGTTTAGGCTGGTCGCCGCGGACCTGAGGACCGTTTTGAAGAAGAACATCATTACCTTTATTGCGATTGCGGCAGTGACCGTTGCGAACCTGGTGTACGCCTACGGTTTGTCTTCTGTGTATGGGGTCAGGACGGATGCCTTGGGGTTTGCGGACAATCTTGCGCTCGTGTTTGCCGGATCTGCTCCGTTTGAGCCTAGGCCCGGGGTCATGTTTGTGCCTCCGCTAGGATGGCTATTTCTCATTCTGCTTATTCTCTATACAACACTCGATTATCCCGCCGAATCGTTGCACGGGTTTGGTTTGCAAACGCTTGTCCGATGCCGGGCGAGAACCCTTTGGTGGGTCTCGCGTTTTATCTCAGTGGCGGCGATAACAGCATTTTCGCTGCTCGTGGTGGTTTGCTCTGTTGTGATTTGGAGCTTGATGGTGAGTGCCTCGTTCAGCGCGGTCATCCATGGCGAGTCGCTTCAGCTGGCTAATTTGGCGCCGTGGTTTCTCAAGGCGAGCGAAGCAGGTGCACTGCCGTTTTTCGCAGGTCTCTTTCTTGCTTTTGAGGCGCTTGCGTTTGTGCAGGCAACGGTTGGGTTTGTGCTTGGGCCGTCAGTTTCATTTGCGGTTGTAATGAGCTACCTGATCTGTTCGGCATATGCGCGGCATTGGGCGCTACTGGGAAATGCCTTGATGCTGTTGCGCTGGGGTGGAATCGTCAAAGAAGGAATTGCGACGGGCTCGAGTGGCTTGTTTTCAATTGTGATTATGTCGTTATGCCTATCGTTGGGTGGACTGTGGTTTCGAAGGGCCGACCTTATCGAAAAGAGGGACAAGATATGAGTGTGATCGTTAGGGACGTATCGAAGCGCATGGGCAAAAACGATGTCCTGCGCAACGTGTCTATCGAGGTTGACCCTGGGACTGTGGTCGGGCTTCAGGGGATAAACGGTTCGGGTAAGACCATGCTCATGCGAGCGGTCTGCGGATTGATTAGACCCACCGAGGGCGAGATTATTATCGATGGCCAAAGACTTGGGGCGGATATCTCGTTTCCGCCGAGTCTGGGGATGTTGATAGAGGCGCCTTCCTTTTTAGGATATCTGTCTGGTTACGACAATCTGGAGCTCATAGCTCAAATCAATGGCGTTGCCACCCCCGAGGACATTCGCTCTGCCCTGCGGCTCGTGGGGCTCGATGCAGACGAAAAAAAGAAGTTTCGAGCATACTCGCTTGGGATGAAGCAGCGTCTGGGAATAGCTGCGGCAATTATGGAAAAGCCGAAGCTGCTTGTTCTCGATGAGCCAACGAATGCCCTCGACGAAGCGGGCGTGGAAATGCTCAAGCGCGTTGTGGCGATGGCGGCATCAACGGGTCGCGAGGTTCTTCTGTCTAGCCATGACGGAGAGGTGCTCGAGGAGCTAGCCGATCGTGTTTACTGCATGCGCGACGGTGCCGTTGTGAAAGTTCGGGAAAGGTCGTGAGCGCGATGAAGAAGGCCCTGTTGACGAGAAGGTCGATGCTCGCGCTTTTTGGCTGTGCTGTTACCGGCCTTGCGGGCATGAGGGTGAGCGTCGTTAACGGGAACCGGACAGTCATTCCTGAAAAATATTACGCGGAGGGCGAATGGCTCTCGATGGATGGGGCGTTTCTGGGGTCGAAGGATGTGGCGACTGACGGGTATTCGTTTTGCATAGACGGGGCAGAGCTGCTCACGCCGCGCGAGTATCTCAAGCGTGCGCATGATGATTATTCAAAATATGGCATCGTAGATACGAAAACGAAATTGAAGGACGCCGACATCACGTGTGTTATCGCCGTAAAGATGCGTGTCAGGAATAAGGACAATGTCGAAGGCGGAATTAAAGCGTATGTTTGGCATTTGGTGCCGGAGTCTGCGCCAAACTATGACTTTGTGGTCAATACCGATCTGATAACGCAGGCAATGCCGGTGCTGGGCGGTTCTGCTGCGTTTGCTGTACAGGTTGGGGCGGAGAACGAGTTACTCGTCCCATTCATGATGCAAAACACCAACGACTATTTCGAAGGTTACGAGACCGTCCGTTTTGAGAAAGCGTTTCCCGGGACCTATACGATGAAGATGACCGATCTGCCGGAGCGAAGGCTCTTCAGGTTTGAAGTTAAATAGCTCGAAGGCCCTGTTGGGGGAGCCTCATCCTACGCTGAAGCGGGATGAGATTCCCTTCGCAGTGGCGCTCGGCCCTAGCGCTTCTTCTTGCTCTTCTTCTGCTTGCGCTGCTTGCCCTTGTTGTCCTGGGGCTTGTCGGCCTTGTCGCCCCGCTTGGCCTCGGCGGCAGCCTTCTCGGCCTTCATTTTCTTCTTCTTGGTCTCGATGCGGAGCTTTTTGTTGATGCGCGCCTTAAGGAAGGGGCCAAACTGCTCGGCATCGCCGCGGATAAAGGTGTCCTTAGGGATAGTCACGCCCTGGTCGGCGAACATGGCTACAAAGATGCGCTCGCCGTCGAGTACGTGGTCGAGCTTCTCAAACGGGAAGAACTGCGACTTGCCGCTCTTGCCCCAAACCATCAGGCCGTCCTCGTTGGCAGCGACGCGGCGATAGCGGCCACCCATGGACTCGTCGGCCTCGACGGCGTCGATAAAGTCACGGGCGAGCGTGTGGTGCAGGT
This sequence comes from uncultured Collinsella sp., assembly GCA_958420165.1. GTDB lineage: Bacteria > Actinomycetota > Coriobacteriia > Coriobacteriales > Coriobacteriaceae > Collinsella. The sequence continues at coordinate 16,079 of CATZIU010000018.1, read as the reverse complement.
TTTTGCTCCACCAGGCCAAAAAGGCGCCGAATACGATCAGGACGACGCCAAACTTGATCCAGTTACCGCCGGCCACCAGCATGCCAATGCCGATCAGCGCGGCAATTGCCGCGGCGACATACAGCGAACCGCGACGCCTGGGCGAGGCGACCAGGCGGGCGAAGTCGGTGACCAGGTCGTTTTCGTACTGGTACTCGTTGAGGTACAGGATGCCGTCGTCGGCTGCGGCCTGCTCCTCGAGCGCGACCTCGACCTGGTCGGCTGCTTCGGAGGGGACGAGGTTGCTCTCTGCGTCTGCCATGCTCTTTGGACTCCTATCGCGGCGGGCTCGCCGTACGGGTTATTATGAATGCAGTATGCCGTGCGACCGCATGGCCGTCGCGGCAACAAGACTCAGTATACCCGGGGGAGCACCCATGGAATCGTTGTACCGAAAGTATCGCCCGCTCACCTTCGACTCCGTGGTGGGCCAGCAGCATATCGTCTCGACGCTCGAGCACGCCATCACCGAGGGGCGCCTGTCCCACGCATACCTGTTCTGCGGACCGCGCGGCACGGGCAAGACCACCATGGCGCGCATCCTTGCCAAGGCGCTGCTGTGCCGTAATGCCGAGGCAGCGCGCGCCGAGGGCGCAAGCGGGTGCATGCCCGACGGCACCTGTGAGGAGTGCGAGCTCATCGCCGAGGGCAACCACCCCGATGTCTACGAGCTCGATGCCGCAAGCCGCACGGGCGTGGACAATGTGCGCGAGGAGATCATCAACTCCGTCAACTTTGCCCCGGTGCGCGGCAAGTACAAGATCTATATCATCGACGAGGTTCACATGCTCACGACGGCGGCGTTCAACGCGCTGCTCAAGACGCTCGAGGAGCCGCCGGCACACGTGATCTTCGTGCTGTGCACCACCGACCCGCAAAAGATTCTGGAGACCATCCTCTCGCGCTGCCAGCGCTTCGATTTCCACCGCATCAGCAACGAGGATATCGAACATCGCTTGTCCTACGTGTGTGAGCAGGAGGGCTTCGATTACGACGACGAGGCGCTGACCATCGTGGCGCGCCATGCCAAGGGCGGTATGCGCGACGCGCTTTCCACGCTGGAGCAGCTGAGCGTTTTTGGCAACGGCGCCGTGCATGCGGACGATGCCCGCTCGCTTTTGGGCGAGGTTTCGGACCAGATCCTGGGCGAGTTTGCCCGCGCTATTGCCGAGCGTGATATTGCTGAACTCTATGGGCTCATTCGCGCACAGGTCGAGGAGGGCAATGATCTGCTTGAGCTGACGCGCGACCTGGTGGCGCATGTGCGCGACGTGTATGTGGCCTGCGTTGCCGGTGCCCGTGCCGAGCTGTTTGAGGGCGGGGCCGAGCAGGCCGAGGCGCTTGCTGCCGAGGCTGCTGCCTTTGGCGAGCATCCGGCCGACCGTCTGGCCCGCGTGCTGACGGTGCTCGACGATGCCGCGTTGGAGATGAGGGGCGCGAGCGACGTGCGCCTGGTGCTCGAGATCGCCTGTACGCGTCTGGCGCGTCCCGAGGCCGATTTAACGATTGAGGCTTTGGCCGAGCGCGTGGCACGCTTGGAGGCCATGGTTGCCAACGCCGCCGTTCCGGCGAGCGTGGCTGCTGCTCAAGCGAGTGCGCCTGCGGCTGTCGCGGCTGCGCCTGCGACGACACAACAACCGACGCTGATCTCGGGTGCCCGAGCTGCTACTCCCGCGGCGACTGCCGCCCCCGCTGCTACGCCCGCGCATCAGGGTGGCATGCCTTGGGACCGCGGCGCTGCTGTTCCGGCGGCCCAGCCTGCGCCCAAGTCCGCAGCTCCGGCTCCCGCGCCCAAACCTGTAACGCCTGCACCTCAACCCGTTGCGGCTCCGGCTCCCGCGCCTGCTGCATCGACCGTGCCGGTGTCCAAGTCCAACAACGCCGCTCAGGTTGCCGCCGCCGGTGCTGCCGAGACCCCCGCGGTCGAGGACGCTGGCGAGCTCCAGCGCAAATGGGGCGAGGTCGTCGAGCGCGTCAAGGCCCAACAACCTTCTTATGCGGCTCTCCTGTTGAACGCTCGCGCTACGGCAGACGATGGTTCTAAGCTCACGGTCTCGTTCCCTACGGCATTTGCTATCAAGATGCTCGGGCGTGCTGATACACAGGCGGTGTTTTTGCCGACAGTCAGTGCGGTCTTCGGTCATCGCACCGTCGACTATGTCCTGGATGGGGGTGGCACGCCGGCTCCTCAACATGAGGAGCATTCTCCATCTGCACGGGCTGCGGCATCTGCGGACCCGCAACCCGTGTCCTCGGTGCCCCCTGCATCCTCGAGCGCCAGCGCGACGCAGCCAAAAGCGGCGCCGGTAGCGGCACCGACCCCGTCGGCGCCTGAACCCGCTGCGCCCAAACCGGCTGCTCCGATCCCCGCGCCCAAGTCCGCTGCCGCGCCTGCGCCCAAGTCATCCGACCTGGCCAAGGCCCCTTGGCTGCGCTCCGACAACCCTGCCGGTGCTCCTGCCACGGGCAAGCTCCCGACCGAGCCCGCGCCCCGAGCGCCCGAGCGCGCGTCCGCCCCCATGGCTCAGCCGCCTGCGCAGGCTGCGCCATGGGAATCCGAGCAGGTGCCCTACGACGATGCCATGGTCGGTGGTTTTGCTGCCGATGCCGGCGGGGACGATCTGCCTCCGTTCGACGTGCCGGGTGCGGCGTCCGCGCCCAAGGCCGCTGCTGTGGCACCCGCAGCCTCTGCAAACGACGACGTCCCCGCCGCTCCCTGGGAATCCAATCCCGGTGCTGGCAGCCCCTTCGGCCATCAGGGCGCAGCCCCGAGCATCCCGCAGACCGAGGACGAGGCCAAGGCCCTCATCCGCAGCGTCTTTGGCCAGGCCACCATCTTCAAGCCGGTGGAGTAGCTGCGCAGGCGGGTATACTGCTCAAGAAGAGGACCCCTTGTCCGGGCGCATCTGTATTTCGGACATGTGTAGTGTGGTGCCGCGTATGTCGCATTTGAGCAGACAGGTGCGTGACGGTCGGCCTAGGATGCTGAGGTCGATACGATACGTCGCATGGCTGTCCGTGTACTCGACTTGCTCGGCGTTAATGGTTGCTCCGATTGCCAAATAAACGCCTAGCTCGGCATCGACAATCTTGAAGTCCTTTATCTTGACCTTGAACTCTTGATAGAGGGACGGGCTGTTGTAGTAGACGGTTCGGGTTCCGTCGGTGCACTCATCGGTCGTCTCCCATTTGACGACGGGCTGGTCCGAGCTGGCTATCAGCAGTTCTGCTCCAAAAGCTATGGCATGGGTGATGACAACCAGCAATGCCCAGCCGACAAAGAGATAGAGAACCACATATGCAACGGGGTGTTTTGAGCGGATGTTTTGGAGCGCGTTGGGGGCATTCATGGGGCACCTCCAAATTACTATCTATGGCAATCAAATTATACCCCGCTGCCATGCGCGTCACCGTGAGCAACGGATCGGCATGCAGGTCTTTAGCGGTGCACATGAAATGTCGGATTCCGGCTCTACAAGATTTAGCTTTCAATATTATGCAGATGCGAATTATTCAACTTTGCATAATCTTCGGGTGCGGCTTGCACTCCAGGACATGTATATCGACTGAGGTAGCGTGACTGCCCCGCTTGCTGGCCGCGCGCCGTGGTACGATTTTTGAGTTTGAAAGTCCCGCCGCGTCCCGGCTGCCCTTGCAGCTCGGCGTGCGGCCGCACGTAAAGGAGCCATCATGGCCGGTATGAACATGCAGCAGATGATGAAGCAGGCTCGTAAGATGCAGGAGCAGCTTGCCGCCGCGCAGGAGAACCTCAAGTCCCAGACCGTCGACGCCTCTGCCGGCGGCGGTATGGTCAAGGTGACCGTTAACGGCGAGATGGAGCTCGTCAATCTCACCATCGATCCCGATGCGCTCGATCCCGAGGACGTCGATATGCTGCAGGATATGATCATGGCTGCCGTCAACGAGGCCGTCCGCGGCGTCAACGAGCTCGCCAACAAGCAGATGGGCGCCATCACCGGCGGCCTCAACATCCCGGGCATGCCGTTCTAAGACACGCATATATATGAGTGCCAACCACAGTCTGCAAAAACTGCTCGATGAGCTGGGCCGTCTGCCGGGCATTGGTCCCAAGTCGGCCCAGCGCATCGCCTATTACCTGTTGGAGGCCGACGCCGAGGAGGCGCGCCGCCTGGCCGAGGCCATCCTGGAGGTCAAGCAGGAGGTCCACTTTTGCAGCCGCTGCTTTAACTACGCCACGGCCGACGAGTGCTCCATCTGCCAGGACCCGATGCGCGATACCACTCGCATTTGCGTGGTGGGCGAGCCGCGCGATGTCCAGGCGATCGAGCGCACGGGCAGCTACCACGGCCTCTACCACGTATTGGGCGGCGTGATCAGCCCCATGGACAAGATTGGCCCCGAGCAGCTGCACATTCGAGAGCTGCTGGCACGCTTGGGCCACGAGGACATCCACGAGGTCATCATCGCCACCAACCCCAATATTGAGGGCGAGACCACGGCGAGCTATCTGGCCCGTACCATCAAGCCGTTGGGCGTCGAGGTGTCGCGTCTGGCAAGCGGCCTTCCCGTGGGCGGTGACTTGGAGTATGCCGACGAGCTTACGCTTGGCCGCGCCATCGAGGCCCGTCGCGCGATTTAGGTGGCGAGCCTGCTCCTGCCGTATGTTTTCCTCACAGTCGCACGGGGTAGTCATAATTTCCCCGTGCGACTGTGAGTTTGTTGTGCAACAAAGATGCTTCGTATCCGCTTATCGCATGGATGCTTCCGCTCGCATCCTTAATTTGCTCATTCGTTGCGCAACCTTTTGGGTTCGCTGATACACTCAAATATGGATTCGAATGAATGCGCCGCTCCCGAGCGGCGTGTTTTTGTTGGAGGAGAACGCATGCGGCCCGGTGGCACTCAGACAAAGCGCGGCGCCGCGGTGCGCATACGACGCCGACTGGGCTTGGCGCCGCGGGCGTACGCACTGCTATCGTGCTCGCTGGTGCTGGTCATAGCTGGCGTTTCTGCCTATGGCATGACCGTGCCGTCCATGATGCAGGCGCATGCCGCACGCGAACCGCGCGTGGGGCATGAGGCCAAAAGCGATCTGGGCACCACGACTGGATATGCTTGGGCAAGTGTGGTCGGGCATATTGTGTTTGGCACCGACGATGCGGACGGCGCCGAGGCCCCGGACAACGAAGTCACGCTTGCCAATGGCAAAACCATCGTGCTCACCAACACCAAGATCATCGATCGATTGTCCAACAATAGCGTGGCGGCAACGGTGAATAAGGTCGAGCAGCAAAAGGAGCAGGACGCCCAGCAGTCCGGAAAGCCCGGTAGCTCGGATACTTCTGGCTCCGGCTCGGATTCATCGAGTTCGGGCGGCGGCTCTGGGTCGGGTTCCTCTACCGGAGGGCCTGGAAACGGCGGCTCGACGGGCGGCAACACTGACAACGATGCAAACTCCGGCGGCCTTTCCGCTGCTGAGGAAGAGAGCATTCACAGTTGGCTTGTGACCAAGTACAACATGCTCGACGGCTATGTTTCTCGTGCCAATGACGTGGTCTCGACCTATAACTCTACGGGAGATCCCAGGCCGTGCGACAGCCTGGTCGGGGAGATGTTTGTCATTCGAGCCGAGTTCGGTCGTCAGACATTCTCGCCCCGGTCAAGGTGGTATCAGCAGTATGCCAATCTGTGGGGCTGTTACACCAACCTATGTCAATGGGTCGGCCATTACGGCGATGATGACGTCGCGCTCGGTAACTTCAACAATAACGTGGCGGCGCTTGCCCTATGATGACCGATCTTGCATCCACCACACCACAATCGCTCGGTCGCGATCCCATGGTCGGCCTGCGCCTGGCGCGTGTCGACGGGTTTGAGCCGGCCATTGCGCTCGGTCAGGACGAACTGCCTGCCTATCTGCGTCGTTTTACGATACTGTTTGCCGACGATGCCACCATGCGCCGTGGCGGTATCGGCCGCGTGACGCGTGCCGTCAACGCCCAAGGCGAGGACGTAGCACTCAAGCAGCTCATCTTGCCGACGCGCGATGAGTTTGACGACGATGCCGCCCATGAGTCGCTGGTCGCCAAGTTCAAAGCGGCATTTCGCGAGGAATACGAATGCCATCGCGCCCTTTCGGGCCTTAAGGGCTTTCCCCGCCTCTATGGCTGGGGCGAGGTCGACGGTGTGCCTGCAATTGTCATGGAATGGGTCGAGGGCGAGACGCTCGCCCGCTTGCGTTCGCGACTTGCCGTGGACGATGCCGGACGCCTGTCGCCGCTTGTGGCGGCGCGTCTGGGTCGCGACCTGTTCGATCTGCTCTGCCGTATGAGTCTGGTGGGCGAGGGCTTTGTCCATCGCGATATCTCGCCCGCTAATATTATGGTGCGTACGGCGCGTCTACCGCTTGACCGGCAGCTTGCCGAGGGCACCTTTGACCTGTGCCTGATCGACTTTGGCTCGTCGCTGGCGCTTGAGCCTGCGTCGGCCGTGGCCGGTACCGGCGGCAAGGCATCCTTTACCGAGCGCTATGCCACGCTGCGTCGCGCGACGGTTGCCTATGCCCCGCCCGAGATGCTCACCGACGATATTCCCGACCTGCGCGCTTTGCGTATGTCGCCGGCGATTGACGTCTATGCCGCGGCAAGCACGGTTTACGAGCTCATTGCCGGCGTCGCGCCATACGAAGCCGCGCCGAGCACTTCGGGCACCTCGGGTTCGCGCAAAAAGACGCGCGACATCGCGAGCCCCTACCGTCTCAAGATGGACACGCGGCCCGACTATCCCATTGGTGCCCATGCGCCCGGTTGTGATTTGACTCAGCTGCTTCGTCGTGAGCCCGATGTGGCGCTCGCCGCGGCCGAGCAGGCCCAGCAGCTAGGGCTTGAGCCGGATTCCGAAGAGCTACGCGATGCGCTGGCGTTTGTCGATGCCCAGCTGTTCGACGTGGTGATGGCCTGTCTGTCCAGCCATCAAAAAGATCGTCCCGAGCCGGCGGCGGTCGAGGCGGCGCTCTCAGCGTTTTGTGACCACTATGCGCAAAATGTCGGCCGTTCGCTCCGCGGCGAGCCGCTCACGCCGTGCCCCATGGATGCGTCTGGCCGCGCGGTTCGTCGCGCGCTGATGGTCGGCGCGACGGTCGTCTGTGGCGTGGTTTGGGCTGTGATCGTGGTTTCGGCCGCGCTGCTGGCGTCGGGCGCTCGCGTGACGGCGACTTTGGGATCGCTCGTGTGGTCTGGGTCGCTACCGGGTATTATTGCCGCACTGGCGTTGGCGCTGCCAGGCATAGCCGGCGTTGCCGCGGGGGCGCTTGCGCGCGATCGGCGCTCGGGCTTCCTGCAGGGTGTGCTTGCGCTTTCTGCCTGCGAGGTTCCGGTGCTGGTTGTGGCTGCATGTAGCGTATTTTCCCAACGCGCCGTGATGGGCGGCCTTGTTGCCGCTCTGGTTGCAACCTATACGCTTACGTGGTTTTTGCTTGCGATGGGCTTTGCCTTTGAACTTCCCGTTTCGGCACCACGACGCACAAAAGCCCAGATGGCGACTCCGCTTGCCGGTGGAGCCGCAGCTGCCCGTACTTTTGGCGGACCTGTCGAAGTATCGTCCGATTCTATTTCTACGACTAAGGAGGCCTAGGTCATGGCATCTCAAGTTGAGCTCACCCCATGCGGGGCCATGTTTGACATCTTTAAGCGTGCGGCGCATCTGAGCCATATCGAGCTGTGCGGCTTGGTGCTTTCGTCCCGTCCGCTCGCCGACGGCCGCAGCCCGCAGAGCCGAGCCGCCGATCGCTCTTGGGTTTCCCGCTTTATCGTTCGCGCGCCGGTCGGCACGCTTCAGCAGCGCTACTTTGCCGAATACGGTACCTCGGCTGCGCGTATTATGTCACAACTGGCCCTGCGCCAGCGCAATCCCATGGACTCTACGGCTGTGATCAATATGGTGTGCGGTCCTGCAGGTGAACCGATGGTACGCGCGCTCGAAGAATGCCACCAGGACACGAATCTCTATCGCAACGCGCTCGATCGCCTGTCCCAGGCGGCGGAACTCATGCCCGCCGAGCGCGCCGAGGCCGTGCTGGTGCTGTTTGTCGCCGTCGGTTGTTCGGCGGATGTGCGGTCCTCGGTGAACTATGCCATCGACTACGCACACGCGACCTGTGGCGGAGGCACATCCACGCCGCGTTCGCTTGGCATGTCGCTGACTGCGGGCGAACGCGAACCCGCCCCGGCGCACCCCTTGGGCTTGCTGCGCGTGCAAAACAGTTTTGTCGTGAGCGCCCCGCGCTGGATTCAGCCGAGTGAGCAGGGTGTTGAGATTGGCGCGCTGGCCACTGGTGAGGGCGATATTACCGACGTCGGCGACGATGTCTCGGCCCGCCATGCCCATATCTGGTGCGATGCTCAAAATATCTGGCACGTCGAGGACTTGTCGTCCACCAACGGAACCGTGGTGGTAAACGGGGCCACGCGCGTCTGCATTCAGGTCGAGCCCGGCCGTTCCGCCCAACTCAATCCCGGCGACGAGCTCAAGCTCGGCGAATCCACTACCTACGCCATCCTCTTCGGTGCCCTCTAGCCGGCAGATAGGGACGTTCCTTTTCTGCCGGCACTTGGGGACACTCCTTGGCGCACCAGAGCCGGTCGCCCAGGGATGGAGGGGCCATTTTGGCCCTTGGCAGTCAGTCGGGGCGAAACTAGAAGATCTTTCCGATTCGCGGCTGTTCATGCTTGTAGAGCATCTAAAACAATAGGATGTTATTCTGGAATATGCCGGGTGCGTGAACTTGCCTGTCTTAGCCTTAATAAGGTATAGGGGAGTTTGGCTCAGGGGTTCCGTCTTGTTCTTCAGCGCAGTATTGTGGGACAGATTTGCTGAGATTGGCGCCTTACACCGCAGAGCGCACGGAAGGCTCTCGATTTGTGTTCTGGCCCCAGAATACAGGGCCTGATACTTACCAACTGTGGCATGGATGTAACATCTGTAGAAATCAACCCTTTTGTTGTCGACCTTTGTAAGAAAAACACTGCCATCAACTCTTTGGATGACGAAACTAGGGTGCTTGAGGGGAGCCTTTACTCCCCTCTGAGAGATGACTCATGTTTTTCGCTTGTCGTTGTGAATCCTCCGTTACTGCCGATTCCGGATGAGATTCCTTATCCCTTCGTTGGGGATGGGGGACAATCGGGTCTGGATAAAACACTTCGTATTCTTAAGGGTGGCGATACGCATTTAGAGAAAAACGGTAAATACTGCTAATAGGGGTGACGACGATGGTGCAGGGGCGACCCGCGATGCTCTCATCAATACGTCGGATACTTGGGAAATCAGGTCTAGATGCATGTATGATGATGCTGTGTGGCTATTCAATTAATCCGCGTTCCGAATGGGTGCAGGGTATAGCTGCGACATCGTATGCTTTTGACCCGGCGCGATACTCAGATATTTCTGAGGCGGTTGACGAAGTTTATACGCACTATGCCGCGCAAGGCGTTTCGGAAGTTTGCACATCTACGTTACGGGCTTAGGTTTCTTCAAGCGAGCAGGCCGGTTGCGTTATTTCGAGCGATTTTTCTAGTCTAGACGACAAAAGGCAAAGGATTTGATGGGTATAAAACGCGGACGTTTGTGGGCGGATGCTCAAATCTATTGTGGCAATCGGGCGGTTGAAAAAGATATTTCAACCGCCCGATTGCCAGGTTCGTCGGAGGAGATGTCCGATTCCGACTCTCTTGTAGGAAGAGCTTGAGATCGTATTGGCCCAAGGCAATCTTAAAGCAGTCTCATTGGCAAATCTTCGCTCCTGTTGTGTTGAGGTGTAAGGTATCAGTGATTGATGTTTTGTGGCGGGTAGATTGGGGCCTTCCTTGATTCGATGCGTTCTCTCGAGGTTCATCAGAGCAAAAGGGGCTTTCGTCTTCATTGCTATCACGGTGATTGGAACCGCTCTCTCCTATGCCATGCCATACGTGAACGGGAAATTCTTAGATTTTCTTCTCGGTAACCGCAGCGAAAGAGACGCCGTACTCTTCGCGCTCCTGGTTGCGTCAATAGGAGTTTTCTCCACCCTCTTTACTTATTTTGCAGGAACACTTTCCATTCGCATAACCACGAGACTTTCCTTTGATCTTCTCAGGGAGGCCGTCTTGCGTTTTGAAAGAGACGATTACTTGGTGAGTCGGACCATCGATCCAGCCTATACAACGCAACGGATTATTTCCGACTCCAGCGTGGTCTCATCCTTCGTTTTGGCGAATTTTATCAGTGCGCCGCTGTCCATTGTAGCCATTCCCATCGTATTGCTTATCATATGGTCAATTGATTCAACTCTCGCGGTGTTTTCCATCATTCTCCTCATCGTGTATTTCTGTGTAATTACTGGGTTGAGGAAACTTTTGTATAGGGTCACGTATGAGAAGAAAGAGGCGGACAGCGCCTTTTACGCCGCAATTGCATCGCAGCTTAATCAGATTCTCAACATTCAACTGACATCTTCGTACGGCAAGAGCGAACAAGCGCTCGACGCTGGGTTTAAGAGCTATTTTCCCAAAGTTTTGCGCTCCGGAAAGCTATCATATTCTCTGACATCGCTCGATGGTCTTTTCGCAGCGTTGTTTCAAGCGGTGATACTTGTTGTTTCCGGAGTACGAATCATTAACGGAACTATGTCAATAGGCGAGTACACTATCATCGGTACATACTTCGCGGTTCTCTTTAAGACTTTGAAAAGTATGATGTCATTGTTCAAATCCTATCAAGATGCCAAAGCATCATGGGATAGGACGGCTATCGCGACGAGAGAAAAGGAGAGATCGGGGTGGAATCGGACCGATTTAGCTAAACTCGATGAAATAAATGACATTTCGGTATCTGATTTGGAATTCTCGGTTGCCCTTCCAGACGGATCTGTCCGAGAGGTCCTCGGCGGGTTTTCTTTCAAGTTTTCCGGTCCTGGTACATATTGCATAGTTGGGGAAAACGGAAGAGGCAAGACGTCACTTCTTTACTTGATGCTCGGGCTATACTCATCGAAAGGCAAAGTAAAATACAACGGCGTGCCAATCGAAGAATGCGACCTGGATTACATACGTGCGAGAGAGATATCGTGCTGCCCACAGTCGTGCTTCGCGCCGGACGAAACGGTGAAAGAGCTGTTAGAGTATTTCGACACGCCCTTTTCTTCCTATCACCGGGGTGTAGATGGCCTACTTTCGCTGGAAAACAGCGTGAAGGAGTTGCTCGGGAAACGTTGCTCCGCGCTTTCGGGCGGTGAGCTGCGCCGAGTGTACTTATGGTCGGCGATTTCACGCAAGTCGTCAGTTTTGGTACTCGACGAGCCCACGACTGGGTTAGACGCTGTAAGCCGCGCCGAGCTTGCGGCCTATGTTAAGCGCAACAAGCAAAGCCAGCTGATCATCGTTGTCTCTCACGATGACGAGATGGTCGGCGCGGTAGAAGGGGTAGTGGATTTAGGCAGCATGTACCAGGGTAAATGATGACAAGTGTAGTGCTACCCAACTGGCAGAGATAACAAAAAGGCGATGCAGATGCACGTAGCATTCAGGCGGTTCGGACTCGGTGCCTTCACGCCATCGCAACGCTTTCAGATATAGTTCTCGTTCTCTTACTAAAGGAGACTTTAGTCTACGTCATCTTGTCGAGACAGAGGTGAAGCGAAGTGTTGTCGCGACGTATCTTATTCCAGGTGGCTCAGTATCAGCGTGAGAATCGCACCAAAGTGTACTTACGATTCTCGTGTCCCACGGACAACATGGGCTGAGCATTGAGGTTCCACCCTTTGCTGCAACTACACGGGGTTGGACGGCAATGAATATGCCGGGCCGCATACCACGCGCAGCGGGGGTCCATGTCCCAGTATGTTGCCTACAGCAGCCTCGATGTCCACGCACACATCATCTCTGCCTTCGCGTTCAATCCATTTGCCGGAGAGTGCGAGGGTTGCCAGGCCGTAGAATTCGAGCCGAACAAATGAAATGCGGTATCAGCGCATAGGATTAAACTGACGATTGCTTTGCACTGAGAATACGCTTGGAAAGCCGCTATGGGTGGCGGCCCGGGTTAAATAGAGAAGCCCGTCCGATCACTTTCATGTGGCGAACGGTCGGGCTTCTTATTCCACTTGCCAATGCTCGGCTCATATTGGAAGAAAGCTACGCTAATGTTTGCGTGACACTCCTATTTTCTCCGAAGAAAGAGTCGGATAATGAAGAATAGAATTAAAAAAGGTGCCAGATATAACGCAAGTATAAAGGCTAATCCAACGAGACCTTGCAATAATGGCATAACTCCTCCCAGACACGAGATTTTGGTATTTGTTCCCATCTTATTCTGAATTGGACCAAATAGTTCCTAGCCACAAAACTACTCGTCAACTGGATCGCACCAATCTGCTGGCAAAACACAGCTTGATTCTTTATCGACATAGCACCAATCCGCAACAGGGCACTCGGCGATGTCGTAAAAATTGCATATATCAACTCCAAGACAACAAGGCTCAACGGGAGGATGTTCATTTGAACCAACAGGATGGATATGCTTCATAACAGCTCCTCACCTTAATCCAATTAGAGACTACGTTTGATCAATGCCACAGTGATCTACAACGCAGATGCTGCCGCCATCCATGTCATAGTCGCAGTAATCGTATGCACCACAGCCATCTGCTTTATCATAAACAGTACAGATGTCAGTAATGCCCAAGAGGCAGTCAAAAGACATCGGCTTCACGCCTGCCTCGCCGCCACTTCCTGGATTAATCGGATGAATATGCTTCACGACTACCTCCCTTTGAGTGCAGAAAAACCTCAATATTGTGTATAACAAACCAAGATGTCTAGTTCACCATATTTCTAGAATGGTTTCGGCGAATGTAGCAATAAGCTTCGCAGACGGTAATCAGAAGAACGAACACCTCCACAATGGTGACAGCAATGCGCTGAACCGCTTATTCCGATACAGTAGCTTCTCGTTGATTTTTCTCCTGCGAAGATGAGTGGCGGGAAATAAGGTCAAAAGCCATCTCGTAGCACATTTTTCTATATTCACATGATGCAGGGTGTAGACTCTTGGGCAAGTAGCCGTGCTCGTCTGCAGCCTCCCAGCTACAGCCCCCACCACAGAAAGACCGAGCCCAACAGTCCGTACAGTCAATTCTTTTTTCGACACCCTGACTCCAGTTTTCAATATACCTAGTTTCGTCAATTCCGGTGACGATGTTGCCCATTTTGAATCGCATCATCCCGACAAACCTGTGACAGGGGTATACGTCCCCTTCGGGAGTCACGGAAATAAAACGCCTGCCAGCCCCGCATCCGACAAAGGCGATCCTGTTGCTCATAATCAAATCAACTGCAGTTTTCAATGTTCTAAACAAGGGCTTTTCCCCTTGATCAATCTGTTTGAGATATTGATCCGCCAAATCTATTAGGCCCGCCCTGATTTTGTTTAATGAGTGTTCGTCGAGTTTGATATTCTCATCGAATGAGCTCACGGGCGAGAAGTAAATCCTTCTGAAGCCCATCTCTTTAAACTGAAGATAGTCTTCAACAAGGTTACAGTTATTATTTGTTAAGGTCGCTCTTGCGCCGAAGGGGAACGACTCGGAAAAACGACGAACGTTTTTGTCGATATCGGAGAAAGAGCCGCCTCCCGTCTTATACGGGCGCGATGCATCGTGCTTGCATCCTGTACCATCGAGACTAATCAGAACAGAAAACCCGTGCTCCTTGAAAGAATTCACAGCAGTGTCATTCAAAAGCGTTCCGTTGGTCGTAATAGAATAGGTAAAGTTTCTATTGGGGTATATTCTTTTTGAATAGTCGACCGTTTTCCATATCAGCGGCTCGTTAATCATGGGTTCCCCACCAAAAAAGACAATCGCAAGCGTTTCGTTTTCCGATGAACTTGCGACGAGGTAGTCGACCGCCTTGAAGGCTATCTCGTCTGTCATCAGCAGAGGAGACGTTCCATAATCTCCTTTACCGGCAAAACAGTAACTACAACCAAGGTTGCATGCATGTGAAACGTGGAGTTCGATGGATCTAAGTTTTCGAGGCGTGTCTTTTGTTAAGAAAGTCCGCTCAGACAATCGTTGATACTCATCAATGTCGTCTTCAAGTTCTGCTATGGTCGTTTGGTCGTAGCCTTTCGCAGCAAGTGACTTTGTTAGCAACTTCGAGTTGACCGTTCTTCCCGATGCTTCAAATATGCGAAGCGCATCTTCTGATGCTTGGTCAACCTGAAAGCAATTGCGAGTGACCTCATCGAAGCAGTAACGACGATCACTTACTGAGAAAAAATGCATACGTTCCTCAATTTCATGCTGGACTGGCACTAACCTTGTTTATTGTTGCGCAGCTATAAAAAACCACCAGCGGGGATTCGGTGTGCGGCCCAATCGGACTCCCAAAAGGTTCTATTTGAGACTGGCAAGCTTTGTGTTGTTGGCACTTCGACAGCGCTCTTTATTCCAACATGGAGCCTCGCAGTTTGAGTCGACTTGCCTCTGGAAGGTCCGATCTTAACTTGATTTAGGATGAAAACAGATTACAGGCGCGCTCCTCTAGAAAGAAAGGAAACCAATCGCCGCCTTTCACCAGGAAAGTTTTTATAGCCCACCTCGAGCAAAATGAAAGATGCGAGAGCGATTGGGGAACAACGCGAATCTCCCCTTTTGGGTGGGAGCGAGCCTTCAGCCACCGGCGAACGACTCGCCCTGGTCAGAATCTGGAAGTGGTGCCGGGCCGCTTGGGCCTCCCCGGTGACTTCGTGGGGCTTACCTGCCTGACGTCGAGGAGTACATCCGCAAGATTCGTTCCCTATGCCGTTTGCTCTCACGCCCGCCTTAGTTCCAAGTCGGGCGAGCCGCCGCGCTCATGCGACCCGTGGCGGCGACACGTCGACGCCGCGCTCGCTGAGCACATCTTCGGTCGCGGGCGAGCACGAGGTCGCGCCGGCGCATCCGCTGGGACTGCTGTGCGTGCAAAACGGCTACGTGGTGAGCGTCCCGCGCTGGATTCAGCCGAGTGAGGAAGGCGTTGAGATCGGCGCGCTGGCAACGGGGGAGGGCGGCATCACCGACGACGTCTCGGCCCGCCATGCCCATATCTGGTGCGATGCTCAAAATATCTGGCATGTCGAGGACTTGTCGTCCACCAACGGAACCGTGGTGGTAAACGGGGCCACGCGCGTCTGCATTCAGGTCGAGCCCGGCCGTTCCGCCCAACTCAATCCCGGCGACGAGCTCAAGCTCGGCGAATCCACTACCTACGCCATCCTCTTCGGTGCCCTCTAGCCGGCAGTTAGGGACGTTCCTTTTCTGCCGGCACTTGGGGACACTCCTTGGCGCGCCAGGGCCGGCCGCTCGGGACGAGGGGCCATTTCGCCCCTTGGCGGTCAGTCGGGGTAAACCTTTACCGCCCGCCTATATTTGCCGAAATTACACTTGACGGCGGGGTACAATAAACCCGCATGCGGATTTCCGTTGCGGGCGCTTCCCATCGCCGGGGCGTGCCCGGGAGCATCCGGCATGCGGCCTTTGCGGCGCTCGGTCATGTGCAAGACGGGCGGTCGGGTCTGTGGGGCGCATCAGCTGGCCCTCGCCTCGGCATGTCTTCTCTCCACGCCACGTACCTGCTGCTGAGCCTGCCTGCCAGATGATTGGAAGCAACAGCGTAAATCCCATCACGCCAATATCCCGGCGATCGCCGGGGCCTGTATACCTATATGAGAGGAGAGGGGTATATGGCGCGTAAGTTTAAGTCTATGGACGGCAACGAGGCGGCCGCATATGTTTCGTATGCGTACACCGAGGTAGCGGGAATCTATCCCATTACGCCGTCCAGCCCGATGGCCGACCATGTCGACCAGTGGGCGGCCCAGGGTCGCAAGAACATCTTCGGCACCCCGGTCAAGGTCGTCGAGATGGAGTCCGAGGCAGGTGCAGCCGGTACCGTTCACGGTTCGCTGGGCGCCGGTGCTCTGACCACCACCTACACGGCTTCTCAGGGCCTGCTCCTGATGATCCCGAACATGTACAAGAT
>CATZIU010000017.1:0-48951 GCA_958420165.1 uncultured Collinsella sp. | reverse complement strand
ATCGAAGAGGCTAAGACGCCGTTCGGCAAGAACGCCCAGATGAAGGTTATCGACACCGACGTCTTCTTTAACATCCTCGATGAGATCCGCATGAGCTATCCTGAGGAGTGGCAGAAGTCCCGCCGTATCCTCAAAGAGCGCGAGGAGCTTATGGCTTCCGCCGCCGCTCAGGCCGATTCCATCATTGCCGATGCTCAGCAGCAGGCGCTCACCATTGCCGGTGAGCAGGAGATTGTCCGCCTAGCGCAGCAACAGGCCGATGACATTCGCGACCGTGCCCAGCAGTACGAGCGCGAGACGCGCTATGCCGCCGAGGATTACGCCGAGCAGGTCTTTACGCACCTCGAGGAGAACCTCAAGAGCCTGACCGGCACCGTCACCCGTTGCCGTCAGCAGCTCAACGAGGGTGCCGCCCAGCAGAACGGTCAGTGGTAATGGCTGAGTTTCCGAGCGTAACCGTCGATCTTTCCGAGCAGCTCGAGTTTCCCGGAGACTCATATCCGCTGACCGGCAAGGTCGATGTCGCCACCTACATGGTGGGCGAGAAGGAGTACCAGCTGCAGGACGGCATTGCCTACGACGTGGTCTTTACCAACGCCGGTACCGGCGTTCTTCTCTCTGGCATGGTCCGCGCGCACGCCACTGGGGAGTGCGACCGCTGCCTGGAGCCCGCCTCGTTTGATATCGCGGGCGAGATCGAGGAGTTCTACCTCTTTAATGAGCCCGAGGACCCCGAGGCCTACGAAGACGGCTACGAGTTGCTGGGCGAGGATCGCATCGTCGATCTGGGTGAGCCCATCAACGACGCGGTCGTCATGGACACGCCGTTCGTTGTCCTGTGCAAGCCCGATTGCCGCGGCCTTTGCCCCACCTGCGGCATCAATCTCAACGTCAAGCAATGCGATTGTGCCGCCCAAGCAGAGGCCGAATGGGCCGCTGCCACGGAAAATCCATTTGCAGCATTGAAGAATCTCAAGCTTGACGAGTAAAACTGTGGTAGTATCGCTACTTGCGCGTAATCGCCACACTGGATAGTTCATAAGGAAGGTCACTATGCCCGTACCTAAACAAAAGCAGGGTCGAATCCGCACCCATACCCGTCGTTCCGCCAACATGAAGATCTCGGCTGCGGCTCAGTCCACGTGCCCCCGTTGCGGCGCTGTTAAGCTCCCGCATCACGTGTGCCCCAGCTGCGGTTTCTACAAGGACCGCGAGGTTATCGTTACCGAGTAACTGTATACTCTGGATGCGATGCCGTTCCAACTGGAACCACAATGGCCGGCTCAATGAGTCGGCCATTTTTGTATAAGGAGTATATGAAATGAGTAACGTTCGCGTTTGTGTAGACGTTGTGGGCGGAGACGAGAAGCCCCAGGTTGTCCTCGACGGTATCGAGGCTGCGCTTGCGGCAGATCCTGAGATCGAGGTCTTGGCCGTCGGTCCCGCCGAAATCGTCAACCCCTTTGCCGCAGCGCATACCCGCGTGGAGGCCTTGGAGGCCCCCGACGTCATCAGCATGGAGGACGATCCCATCCGCGCTGTGATGACCAAGCGCAAGTCCTCGATTGTGCTTGCGTGCCGTGCCATTAAGAAGGGCAATGCGGACGCGTTTTTCTCGGCCGGCTCGACCGGTGCCATGACCGCTGCCGCCACGGCCTACGTCACGCCGTTTAGGTATTTGGCAGAGGGCAAGAAGCAGCCGGTCCGTCCGTGCCTTACCAACGCACTGCCCAATCGTGCCGGCGGCCTGACGGTGCTGTGCGATATGGGCGCCAATCCCGATGTCACGGTGGACGATATGGTGCGCTTCGCCCAGATGGGCGCGGCCTATGCCCGCGTGGTTTTGGGCATCGAGCATCCTCGCGTGGGCCTGCTTGCCAACGGCACCGAGGACGAGAAGGGCTCCAACTTTACCAAGTCGTGCTTTCCGGCCATGAAGGCCGCGGTTCCCGGCTTTGTGGGCAACTGCGAGGGCACCGATCTTACGTCTGGCAATTTTGACGTCGTGGTCGCCGACGGCATGTCGGGCAACATTGCGCTCAAGGCCACCGAGGGTGCTGCCAAGTTTTTGCTTCAGGAGCTCAAGGGCGCCTTTATGTCCTCGCTCGGCACCAAGATCGCCGCGCTGCTCATAAAAAAGCAGATGCGCGAGATTAAGGCCAAGCTTTCGGGCGATGCCAAAGGCGGCGCGATCCTGCTGGGCCTGCGCGGCGTCGTGTTGATCGGCCACGGTGCCACGTCGGTCGAGGCCGTCAAGAACGGTACGCTTGCCGCGGCTCAGGCCGTGCGCGCCGGGCTTGTCCAGGACGTTGCCAATTCTATGGACGGTATCGTTTTATAAAGGCCGCGTTACGTGGCTCAACCTGTACCGCGTGGGGTAGAATCGGAGCCGTATTACAACGCGGCTCCGATTGCCGTGTTGCGTTGTGTTCCATGACATACGAGAGGAAGCGCTATGGACCGCTCCGAAATCTTCGATAAGATCGCCGAAGTCGCCGCTGACGTGTTGGGCGTCGATGTCGCCGACATTAGCGACGAGACCACTTTTGACGATCTCGATGCCGATTCGCTCGAGCGTCTGCAGCTGGTGACGGCCATCGAGGACGAGTTCGACCTCGAAATCGATGACGAGACCCTGCTGTCGCTCAACTCTGTCGCCGACGCCGTCGACGCGATCGAAAACGCCAAGGAGGCCTAAGTCTTGGCTTTGTCTGAACGACTCACGCGCGCCCAGGAGATCCTGGGCCATGAGTTCAATAATAAGGTGCTGCTGCGCGCGGCGCTCACGCATCCCTCGGCCGTCGAGGGCCAGCCGGTCTCTGCCAGCTATGAGCGCCTTGAGTTTTTGGGCGATTCCATTTTGGGCGCCGTGGTGGCCCGTTCGCTCTTTGAGTCCTATCCCGAGTTTGACGAGGGGAAGCTCACGCGCCTGAAAGTATCCTTAGTCTCGGGCGCCACGCTGTCCGAGGTGTCGCACGAGTTGGGTATCGAGGACATCATCATCTTTGGTGCCTCCGAGACCGGTACCGGCGCGCGCGGCCTGCACTCGGCGCTCGAGAACGTCTACGAGTCGCTCGTGGGTGCACTGTATCTGGATGCCGGCTGGGATGTTGCGGCGGAGTTTATCCATCGTACGCTCAAGCCGCACCTGGCCTCCGAGCGTGCCGAGCACCCCGCGAACCCCAAGTCGTTCTTGCAGGAGTGCGTGCAGGCAGATGGCCACGAGCCTCCCGCGTATAAGCTGGTCGGCTCCGAGGGCCCCGCGCATGCGCCCACCTTTACCGCTGTGGTGCTCATCGACGGTATTCGCCAGGGCCGCGGCACCGGTTCCTCCAAGAAGGAGGCCGAGGCGGCCGCTGCGCTCGAGGCGCTCGACCGCATGGGCTACACCACCAACGGCGTGATTCTCAACAAGAAGCCTGTCTAAGCGAGGAACCGTGTATCTCAAGTCCCTCACGCTCAAAGGGTTCAAGTCGTTTGCCGACCGTGCCCATATGTCATTTGAGCCGGGCCTGACCGTTATCGTCGGTCCCAATGGCTCGGGAAAATCGAACATCTCCGACTCGATTCTGTGGGTCCTGGGCGAGCAGAGCGCCAAGCAGCTGCGCGGCCAGGCCATGGAGGACGTCATCTTCTCGGGATCGTCGGCGCGCAAGCCGGTGGGTGTCGCCGAGGTCACGCTGGTGCTCGATAACTCGGACCATATGCTGCCTGTCGACTTTGATGAGGTCGCCATCACCCGCCGTATGTATCGCTCGGGCGAAAGCGAATACCTCATCAACTCGAGCCCGTGCCGCCTGATGGACATTCAGGACATCTTGCACGATTCGGGCCTGGGCAAGGATACGCATTCCATCATCAGCCAGGGCAAGCTCGATGCCATTTTGCAGAGCCGCCCCGAGGAGCGCCGCGCCCTGATCGAGGAGGCTGCCGGCATCTCCAAGCACAAGCGCCGCAAGGAGCGTGCGCTCAAAAAGATTAAATCGATGGACGAGCACCTGACCCGTGCCCGCGATATCAATAAGGAGATCGCCCGTCAGCTGCGGCCGCTGGAGCGTCAGGTCGATCGCGCACGCAAGTATAAAGAGCTGTCCTCGCGCGCGAACGAGCTTACGCAGATGCTGGCCGTCGACGAGCTTCGTTCGCTGCAGTCGCAGTGGAACGACCTGGAGAGTCGCTCCAAGGAGGGCGCTGCCGAGCTTGAGCTTGCGCAGTTCCGGCTGGGCGAAAAGGAGCGCGAGCTCGAGAAGCTCCAGGTCATGCTCGAGGAAAAGGGCCTGTTTGTGGGCGATCTGGGCGAGCAGCGCCGTCATATGCAAGACGTGGTCGGCCGCATTAACTCCGATATGCGCCTGCTCGAGGAAAAAGGCCACAACATGGTGTCGCGCCTGTCCGACATGCGCGGCCAGATCTCGAGCTCCGAACATCAGCGCCGTCGCGTGGTCGAGGAGCTCGAGGATGCACGTGCCCAGCTTGAGGAAGTGACCGGTGCGCACATGCAGGCCCAGGACGACGTTGACGCCGCCGGACCTGCCGCCGCCGAGCTCCACGAGCGTCGCGTTGCGCTCGACAACCAGATTTCGCAGCTTACGCGCGAACAGCGCGATGTCCAGCGTGTGGCCGATAACGCCGCGCTCGAGCTTGCCAAGGTGAAGGACTCGCTGAGTAACGCCGAGGTCGAGGATAACATGTACGCCTCGCGCCTGGAGCAGATCGACGAGCAGCTCGAGGAGGTCACGGCCTCGCTCGAGAGCCGTCGCGACCGCGCTGAGGAGCTCGACGGCGCACTCGATCAGGCCCGCCAGTCTCAGGTCGATGCGCGCGAGGCCACTGAGGTCGCCCGTGCGGCGTTGAAGGACTTGCGTGATTGCGAGAGCGAGGCGCGCAACAAACTGTCCGAGGTTCGCTCTGAGCTCGCGAGCCAAAAGAAGCTCGATGCTCGCATGGCCGATAGCTCGCCGCTGGTGAGCCGTCTGATGGGCGCACTGGGCGATGATGTCTCGGGTCGTCTGGGAGATGTGCTCGAGGCTCCTCGTGAGCTTGAGGGCCTGGTCGAGCAGCTGCTTGCCGGCGATATCGACGCCCTGCTGTTTGATGACGCCGCCACGCTTGAGCGTGCCGGTCGTGCGGCACTGGACCAAAAGAAGGCCTCGGGCGAGGCACTGCTGATGGCGCGCGGCGTGAGCGGCTCTGCTGCTGCCGAGGGCGCTGCCGGTTCGCGTCTGGTCGATCGCCTGTCCGTGCGCGCCGGTTATGGTTCGGTTGTCGAGGCCCTGCTCGGCGGCTATTACGTGGTCGATGACTTGGCTGCCGCGCTGGCGGCACCAGTCGTTGACGGCGTGACCTATGTGACGCCCGATGGCGCCCGCGTGAGCTGTGGCGGCCTGGTGCGCGTGGGACTCGATGCCGGCGAGGCTTCGGGTGCCCTTGAGCGCAAACGTCGCATTCGCGAGCTGGAGGGCCTGGAGCCCGATTTGACTGCCGTGTTTGAGCACGTGTCGAATCAGGTCGTCGAGGCCAATGCGGCCGTCGAGGAGGCGCGTGCCGCCGAGGGCGATGCCGCCGGCGAGATCGCCCGTCTTGAGGGCGAGCGCCGCTCGCTGCTCTCTGAGATCGGCCGCTTGGAGCAAAGCGCCAACAATGCCGAGGTCGAGCACGTGCGCATCTCCAAGCGCCGCGAACAGGCAGCTGAGGCCGTTCGCGCAGCGCGCCCGCGCGTTGACGAGCTCACCCGTTCGCGCGACGAGGCCCGTGCGCAGGCAAGCGACCTGGGTCTCCAGATTGCCGAAGCCAACGACGAGCTCGATCGCGTGCGCCGTGACGATTCCGAGGCCGCCGGCAAGCTCGCCGATGCCAAGGTGCGCCTGGCCCAGACGAGCGAGCGTCTGCGTTCGCTGAAGGGCCGCGTGCCCGACCTGGAGCATCGCCTGGAGGGCATCGACCGCCGTATCCGCGGAACACGCCAGGCCTCGCGCTCACTCGAGCTGCTGCGTCTGCGCGTCGATCCCATGCACGAGCGCTATTCGGCCCTGCTGGAGCGCGCGTCGGATTGGGCCGCGCGTCTGCGTGACCAGGCTTCGCTCGAGGAGGCGGACTCGGCCTCGCTCAAGAAGACCATCGAGGACGCCAAGGCCGAGGTCTCCCGCGCCAAGGAGCGGGTCGATGCCGCCACGGCGACGCAAAACGAGTTCAAGGTCGCACGCGGCAAGCTCGAGGTGCAGGTGGAGGCTGCCATCAAGGCTATTACCGCCGATGGCACCACGGTACTCGAGGAAGCGCTCATGCTTCCCGCGCCCACCGACCGCGACGCCGCCGAGCGCGAGCTCAACCAGCTCGTGCGCCAGATCAACAACCTGGGCCCTGTGAACCAGGTTGCCATGGAGGAGTACGAGCAGCTCAAGCGCCGCGCCGATTACATCGAGGAGCAGCTGGCCGATCTGGAGAGCGCGCGCAAGGCGCTCACCAAGATCACTGTGGCTATCGACCGCAAGATGCGCAAAGCCTTCCTGGTGACCTTTGAGAAGGTCGATGCGAACTTCCGCGAGATCTTTGCCATGCTGTTCCCGGGCGGCCAGGCACATCTGGAGATGACCGACCCCGAGCATCCGGCCGAGACGGGCATCGAGGTCGTGGCGCAGCCGCGCGGCAAGCGCATCACCAAGATGATGCTCATGTCGGGCGGCGAGAAGAGCCTGACGGCGCTCGCTCTGCTCTTTGCCGTGTATCGCACGCGCACGGTGCCGTTCTATGTGCTGGATGAGGTCGAGGCGGCGCTCGACGACGCTAACCTGTCCAAGCTCATCGGCGCACTCGACGTGCTGCGTTCCGATACGCAGCTCTTGGTTATCTCGCATCAGCGCCGTACTATGGAGGACGCTGACGTCCTCTACGGCGTCTCGATGCAAGCCGACGGCGTCAGTCGCGTCGTCTCGCAAAAACTCGATCGCGAAACCGGAAAGGTCGTGAACGCATAATGGGATTCTTTGACGCTCTCTCGCGCGGACTCGAGCGCAGCCGCGAGGCCCTCAACGAAGTCTTTTACTTTGGCGGCGAGGTCGACGAGGATTTTTGGGAGGACCTTGAGGACACCCTCGTCATGGGTGACATGGGTGCCGAGGTCGCGATCAAGGTATCCGATGACCTGCGCGATGCCGCGGCCAAGAAGAACCTCAAGACCGCCCCGCAGCTTCGTCGCGCCCTGGCCGAGCAGCTCGAACAGCATTTTGTGCCCGTCGAGCGCGATCCGTTCGCCGACACGCCGAGCTGCGTGCTGTTTGTGGGCATTAACGGTGCCGGCAAGACCACGACGGTCGGCAAGATCGCGAGCGCCATGGCTGCCCGCGGTAAGAACGTCGTGATCGGCTCGGCCGATACCTTCCGCGCCGCCGCCATCGAGCAGCTCGATGTGTGGGGCCAGCGCGCCGGCGTCCCCGTCATCAAGCGCGACCGCGGCTCCGACCCGGCGAGCGTTTGCTACGACGTGCTGGACGAGGCCGACAAGCGCGGCAGCGACCTGGTGCTTATCGACACCGCCGGTCGTCTGCACACGAGCCCCGAGCTCATGCGCGAGCTTGCCAAGGTGGTCAACGTGACGCGTAAGCGCGCCGCCAATATGGCCGCCGGCCCCATGCCCGTCTCGGTCGTCCTCGTGATCGATGCCGCGACGGGTCAAAACGGTCTGAACCAGGCGCTCGAGTTTAACGAGGCGCTGGGTCTGGACGGTATTATCATGACAAAGCTCGACGGCACGGCAAAGGGCGGTATCGCCATGGCCGTGGCCGAGAAGCTCAAGCTCCCGATCCTGCGCGTGGGCGTGGGTGAGCAGGTCGATGACCTGCAGGAGTTCAATGCCAAAGATTTCTGCCGCGCCCTGGTGGGCGAGTCCAATTAAGGAGTGACTAGTGTTTGATTCTCTGAGCGATCGCCTCAACGACACATTTGACCGCCTGCGCGGCAAGGGTAAGCTGACCGAGGCCGACATTACCTCGGCAATGCGCGACATTCGCATGGCGCTGCTCGAGGCCGACGTCAACTTCAAGGTCGTCAAGGAGTTCGTCGCTAAGACCAAGGAGCGCTGCATGACCGCTGAGGTCATGGAGTCGCTGTCGCCGGCGCAAAACGTCGTCAAGATCGTGCTCGACGAGCTCACCGAGATGCTCGGTTCCACCGAGAGCAAGCTCGTCTTTAGCAACCGCATCCCCAATGTCATCATGCTCGTGGGCCTGCAGGGCTCCGGTAAGACCACGGCGGCCGTAAAGCTGGCCTACCTGCTCAAGAAGCAGGGCCGCTCGCCGCTGCTCGCCGCGTGCGACGTCTACCGCCCGGCCGCTGCCGACCAGCTGGCAACGCTTGGCGGCGAGATTGGCGTTCCGGTCTTCCGCGGTGATGGCGAGCACCCGGTCGATATCGCCAAGGGCGCCATCCAAGAGGCTGTCGACCACCTGCGCGACGTGGTCATCGTCGATACCGCCGGCCGCCTGCAGATCGATGAGCAGATGATGCAGGAGGCCGTGGACATCAAGAAGGCCGTCAAGCCCGATCAGGTGCTGATGGTCGTCGATGCCATGACCGGCCAGGATATCGTCAACGTCGTCTCGACCTTCGCCGAGCGCACCGATTTTGACGGCGTGATCATCTCCAAGCTCGACGGCGATGCCCGTGGCGGCGGCGCGCTTTCCGTGCGCCAGGTGACCGGCAAGCCCATCAAGTTCGTGAGCATGGGCGAGAAGCCCGATTCGCTGGAGCCGTTCTACCCCGACCGCATGGCCAAGCGCATCTTGGGCATGGGCGATGTTGTCGGCATCATCGAGAAGGCCCAGGAGGCGGCTGACGCCGAGCAGCTCGAGGCTGCCGAGCGCATGCTGCGCGAGGGCTTTACCATGAACGACATGCTCGACCAGATGAAGGCTGTCAAGAAGATGGGCGGCATGAAGGGCATTCTGGGTATGCTCCCCGGCGGCCAGCGCGCGCTCAACCAGATGGGCGGCAACCTGGACGAGGGCATCTTCGATAAGAACGAGGCCATCATCATGTCGATGACCAAGGAGGAGCGCCTGCGTCCCTCCATCATCAACGGCCAGCGCCGCGCCCGCATCGCCAAGGGCGCCGGCGTGACCCCCACCGAGGTCAACAGCCTTATGAAGCAGTGGGGCGAGATGAACAAGATGATGGGCCGCATGCGCACGATGGCCAATCAGGCGCAGGCCGGCGGCAAGAAGGGCAAAAAGGGTAAGAAGGGCAAAAAGATGCGCATGCCCAATATTCCCGGTCTGGATGCCATGGGCCTGGGCGGCATGGGCGGCCTGGGAACGGGCGGCCCCAAGTCCGATATGGATCTGCTGCGCCAGATGGAAGCGCAGATGCGCAATAAGAAATAGGGCTGTAATTCCAGCTTGATATGACAGAGGCCACTCGGAAGCTACCGGGTGGCCTTTGTTGTTGGCTTTGATTGCTGGGTTGCGTTCAGCGTCGCACCCCGAGCTCGCGGTGCCGTGCCGTTAGTGGCAGCCGCAGCCCTCGTGGCCCTCGTGCTCGTGATGACCGTGGCAGCCGCAGGACTCGCCATGCTCGTGGGTGTGCTCGTGGTTATGGCCATGGCAGTCGCAGGTGGCCTCGCCGGTCTGCGCGAGCGTGCCGGCAATGAGGGCCTCGACGCAAGCGTCGCAGCTGCCCTGGGCGCCCGCATAGACCGTGATGCCGGCTTGGGTGAGCGCGTTGATGGCGCCGCCGCCGATGCCGCCGCAGATGAGCGTGTCAACGCCACCGTTGGCAAGCAGACCCGCCAGGGCGCCGTGACCGGTGCCGCCGGTGCCTACGACCTGCTCGTTGAGCACCTTGCCACCCTGGATGTCGTAGATCTTGAACTGCTCGCTGCGGCCAAAGTGCATAAAGATGTTGCCGTTGTCGTACGTCGTTGCCACCCTCATGGTGCCGACCTCCTTTGCTGACCATGCGGCCGTTGTCGTGGTGATGGGGGAGTATGCGATATTGCCGCCTTCGATACACAGTGCGCGCCCGTTGACCAGCGCGTTTGCCACCTTGCGATGTGCGCGGCTGCAAATGGCCGCCACCGTGGCGCGCGCGATGCCCATCTGCTGTGCGACTGCCTCTTGGTTAAGGCCTTCCAGGTCGCACAGGCGCAGCACCTCGAGTTCGTCGACCGTCATGTCAATGGCATCTCCGCTGGCAAGGCCGTCGGGGGTAAAGCCGCGATATTCGGGGATGATCCCAACACGGCGTAATTTTTCGCGTCTTCCGGCCATGCGCATTCCTTAGCTGACATATGTCAACAATAGAATAGCGAACGTGTAGATTTGCGCAAGGAATTTCTGGCATATGTCAGAAAATGAGGGCTTATGTTTGGGCTGTGGGGCCGCGCGTGCCTGGGCTACAATGAATCTCGCTTGTAGGCGACTGACAGGAGGGTCAATGAGCAAGGCTGATCAACAGTTTGTAGCCATGTGCCGCGATATTCTGGACCATGGCACCACCACCGAGGGCCAAAAGGTCCGTCCGGTGTGGGAGGACGGCGCCCCTGCCTATACCATTAAAAACTTTGGCGTTACGGCACGCTACGACCTGCGTGAGGAGTTCCCCGCGCTCACGCTGCGCCGCACGGCGCTTAAGTCTGCCATGGACGAGATCCTGTGGATCTATCAAAAGAAGTCCAATAATGTCCATGACCTCAACAGTCATATTTGGGACGAGTGGGCCGATGAGACCGGCTCCATCGGTAAGGCCTACGGGTACCAGATTGGCCAGAAGAGCCATTATGCCGAGGGTGACTTCGACCAGATGGATCGCGTGCTGTACGACCTTAAGCATACGCCGTACAGCCGCCGCATCATGACTAACACGTACGTGTTTAGCGACCTGTCCGAGATGCACCTGTATCCGTGCGCTTACGGCGTGACCTATAACGTCACGCAGCGCCCGCAGGACGATAAACCCACACTCAACATGATTCTCAACCAGCGCAGCCAGGACATTTTGGCCGCGAACAACTGGAACGTGTGCCAGTACGCCATCTTGCTGATGATGGTCGCGCAGTCGGTCGATATGATTCCCGGTGAGCTGCTGCATGTGATTGCCGATGCCCACATTTACGACCGTCATGTCGATATCGTCCGTGAACTTATCGAGCGTCCGCAGTTTGCGGCGCCCAAGGTAACGCTTAACCCCGACGTGCACGATTTCTATGCGTTTACGACTGACGACCTGATCGTGGAGGGCTACGAGCACGGTCCGCAGGTCAAGAATATTCCCATTGCGGTGTAGGTGGCGCTTATGACGTGTAAGTTATCTGCCATCGTCGCCGTGTGTGACGACTGGGGCATTGGGTGCGAGGGCGACATGGTGGTGTCCAATCGCGCTGACATGCGCCATTTTGTGGCGTGTACCAAAGGTTGCCCGGTCATTATGGGGCGCAAGACGCTACTGAGTTTTCCCGGCGGGCTTCCGCTCAAGAACCGCCGCAATATCGTGCTCACCCGCGACGAGGGCTTTACTGCCGAGGGCGTCGACGTGGTGCATAGCATCGACGAGGCGCTCGCCGCGGTTGCCGATGAGCCCGTTGCGTGGGTGATCGGCGGCGGCGAGGTGTATCGTCAGTTTTTGCCGTATTGCGCCGAGGCCGAGGTCACGCATGACCACTGCGTCCATCCCGTGGACACGTATTTTCCCAATTTGGATGCCGATCCTGCGTGGGAAGTTGCGCGTCGCGATGGGGTTGCCACTATTGCCGCGGGCGAGGGTGACGAAGGCCTCGATTATGAGTTCGTGACGTATCGTCGCGTTAAGGCGTAAATCGTCTGGCGTGAACGGTATCATCGGGTTGATTGAATGCATGGGGCGGCGCTTCGCGTCGCCTCGTTTGGTATAGATGTGCTGTAAAGAAGGGTGCGGGCTGGCTGCTATGACTGATGCCGTTGAGGTACTGCGAATCGATTCGCTTACGGATGAGCGGCTCGACGCCTACGTGCGACTGACCGAGCGCGAGCTTCGCTGCGTGCTGGAGCCCCAAAAGGGTATTTTTATCGCTGAGAGTGCCAAGGTTATCGAGCGCGCGGTGCGTGCCGGATACCAGCCGGTGAGCTTTCTTTTGGGCGAACGCTGGCTCGATCAGATGATGCCGCTGTTTGAGCGCCTGGTTGTGCGCGAGGGCGCAGGTCCGGTTCCTGTGTTCGTTGCCTCCATGGAGCTCATGGAGCAATTGACGGGCTTTAACGTGACGCGCGGCGCGCTCGCGGCGTTTCGTCGCCCGCGCCAGATTCCGGTTGATGAGTTCTTGGGCGGCGTCGTCGAGGCGGCGGGGGAGCGTCCGGTGCGCGTGTGCGTGCTCGAGGGCATTGTCGACCATACTAATGTGGGTGCGATTTTCCGTTCGGCGGCCGCATTGAACGTTGACGGTATTTTGGTCAGCCCTACGTGCTGCGACCCGCTGTACCGTCGCTCGGCCCGCGTGAGCATGGGCACGGTGTTTCAGGTGCCGTGGACGCGCATTGGCAGCGAGGCTCGTGTGTGGCCGCACGATGGCCTGGCGGCACTGCACGAAGCCGGTTTTTCCTGTGCTGCCATGGCATTGACGGACGATTCCGTATCGCTGGACGATCCCGTGCTGCAGGAGATTGACCGCCTGGCAATCTTTATGGGTACCGAGGGTGCCGGCCTGGGCGCCAAGACCATCGCGGGCTGCGACCGGGCCGTGCGCATTCCGATGGCGCACGGGGTCGATTCGCTCAACGTGGCCGCGGCGAGTGCCGTCGCCTTTTGGCAGCTGTGCCCGCATGTGAGCAATGAGTATCACTACCAGCCGGGTTTGTATCACTAGGCAGATAGTTCGCACCGGGCTCTGACTCGGGGTGTTTCGGTCGACGCCGGTCGGTGCTAAGCTGCTATTGGCTTGGGTCTTAAATTACTGTTTTGTCGGTTGACGTGCGCTTTTGGGGAGGGCGTGTGGCTAAGAAATCTACGGCTATCGATGTAACGCAGGGTGTTATTTGGCAGCAGCTGCTTTCGCTATGTGTTCCCATCTTTTTTAGTTCGTTTTTTCAGCAGGCCTACACGCTTATCGGTACCTATATCGCCGGCCAGTTTGGCGGCAAGCTCGCACTGGGTGGCATTCAAGCCACGATGGTGCTCACCGAGCTCTGCATTGGCTTTTGCGTTGGCGTCGGCGCCGGCTGCGCAGTCATTACTGGTCAGTATTTTGGCCAGCACGATGATGACCGGCTGAGTCGTTCGGTCCATACGGCCATGACCCTCGCGCTGGTGGGCGGTATCGTTTTCTCGATTCTTGGCATAGTGTTCGTTGAGCCCATGCTGGTGCTTATGAACACGCCGCATGAACTATTGGCCGAGGGCGCGGCCTATGCTCGTTGCTATTTTGCCGCCATGGTTGCGGCGCTGCTGCTCAATATGGGAACGGCACTGCTGCGCGCCGTGGGCGACACGCGCGGGCCTGCTGTGATCATCGCTTCCGGCTGCCTTGTTAATGCGGTGCTGGATGTCATCTTCGTTGCCGTGCTTCATATGGAGGCTCTGGGCTGCGGCATCGCGGTGGCGCTGACCATTTGCTCCAACGCCACGATGATCGTGATTCGTATGATGCACGCACCGGGTGCGTGGCGGCTTTCGCTGTCCAAGCTCGGCATTGATCCGGGCATTTGTAAGAGCATGATCACGTGTGGTCTGCCGCTTGGCTTTCAGTCTGCTGCGTATTCGATTTCCAACGTTTTGATTCAGGTGTCGGTCAACTCGTTTGGCGCCGATGTCACCACGGCTTGGGGTCTTTCGGGCCGCCTGGATGGCATTGTCTGGATGGTTACCGAGGCGCTTGGCGTGTCGATCACCACGTTCTCGGCACAGAACTTTGGCGCGCGCAACTACGAGCGCATGCGAAAGGGCTACCATACGTCGCTTGTGCTGTCGTTTATGCTCATTGGTGGCCTGTCTGCCGTGCTGCTGGTGTTCTCGGGTCCGTTGTCGCGCCTGTTTGTCGACGATGCTTCGATTTCGGCGTACACCACGACGATTCTTCATTTTATCGCGCCGTTCTACGCGATCTTCTCGATTATCGAAAACGCGTCGGGTTCCATCCGCGGCGCCGGTGTGAGCTTGCAGCCCATGCTGCTCACGATTTTTGGCACCGTCGTGCTCAGGGTGATCTGGGTGTTTGCGATTATGCCGTTCGACCCGTCGCTTGAGCACCTGCTGTTGGTTTACCCCGTAACCTGGCTCATCACGGCCACGATGTTCACCATCTACCACCACAGCGGCAACTGGCTCGGCCGCGCCACCGCCAAATGATCCCTTGGGGACGGAGGAAAACGGATCATTTCTCTCCGTCGTGATGTCGATGATCCGTTTTCCTCCGTCCCCTTTGGATCAATTAGTATTCGATGCCTTGGCGGGCTAGGAGGCCTTCGTCAAAGTAGTGTTTGATGGGACGCATTTCGGTGACCAGGTCGGCAAGATCGGCCAGTGGCAGCAGGCCTCGGCCGGTAAGCACGAGCTCCGTGGTGGCGGGCTTTATCGCGATCAGCGCTTCGACATCCTTGCGCGTCACGAAGCCGCGGCGCATGGCCTCGCCGAGTTCGTCCAGAATGAGCACGTCGACCTGCGAGATCTGTTCGCGTGCAAGTTCCATGATCTGCTCGGCGCAAGCCTCGGGCGTGTCACGGTTGGCCTGTACAATGCGCAGTCCCAGGCGCGGAGCGGCATCGTGTTCGGCGCAGTGCAGCTTTTTGGCAAACTGAAGCATGAGCACGTTAAGTCCATAGCCCGTGGCGCGCAGCGCGAGCCCCAGCGCGGCCGTCGTCTTGCCCTTGCCGTCGCCCGTATAGATTTGAACCTTGCCGACTTCCAGTGATGCCATCTCTGTCCTTTCGTGCCCGGCGTCGGTTTATCGCCGTCTGGGTTGGGTATTCTAGATAGCATTATCAACCCCAGTAGATGGAGTTCAAGCAGATGGAGATGGATGACAACAAACGTAGACGGAATATGATCCTCTACGTGCTCATCGCCTTCGTCGTCTACCTCGTGCTCTCGACCGTTCTGTTCCCCAACATCGGTCACACGCAGCAGATTACGAAGACCGATTACTCGACGTTTGTCAAAGCGCTCGATAAGAAGAGCGTCGACAAGGTCGAGTACAACACGGATGATTACACGATTTACTACACCAAGAAGGGCGAGGACGAGAATATCGCCTACAAGACGACCGGCGTGCCGAATGATGCGGGTTTTACCGATCGCGTGCTTGAATCCGGTGCGTCCCTGGAGTCGGTCGTTCCCGATAAAAACTCGGGCCTGATGACCTACTACCTGCTCACGCTCATCCTTCCCATGGCGATCTTCTTCCTGATTGGCTGGTGGCTCAACCGCCGCATGAAAAAGGCTATGGGTGATGACGGTCCGTCGATGAACTTTGGCGGCGGTGGCTTTGGCGGCGGCGGACTGGGCAAGTCCGGTGCGCGCGTGATCGCCTCCAAGGACGTGGGCGTGACCTTTAAGGATGTCGCCGGCCAGGAAGAGGCCAAGGAGTCCCTCAAGGAGGTCGTCGACTTTCTGGAGAAGCCGCAGCGCTACGAGGAGATCGGCGCCAAGCTGCCGCGCGGTGCTCTTCTTGTGGGCCCTCCGGGCACCGGTAAGACCCTGCTTGCCAAGGCTGTTGCCGGCGAGGCAGGCGTGCCGTTCTTTAGTATTTCGGGTTCTGAGTTCGTCGAGATGTTCGTCGGCCGCGGCGCCGCTAAGGTTCGCGATCTGTTTAAGCAGGCCAAGGAAAAGGCCCCGTGCATCGTCTTTATCGATGAGATCGATACCATCGGCAAGAAGCGCGATGGCGGCGGCTTTAGTGGCAACGACGAGCGCGAGCAGACGCTCAACCAGCTGCTGACCGAGATGGACGGCTTCGATAACCACAAGGGTATCGTTGTCCTCGCTGCCACCAACCGTCCCGACAGCCTCGATCCCGCTCTGCTGCGCCCCGGTCGTTTTGACCGCCGCATCCCCGTTGAGCTGCCCGACCTGACCGGCCGCAAGAACATCCTCGAGCTGCATGCCAAGAGCGTGAAGACGCAGCCGCCGATCGACCTGACCGCGATTGCCCGCGCCACGCCCGGCGCCTCGGGTGCTGACCTGGCCAACATCATCAACGAGGGCGCCCTGCGTGCCGTCCGCGAGGGTCGCAAGCGCGCCACCCAGGACGATTTTGAGGAGTCGGTGGAGGTCGTCATTGCCGGCCAGCAGCGTAAGTCGACGGTGCTGTCCGACCATGAAAAGCAGGTTGTGTCCTACCACGAGATCGGCCATGCCATCGTTGCCGCCCGCCAGAAGGGCTCCGCACCGGTCACCAAGATCACCATCGTGCCGCGCACGAGTGGCGCTCTGGGCTACACCATGCAGGTCGAGGAGGACGAGCGCTTCCTGACCACGCGCCAGGAGGTCCTGGACAAGCTCGCCGTCTACTGCGGTGGTCGCGCGGCCGAGGAGCTCATCTTTGGTGAGATGACGACCGGCGCCGCCAACGATATCGAGCAGGCCACCAAGCTCGCCCGCAACATGGTGACGCGCTTTGGTATGTCCGACGAGTTTGGCATGATGGCGCTCGGTACCGTTCAGAATGCGTACCTCAACCAGGATACATCGCTCACCTGCGCCCCCGGCACGGCCGAGCGCGTGGACGCAATTGTCGCCAAGTTGATTGAGGATGCGCATGATCGCGCTCTGCAGATCCTGAAGGAGAACAAGTTCAAGCTCCACGAGCTGGCTCGTTATCTGTACAAGAAGGAGACGATCACGGGCGAGGAGTTCATGAATCTCCTCACTCGCGAGAATCCGCTGATGCCTAAGCAGCAGTAGCGTTGCGTTCGGGACAGTAAATATCGACGCCCCATTTGAGTACCTATCTCAAATGGGGCGTTCTGCTTGAGGGGGATGCACATGAAGATCGTGGTGAGCGCCTGCTTGATGGGCGAGAGCTGCAAGTATAACGGTCTCGATAATTACCATCGCGAGCTGGTCGAGGCCTGCGAGCGTACAGGGACTGAGGTCCTCTTGGTGTGCCCTGAGGTCTTTGGGGGCCTGCCCACGCCGCGCAAGCCGTCCGAGATCGTGAACGGCGAGGTCCGTACCTGCGAGGGAGTGTCCGTTGACCGGGAATTCCGCCTGGGCGCTCAACGTGCGCTCGATATGTGCGAGCAGGCGGGCGGGCCGGAAGAGATCGCCGCGTGCATCCTGCAGGACCGTAGTCCCTCGTGTGGCGCAGGCCGCATCTACGACGGAACATTCAGCGGCACCCTCACAGCGGGCAACGGCGTTTTCGTCGACCTTCTCCTGCGCAATGGGTACCGTGTGGTCCCGGCGAGTGAATTCGATCCCAGCATACTGGAGCAATAAAAAACCACCACAAGGGCGCTGTCCCCTTGTGGTGGTTTTGGGCTTGGCCTAGAGGGTGTGGCCGTAGGCGTCGGCGGCCTTGATGGCAGCGGCGAACTTCTCGTCGGTGAAGGGCTCCGGGTTGCCCTGCTTCCACTCGTTGGTGGCGTGTGCATACTCGCACAGAGCAGGGATATCGGCCTCGGAAAGCCCGACCTGCTCAAGCGTCACGGGCAGGCCCATCTGCTTGTTAAAGGCGGCGTAGCGCTCAAGGTTCTCGGTATCGCCCGTATAGGCAAACAGCACCAGCACGCCCAGACTCACGACCTCGCCGTGTAGGTAGGAGCCCTCGCGCGGAATGCTGCACGTGGCGTTGTAGAACGCATGCGCCACGCTCGAGTTGTAGTAGTAATCGTTTTGGTTGGTCAGGTTGGAGACGTAGCCCGTGTTGACCACGATATCGAGCGCGATCTGCTTGACAGCCTCGCTCGACAGGTTCTGGCGCACATCCTCAAGACCCTGGACGCCGTAGGTAAACAGCGGCTCGGAGCAGGTGTGGGCGAGTGCCAGGCCAAGACCGGCGGTGTGCTCTAAGTTGCCGGCGCTCGTGGCGTACTCGACTTCGGGCTGCTTGGACAGGGCATCGCCCACGCCGGCCCAGAAGTACTCCGCCGGAGCCTCGGCGATGATCTTGGGATTGATGAAGATGTGCGCGGGGCGGTTGGGGTACGAATAGCCCTCGAGCGAGCCGTCGTCGTTGTACACGACGGCAATGGCGGTTGCGGCGGAGCAGTTGGAACAGATCGTCGGGACCGTGAAGACGATCTTCTTGAGCTCGATGGCTGCGGTTTTCACGGTGTCGAGCGCCTTGCCGCCGCCGCAGGCAATGAGCACGTCGGCTTGCTGGCAGGCGGGGGAGTTTACGACTTTGGCGATATTGGCGCGCGTACTGTTGGTACCGTAGACGCGCGTCTCCAGAATCTCGACGTCGGTACCTGCCAGCGCAGCTTCGATACCGGGAAGTGCTGCGGCGAGTGCCCGCTTGCCACCGATGATCGCGACCTTGGTCGCTCCGTACTCGGCCAGCGCGCCGGGCAGCTCGTCAAAGCAATCCTCGCCGACGGTATAGTCGCTCATTCCAATCGTGCGCATAGCAACCTTCTTTCGTTCGATAGAGTGCTTTCAGGTATTTTGCTCCTAGAGATGGGCTGTAATAGCGAGAAATTTCGAACGTATAAAACCAGTGTTGAGGGTTTTTCGCCGGCGCGGAACGTGCTAGCATACTCCGCATAAGCGTTGATGGGGACGAGTAGTCGGCCATCCGCATGCTACAGAGAGCGGGGAGCGCTGAGAACCCGTGCATGCGACCGATGAAAATCACCCCGGAGCTGCGGTCCCAACGGATGTGCCGTACAGGCACGTCTTAGTAGATATCGCCGAGATGGTCGTCGATACAGGCCAGCCGAGTAACGGATGCGAGCGCGCGATTACGCGGGCGAGGGCATCTAAGCTGGGTGGTTAAGCGAAGAGCTTTTACGGGCGTACAGCCCGTTTTGTGGCGCTTCGTCCCAGCTTGTAGGGACGGGCGCTTTTTTGGTGCCCAGAGGGCGTGCGCGCCCACGAAATGAAAGGGGTACCGTGGCAAACGAGTACAAGCAGACGATGAATCTGCCCAAGACCGGTTTTCCCATGCGTGCCGGTCTTTCCAAGTCCGAGCCCAAGCGACTCAAGGACTGGCAGGACAACAAGGTCTACGAGCAGGTTCTGAAGAAGAACGAGGGTCACAAGAAGTTCGTGCTGCACGACGGCCCTCCGTACGCCAACGGTCCGATCCACATCGGCCACGCCATGAACAAGATCTCCAAGGACATGATCAACCGTTACTGGATGATGCAGGGCTATGAGGTTCCCT
This sequence comes from uncultured Collinsella sp., assembly GCA_958420165.1. Classification (GTDB taxonomy): domain Bacteria; phylum Actinomycetota; class Coriobacteriia; order Coriobacteriales; family Coriobacteriaceae; genus Collinsella. The sequence goes on along the minus strand of CATZIU010000017.1, from coordinate 29,663 downwards.
ATGTCCCCGGCTGGGACTGCCACGGCCAGCCGATCGAGCATAAGGTCGAGGAGAAGCTCGGCACCGAGAAGTTCAACCAGACCCCCACGGCCAAGATCCGTGAGCTCTGCAACGAGTTCGCTGTCGAGAACATCGAGCTTCAGAAGGCCGGTTTCCGTCGTCTGGGCGTGCTCGGCGACTGGGACAACCCCTATCTGACGCTCTATCACCAGCATGATGCCGCCGACATCGAGGTCTTCAAGGCCATGTTCGATAAGGGCATGATCTATCGCGGTCACAAGCCGGTTCACTGGTGCAAGCACTGCCACACCGCGCTGGCCGAGGCCGAGATCGAGTACTCCGACGAGACGAGCCCCTCCATCTTCGTGCGCTTTGAGATGACCTCCAAGCCCGCCGGCCTCGAGAACTTCGACGGCCCGGTCGACTTTATCATCTGGACGACTACGCCGTGGACCATCCCCTCCGACCAGGCCGTTTCCCTTAAGCCCGGCGCCGCCTATGTCGCCGTTGAGCACGATGGCCGCGCCGAGGTCATGCTCGAGGACCTGGCTCCCAAGTGCTGCGAGGAGTTTGGCTGGGAGTACACCCCTGTCACGGTCGACGGCAAGCCCTACGTGGTTCCCGCCGAGACCTTCCACCACATCCACTACAAGCAGCCGATCTTTGACGGTGTCGAGGGCGTGGCGCTGCTGGCCGATTACGTCGGTGTCGATGATGGTACCGGTATCGTCCACAACTCGCCCGGCCACGGCGTCGACGACTACTTTGCCTGCCTCAAGGAGGGCATCACCGACATCTGCATGCCGGTCGATGACGACGGCAAGTTCTACACCGGCGAGGAGTTTGGCACCGGTGGTCCCTTCAGCGGTATGGATACCGATGAGGCCAACCCGCATATCATCGAGTTCCTGCGCGAGCGCGGCACCCTAGTTCTCGAGAAGAAGATCACACACAGCTATCCGCACTGCTGGCGCTGCAAGCACCCGGTGCTCTTCCGTGCTACTGACCAGTGGTTTGTCTCGATGGACAAGACCGGTTTGCGCGAGCAGGCTGGCAAAGAGGTCCGCGAGAACGTCAAGTGGTATCCGGCCCACGCGGCCAACCGTATCGGTGCCATGGTCGAGCAGCGTCCCGACTGGTGCATCAGCCGTCAGCGCAACTGGGGCGTGCCTATCCCCAGCTACACTTGCGCCGACTGCGGCGAGAAGGTCATGAACGACGCCACGCTCGACGCCGTCATCAAGCTCTTCCACGAGAAGGGCTCCGACGCCTGGTTCACCGACGCTCCCGAGAGCTACCTGGGCGAGGCCTGCGTCTGCCCCAAGTGCGGCGGCCATCACCTCAAGGCCGATAAGGACATCCTCGACGTGTGGTGGGACTCCGGCGTTTCCTGGAAGGCCGTCTGTGAGTATCGCCCCGAGCTTGAGTACCCGGCGGACGTGTACCTCGAGGGCTCCGACCAGCACCGTGGTTGGTTCCAGAGCTCGCTGCTTACCTCGGTGGGTGCCAACGGCCATGCTCCGTACAAGGCGGTCGTTTCGCAGGGCTTCACGCTCGATGGCCAGGGCCGCAAGATGTCCAAGTCGCTCGGCAACGTCATCGACCCTAATAAGGTCTGCGACGAGATGGGCGCCGACATCATCCGCCTGTGGGTTGCCTCCGTCGACACCAGCTCCGATGTTTCCATCGACCACGAGATTCTCGCTCGTACGTCCGATGCCTACCGTCGCTTCCGTAACACGCTGCGCTTCCTGCTCTCCGAGCTCGAGGGTCAGTTTGAGCCCGAGACCGATGGCGTCGCCTTTGCCGACCTGTTGCCGCTCGACAAGCTCATGGTTGCCCGCCTGACCCAGGTCCAGGCCGAGGTCGACGATGCCTACTCTTGCTACGAGTTCCCGCGTGCTTACCGTGCGCTTTACGACTTCGTGGTTACCGAGCTTTCCAACGTGTACCTCGACGCCCTGAAGGATCGTCTGTACTGCGACAAGCCCGGCTCGCTCGAGCGCCGCAGCGCTCAAACCGTGCTGGCCGAGCTCTTCTCGATGCTCATGCGCGACCTGCAGCCGATCTTGTCCTACACCGTCGACGAGGCCATGGCCTATGCGCCCGCCGGCTGCGTCGACCACCAGAAGTACGCCGCGCTGCTCGATTGGTACAATTCGCCTATCACGGTCGACGAGGCCAATGAGTTCGAGGGCGTGCTCGAGGCCTCGCTCGAGCTCCGTAGCGCCGTGACCAAGTCCCTTGAGGATGCCCGCTCCGCCGGCACCTTCACCAAGAGTCAGCAGGTCCGCGTCAAGGCGGTCGTTCCCGCCGAGATGTATGCGCTGCTGACCGGCGACAAGGCCGTCGACCTGGCCGAGTTCTACATCGTCTCCGATGTTGAGCTGACCCAGGGCGAGGAGCTTTCCGTCGCTATCGAGGCTGCCGAGGGCGAGTGCTGCGACCGTTGCTGGAACTATCGCACCACCGTCGGCGAGTACAACGGCCACGCGCATATCTGCAAGCGCTGCGCTGACGCTTTGTAGGTTACGGCGTTCGTAGAACGCCGTAACCTACCGACGCTGCAAACGTCCCTAAGCGGCAATCTGACGTTCAATCGTCGGTCGCGTACCAAAGTACGCTTCCCTCCTCTTTCACGTCACCTTGCTCGCTTAGGGGCGTTTTCGCTGTTGGCGACGGTAGTGCGGCGTTTTCATTGTTGGAACTAGAGCCTTCTCTTTCGACCTGTGCTCTTTGTCGAAAGCTATTAAGCGGCATTCCGGTTTTCGGAATGTCGCTTTTGTTTTGTGCTGGTTATTTGGCTTTCGTTGATGAATATGCTGCATGTTTCATGCATGTCACTATAAGATGATTACTTGCACTAAACGTAATTCGAGTTTTGAGGGTAGGGGATTTCTTTGGGTCGTGGTGCGGATATGACGCCGTCTTTGCGTTGGCGGTTGGGTGTTGCTGGTGGCGTGGCGCTCGTTGTGTTGCTTGTTGACCAGCTGACCAAGCTTGCGGTTCGTGCCGTGGGCGATGCTCTGCATGCGACCGTTATCCCCGGCGTGATCGATTTTCTGTTTGTCCGCAACATCGGAGCCGCCTTTAGCATGGGCGAGGGGCATGGCGTCGCGTTTGCTTTGCTGGCGCTTGCGGTCATTGTCGCCATTGCCGTGTACCTGGTCCGCGCGCCTCAGCTCGCACGCCTAGAGGTTGTGGGCATGGCCATGGTTGCGGGCGGTGCCATCGGCAATGCGATCGATCGCCTTGTTTTTGGTTTCGTGACCGATTTTATCGCCACCACCTTCATCGACTTTCCCGTCTTTAACGTGGCCGATATCGGCATTACGGTCGGCGTTGTGCTGGCGCTCATTGGTTATATGTTCTTGAGCCCCGCCGCTCGCGAGGTCGATGCGACCGCCGAGCTCAACGCCCGTGACGAGGCCCGCGCCAAGCGCAAAGCCAAACAGCGTGGGGAGCGTGCCCGCAAGATTCGCGAAAGGAATGAGCGTTAATGGCCGACATCCATATTCTTGTTGCCGACGATTCCGCTGGTCAGCGCCTCGATGCCTATCTGGGCTCCAACGATGGCTGTCCCACGCGCTCTGCCTGCGCGCACTTGATCGAGGGCGGTGCCGTTGCGGTCAACGGCGAGACCTGCCTATCAAAAAAATATGCTGTGCGCTCCGGTGACCGCATCTCGGTCGACTTGCCCGAGCCGCACGACCCGACCGACGTGATTCCCGAGGCCATCCCGCTCGACATTCGCTATGAGGACGACTACCTTATCGTGCTCTCCAAGCAGCGCGGTCTGGTGTGCCATCCCGCCCACGGCCACGAGAGCGGCACGCTTGCGAACGCCTTGGTCTACCACTGCGGCATCGATCATCTTGGTACCGTGCAGGGTGAGGACCGCCCCGGCATCGTGCATCGCCTGGATCGCGATACCTCGGGCCTTATGCTCGCGGCAAAAGACGACGACACCCAGCGCGCGCTTCAAAATCTCATCCGCACGCGCACGCTCGACCGTCGCTATATCACGCTCGTTCACGGTCATATCGCTATGGATGAGGGCACTATCAACACCGGTATCGCCCGATCGACGCGCGACCGCGTGAAGATGGCGGTTTCCGATGACCCCTTTGCCCGTCAGGCCATCACGACCTTCAAGGTGCTTGAGCGCTTTGATTCCACGCGTTTCGACGACGGTTACACGCTCGTCGAGTGCCACCTGTTTACCGGTCGCACGCATCAGATTCGTGTGCACATGCGCCATATCAACCATGCCTGTGTGGGTGATCCGCTCTACGGTAAGTGCGATGCACGCGCCGATCAGGGCCTGACCAGGCAGTTCCTCCATTCTTGGCGCGTGGCGTTTGACCACCCCGTGACGGGGGAGCGCATTGAATGCCGTGACGAGCTGCCGTGGGACCTTGCGGCGGTTCTGGATGATCTGGCCCCGCGTTCGCTCGGCCGCACTGTCGCTGGCGACGAAATCGTCCCGCAGCTCGGTCTGCTCGAAGCCTAGCCAGTATTAGGTGGTTTCTTGAACTCGGTAAGCCTGCGGTAAGATATACGATTGTTTACGTAACGCGTTGCTGGGAGCCTGCATGCTCGCCTTTTTACAAACCAACACACCCATCGTGATCTTCAACCAGATTGTCGTCACGCTGCTCACGGTCTGCTTTCTGTACCAGGTGGTCTTCTTTGTCATTGGCGCTCTTCGTGGCGAGGTCGCGCCTCCCAAGGCCAAAAAACTCCACCGCTATGCCTTCTTTATCGCTGCGCATAACGAGGAGGCCGTGATCGCCAACCTCGTTCGCTCCATCAAGGACCAGGATTATCCGTCTGAGCTTATCGAGGTCTTCGTGGTCGCCGACGCCTGCACCGACAACACGGCGCAGCTCGCGCGCGAGGCGGGCGCCATTGTCTATGAGCGTAATGACCTTGCCCGCAAGGGTAAGAGCTGGGTCATGGACTTTGGCTTCGACCGCATTCTCAACGAGTATCCCGATACCTTTGAGGGTTATTTTATTTTCGATGCCGATAATGTCATTTCCCGTGATTACGTATCCAAGATGAACGATGCCTTTGACCAGGGCTTTCATGTGGTCACCAGCTATCGCAACTCTAAGAACTTCGGCAGTTCGTGGATCTCTGCGGCCAACGCCACGTGGTATCTGCGCGAGGCGCGCTTCCTTAACAATGCGCGCAACATCTGCAAGACTTCCTGCGCTGTATCGGGTTCGGGCTATCTCATTTCTGCCAGTGTTATCGAGGGCATGCACGGCTGGCAGTTCCACACGCTGACTGAGGACATTCAGTTCACCACGTTCTGCGCTATCCACGGCATTCGCATTGGCTATGCGCCGGCGGAGTTCTTTGACGAACAGCCCGTGACGTTTAAGGCGTCTTGGAAACAGCGTATGCGTTGGACCAAGGGCTTCTACCAGGTGTTCTTTACCTACGGTAAGCATCTGGTCAAATCGACCTTCCGCTATCATCGCTTTGCCGCCTACGACATGTTTATGACGATCGCTCCGGGTATGCTGCTATCGCTGATCTCGATGCTCGCCAATGCTACCTTCCTCATCGTGGGCGGTCTTTCGCACGGCTTCTTGGCCACCGAGGTCGAGATGCAGGCGTGTGCCGCCTCGCTCATTATGACCTTCGCGATGATGTATCAGACCTTCTTTATCCTGGCGCTGCTTACGACCATCTTTGAGTACAAGCACATTCACTGTGCGCAAAAGTGGCGTCTGGTGACAAACCTGTTTACCTTCCCGATCTTTATGTTCAGCTATATCCCCATCACGGTGGCTGCTCTGTTCCTGAAGGTTGACTGGGTGCCGACGCAACACGCCGTAAGCGTTACCCTCGACGAAGTCATGCAGGGCGCCAAATAACCAGCATCAAAACCACCATAAAGGGGGCAGGCACCTTTGTGGTGGTTTTTGCGCTTGAGCTGCTGCCCAAGGAGGTGTTCGATGGTCTATATTCCGTTTTGGATTTGCATCTTTGCCGGCGCGGCGATTGATGCCCGTGAGCGGCGGTTTCCCAACGAGCTTGCCGGTGCGTGTGCAGTGGCGGCGTTTGCGGGCGTTTGGCTCGACAAGGGTGTTAACACGGCGCTTGACCACGCCGGTCTTGCGGTTATCGTCTACCTTGCCCTTGTGCTTACTGAGTCGCTCTGGCGTCGTGTTCGCCACGCTCCTGGCATTGGCATGGGGGATGCCAAGGCGCTCTTTGCCCTTTGTACCCTCGATCCCTTGGGTGGTGTCGTCGCGTTTGCGGTTGCGCTTCTGACCCTTTCCGCCGCCTGTCTCATTGCAAAATCACGCTCCCTGCCTTTACTGCCGTTTTTAGTGCCGATATTTGCCATAATCGAGGTTGTGGGTAGTACGCTGTAACCGTTTGCGCGCCCTTTTTAAGGAGCATGCCATGGCAATCAATCAACAGACAGCCGCCATCAAGGCGCATATGGATCGCATTCCCGCGGTGTTGTCGCCCGAGCTGGTCGAGCGTATCGCTGCCGATCGCGCCTCGGGTGTCGTTAATCCCTATCGATGCGGTGACGACCAAGTCATCCGACGTGTCGATCGGGCTGCAGACGAGGGCACGCTCATGCGTCCGGCCTTTATGCGCGATACCGAAAAGATTCTGCATCTGCCCGCATACACCCGTTATGCAGGCAAAACGCAGGTCTTCAGTTTTCGCAGCAACGACGACCTGTCGCGTCGCGGCCTGCACGTGCAGCTTGTCTCGCGCATCGCTCGCGATATCGGACGTGCCCTGGGGCTCAACTGCGATTTGATCGAGGCGATTGGCTTGGGCCACGACTTGGGCCACACGCCCTTTGGCCATGCCGGTGAACGCTTTCTCAACGATATCTATCACGAGCGCACGGGTCGTTATTTTTTCCATAACGTGCAGTCGGTCCGCGTGCTCGACGCGCTGTACGGCCGCAACGTGTCGCTCCAGACGCTCGACGGCGTGCTATGCCACAACGGTGAGTACGAACAGCGTGTGTTTGAGCTTTCGGACATGAGCTCCTTTGACCAGTTCGACCTTACGGTTGAGGATTGCATTGCCACAGGTTACAGCGCAATTGAGCACCTGCGCCCCATGACGCTCGAGGGCTGCGTGGTTCGCATCTCGGATATCCTTGCCTACGTGGGGCGCGATCGCCAAGACGCCATTTCGGCGGGTCTGCTGTCACCCGACGCCTTTGACGATGACCTGGGCGGGGCATACAACAGCTGGATCCTTACGCATGCCTCCATCGATATCGTCGAGCACAGCTATGGTAAGCCACGCATCGAGATGAGCGAGGACCTGTTTGAGGAGATCCGCCGAGCCAAGCGCGAGAACTACGAGAAGATCTATAGCAAGGGCGGCATTGAAGGTGACTCCGAAGCGGAGCTGCGCGAGGCCTTCGAAAAGCTCTACGACCGTTGCCTGCGGGATATAAACGAAGGCGACGAGTCTTCGTATATCTTTAAGCACCACATTTCTCGCATTGAGCGGCAGCTTTCCTACTACGATCGCACCTATCCCTGGCAAGATGATAAGGACCAGGCGGTCGTGGATTACATTGCGAGCATGACGGACGGCTATTTCTGCGAGCTGACGAGCAAGCTGTTCCCTGGTCTGGAGTTTCCGCACCGTACCTATATTAACGAACGGTAGTTCGTATATATTCGGTATACTGGTTAGTTGAAAACGTTTTTGATTGATGCACGGGATGGCTATGGACGACCTTTTTTCTGCCTCGACGCGCGAGCGTTCCTTTAAAAATGCGCCGCTCGCGGTGCGCATGCGACCCAATTCGCTCGACGAGTATGTGGGCCAGCAAAAGGCCGTCGGTAAGGGCTCATGGTTGCGTGCCGCGATCGAACACGACGTGCTTTCCAGTGTGATTTTGTATGGGCCGGCCGGTACGGGCAAGACGACGCTGGCCCATATTATCGCCAACCATACTAAGAGCGAGTTTGTCGAGGTCAGCGCCGTCACGGGTACCGTGAAGGACCTGCGTCGCGTGATTGATGAGGCCAAGACGCGCCTGAATACGTACGACCGCCGCACCATTCTATTCATCGATGAGATTCACCGCTTCTCTAAGTCGCAGCAGGATGCCCTGCTGCATGCAGTTGAGAACCGTACCGTCATTATGATTGGCGCTACGACAGAGAACCCGTACTTTGAGGTCAACTCGGCACTGTTGTCGCGCGGGCGCGTGGTGGAGCTTGAACATCTGAAGGATGAGGATATCGCCACGCTTATTGAGCGTGCGCTCGAGGCACCACAGGGCTTGAACGGAAAGTTCTCGGCCGATGAGGATACGGTCAAGACCATTTGCACGCTGGCAGCGGGTGACGCTCGCTCGGCGCTCACGACGCTCGAGCTTGCGAGCGAGATTGCCGTCACGCGTCCCGATACCGAGGGAACGCCAGCGCCTGCGGCGGGGGAGCGCTATCCCATCACCGTGGATGACGTGAAGATTGCCAACCCGCGTCGCGGCTTTACGTATGACAAAAACGGCGACATGCACTACGACATCATCAGTGCGTTCATCAAGTCCATGCGCGGTAGTGACCCCGATGCCACGATCTATTGGCTCGCGCGCATGATCGATGCTGGGGAGGATCCTAAGTTTATCGCTCGCCGCATTATGATTCACGCTTCTGAGGATGTTGGCAACGCCGACCCGCAGGCGCTTTTGGTGGCGCATGCCGCGTTTAAGTCTGCCGAGGTCATTGGCTATCCCGAGTGCCGCATTAACCTGGCTCAGGCTGCACTCTATGTGTGCTTGGCGCCAAAATCCAACGCGTGTGAGGCTTCGATCGATGCGGCGCTGGCCGATATCCATTCTAGTGGGCTTCGCGAGGTGCCGAGTTATCTGCGCGATCGCCATCGCCCGGGCAGCGATGAATACGGTGTGTATAAGTATCCACATGATTATCCCGAAGGCTGGGTCGATCAGCGCTATTTGCCCGAAGGCTTGGAACGCGGTGCATTTTGGCAGCCTGCCGGGCGCGGCTGGGAAGAGTGGCGCGTAGAGCAAAGCGAACGAGACCGCAGCGGGAATGCACCGAGGTAGCTGCTGATAATTTTGTCCCACGTTGCTGCTCTTGGCATGTTCGGTCCCCTTTGGGGTACCATGAAAAGCGTCTGTATTTCGATTCTTCCGGGAGGCTTGTATGAGTCCCATTCAAATCGCCCTGCTGCTGCTCGCCGTTGCCGGCGTGTGGGCCATCGCTGAGCTCGCGCTTACCCTGCGCAAGACCCGCAATGTTGTCGACTCGCTCGATAAGACCGTGAACGACCTCAACAACACCATCGCCGAGGCTCAGCCTGTGGTGGCAAAGCTCGATGGCGCTGTCGATGAGCTTACGCCGGCGCTTGCCCAGATGGAGCCGCTGCTTAAGTCGAGCAAGACGGCAGTTGATGCCCTTACCTCCAATCTCGTAGAGGTCGAAGCCGTGGTTCGCGACATTTCCGAGGTTACGGGCAGCATGGCCGAGGCCAGCAATGCTGTGTCGAGCGTGACCGACTCTGCCGCCGGTGCTGTGCAGAAGCTCTTCAATAAGGTGAAGGCTCCTGCAGCCGACGCCGATCGCAAGCTCGCCGCTGCCGCTGCGGAGGCCGAGCAGCCTACCGAGCGCATCCTAATTGGCGAGGACGAGGCCGCCGCGGGCGACGATGATGGTCAGAAGTCTGTATCCAAGCCGGCTCAGTATTACACCTATACGCCCGCCGAGACCTCTGAGGAGTCCTGCGATGAGTAGCGAAGCAACCTGCCCTATCACGCTGACCGTTGCCGGTGACCCGCGTCTCGCTCGCCTTGTGCGCATGACGGCAGCCAACGTTGGTGCCCTGTGCTCTATGTCTGTCGATCGCATCGAGGACATCCGCATGGCTGCTGAGGAGGCTTTCATCTTTGGTTGCACCGCGGTCGACTGCGATGACATCACCATCAAATTCGATGTCGATGAGACCCACGTTGGCATGACTATTACCTTTGGCGACCAGGCTACGGTCGATGAAGACGACCAGGCTGCGGTGTATGCCGAGCTCATCCTCGCGAGCGTGTGCGACTCCTACGAAAAGACTACGGCGCCCCTGACGCTTTCCCTCGACCTCAAGGCGGATATCTAATATGACCGAACGTTCCCGGAGCGGCAAGACCGCTTGGGACAAGGAGAAAACCCGCGAGCTGTTTCGTCGCTACAAAGAAACCGGTGATCCGGACGCGCGCGAGCAGCTCGTCATGTCCCATATGAACCTGGTAAGGTTTCTTGCCAACAAATTTAAGAATCGCGGCGAGCCGCTCGACGACCTCATGCAGGTCGGCTATCTGGGTTTGCTCAAGGCTATCGACCGCTTTGACCCCGAGCGCGGGCTCGAGTTCACGACGTTTGCAACACCCACTATCCTGGGCGAGATCAAACGCCATTTTCGCGACAAGGGCTGGAGCGTGCGCGTACCTCGTCGTCTGCAGGAGCTCTCGGCCAAGGTCAACCAAGCTACTGACAAACTTACCAACGAGCTGCAGCGTTCGCCCAAGGTTGAGGAGATCGCTGAGTATCTAGATGTGACTGTCGATGAGGTCCTCGAGGCTATGGAATCGTCTTCGGCCTATACCTCGGTGCCCATCGAGGCTCCTGGTGCGTCCGATTCCGACGATGCCCCCTCGATTCTCGACCGTTACGCCGACGACGACAACGAGCTCGACTTTACCGATGACCGCCTAGTGATCGAGGAAGCCATCCGTGATTTCTCGCCGCGCGAGCGCGAGGTGATCGAGCTGCGCTTTGTGAAGGGCATGACACAGATCGAGATCGCCAAGAAGCTGGGTATTTCTCAGGTGCAGGTTTCGCGTCTGCTGCGCCGCACGCTTAAGAAGATTCAGGACAAGATCGACCCCGACGGAGTGATGATTCGTTCATGAGTGAGCACCCCCAACAAACCGATCGCGTGCTGCGCGACACCCGCATTCTGACGCTGCGCATTTGGGCTGTTGTCGGCTGCATTGTCATCGCCGCTGTCATCTTTAACCTTATGGGCATCCTGGCGCCGGTTATCGAGTTTCTTGCCGTCGGCTCCATCATTGCCTTTGTGATGTCCCCGATCACCAACTGGCTCGAGCACCATGGCGTGAATCGCGGCATCGGTTCGCTTATCGCGCTTATTGTTGTTGTTGCCGTGCTCGTCGGTGTCGTTTGTATCTTGTCGCCGATTCTCTTTGGTCAGATCATGGAAGTCCTGAGCCGCCTGCCCGAGCAGCTTCGTGTTGCAGGTGGCGATCTCAACGAGATGATCTCGCATGCAAAGACGCTCAACAACACGCCGCTCAAGGAGTATTTGGACGATAATCTTTCGTCGCTGGTTGCCGTGGCGTCCAAGTACGTATCGCAAATCGCCGCTGAGCTCGGTCGCGGCGTGTTCCCGCTGATCACCAACACGGCCTCGCAGCTGTTCGTAATCTTCCTGGGTTTGGTGCTTGCCTACTGGCTTGCCTGCGATTATCCCCGTATGCACCACGAGGTCTGTACCATCATCGGACAGGAAAAAGAGACCTCGTACCGCTTTATGGTCGCGATTCTTTCGCGCTCGGTCGGCGGTTATATGCGCGGCATGGTCGTGACGTCCATCTGCGGTGGCATCCTCGCCTTTATCGGCTTTACGCTCATTGGCCATCCCTACGCGGCACTCATGGCCATCTTTACCGGCATCATGCACTTGGTCCCGGTTGTCGGTCCCTGGGTAAGCGCGGCGATCGCCACGGTGCTCGGCTTTATGTTCAGCCCCATGCTGGCGTTGTGGACGCTCGTTGTGACCATGGTGGCTCAAAACGTCACCGATAACGTCATTTCCCCCAAGGTCATGCAGAGTTCGGTGCAGGTGCATCCCATCATGAGCCTGACGGCCCTCGTTATTGGTTCGGCACTTATGGGTCCCATCGGCATGGTCATCGCCATTCCGCTGTGCGCGGCCCTCAAGGGCATTTTCGTCTACTACTTTGAGAACGAGACCGGTCGCCAGCTCGTGGCATACGACGGCGCTGTATTTAAGGGCACGCCATATCGCGATGCCGAGGGCAACCCGGTCGCCGCCTACGACGCGCTTGGAGACGATACGTTCATTTACGAGTCCGAGCTCATCGGCAACGAGACCGCGCCCGAGGCCCAGGCGATGCCCAAGCCCGAGCTCGAGAATCCCTGGATCAAGCTCTCGGGCCTGCAGCCCGATGCGACGAGCTTTTTCAAGAATCCCTTCGCCAAGGACGATGACTCCAACTCGGACGACGATACCAAAACCGGCATCGACGGCTCCATGGACGATTCGGATTCCAAATAGGCACCGCTAGCGTTTCTTGAAGTTGTAAATGACAAGAAACGCGAGCAAAGCGATTGATAAGGGGCCGGCTACATAGAAAAAGAGAACGTCAATTGCGCGTAGAGTGTAATAGGCTTTATCGCCGGACATTACTGCATACAATACGTAGCCAAATGCTGGTTGGTTTGCGTACCAGCAGGAGAAAGCCAAAAGCGCTAAAAGTGCTACAACCAGAAGTGCATTCAGGACAAATCGTTTGCTTTTCATCGATCGCTCCTTCCGGGTGAATCTTATATGTAATTATACAGTAGCCTTTTTCAAAGCATCGCATACTCCTAAATAACGTGCACTTTCGCTGTAGGGTCGGCTTTATGTCGGCCCTCTTTTTTGCACTTGCGCGGCGGGATGGTAATATCGTTACGTTTGAACTGTTTCGATGTGAAACCGAGGAGATTCCCTCTATGAGTGCTGACTACCCGTCAATGACTACGGCCGAGATCCGCTCCAAGTTCCTCAACTTCTTTGAGGAGCGCGGTCTTAAGCTCTATCCTTCTTCGTCCCTTGTTCCCGACGACCCCTCGCTGCTGCTTGCCAACGCCGGCATGAACCAGTTTAAGGAGTACTACCAGGGCAAGAAGGCCATGAAGGAGATCGGCGCGATCTCCTGCCAGAAGTGTGTCCGCACCAACGACATCGACTGCATCGGCGAGGACGGCCGTCACCTCTCGTTCTTTGAGATGCTCGGCGACTTCTCCTTTGGCGGCGTCTCCAAGCAGCAGGCTTGCGCTTGGGCCTTCGAGCTTATCACCAAGGAGTTCAAGCTGCCGCTCGACCGCCTGTACTTCACCGTCTTTACCGAGGACGACGAGACCCACGACGTGTGGCGCTCCCTGGGCGTTGCCGAGGATCACATCTCGCGCCTTGGCGAGGACGACAACTTCTGGGCCGCTGGCCCCACCGGTCCCTGCGGTCCGTGCTCCGAGATCTACTTTGACATGGGCGAGGAGGTCGGCTGCGGTAGCCCCGACTGCAAGCCCGGCTGCGACTGTGACCGCTTCCTTGAGTTCTGGAACCTCGTGTTTACCCAGTACGACCGCCAGGAGGACGGCTCCATGCCGGAGCTGCCGCACCGCAACCTCGATACGGGCATGGGTCTGGAGCGCATGGCCGCCATCATGCAGCACAAGACCGCCAACTACGACGGCGATCTGATGCAGCACCTCATCAAGCTCGGTGAGAAGATCAGCGGCAAGACCTATGACGCCGACGATTACTCCGGCGCCAGCCGCTCGCTGCGCATCATCGCCGACCACTCCCGTGCCGTCGACTTTATGATCTCGGACGGCATCCTGCCCGGTAACGAGGGCCGCGAGTACGTCCTTCGCCGCCTGCTCCGCCGCGCCGTGTTCCACGGTCGCCTGCTGGGCATCGAGGGCGCCTTCCTGACCAAGTTCATCGACGAGGTCAACGCTCAGATGGGCGAGGCCTATCCCGAGCTGCTCAAGAACGTCGCACTCGTCAAGGGTATCGTCGCCTCTGAGGAGGAGCGCTTCTCCACGACGCTCGACAACGGCCGCGTCTACCTGGACGAGGCCCTGGCAGCGCTTGCCGATGGCGCCGTGCTCCCGGGTGATGTCGCCTTTAAGCTGCACGACACCTTTGGTTTCCCCATCGACCTGACCGTCGAGATTGCCGGCACCGCCGGCCACGACGTCGACATGGACGGCTTTACCGCTTGCATGGAGGACCAGAAGGCCCGTGCTCGCGCCAATGCTAAGGGCGACGCCTGGGGCAGCTTCAACGATGTGTGGGTCGAGCTTTCGGACAAGGTCGCTGCGACCGAGTTCGACGGCTACGACAATGACGTCATTGAGGGCGCCAAGGTTGTGGCCATCGTGCGCAACGGCGAGTCCGTCGAGTCCGCTGCGGCGGGCGAGGATGTTGAGGTTGTGCTCGACCGCACCCCGTTCTATGCCGAGATGGGCGGCCAGCAGGGCGATGCCGGCGAGCTTTCCGCCGAGGGCGTTTCGCTGACCGTTTCCGATACCAAGAACCACAACGGCCTGTATGCCCACGTTGCGCACGTCGCCGAGGGCACGCTGACCGTTGGTGCTACCGTGACCGCCGCGCTCGACGCCGAGCGCCGTGGCTTCCTGCGCCGCAACCACACCGCCACCCACCTGCTTGACGCCGCGCTTAAGCACGTCCTGGGCGAGCATGTCTCTCAGGCCGGCTCGCTGGTGACGCCCGAGCACCTGCGCTTTGACTTCACGCACTTTGAGGTCCTGTCCTCCGAGCAGCTCAAGGCTGTTGAGGACCTGGTCAACCAGCAGATTTTTGCATCTAAGCCGGTCGTGACCCGCGTCATGGGCATCGACGAGGCCAAGGCCGCCGGCGCCGTCGCCCTGTTTGGCGAGAAGTATGGCGACGTCGTCCGCGTCGTTTCCGTGGGCGCCGAGGACCAGCCGTTCTCCCGCGAGCTCTGCGGTGGTACGCATGCTGCCAACACTGCCGAGATCGGCCTATTCAAGATTATCTCCGAGTCCTCCACGGGCTCGAACGTCCGCCGTATCGAGGCCGTTACCTCTAAGGGCGCCCTCGACTACATGGCCGACCGCCTGGCACTCGTTGACGCCGCTGCCGCTGCGCTCAAGTGCCGCGTTGACGAGGTTCCCGCTCGTGTGGAGAACCTGCAGGCCGAGCTGCGCGAGACGTCTAACAAGCTCAAGAAGGCGCTGACCGGTGGCTCCTCCGACGCTATCTCCAGCGCCATCGAGGGTGCCGTCGAGCTCGACGGCTATAAGCTCGTCGTCGCTGAGCTCCAGGGCCTTGAGGCTGCTGACCTGCGCAACGTCTGGGATACCGTGCACCAGAAGGTCGCCGGCCCTGTCGCCTGTGTCGTTGCCAGCGTGACCGAGAAGGGCACGCCTGCGTTGCTCGCTGCTGGCTCCGATGACGCCGTGAAGGCCGGTTTCCACGCCGGTAACGTGATTAAGCAGATTGCGGGCCTGGTCGACGGTCGCGGTGGCGGCCGTCCCAACATGGCCCAGGCCGGTGGCAAGAATGCCGCCGGTATCGCCGATGCCCTCGCGGCCGCCAAGACCGCGCTCGGCGCCTAAGTAGTCGCTGTGGTCGCGCTCGCGCTGGACATAGGGGAGACCAGGATCGGCATCGCCGTCTCGAGCCGTGATGGCAAGATGGCGATGCCCGTCAAGGTGCTCCCGGCCGCCGAGGTCACTTGTATGGCTAAGACGTTCCGTTACCTGGTCGAGGACTATGAGCCCGATGTCCTGGTAAGCGGGCGTCCCCTGACCATGGCCGGCGAGCCTGGCCCCCAGGCCGAGCGCGTTGCCGCCGTAGCGCAAAAGATCGCCGACGAGCTCGATCTTCCGCTGGAGTTTGAGGACGAGCGCCTGTCCTCGCAAGAGGCCAAGCGTATCCTGCGTGAGCAGGGGCTTAACGAAAAGCAGATGAGGGGCAAGATTGACATGATCGCCGCCAGCCTGTTCTTGCAGACATGGCTCGATCGTAAAAATGAGGAGGTTCAGCATGCCTAGCGCTTCCGATCCGCGCCAGCAGAGTCGTCAGGGTCAGTCCGTGCCACGCCCTGCTCAGCCTGGCCAGCGCCCGGCGCAGCCGACGCAGCGTTCGGCTCAACCTACTCGGCGTACTGCTCAACAGCCCGCCGCTCGTCCCGCGCAGCCCGCGGGCGGTTCCCGCTTTAAGCAGCAGGCTCCTGCCCAGCGTACGCAGGGACAGGCACCGCAATCACGCTCCCACGCACATCATACTCATGGCTCGCACGGCGTTGCTCCGGCCACGCGCTCGAGCTATAACACGCGCGCTCGCCGTGGTGCCCAAAAGAAAAGCTCCCCGGTGCCTATGATTATCGGTGGCGTCGTCGCCGTGCTTGCGCTTGTCGCGATCGTTTTCTTTGTCGTGCCAGCTGTCAAGGGCTTTTTTGCTGGTGAGGATGCGAAAGTCACTGCTGGCCAGCAGGTTACTATCACTATTCCCGATGGTGCCTCGGGTGACAGCATCGCTTCGATTCTCTCCGAGAACCATATCGTCGAAAATCCCAAGGATTATTACGCGGCGGTCAAAAAGCTCAACGCCGACATGTCGCTCAAGCCCGGCACCTACTCGTTCACCACGCTCATGGACGCGACCAAGGTCGTTCAGCAGCTCATGGAGGGCCCCAATGCGAGCTCCGATGCGCTGACTATCCCTGAGGGTCTGACGGTTGACCAGGTCGCCGACCGCGTGGCCAAGGCGTACGACAGCATTTCTAAGGAGGACTTCCTTAACCAGGCTAAGGCGAGCAATTATGTGAATGATTACGCTTTCCTTAAAGACGCCG
The DNA here is from genome assembly GCA_958420165.1 of uncultured Collinsella sp. Taxonomy (GTDB): domain Bacteria; phylum Actinomycetota; class Coriobacteriia; order Coriobacteriales; family Coriobacteriaceae; genus Collinsella. The sequence goes on along the minus strand of CATZIU010000017.1, from coordinate 12,979 downwards.
CGAACGATTCGTTCGAGGGCTTCCTATTTCCCAAGACCTATTCACTGGGTAAGGACCCAAGCTCCGATGATGTGATTCGCGCCATGCTTGACCAGTTCAACGCCGAGTATAAGTCGCTTGACTTTGCCAGCTGCGAGGCCAAGATCAAGGAGCGCTATGGCGTGGAGATGTCCGATTACGACATCGTTAACCTTGCCTCGATCGTCGAGCGCGAGGGCCTCAACGCCGACCAGCGCGCGCATGTGGCCTCAGTCTTCTACAACCGTCTGGCGGGCAAGCTCGATGGCCTGCGCTACCTCAATAGCGACGCGACCATGATGTACGTCACCGGCGGCGAGGTTACCGCCGACGACCTGCAGAGTGATAGCCCCTATAACACCTATAAGCACGAGGGCCTCCCGCCCACGCCCATTTGCTCTCCGTCGCTCGAGGCGCTCAAGGCCACCCTTGAGCCGACCGACTCCGACGACCTGTATTTCTACATTACGCAGGACGAGGAGTATTTCTCGAAGACCTACGAAGAGCATCAACAGTCTTGGAATTGATCATGAGGATTTTTAGCCCCAAACGATATGTTGCCTCGGTCGATCGCATCGACCTCGATACCCTCTGGGCCGACGGCAAGCGCGCCATTCTGCTCGATCGCGACAACACCCTGGTGCCGCGTGATACCGAGCAGGTACCCGCTGCCGTCTCGGCCTGGCTCGACGCCGCTCGTGCCAAGGGCTTTAAGCTGTGCATGGTGTCGAACAACTGGCATCGCGACCAGGTCATGGCATCGGCGCGCGAGTTGGGGCTCGAGGCCATCAGCCACGCCATGAAGCCCGCTCCGTTTGCCTTGAAGGCGGGCCTTAAGCGCCTGGGGGCCACGGCTAACGAGGCCGTGCTAATCGGCGATCAGCTTTACACGGACGTGTGGAGCGGTAACTTTGCCGGCGTCGATACCATTCTGGTCAAGCCGCAGGCAACCCAGGACCTGTGGTACACGCAGATCTTCCGTATCTTTGAGCGCCGGGCCCTGCGCGACCTTCCCTGCGAGGAATAGGTTTCGCCATGTCCCAGCACATCAAACACGGCTGTGACCATATCTTCTTTATCGGCTTTTTGGGCGCGGGCAAGTCGACGCTTGCGCGCAACGTGGGCACTATGTTCAAGCGTCGATTCATCGATACCGATCGTTTGGTTGTGCGTCGATGCGGCAAGTCGGTGACCGAGATATTTAAGACCGAAGGCGAGGATCGTTTTCGCGAGCTCGAGACCTCGGCACTCCGTTCGCTTCAAAGCGAGCGCAGCCTGTTGGTATCGTGCGGGGGTGGCATCGTCGAGACGCCGGTAAACATTGAGCTGATGCACGAGATGGGTACCTGCGTGTACCTCGAAGGCGACTTTGAGGATTCGTTGCGCCAGATTCGCCGCTCCGATACCCGACCAGATTTCCGCTCACCCGAGCATGCTGCGCGCCTGTTTGAACATCGCCGTCCGCTGTATCGCCAGGCCGCCGATATTACCCTTGATATTCGCAACAAGTCCTTCGAGGACGTTTCCTACCTTTGTGCCGAGATGCTTTTGGAGCGTGGACTGCTATGATTCGCCGTCAACTTATCAATTTCCAAAACCGCAGTGTCGATGTCCGCGTCGGATTGGGCGCGTTCGAGGAGCTGTCGCGCATGTTTGCCTCGGCTGTGGGCAAACCCAAGCGGGCGATGGTGGTTTGGAACAGCGCCACATCCGAGCGTTTTGGCGAGGTTGTCGAGCATGCGCTGGTCGACGCCGGTTTTGCCGTGTCGCCGCTTGTCCTCGAGGTTTCGCCTGCCGGTGCTACGCTGGCCGATGCCGATACCGTTTTTGGCGCCCTGTCGGATAACGGCATTACCTGCGACGATCTCGTTGTCGCTGTCGGCGACACGGCGACCTGCTCGGTCGTTTGCTGGTGTGCCAATCAGTGGTGCGGTCGCACCGAGTGCGCCTTGCTGCCGACGACGTTCGACGCCATGCTCACGGTCGCGACGACTATGAAGCCACTCGTCGCCTCGTCGGCGAATGCGCTTCCCGCTATCGCGTTCCGTCCCGAGCCGGGCTTGGTCGTGTGTGACCTCGAACTTGTTCGCGAAGCGGACCCCGAGGACCTCAAGCTCGGTTATGCGGTACTTGTTGGCACCATGCTTTCGAGCAGCAAGTCCCGTTGGAATCAGTTTACCGAGACCGTCCCCGAGATTCTCGCTGGCGAGGAAGTCGCGCTCGTCAATGCCGTTCAGTGGTCTCAGACTGCCCGCAAGGACGTACTGATGGCCACGAACCCGAGCGCCCGCCATGCGCTCGATTTTGGCAAGACGGGGGAGCGTACCCTGCGCGCCTGCTTGGGCGATGCCGCTTCGCAGGTCCCTGCCTACCAGCTGTTGTCCGAAGGTATGCGCTTTGAGGCGCGCCTAGCACATGATGCCTGCGACTTCGATATCGATTACGTCTTTGAGGTCGATGACTGCTTGGAGGACTTTGGTATCGAGGAGTTTGCCTTCGATCTGGAGCCCGCCGCATATATCGAGGAGTTCCGCAGGCAGCAGTTTGTCCGCTCGAACCGCAGTATGTTGCCGCTGCCCGCGGCACTTGGCGCCATTCGTCTAACGAGCGTTGAGGACGAGGTTCTTGAGCGCCATGCTCACGCCTACTTGGCTTCTCGCAAAGAACTTCTCTAAGTTTTATTGACATCCATCGTCTTTCGTATCATGTTGAGGTGCGGGTTTTCAATCGGTTGCGGATCGCGTGCGAATCCGTCTTTCGATCGGGACCCGTCCCACTTTTATGAGGACAACAAGAAAGGAATCTGCATGTCTGAGTTTGCTGCCGGTCCTGCCGGTCGTATCGAGCGCGTCCGTGCCCTGATGGCCGAGCGCGGCTACGACGCCATCGTCGTGCGCGACGAGGCCAATCTCCGTTGGCTCACGGGCGTGAAGGGCGTCTTCGATTACACCTTCGAGTTCCCTCACGCCGCGTTTATTACGGCCGATCAGTGCCTGTTCCACACCGACTCGCGCTATCTCAACAGTTTTGAGGAGAACACGCCCGCCGGCAGCCCCTGGGTCTACGACATGGACGAGGGCACCATCCCCGGCTGGGTCGCCGGCAAGATTGCGGCCAACAAATGCCGTGTCTGCGCCGTCGATGATGACATGCAGATTAACTTCTACCAGGGTATTCAGCGTGGTCTGGAGGACCGCTCCGTTGCCTGCATGCTGCCGCTGATGCATGACGACATCCGCAAGATGCGTGCCATCAAGGATGCAGAGGAGATCGAGCTCATGCGCCACGCGCAGTCGATCACCGATGCCGCCTTCCAGCACATGCTCGGCTTTATTAAGCCCGGTATGACCGAGAAGCAGGTTCGCAACGAGCTCGAGAACTTTATGTTCGCCAACGGCGCCGACAGCCTGGCCTTCGGCTCCATCGTGGCGAGTGGCCCCAATACCGCCAACCCGCATGCCGTCCCGAGCGACCGCGTGATCGAGAAGGGCGACTTTGTCCTCATGGATTACGGTGCGGGCTACTGCGACTACCGCTCCGACATGACGCGCACTGTCGTGATGGGTGAGCCCACCCAGGAGCAGCTCGACCTGTACGCGCTCGTGCGCCGCACCCATGAGGAGTGCGTCGCCGCTATCCATCCGGGCGTCGAGGGCAACGACATTTTCAAGCTTTCCAAGAAGATTATTGGCGATGCCGGCTATGGCGATTACTACAACCATGGTCTGGGCCACGGCGTGGGCATCGACATCCACGAGCTGCCTAACTTCAACCGCAGCAAGAATATCATCGAAGTCGGCTCGGTTATCACCATGGAGCCCGGCGTGTACCTGCCCGGCGTGGGCGGCGTGCGCCTGGAGGACTACGGCGTCGTCACCGAGAACGGCTACGAGCCCTTCACCAAGACCCCGCACGACCTGCATATTATCGATTGCTAAACCATCCATTTGGGTTTTTGGAGGCGGGGCGTCCGGATCGATTCGGGCGTCCCGCGTTCTCTTTTTATGCGCTCGCCGCAGCCGCCGTCTGCAAGTGTATAATTTCGCTCGTATGTAATTTGGACGTTTGTGCGTCTAGCCAATAACAAGAAAGGTCGCTATGCCTACTATCTCTACCGCCGACTTCAAGAACGGCCTCGGTCTCCGCATTAAGGACAAGGTCTACACCATCGTCGAGTTCCAGCACGTCAAGCCGGGCAAGGGCGGCGCTTTCGTGCGCTACAAGACCCGCGACATCAAGAGCGGCCGCGTCGTCGAGAACACCTGCAACGCCGGCACCAAGTTCGAGAGCGTCATGCTCACCACCCGTGAGTTCCAGTACCTCTACAACGACGGCGCCGACTACATCTTCATGGATAACGAGTCCTACGAGCAGGTTCCCGTTCCCGAGGATATGGTGGGCGAGAACGCCAAGTGGCTGCGCGAGAATGACACCTGCCAGCTGCTCTTCGCCGACGACGAGCTCATGGGCGTGACCCCGCCGATGTTCATCGAGACCACCATCGTCCAGACCGACCCGGGCTTCAAGGGCGATACCGTCCAGGGTTCCACCAAGCCGGCCACCATCGACACCGGCGCTGTCATCCAAGTCCCCATGTACCTCAACGAGGGCGAGGTCATTAAGGTTGACACCCGCGACGGCAAGTTCGTCTCCCGCGTCTAGCAACCAACTCTTCTAGGAGGACTCATGCCCCAGGAAATCAAGATTGACGGCATCGGCATTTCGCCCGATGTTCTGACCGCCATCGTCTCGCGCGCCGTCACGGATGTCGAGGGCATCGCCTCCGTGGGCGTCAAGGACCTTGCCACCAACCTTGTCTCCATGATGCTTTCGTCCAAGGCCCCGGCTTCTGAGCCGGCGGTCGAGGCCGAGGTCATCGGCGACAAGCTCGCGCTTACCGTGCGCGTCGTGGTGTTCTTTGGCTATCCGTTCAAGAAACTCGCCGAGGCCGTTCGCGCCGCCGTGGTTGCCGCCATCGACGCCCAGGTGGGCGTCGAGGTCGAGCGCGTTGACGTTTGCATCGACGGCCTCGTTTTCCCCAAGGAGTAACCTTTGAGCCTTAAGGTTTATCGCGGGCGTACGCTTGCCCGCAGTCAGGCGCTGCAGCTGCTGTTCCAGGCCGAGGCCACGGACAGCCCGCTCGAGCGCGTCCTCGAGGGCGATTTCCTGATCTCGAAGGGTCCCCTCGATCCCTACGCGCTGGAGCTGTGCCGCGGTGCCTACGAGCACATCGACCGCATCGACTGCGCCCTGCGCTCCGTCGCCAAGAACTGGGATCTTATGCGTATGCCCGGTGCCGACCGCAATCTGCTGCGTATCGCCGTCTATGAGATGCGCTTCCTCACCGACGAGGAGGTCTCGGACGCCATCGTGATCAACGAGGCGGTCGAGCTTGCCAAGGCCTATGGCACCGACCAGTCCGCGTCGTTTGTCAACGGCGTGCTGGGCAAGATCGCTCGTAGCGAGGAGCTGCCGGGCGAGGACCTCTATCAGGAGCTACTGGCCGAGGACCGTGCCCGCGAGGAGGCCCAGGCCGCCGAGGCTGCCGCCAAGGTTGCCGCCGCTCAGGCTGCGGCCGGCGTTCTCGACGAGGATGCCGAGGTCGCCGAGGCCGAGACCGGTACCGTCAAGGAGTAGCCATGCCAGAGGGTTCCGTCCGCAACTTCGACGAGATCTCGGACCGCTTGGACCAGATTATCGCGACCGTTCGCTCCAAGGATACGTCCCTGGAGCGTTCGCTCGATCTGTTTGACGAGGCGATCGAGCTGGGCTCCCGTGCGGTCGATATGGTCGATAAGTTTGAGTTGACGCCTCGCGAGGCAGATAAGCTCGAGCAGGAATACGATGAGGATGCGGCAAACGAATCCCAGGATAGCCAGGCCGCGTCTCCGGATACGAATGGTTGATGGCATTCATGAAACGTGTGCGTCTCGATGACGAACTGATTTCACAGGGCATCTGCGCCGATCGCGCGGATGCCCTTCGCACTCTTATGGCCGGCTTGGTCTCGAGTGGCGGCGAGCGTTTGACCTCACCGGGCCTTAAGGTGACGCCGGGCCTGCCGTTGCACGTGAAGGGTCGTATTCCCTACGTTGGGCGCGGCGGGCTCAAGCTCGAGGGCGCGCTCGATGCGTTTTGTATCGATCTCACGGGCCTTGCCTGCCTCGATGTGGGATGCTCCACGGGCGGCTTTACCGATTGCCTGCTCAAGCGCGGCGCCGCCACAGTCGTTTCGGTCGATGTGGGTCGCGCTCAGTTTGATTGGTCGCTGCGCCAAGACGATCGCGTGACGCTCCATGAACGCACCAACGTGACGCAGCTGCCCGAGCTCGGCTACGGCGGCGCTATCGACCTGGCCGTGTGCGATGTGTCGTTTACGAGTATCGCAAATATCATCGACGCCGTGATGGCGTGCCTGAAGCCTTCTGGTTCGTTTTGCACGCTCGTAAAACCCCAGTTTGAGGCGCCGGCTGCGCTGGTGGGCGAGGGCGGTATCGTGACCGACCCCGCCGTCCGTCGCGATACGCTCACGGCGGCGATTGAGCTCTTTGCCGCCAAGGGCCTGTTCCCGCTCGACGTGTGCGTGTCGCCCATCCACGGCGCCAAGGGCAACGTTGAGTTTTTCCTGTACGGCACGAGGTTTGCACCCGGCGAACGCACCGACGATGAGCTTCAATCCCAGGTATCGGTTTTGAGCGAGAAAGCTGCAACGCTATGAAGGTCTTTCTGGTTCCCAATTACTACAAGCAAGAGGCGGTCGAGAGCGGCCTGATGCTCGAGCTTTGGCTTTCGCGCCAAGGTTACGAGGTCGCATGGGCTGCCGACCAGCGCTCTAAGATTCAGAGCGCGCCCGATGTTGACGATGCCGACTTGGTTATTACGCTCGGCGGCGACGGCACGCTGCTGCGTGCCGCCCGCATTCTCAACTACCGTGAGATTCCCATTTTGGGTCTTTCCTATGGTCATTTGGGTTTTTTGACGGCCGCGAGCCCCGAGGAGCGCGACATTTTGCAGGTCGTGAGCGATGCCCTGTCCGGCGAGCTCCATGTGAGCCGCCGCGCCACCATCGCCGCCGATATCGTTTCGGTTCGCGAAGACGGTACGAAGGATGTTGTGCGCACGTTTGCTCTCAACGATATGGCGCTTACGCGCGGGCCCCTGTCCGATATGGTCGAGTTCGATATCACGGTGTCCGGCCATCATATCGACCGCCTGCGCGGCGACGGCGTGGTCGTATCGACGGCGACCGGCTCCACCGGCTACGCGCTTTCCGCCGGCGGCCCTATCGTCAGCCCCGATTACACGGGAATGGTATGCGTGCCCATCGCCCCGCATACCATTCAGGCTCGCGCCTTTTTGACCTCGCCGAGCGATGTCGTGGAGATTTTTATGTCCGATGATCGCCCGAGCGTTCCGGCGATCGCCATCGATGGACAGTTTATTACCTGCGATGGCACGGTCGAGAGCGTGGCTGTGCGCCGTGGTCCCGGCGATGTGCTGCTGCTGGATTATGGTCCCGAGAGTTTCTATAACTCGGTGAGCCGCGTGTTCTACGGAGTGCGTCATGATCGATGAGCTGCAGGTTTCCAACATTGCACTCATTCGCGAGGCGACGTTGGTTCCGAGCACGGGTCTAACGGTTCTGACTGGAGAAACCGGCGCCGGTAAGACCGCGCTGCTCTCGGCACTCAAGCTCATTTTGGGCGAGCGCGCGGATTCGTCGACGGTGCGCGAGGGCGAGGCACTTGCCAGCGTCGAGGCGCGCCTGTTTGATGGCCCGCATGACACGGAGGGCGTCACCGTGCAGCGCAGCCTTTCTGCCGAGGGCCGCAGCCGCGTAAAAATTGACGGCCGCATCGCCAGCGTGCGCGAACTTTCGGAGCGCGTCGGCGTGATGATGGATCTTTGCGGTCAGCACGAGCACCAGCGCCTGCTCGACCCGGCGCATCATGTTGCCATGGTCGATGCCTGGGCAGGGCGCCCGGCACTCGAGGCGCTCGAGCACTACTGTGCTTGCTTTAAGGCATCGCGTGCGGCTGCCAAGGAGGTCCGTCGCGTCGAAGAGACCTCGCGTGCGCAGGGGAGTCGCGTTGAGGAGGCACGCTTCGCCCTGGAACGCATCGCCGAGGTCGACCCCAAGCCAGGCGAGTACGAGGAGCTCGAGGACCTGCTGCCGCGCTCCGAGCATGCCGAGGTGTTGGTGGCCACGGCCAACGATGCCCATGCATCGCTTGCTGCCGAAGGGGGAGCGCTCGATGCCGTGAACAGTGCCGTGGCGGAGCTTTCTCGCATGGCTACTGTCGATCGAAAGCTGGGCGACATTGCCGATTCGCTTTCGGATGCCTGCATCTCGCTCGAGGATTGTGCTAACGAGCTGCGCGCTTATCGCGATGGGGTCGCCTTCGATCCGCGCGAGCTGGCTCGCATGCGCGAGCGCTATTCCGATCTTAAGGCCCTACTGCGTCAGTGGGGGCCCACCATGGACGATGTCTTTGCCATGCGCGACCGCTCACAAGAACTGCTCTCTCTGGTCGATGATGGTGATGAGCAGATCAAGAAGGCGCGCGAGGCGCTCGGGTGTGCCGAACGCGAGCTTTTTGCTGCTGCCAAGGCGCTTAAACGCGCGCGGAATACGGCAGCCCCTCGCTTTTGCCACGAGGTTGGCCGTCAGATGGCGCGCCTGGAGATGGGCGGCGCCGAGCTCGTTTGGGAGTCGCGCGATCTTCCGCGTGCCGAGTGGACGCCGGCGGGCCCTTCGAGCTATGAGCTTTTGTATCGCAGCGGTGCCGGATTGACGCCGCGCCCCCTGCGCCGCATTGCGTCGGGCGGCGAGCTGAGCCGCGTTATGCTGGCGAGCAAGGTTGTCCTCGGTAACGCGGACGGCGTGGATACGCTGGTGTTCGACGAGGTCGATGCCGGTGTCGGCGGCTCTACAGCACGTGCCCTCGCGAGCGTGCTGGCAGATCTCGCCGCTACGCATCAGGTGATTGTCGTAACCCACCTGGCGCAGGTCGCCGTCATGGCCGATAAGCACTACGTGGTAAGTAAAGAGCCCGGCGACGTTCCCCAGACGCATCTGGATGAGGTGGCCGGGGACGCCCGCATCGCAGAGATCGCCCGCATGCTGAGCGGCGATCAATCGGAGGCAAGCCTGGCACACGCCAAGCAGATGCTGGAAGAGGCTCGAGGCTAGAACGAGCCGACAGTGTTGGCGGGGACATAATATCAGCAATTGTTGCACCGCCACTTGCTTGTCTGGCCCGACCGTCAAAAACTATGCCGGTTTACTACGATGAATCGGCGTAGCTCGAGCACAGCTAAAATTGTAAAAAGAAAACCGCAGGTAGAACCCCTGCGGTTTTCTTTTAAAACACGATGTGGTCGCATATTCCGATTTCATCGTAGTAAACCGGCATAGTTTTATCGGAACGGTACATAACGTCCCCTGATAAAACCTACTCCACGACCTTATCCGGCTGGATGAGCTCCTCGTAGTAGCTGATATGCTCGCGGGCGTCTTCAATCTCGGGCAGCAGGAAGTTGTAGATAACCTCGATGATCATCGTGGCACTCATCTTGGAGAACGCAAAGTCGCCCGTGGTGAGCAGTGCCTCGTGGTTCACAGTATTAAAGGTGTAGTCGGCCAGGCGAGCAAGCGGGGACTTGCTGTCGCTGCTGATGACGACAACGGTGGCGCCACAGCCGCGAGCCGCTTTTGCCATGCGATTCAGTCGACGCGACTTGCCGGAGTTCGAGATCAGCACGATGACATCTCCGGGGCGCAACGTGAGCGCGAAACCAATCGAGGTCTCGCTGATGGTGCTTGCCATGCAGCGAAGGCCCAGCTGCGAAAACTTAAATGTCGCGTCGAGCGCGACCGCGTTCGTATTGCCCACGGCGGCGAACTCAATAACGCCGGCATTCTTAAGCGCGTGTACAACTGCGGCCAACGTGTCGTGATCTATGCCGTCGATGGTCGCATTAAGCTCACTCACCTTGGCGGCAAGGATATTTTTTAGGCTCTGCTCCATGTTGTCGAGCGAGACCTCGTCGGTCAGGCCCTCGTTGCGCTGACTCTCTAAGTCGCGAGCCAACGAAAACTGAAAGCTGCGGAAGCTGCCAAAACCCAGCTTGCGGCAGAAGCGCGAAACTGTCGCCTCGGACGTGGCAGCGGCTCGTGAGAGCTGGGCGGCTGTCAGACGCGGGGCCTCGGACTGGTGCTCTAGGATATAGTCGACAATGCGCTGCTCGGACTCGCTGTACCCCCTGTGCATACTAATAAGGGAGAGTGCGCTCTTGCTGCTATCGGACATGGGACGGCTCCTGGCTGGCATAAAAATCGGACTTGTTATGTAATGTCGTAGTATAGGGGCATTTTCAGTTACAAGATACACCTTGCCGTTTCAATAGTTGATGGTAAACTTTCATCGACCGTTTACGGTTATGAAAGAACCTTTCACCGGAGAAATGAGCCGTATTGCTTCTCATAAAAGCGGTGGGTTGGTATCTTTCAGGTGTTGAAAAACGCGCATGGAAGCGCGTGTAGGGGAGCGCCTGCGGGCGCAGTACTCAAGAAGGAGGGACACATGGCTAAGTTTGACATCATCGCCGCCACCGGTTGCCCGACCGGCATTGCGCACACCTTCATGGCGAAGGAGGCGCTGGAGAAGGCAGCTGCCGAGCGCGGTCTGACCATTAAGGTTGAGACCCATGGCCAGGTCGGTGTCGAGAACGAGCTCACCAAGAGCGAGATCGCTGGCGCCAAGGCCGTCGTCGTCGCAGCCGACAAGGATGTCCAGGCGGAGCGTTTCGCCGGTAAGCCCATGGTTTCCGTTGGTGTTTCCAAGGCCCTGTCCGTCGAGGCTGCCGGCAAGCTGATCGACCGCGCTCTCGCCGCCAAGGGCGACGACACGGTTGCGGCTGCTGCCGATGTCGAGGATGAGGTCGAGGAGAAGGAATCCATCGGCCACATCATCTATAAGCACCTTATGAACGGCGTCAGCCACATGCTGGTCTTCGTCGTTGCTGGTGGTGTTCTGACCGCCGTTTCGTTCCTGTGGGGCATCACGTCCTTCGATTCGACGGCTGCCGACTACAACAGCTTCGCCGCTATGCTCAAGATCATCGGCGGCATTGCCATGAACCTCATGGTTCCCGTGCTTTCCGCCTACATCGCCGAGTCCATCGGCAAGCGCCCGGCACTCGTCCCCGGCTTTGTTGCCGGTATGATCGCCATCCAGGGCCTGCCCGTTAACGCCGATACACACATGATCGATGCTGGCGGCACCGGTGTGGGCTTCGGCTTCCTGGGCGGCATTGTCGGCGGCTTCCTCGCCGGCTATGTCATCCTTCTGCTCGAGAAGGTTTTTGCCAAGCTGCCCAAGAACCTGGACGGCCTCAAGGCTATCTTCCTGTACCCGCTGTTCTCCACGCTGATTGTCGGTCTGGTCATGCTCGGCATCTCCGGCCCCATGGCTGCCATCAACACCGCCATGATGGACTTCCTCAAGGGCCTGTCTGCCTCCGGTGCTGTTGTCCTGGGTCTTGCTATCGGCTGCATGTGCGCTTTTGACATGGGCGGCCCGGTCAACAAGGCTGCTTACGTCACCGGTACCGCCATGCTCACCGAGGCCCTGGCTGCTGGTGTCGGCACCGACACCTATAACTTCGGCACCAACTTCATGGCTGCCGTCTCTGCCGCCTGTATCGTTCCGCCGCTGATCACCACCTTCGCCGTCATCGTCGGCAAGAAGTATTTCAGCCAGGAGGATCATGACGCCGGTATCGTCAACCTCATCCTTGGCTGCACCCACATCACCGAGGGCGCCATTCCGTTCATGACTAAGAACATCTGGCCCGTCATGCCCATCATGATGCTTGGTTCCTCCATCGCCTCTATCCTGACCATTATGTTCAACGTCCACGATCCGGCGCCTCACGGTGGCTTCCTGGTCCTGCCCGTTGTCGAGAACGGTCCGCTGTGGGTCCTCGCGATCCTCATCGGCGCCGTGGTCGGTGGCATCCTGTTCGTCGCTTTCAAGAAGTATGACTTCGAGAAGAACCAGAAGGCCGCTTCTGCCACTCCCGCTAAGCCGGTCGAGGCCCCCAAGGCCGCTGCCGTCGAGGCTCCCAAGGCCGAGGCTGCCGATTTCGTGAAGGTCGAGAACGTTTTTGTCGCCGAGAACTTCGCTTCTCGTGACGAGGCCCTGAGCTTTGTCTCCAACCAGGCCGTCAAGGCCGGTGTCGCTGACGACGCCGATGCCGTGATGAATGCCTTCCTGGCCCGCGAGGCCGAGGGCTCCACGGGCATGATGGAGGGCTTCGCTATTCCGCATGCCAAGTCCGATGCCATTACCGATGCCGCCGTCATCGTCGTCAAGGACGACTCTGGCGTGACCGGTTGGGACACCATGGATGGCGCTCCCGTCAACGTGGCTATCGCCCTGCTCATTCCCGGTGCCCAGGCCGGCACCACGCACCTCAAGATCCTGTCCAAGGTCGCCGAGGCGCTTATGGACGAGGTCTTCCGTGCCACCGTCAAGGGTTCCACCGACGCCGCCGAGATCGCCAAGACGATCAACGCCCGTCTGGTGTAATCCCGCAACGCGCGAATAATATCGCCCCTTGTATATAAGGCGGAGACTCCACCAGGAGTCCCCGCCTTTTTCTATCCCTCTCATAAGTTGCGGTGAAATAGGGACTGTTTAAACGATTCAACCCCAAATTCAATCCATATTATCACCGCAAGTTAGAAGAAGGGGATAGCGCGGCCTGTCTATCGGATCGTCCGTGCGGACAAATATTCAGCCAGAATTCCGTTCGCACGATATTACTCTGGACCGACCGAGTTTCCGCAGCTTGCTCGCCCACAGAGGGCCGGGCGCGGCCTGTGAGATTTATCGCGAGTTCCGCACGAGCCGAAGAGCACTTAATGTGCTCTTCGTGCGAGCAGGACTGTAGA
>CATZIU010000016.1:0-50895 GCA_958420165.1 uncultured Collinsella sp. | reverse complement strand
CGTCGGCGTCGATAACCTTCATCTGGGCGTTCTTGCCGAACGGCGTCTTAGCCTCTTCGATGAGCCCCTCGAGCTCGTCGACAAGACTCACGATCCTGTCGCCAGGAAAATTCTCGCCCGGCATCCGGTCTCCTTTCATAGGTAACATATCATCGTGTTAGTTTACCACATGCCACCAGGCAATAAAAAACGTCACGAAAAGCGATGTTTGAGCGCTGAGACCACGTTGGGCGGCACAAACGTCGACACATCGCTGCCAAGCGAAGCGATCTGGCGCACCACCGAACTCGAGATGTAGCCGTACTGCGGAGCACTCATGACAAAGATAGATTCCAGCTCGTTATCCAGGCGGTAGTTAAGGTCGGCCTGCTGCAACTCGTACTCAAAGTCGGTCATGGCGCGCAGGCCCTTAACGACGGCACCTGCCCCCTGCTCACGTGCAAAGTCGACCAGCAGACCGGTGAAAGGCAGTACCTCGATGCCGTCCAAATCGCCGAGGGCCTCGCGGGCCAGCGCCACGCGCTCGTCGAGCATAAAGGTGGTGCCCACGCCATTTTTACCCTGCGATTCGGCCACGGCGACAATCACGCTGGGAAAGATGCGGCGGGCTCTGCGAATTACGTCGATATGGCCAAAGGTGATGGGATCAAAGGTGCCCGGGACGATCACGCGGTTGATGGTGTCATTCATGGGTGTCCTCCGAAGGCGCATCCTCGTCGTATTCATTCTCGTCAGCATGGTCGCTCTCGTCCCCGGCCACCCAACGAAGCAAGTCAACCGAGGTAATGCCGTAACGCTTCTCCCGCACGGTCTCAAAACCAGCTGGATGAGCGCCCGCATCGGATGCGGCGTGCTCAAACAGGGCAAAGGCCCCGGGTGCCAGCAAACCCTGCTGGGAAAGATTTTGCAGCAGCTCCTCGACCGGCTCGGCGCCAAAGGCATAGGGCGGATCGAGCAGGACCAGATCAAAAGGACCACCTGGCACACGGCCGCGTGAGGCACTCGCCAGTACATCGCCGGTGACGATGCGCCAGCGAGAGCGATCGCGGCACAGCGACTCGATATTCTTGGTAATCAGACGGGCGGCATTGCGATCGATCTCGAACGTGGTGAGCGAGCGGGCGCCACGCGAGAGCATCTCAATTCCCAGGGCACCGGAGCCGCCAAAGGCATCCAGCACGCGAACCTCGTCCAAATCGAAATCGAACGCTGACATGACCATGGACGCGCATGCCTCGCGCACGCGATCGGTCGTGGGACGGGTGACATCGCGCCCACGCGGCTCTTCGATCTTGCGGCCGCGCCATTCACCGCCGATGATTCTCATCCTCCGCTGACCTCCTTAAAGATATGTCGATAACGCGTGGCGACCGCATCGCGCAAGGGACGCGTCGCCACGGAGTCAAGATTGCAAGCATACCGCAAGAGCTCGACCGCGTCCAAATGGGCCCATTCGATAAGATCCTCGTCGGCGTCCAGGTCCACAAAGCGCAGGGTCACACCGCCATGCTGGCGGTAGCCCAGGATCTCGCCCTCGTGGCGCAGGCGCAGGTCCATCTGGGCGAGCGTAAAGCCGTCCGAGGTCTTTTCGAGCGACTGGAGGCGGTCTTGCGCCGCCGATGCGCCGCCGTTGCCCTTGGAGTGCGTCATGACCAGGCAGGCGCCCGACACGCTGCCGCGGCCCACGCGACCGCGCAGCTGGTGCAGGGCCGCCAAGCCAAAGCGCTCACCGTTCTCGATGACCATGACGGTGGCGTTGGGCACGTCAACGCCCACCTCGACCACCGTGGTCGATACGAGCACGTCGATCTCTCCGCGCTTGAAGGCATCGATCACGCGGTCTTTCTCCCCCGCCGACATGCGGCCGTGAAGGCGTTCGATGGTAAGTCCCGGCAACGCCAGGCGCAGTCGGTCGAGCTCGGTTGCCGTATCGTGGAGCGGCACGGGCACGGTCACGCGGCCCTCGTCGTCGCGGGCAATACCAGGCACGTCTTCAAGCTCATCGACCGAGTCACTCGGCTCCACGAGCGGGCAAATCACGTAGGCCTGCTGACCCTTTTCATGCGCCTCGCGAATGGCGCCGTAGGCCAGGTCGCGGCTCGACTCGGTGAGCACGCGTGTCGTAACGCCCGCTCCCGGAACAGGTCGATGGCGGATGATGCTCGTATCCAGGTCGCCGTAGACCGAGAGCGCCAACGTGCGCGGGATCGGCGTCGCCGTCATAACGAGCAGATCGGCACCCGGCCCCTTGGCACGCAGGGCATTGCGCTGGCCCACACCAAAGCGGTGCTGCTCGTCGATAACGACAAGCGACAGATGCTTAAACGCCACGTCATCCGAAAGGACCGCGTGAGTGCCAAAGAGGACGTCGAGCTCGCCCGATTCCAACTGCGCATGGATCCGCTCGCGCTCGGCCGCCGGCGTGGCACCCGTCAGGAGCGCCCAGGACATGCCAGTCTGCGAGAGCAAGGGGCCGGTCTTATCGGCATATTGGCGCGCCAGCACGCCCGTAGGCGCCATAACGCAGGACTGAGTACCCGAATCGGCCGAGACAGCCAGCGCGCAGGCGGCGACGGCCGTCTTGCCGGTACCGACGTCGCCCAGCAGCAGGCGGTTCATCACGCGCCCGCCATCGCACATGTCGTGCAGGATGTCTTGGAATGCGGCCTCCTGCTCGTCACTCAGCGAAAACGGCAGGGCTTCCTTGAGCGCTGCCAGGTGCTCGCCCGCGGCATGGGCGTAGGGAGCGACTTCGACCAGGCCGCCGTCGTTGCGCAGGCGCAGCGCCAGCTGAAGGCAGAGGCACTCCTCGTAGGCAAGGCGACGACGCGCGATATCGCGCTCGGCCATGCTCGATGGAAAGTGAATTGAGCGCAGCGCACGAGCATTGCTCATCAGGCGGCGCTTGACGCGTAAGCGCGCGGGAATCGGGTCGAAGGGATTGCCGACGACCTCGAGCGCGCCGCTTACGATGCGGCGCATCCACGCCTGGCTCACGCCATCACTCACGTAATGGACCGGCAGAATGGTGCCCGCGGCACGCCCCTCCTCGAGCTTTTCGAAATGCGGAGAGGCCATCTGCTTAAAGCCGTAGGCAAACTCGACCTTACCCATCACGGCCAGGCGGTCTCCCTGCTTAAACTGCTGGGCAATCCAGGGCTGACGGAAAAAGGCGACTTGCAGCACGCCCGTCTCGTCCACCAGCGAGATCTCGGTCACCTGCATACGCGGGCGGGGCTGTTTTTGGACGATACGATCGACCGTGGCGACAATCGTGCACACGGTACCGATGGGTGCCATCTCGATGGACCAGGAGCGCGTAAAGTCCAGGTATCGATGAGGGATATGGAGAAGGAGGTCCCCCACCGTCTGAATTCCCAAACGGCGAAGGGCCTCCTCACGTTTACCCGAAACATATTTGAGTCGCGCGATATCTTCGTCGAGCGCATTGCTCTGGGCAAAGCGCTCCGAGACACGCGGCACGGAGCACAGCTCGGACATGGGCAGATGCCTACTCGATCGAGAAGATCACGGGATAGAGCGGCTGCTCGCCACGATGGGCATCAATCTCCAGGTCGGGCTGAGCCTCCTCGATGGCGTCGACGATCTCCTGGAAAGCCTCATCGGACAGCTCCTCGCCGGCCAGAATCGTCAGCGCGTCGCCCTCCTCTTCCTCCTGCATGCGGTTGATGCAGTCGAGTGTGACCTGCTTCACATCGGAGCCGACCACGTCGATGGAGCCGGCAATGATACCCATGACATCACCGGAGTGAATCGGAGAGCCGTCAGAAGCGCTGGAGTCGCGCACGGCGCGGGTGACCTCGCCATCGCGAACCTCGCTGATAGCGTCGACCATGGCGGCAACGGCGTCCTCGAGCTCGGAATCGGGCAGGACGGCGAACAGCGCGGAGAACGCCTGCGGGACGGTCTTGGTGGGAACGACGGCGACCTTCTTGTCGGTGCAGGCAGAAGCAGCAGCCTCGGCAGCCATGCGGATGTTGCCGTTATTGGGCAGGATGATGACCGAGGTCGCGTTGACCTGGTCCACCGCGCCCAGCAGGTCGGCGGTCGAGGGGTTCATGGTCTGGCCACCCGAGACGATCACGTCAACGCCGAGGGACTTGAGGATGTCGGCCTCGCCCGAACCGGCGGCAACGGCGACAAAGCCCAGCGCCTTGGCGGGCTCGGCGGCCTTCTCCTGGTCCTCATGAATCTTGGCGGTACGGTCGTGGGCTTCCATCTCCATGTTGTGGATAAAGACCTCGTAGATCTGACCAAGCTGCAGCATGTGCTCGAGCACCAGGTTGGGGGTGTTGGAATGCACGTGGATCTTGTAATCGGGGTAGGCACCCACGAGCAGCTCGCAGTCGCCCATGGAGCCAAGGAACTTAAGGCACTCGTCCTCGTCAAAGGGAGCGTCGGCCTTAAAAAGGAACTCGTTGCAGTAGCGAAACTCCGAGCCCTCCCAGTCGTCGTTAGCCTCGATCTCAACGCGACCAAGGGCCGCGTCACGGGCAGAGCCAGCGGAATCAAACGTGGCGGAGAAATCCTCGACAACGGTGCTGCGACCAAGCGCGGCGGCAACAAAGTTCTCAAGGAAGATGGCAAAGCCAAAGGCGCCGGAGTCGACCACTCCGTTCTCCTTCAGAACGGGCAGCAAATCGGGCGTGCGGGCGACGGACTGGTAGGCCTCGACGACGATGGCATCGAGCGCGTCCTCGGCCGAGAACTTCTTCTTTTCGCACTCGTCGGCCTTGGTCGAGACATCACGCAGCACCGTGAGAATCGTGCCCTCGATGGGCTTGCGGACGGCCTGAAAGGCGACCTTGACGGCGCGACGGAAGGCGAAGGCGATGTTGACGGACGTAATGGGCTCATCGGCAGAGACGAGGCCCTCGGCCACGCCGCGCAGGATCTGCGAGGTGATGACGCCGGAGTTGCCGCGGGCACCCATCAGGGAGCCGTGAGTGATGGCGCCGGCGATGGCCTCCATGTCGGCATCGGCGGGAAGGGCGGAAAGCTCTTTGGTCACCGAGGCGAGCGTGAGCGACATGTTGGTGCCGGTGTCGCCGTCGGGTACGGGGAAGACGTTGAGCTTGTTGATCTCCTCGGCCTTGTCGGAAACGGCAGCCGCAGCGATCGGAAAACAGGTGCGAATGGTCTTTGCAATCATGGGTATTTGAATCTCCGTTTTCGGATGCTAGTTCAGACGGCTCTTGAGCGCGTCGATGTGGATGCCGATCTTAAGGCTGGCGGGATCGATCTGGGCGATCTCCTGCAGGGTAAAGGCAACGGAGCTCGAAAGATTGTGGCAGACGGACTTCATGTTGACGCCGTTCTCGAGCACGACGTGAAGATCGACCGTAAGGCCGTTCTCGTCGGCGGAGACAAGCACGCCCTTGCGAAGGCGCTGACCGGCAAGCAGGCGTACGCTCTCGGCGCCCTGGAGTTGTTCGGCCATACCGACGACGCCATAGCACGTCATCGCGGCATAACCGGCAATATCGGCAATAACGTCGTTCGAGACGCTCAGGCTGCCGTTAATGGTCTCAGACACAAGAATCTCCTTATCTGGTGCTCGCGGCACCATCTCGTGGGAGCAATCATTGCAATATTCTACAACGAGCGCGCCATGTTGAGGTGGTGGGTCGCGGGATTACATCCTCGACACGAAATGTTGATATGGCAACGTTCGCGCCAGTCTATCGCGGCAAGAAAAAACCCGCCGCATAAACGACGGGTTTTACAACCTGGCTCCCCGGGTAGGACTCGAACCTACAACAGCGCGGTTAACAGCCGCGTGCTCTACCATTGAGCTACCGAGGAATTTAAAGCCCAACAGAAAGGGCTGGAAATTCTGGCTCCCCGGGTAGGACTCGAACCTACAACAGCGCGGTTAACAGCCGCGTGCTCTACCATTGAGCTACCGAGGAATAGGTGCGTGCTCTCAAGCAACGAAGTTTATTATACGGACGAATCAGCTCAGGGCAAGAACTTTTTTGAGAATTTTTCCGACCTAGTCATTGGGGACGTCCCCAACGACTACCTGAAAGCGCCCTCAAGCGGATGTACTTGAGGGCGCTTCTTGCTTGACTAGCTTTCGATATAATCCTTCAGCTTGCTGGAGCGGCTGGGATGGCGGAGCTTGGCCAGGGTCTTGGACTCAATCTGGCGGATGCGCTCACGCGTGACGCCAAACTCGCGGCCGACTTCCTCGAGCGTGCGAGGATGTCCGTCGACAAGGCCAAAGCGCAGCTCGATAACCTTGCGCTCACGATCGGCAAGCGAGTCGAGCACCTGGGTGAGCTGCTCCTGCAGCATGGAGAAGCTGGCGGCATCGGGCGGAACGATAGCCTGGGAGTCCTCGATGAAGTCGCCCAGCTGGGAATCCTCTTCCTCGCCGATAGGGGTCTCGAGCGACACGGGCTCCTGCGAGATCTTCTGGATCTCGCGGACGCGGTCGGCGCTCATGTCCATCTCGGCACCGATCTCCTCGGGGGTCGGGTCGCGACCCAGGTCCTGAAGGAGCTGGCGCTGCACACGGACGAGCTTGTTGATGGTCTCGACCATGTGCACGGGAATACGGATGGTACGGGCCTGGTCGGCGATAGCACGCGTGATGGCCTGACGGATCCACCACGTGGCGTACGTGGAGAACTTAAAGCCCTTCTGGTAGTCGAACTTCTCGACGGCGCGGATCAGACCGAGGTTGCCCTCCTGGATCAGGTCCAGGAACAGCATGCCGCGACCAACGTAGCGCTTGGCGATGGAGACGACCAGGCGCAGGTTGGCGCTGATGAGCGCCTGCTTGGCCTCGAGACCCACGTTCTCGATTCGGGTCAGGCGACGCATCTCGGCGCGGGTGAGCTCGATCTCGCCCGCCTCGGCGGCCTCGAGCTTCTCGGTGGCATCGAGACCGGCCTCGATCTTCATGGCCAGATCAACCTCTTCTGAGGCGGTCAGCAGGTCGACCTTGCCGATCTCCTTAAGGTACATACGAACCGGGTCGCCGGTCAGCATCACCGTGGAGGCATCGATGCCACGCACGCGCGAACGCGAACGGGACGTGCGCACGGTGCGCTTCTTCTTGTTCTTGGAAGAACCCATCTCGGCGTCGGCCTGACGGGCCATCTTAAGCTCGTGATCGTCGAGCGAGCCAGAATCGTGCTCGTCGTCATCGAAATCGTCGGTATCGCTATCGTTATCGTCATCGTCGACGTCCATGGGGGCGTCGTCGTTACCGCTCGCGGAGATAATCTGGATGCCGCTGTTGCGCAGCGCGGAATACACCGCGTTGAGCTGCTCGTCAGACACATCGATATCCTTCAGGGCGACCTGAATCTCGTCCTCGGTTACCGAAGTCCTGTTTGAGCCGTTGCCCATGAGCTTTGCAACGTAGGATTCCAGCCCAGTACCCGTGCTCTCACTCTTTTTTGGCACAGATTCTCCCTTCATAGTCCACAGGACTCATTACTTTAGCACACACATAGACGTCTATACCCAAAATTCAGACTGGATATAGGCGTAAATACGCTGGTTGACCACAACATCTAGGCTTGGTCGGCGCCCGTCGTGTCCAAACCGATCAAACGGAACGGGTCTGCCACGCCGCCGATCGACTTTTGGAGCTCGCGCTGGCGCTGAGAATCCTGCATCGCCTGCATCGTCAGCACACGGCGCGCCTCGTCGTCGAGCGACCGGTCCTGACGTAGCTTGGCCTGTGCGGCGCGCATACGACGTTTGATGGTGTAGAGCTCGAGGGTATCGAGCATAAACACGATGTTCGTCTCGGTGGGGTGCTTGCTCGTCGACGAAATGCGCCCAGCGCTGACAAGCGACGCCGCCTCGGGACACACCGCGCGCGCCGCATCCATGCACGCCGTGGGATCGGTGCCCGGCGGCGTCGCGAGCACGGCCCACGCGATGGACTCGTGGCGCGGATCCACCCACTCGATCGAGCAGATGCGGTCGGCATACGTGCGGAACAGGTCGGGGTAGCTCGTGAGCATCGTCAACAGCTCGCGCTCCCCCGCCAAAGACTTTCGCTCTAGGTCGGTCAGCACGATCGGCATCGTCGGTGCCGCAGACACGTCCGTTGCATCGGCAACCGGCGCCGCGCCATCAACACCAACCGGCACATCGATCGGCGGCATATCGTCGACGACCTCGACCGGCGCGGCCCCGTAAGCCTCGAGCGGAACATAGTCGTACGGTTCTTCCTCGACCGGCGTGGACACCGGCGGCGTCACCCCCGACGCCCAGGCACCGCGAGACGTCCCCTGCGAACCAGACGCTCGACCGCCCGCGCCGTCTGCACGCTCGGCCTGTGCCCGCTGGCGCTCGTAGTTCTGCTCACGACGACGCTCGGCGTCCTCGCGTTTGGCAACATCGCGAAACACACGGCCCGAGCTCGAACGCACCGTCTCCAAATCCAAACCCAAAAGGTCCGCAATCTGGATAAAGTACGTATCGATCATATAGCTATCGCGCAGCGGATAGATGAGCGTCAGCGCATCCTCGAGCGCCTTGGCACGACCGCCCGGCGTGGTGATGTCGCTCGACTCCTGCAGCGACCGGTATACAAAGTCCATGAGGGGCTCGGCGGCGTCGATACGCGCCTGCAACGCCTCGCCACCATGCGCGGTGATGAACTCCATGGGGTCGTTGCCGTCGGGAAGCACCACGCAGCGCAGATCCATCGAATCCTGCTCGATAAACTGAATCGCGCGGCGCGCAGCCTTTTGACCAGCGGCATCGCCGTCGAACATATACACGATGCGCTTGGCAAAACGGGTGAGCGTCTTTACATGATGTTCCGTCAGCGCCGTGCCCAGCGTGGCGACGACGTTTTTAATCCCCGCCTCCCAGCAGGCGATGCAGTCGGTATATCCCTCAACCACGATGGCGGTATCCTGCGCGACGATAAACTCCTTGGCCCAGTTAAAGCCGTAGAGGTTTCGCTTTTTATGGAACACGCTCGTCTCGGCGGTGTTGAGGTACTTAGGCTGTCCGTCGCCCATAATGCGCCCGCCAAAGGCGATGTTATGACCCTGCTCGTCAAAGATGGGAAACATCACGCGGTCGTAAAAACGGTCGGCAAGCTGCCCGCGCCCACGGCTCACGGCCACGTTGGCGTCGATCATTTCCTGCGGGGTAAAGCCCGCCTGCGACAGATGCGACACCAGCGCATTGCGACCCGGCGCAAAGCCCAGGCAGTAGCGGCGGCAGACGTCGCCGCCCATACCGCGGCTGGCGAAATACTCGCGCGGACGGCTGTCCTTACCGCGCATGAGCATGGTGTGGTAGAACTGGGCGGTTTCGGCACACAGGTCATAGATGCGGGCACGCTTGGTGCCGCGCTCGCGATAGGCACCGGAATCGTGAAGCTCAATGCCGGCACGGTCGGCCAGGTAGCGAATCGACTCGGGAAAGCTCAGGTTCTCGCGCTTCATGATGTAGGTGAAGACGTCGCCGCCTTCGCCACAGCCAAAGCAGTGCCACACCTGCGTGGCGGGGATAATGTGAAACGACGGGGTCTTTTCGCCATGGAAGGGGCAGCAACCCCAAAACTCATGGCCGCGGGGCTTGAGCTCAACCGTTTCCTGCACGATGGCAACCAAATCGGACGCAGCGCGTACCTGGTCTTTCTCCTCATCGCTAATCACGGATGCTCACCCCCTGCTCACCCAAATGATGACGGATATCGTCAATATTACCCTCGACGGTCGCGATAAGCTCGTCCAGCGAATCGAACACGCGCGACGGGCGCAGCCAGCGCGTAAACGCCAGCGACACCGAGGCGCCGTACAGGTCGCCCGCATACCCGATCAAGTTGGCCTCGAGATGCGCCGAGGCGGCATCGTCGGCATACGTCGGCGGCAGGCCCACGTTGACAGCGGCAGGCCATACGGTATCGTCGACCAGCACCAGGCCCTCGTAGACGCCATCGGCAGGCACCTGAATGCCCTCGGGCACCTGGATGTTTGCCGTAGGAAAACCCATGTCGGAACCCTGGTGACGACCGCCGGCAACAATACCTCGCAGCATGTACGGGCGGCCGAGCAGCTCAGCGGCAAGCTCGACATGACCCTGGCGCAGCTCCTGGCGAATACGGGTGGCGCAGATCGTCTGCCCCTCGACGCACAGCAACTCGTGGCCATAGACGTCAACGCCGTGCTCGGCACCCCATGTCTGCATCTCGGCAACGCCCGAGGCGCCGCCGCGGCCCAGCCTAAAGTCGCTGCCCACACGAATCGAGCGGATATCGACGACGCGCGACAGCAGCTTAAGAAAGCCCTCATGGTCGAGAGCCGCCACCGCAGGCGTGAAGGGAACGGCCACGACCGCATCGACCCCGGTGAGAGCCAGGGCATGAAGACGGTCGGCCGTCGTCATTAGTTTTTGAGCGGGAGCGCGGCTCACCACTACGTCCGGGTCGGGATCGAAGGTGACCACGACCGCCTTGCAGCCGTGGTTACGCGCATCGCGAACGACCGCGTCGATCAGTTCGCGATGCCCCCGATGCACGCCATCGAACACGCCGATGGCGATCGACGCGGCGCCCAGGCACGCGCAATCATCAAATGCATCGGCGGCGACGATGCGGGCCTCATCCGACTCGCCCGCGAAAAAGATACGCGCGAGCTCGTGGGAGGTCAGCATCATCGAACACCGCCGATCGCCTGCGGAAAGACATGCTCCATTACAAAGCGACCACCCTCGATGCGGGCAAGCGCCTTGAGCCCGCCATCGAGCACCAGCGCAAACGGCGCCTTCGACGCATCGAAGCCCGCAAGCGCGCGCTCAATAGGAATGCGACGTCCGCACAGCAGATCGTCGGCAAGATCGCCCGGCAAGTCGACGCGCGTGGCGCCCAGCGCCGCAATGGGATCCAAGGCAAAGCCGGCAGCGGACTCGGCAGAAAGTTCCTCGACCGCATGGCAGGCGCCGATGGAAACAACGCCGGAGGCCGTACGGCGCAGCGCGGAAATATGTGCCGCATTGTCGCAGGCACGACCCAGGTCGCGAGCGAGCGCACGGATATAGGTGCCCTTGCTCACCGAAAACGCCACGGTCCAAACACAGGCGTCGCCGTCGCCGCCCACGGCAATCAGGTCGGCGGAGTACACCTCGACCGGACGCGGGGGCAGTGACACGGCATTGCCCTCGCGCGCAGCCTTATAGGCGCGCACGCCGTTGACCGAAATGGCCGAAAACGCCGGAGGCACCTGCATCTGCGGGGCCAGCATGGCGGACAGGCGCTCGCGGGCATAGGCCGGATCGCGCAGATCGGCGGCTATGGGCACCGTGCGGACGGCCTCGCCTTCCGCATCATCGGTATTGGTCTCGACGCCAAACGAAATGTCGGCGACGTAGCTTTTGGTATCGAGTGTGAGCATGCCCAGCAGACGCGTTGCCTGGCCCACGCCCACCACCATGACACCCGATGCCATGGGGTCGAGCGTTCCGGCATGGCCGACGCGCCGCTCATGGAGGGCGCGCCGGCATAGCGAAACCACGTCGTGGGACGTGCAGCCCACCGGCTTATCGACGGCGAGCAGCATATTAAGTTGAGAAGGTGTACGACGAGCCATGTACCATCCAAAAAGTTAGAGCTCGACGGTCACCGAAGCGGGATCCTCCCCTACCAGCTCGGCCAGCATGGGAAGTGCCGCGGTGAGCGTCTCGGAAATCGTTCCGGCGTTGGTAAAGCCGGCGGCAGCGTGGTGCCCACCTCCGCCAAAGTTGGCCGCAATCTCGGAAACATCAAGATCGCCCTTGGAGCGCAGGTTGCCACGCACCTTGGTATCGCCCTCGATGCCCTTAAGGAACAGGCAGACCTCGACGCCCATCACCGCGCGCACCACATCGACCAGGCCGTCGCACTCATCAGAGGTGACGCCGCATTCCTTGAGGTCACTTTCGTACGCGTAGCTATATGCCACGCGCCCGTGCGCAACCGTCTTAATGCGACCCATGACAATGGACTTGAGGTGCAAGAACTCGACACGCATACTCTGGTAGACCTCGAGCGCGACGCGCGCTGGATCGGCACCGTGCGCCACCAGACGCGAGGCAGCATGAAACGCGGCGGCGTCGGCGTTCTGATACTGAAAACGACCGGTGTCCGTGACCAGGCCGCACAGCAGGCAGGTGGCGATGCTATCGCTTGCGGTGATGCCGCAATCGGCCAAAAAGCGGTCGATGATCATGGCACAAGCAGCGGCATTGACGCACCTAAGGCTGACCTCGGCAAACTCCTCACGCGCCGGGTGATGGTCAAAGCATGCCACATGGGCCGAACGACGGAGTACCTCGGCGGAATTATTGAGGCGCTCGACGACCGGCACGTCCACCGAGATGAACAGGTCCGGGTTACCGGTGTAGGCAGATGCCGGCACCAGCAGATCGGCACCCTCCATAAAACGGTAGATGCGCGGAACGGGATCGTCGTCTGCCAGCAGCAGGGCGATGTCCTTGTCGGGGAACACCTTCATGAGCGAAAGGCCCAGGCCCAACACGGAGCCCAGGGCATCGCCGTCGGGAGAGGTGTGACCCGAAATCGCAATGGAGGACGCACCCTCGATGAGCTCGAGGATGCGTCGCTGAATATCTGCAGACTCGCACGATGCGAGGTCGGCGGAATTACTCATCTAAAGCTGCCTCCTGGGCGGCATCCGCTATGGGATAGCCGTCCTCGTCCTTTTCGATCGCAAGCGTGGCCGGAACGTTTTCCAGCGCACGCGTGATGCGCTCGGCCTCATCGGTCGAGCGATCGATGCGAAAATCGAGCTCGGGCGTGACGCGCCAATCGAGCGAGCGAGCCAACAGGCTGCGAATACGGCCCTTGGCGCTGGCAAGCGCCTCCATGACCTCATCGTAGCGGCTCGCATCGCACGACACGTACACGCGTGCGAACGAACGGTCCACCGCGACCTCGACCGCAGTCAGGGTGACCAGGTCGAGACGCGGATCGGAAACCTCAAAGAGCAGGATATAACCAAGCTTCTCGCGAAGCTGCTCGCCCAAACGGCGGGTTGCCTGCGTTTGCTTCATAGCGCTACCCCCTACTCGGTGCGGGCAACTTGGTCGATGCGGTAACCCTCGATCTGGTCGCCGGGCTTGATGTCCTGGAAGTTCTCCAGGCCAATGCCGCCCTCGGAACCGCTCTTGAGGCTCTTGGCCTCGTCCTTGTAGTGGCGCATCGAGGCGATCTTACCGTTGAAGACCACGATGCCGTCGCGCACCAGGCGCACGGAATCGGTCGCGGCGATCTCGCCCTCCTCGACGCGGACACCGGCGGCGATGCCGACTTTGGGCACCTTGAAGGTGTCCAGGACGGTCGCGGTACCCGTGGAGACCTCGACCTCGGTGGGCTTGAGCATGCCGATACGGGCTGCGTCGAGCTCCTCGAGGCACTTGTAGATAACGTCGTAGCAACGAATCTCGACGCCCTCGCGCTCGGCGGCGGAGCGGGCCTTGCCGTCGGGACGCACGCCAAAGCCGATGATGATGGCGTTGGAGGCGTCGGCCAGGACGACGTCGGTCTCGTTGATGGCACCGACAGCGGAGTGGATCGTGTTGATGCGGACCTCGGACTGATCCATCTTGTCGAGCGAGTCCTGAAGGGCCTCGATGGAACCCTGGACGTCGGCCTTGATGATCAGGTTGAGCTCCTTGACCTCGGCGTCGGCGATGGTCTCGAAGAGGTTCTCGAGCGTGACGTGCTTCACGCGGCTCTGTTCCTCGATACGTGCCTTGAGCGAACGCTCATCAGCCAGGGCACGCGCCTCGCGCTCGTCCTCGAACACGCGGAACTCGTCGCCGGCGTTGGGGACGGACTGCAGGCCCAGAATCTCGACGGCGTCGGAGGGACCGGCCTCGGTGACGGCGCGGCCCTTGGGGTCGAGCATGGCACGGACGCGACCATAGGTAAGGCCGGCGACCAGCGTATCGCCCACGTGCAGGGTGCCGCGGGTCACGAGCACGGTAGCGACCGAGCCGCGGCCCTTGTCGAGCTTGGCCTCGAGGACGTTGCCGGAGGCAAAGGTATCCGGGTTGGCCTTGAGCTCGAGCACGTCGGCCTGGAGCAGCACGGTCTCGAGCAGGTCGTCGATGCCGATCTTCTGCTTGGCCGAGATGTTGACGAACATGTTCTGTCCGCCCCACTCCTCGGGGATGACGCCGTACTCGGTGAGCTCCTGGCGCACGCGGTCGGGGTTGGCGCCGGGCTTATCGATCTTGTTGACGGCGACGACGATAGGAACACCGGCAGCCCTGGCGTGGTTGATCGACTCGACAGTCTGGGGCATGACGCCGTCGTCGGCGGCGACGATCAGGATGACGATATCGGTCACCTTGGCGCCTCGGGCACGCATAGCCGTAAAGGTGGCGTGGCCCGGGGTATCGATGAAGGTGATCTTGCGGTCGTTGATCATGACCTGCGAAGCGCCGATGGCCTGGGTAATGCCGCCCGCCTCGCCGGCAGCGACGCCGGTGTGACGGATGGCGTCGAGCAGGCTCGTCTTGCCGTGATCGACGTGACCCATAACGGTGACGACCGGGGCGCGCGGCTTAAGGTCGGCGGGATCGTCGTAGAACGAGAAGGTGTTCTCCTCCTCGGGGGTGATGATCTTGATCTGACGGCCCAAGTCGTCGGCAACGAGCTCGACGAGGTCGTCGGACATGGACTGCGTCATGGTAAGCGGCGTGCCCAGCAGGAACAAGCGCTTGATGATGTCGTTGGCCGGAACGTCGAGCGCCTCGGCAAGCTCCTGGACCGTAACGCCCTGGGAGACCTTGATGGCATCGAGCTCCTCGGGGTTCACGCCCTGGGCCAATGCCTCCTCTATCTTGCGCTCCTCCTGAGCCTTTGCGGCCTCGCGCTCGCGCTTCTCCTTGCGCTTCTTGCGGCGGCCGGTGGACTCGCGAGAGGCCTCCTCGACGGCGGCACGAGCCTCCTCGAGCACCTTCTCGCGGCTGTACTCCTCGGCCTCGCGAGCCATGCGGCTGTAGTGGTCCTCTTCGTTGTTGTGACCGCCCTTGCGCTTTTTGCCCTTGCCCTGCTTGTCGGGGTTGGGGAAGTCCATGCCGGCAGCGACATTGTTGCTGGCGTTGGTGCGATGGCTATGCGGACGGCTCTCGGAGGCGTTACGCTCGGAATTGTTATCGGAGGCGTTGCGATCGTTACGACGACCACCGCGACGGTCGTTGTTGCCGCCACGACGGTTGCCGCGCTCGGAGGCGCGCTCGGCCTTGGCCTTCTCCTCGGCGTCCTTCTTCTCCTTGAGCACGGTCTCCTGTGCGGCAATCTGGTCGAGCAGCGAACGGAAGCGCGAACCGGAGTCGGAAGCGGGGACGGCGCGGCGCTGGGCCTCGCGGGCAGCCTCCTCCTTCTCGCGGGCAAGGCGCTCCTGCTCGGCCTTCTTCTTGGCCTCGGCCTCGGCGCGGGCGGCCTCCTCGGCAGCCTGGGCGGCTGCGAACTGGCGGCGCTCCTCCTCGCGTGCCTTCTCGGCGGCGATGCGCTCGCGCTCGGCCTCGGCAGCGCGCGCTGCCTCCTCGGCGGCGGCTGCCTCCTCCTCGGCCTGCTTGGCGGCCTCGACTTCCTTGGCGCGGGCCTCGATCACCGAGGCGAGCTGCTTGCGGACCATGGCGACGTAGGCGTCCTCCAGCGCGGAGGAAGCGGACTTAGCGGGAATCTTCATTTCGGCGAGATGACCCATCAGTTCCTTGGAGGTCATGCCGAACTCTTTGGCCAGGGTGGACACACGGACTTTTGCCATATGACTTCACCTACCCTTTCTGGCACCTTGGGTGCCTAGAGACTGAACGAGCGTGGGAGATGCGCCGGGACCTGCCCGGCGCGACCGCGCGCTAGATCAGGTCCTCCGCATCATCGAAGGCGTCGGCGTCGTGGACACCGCAGAAACGGGAGCCGGGGCGGGCCTGGTTGCGGCACTGAATGCCGTCCTCGGACACGTACTCGCAGCGACGGACGTCGTCGTCCTCGTCACCGATCAGGTCGGCGGCGGGCTCCTCGTGAACAGGGACGTTCTTGAGGATGTCGGCGGCAAGGGTCTCGGACTTGATGTCGATGTGCCAGCCGGTCAGGCGAGCGGCGAGGCGGGCGTTCTGGCCCTCCTTGCCGATTGCGAGCGAAAGCTGGTCGTCGGGCACGATGACGCCGGCGTAGGCCTTCTCCTCGTCGATGAGGACGCGGGTGACCTTGGCGGGCGACAGGGCGTTGGCGACGTAGACGGCCGGATCGGCATCCCACAGGATGACGTCGACGCGCTCGCCGCGGAGCTCGCCCACGACGGCGCGAACGCGGCTGCCCTTGGGGCCGACGCAGGCGCCCACGGGATCCAGGCGGTCGTCGAGCGAGTGGACGGCGACCTTGGAGCGCTGGCCGGGCTCGCGGGCAATCGACTTAATCTGGACGGTGCCCTCATAGATCTCGGGCACCTCCTGCTCAAACAGACGACGCATGAGCTCGGGGTGGGTGCGGGAGATGACGATCGGCGGACGGCTGTGCTCGCCGCGAACCGGCTGCAGGTTGGAGTTGGGATCGCGGACGTCGATGATCACGGCCTTGATGTGCTGGTTGTGCAGATAGCGCTCGCCCATCGGACGCTCGTTGCGCTCGTTCTCGTAACGGCGCTGGTCAAAATGCGGCAGCTCGGCCTCGACGCCATCGCGGATCTTGACGATCGTGAAGTCGGGCGTGGACTGCAGCACGGTACCGCTGATGAGGTCACCGATACGACCGGAGAACTCCTCGTAGATCTGCTCGCGGGCGGAGTTACGCACGATGGCGTTGATCTCGGCCTTGGCGTGCTGAGCGGCGATGCGGCTCGTGTTCTTGGGGGTGACGTCGATCTCCTCGAACTCGGTGAAGTTGCCCTCCTCGTCCATGGAATCGTCGATCGGCTCCAGACGGTAAACGTAGATCTTGCCGGTGGTGCGGTCGATGGTCACCTTGGCGCCCCACTCAAGATGCAAGATCTCGGCATAGCTCTTGGCGAGCGACTGCTCCAGGCGGTCGATCAGGTAGAGCTGGTCGATGTGCCTCTCCTGGCAAAGCTCCATCAGGGCGGACATCATGTCGGATGCTGCCATGTTAGTTTCCTTCCTTCGCGGGCTTGAAGTCGTAGGTGGGCTTCAACTTGCACTTTTTAACATCAGAGAAATCGAGGGTGACGGACTCGCCGTCCTCGAGCTCGAGGGTCACGTTCGTCTCGGTCGCGGCAACAATCTTGCCGGAGTACTTGCGACGGCCCTCGGTGGCGGTGGAGGTGAGCTCGCAGTCCTCGCCCACAAAGCGGGCAAAGTCGCGCGGACGGCGCAGCGGGCGCGCCATACCCGGGCTCGACACCTCGAGCGTGTAGCTCGAAGAAATGGGGTCGAGCTCCTCGATCACGTCGCCGACCCACTTGGTATTGGCCGTGACGTCGTTGAGCGACAGGCTCTGACCCTCGGCACCCTCGATACGCACACGCACGCAGGGGGCCTTGGTGGCGCCCACGAGCTCAACGTCGACAATATCGACATCGTGCTGGGGAGCGACGGCCTCGAGCGCGTCGATGATCGCCTGCTCGGTCTTGGTCTTGACCATTGCGGCACCTCCATCCATACAAAAAAGAAGCGGGGCCGAAACCCCACTTCTTTCAATTACTACTTCATTTGCAAGCAAACTATACCAATACCTGCGAAAACGTGCAAGCGTCAAAGAAATTCGCAGGTCAGCGTGCCCACAGCTTCTCCACAAGAATAGGACAATTAGGCGAGGACTCCTGTGCGGTGCTCCCCAAAAGCCCCAAAACGGGCCATGCGTCCCAGCGCGCCGACCGAATCGGGCCCTACGGGCATTCCATCCCTGGGCGCACATCGGTCAGACTGCTCGTAAGGGACATTCTGGAACAGATAAGCCGTATTCACGCATAGACCGCACAACCTTCCGGATCCTCTACGGCAAGGAGACACCATGAAACGCCTAGGCACCCTCTGCGCGACCGCGCTCGTCGTCGCCGCCTGCTCGTTCGCTCTGGCGGGCTGCAGCAACGTCGATGGTAAAACCGGACCATGCAGGCCGGATCTCGGCAGCACCAAAGCCATCGAGAAAACGACGCCTTCGGAGCGTTTCGACAAAATAGACGAAGATATAGTCGACCCCCAGGGCTTAGGTCCCGACCCTCAAGAACAGTTCCCCATCGACCTTGAGGCAGACGAGAACGTCCATGTTACCTGCGTGGGCAAGGACACGGATGGCTACGGCGACGCCGTGTTGGTCTTTGCGGTGACAAACAGCACAGATGTCGACATGATGTTTGGCGATGTCGATGCTTATGCCTACGTCAACGGTGTCGTCCGCGACGTGCGCATGCGCCAGCCCGTCGCCGCAGGCGAAGAAACGACCGCGATGCTCACCTTTGTAGGCACCTTCGACGACCCGGACTTTGACGTGAACAACGACCTCAACGACATCTACCTCAATATCTGGATGTTCGAAGAGCAGACGGGCAATGTCTACTTTAGGGACCTGGTACACATTCCGTAGAGGGTGGCGCTCGGCACAAGACAAGCAGGGCATATAACGCAAAACGAGGGACGACCCAATCGGATCGTCCCTCATCTTTTGTGCGACAACTATGTGCGCGAGGTTTACTTTACCACCAGGTTGACCAGCTTACCGGGCACGCAGATGGCCTTGACGACCGTCTTGCCCTCGAGCCACTTGGAAACGGCGGCCTCGGCGGCAGCCTGCATCTCCTCATTGGAGGCATCGCGGGCCACGTCGATGCGGCCACGGACCTTGCCGAGCACCTGGACGACGATCTGCACCGTGTCCTCGATGGACTCGGCCAGGTCGAACTCGGGCCAGGCGGCGGTGTAGGCGTTGCCCTCGCAGCCGAGTGCCTCGTGCCACAGCTCGTCGGCCCAGAACGGGCAGATGGGCGCCAGGACGCTCACGATGTCCTTGGCCACGCCGTAGCACAGGGCCTTGTCACGCTCAGCGCCCTCGGTGGCGTTGAGGTAGGCGCTCGCCGCGTTGACGAGCTCCATGACGGCCGAGATCGCGGTGTTGAACTGGCCGCGATCGAAGTCCTCGGTGCACTTGGCAATGGTGCGGTGACGCTCGCGGTAGAGCTTCATCGCGGTCTCGTCGAGCACGGACTTGTCGAAGGCTACGTTGGCGTCACCCGACTGGACGAGCTGCCACACGATACGCCAGGCGCGCTTGATAAAGCGGTTGGCGCCCTCGACGGCCTTGGGATCCCAGTCGAAGTCCTTCTCGGGCGGGGCGATAAACAGGATCGCCAGACGCATGGTGTCGGCGCCGTAGGGCTCGATAACCGAGCTCGGGGGCACCACATTGCCCTTAGACTTGGACATGGTGTCGCCGTTCTCGTCCTTGACCATGCCCTGGCACAGCAGGTTGGTGAAGGGCTCGTCCACGCTCAGCAGGCCCAGGTCGCGCAGCGCCTTGGTAAAGAAGCGGCTGTAGAGCAGGTGAAGAATGGCGTGCTCGATGCCGCCGATGTAGTTATCGACGGGCATCCAACGGTCGGCGGCCTCGCGGGAGAAGGGCAGCTCGGTGTTGTGCGGGTCGGTGTAACGCAGGTAATACCAGCTGGAGCAGGTGAACGTGTCCATAGTATCGGTCTCGCGCTTGGCCGGGCGGCCGCAGACCGGGCAGGTGGTCTCGTAGAAGTCCTTGCACTCGGCCAGGGTCTCGCCGGCGCCCAGGTCCAGGTTCTCAGGCAGCGTCACCGGCAGCTGATCCTCTGGCACGGGCACGATGCCGCAATGCTCGCAGTGGATAGCCGGGATGGGGTTGCCCCAATAGCGCTGGCGGCTGATGAGCCAGTCGCGCAGGCGGAACTCGACCTTGCGACGACCGCAGCCCATGGCCTCGAGGTCGGCCACGATGGCAGCCTCGCCCTCGGAGTGCTTACCGCCGCGCATGCCGGTGTACTTGCCGGACTGAACGAGCGTGCCCTCGGCAGCGTGAGCGCAATCCCAGTCGACGTTCTCGGCATGGAAGGTATCGATGGAATCGCCGCTGGCCTCGACGGCAGCGCGATCGTCATCGTCCAGGATGATCGGCACGATCGGCAGGTCGTACTTGCGGGCAAACTCAAAGTCGCGCTGGTCGCCGCAGGGAACGGCCATGACGGCGCCGGTGCCGTAGTCGGCAACGACATAATCGGCAACCCACACGGGGACCTTCTCGCCGTTCACGGGGTTCACCACGTAGCGGCCGGTAAAGGCACCGTGCTTCTCGAGAGTGCCCTGGGCACGCTCGACGGCAGAGATATGCTTGGAGTCCTCGACGATCTTGGTCACGGCCTCCTCGTACTCCGTGCCCTCGACGAGCTCGTGCAGACGGGCGTACTCGGGAGCCAGGACAAAGAAGGAGACGCCAAAGAGCGTATCGGCACGCGTGGTGAAGACGGTGATCTTGCCCTCGTCGCCCTCGATGGGCTCGCCATCCTGGTCGCACAGGGTAAAGTCGACCTCGGCGCCCTCGGAGCGGCCAATCCAGTTGGCCTGCATCTGCTTGACGCGCTCAGGCCAGCCGGGGAGCTTCTCCAGATCGTCGAGCAGCTCCTGGGAGTACTCGGTAATCTTGAAGTACCACTGCTCAAGATCGCGCTTCTCGGGCTCGGTGCCGCAGCGCCAGCACTTGCCCTCGGTGACCTGCTCGTTGGCCAGAACGGTCTTGCAGTTGGGGCACCAGTTGACCGGGTTCTTCTTGCGGTAGACCAGGCCCTTTTCCCACAGCTTCTCAAAGATCCACTGACCCCAGCGGTAGTAGTCGGGGCTGCAGGTCTTGACCATGCGATCCAGATCGTAGGAGAAGCCCATGCGCTTCATCGTGGCGAGCGCCTGGTCCATATTCTTATACGTCCAGGCGGCAGCCTGCGTATTGTGCTTGATGGCGGCGTTCTCGGCAGGCAGACCAAAGGCGTCAAAGCCGATGGGATGCAGCACGTCGTAGCCGCGCATGCGGGCCTGACGGGCCATGGCATCGCCAATGGTATAGTTGCGAGCGTGGCCCATGTGCAGGTCGCCCGACGGATACGGGAACATCTCGAGCACGTACTTCTTGGGCTTACTGTCGTCGGTGTCGACGGCAAAGAGGTTGGAGTCCTCCCAGGCCTTCATCCACTTGGACTCAATGGCCTGCGCGTCGTAGGCAGGAATCTCGTCCTTATGATCTGTGCAATCGCACATATCAGCTCCTTTAATCTTAGCTGGGGTCGGTCGGCTTAGCTTTATTCGCTACTGCGGACAGTCCTGCGCAAGACGAAGAGCACATTTAGTGCTCTTCTTTGCGTGCGGAACTTGTAGCGAACAAAGCTAAGCCGCCCGACCCTAAGGTTGACTCGACTGATAATAGCAAATACAACAAGCGAGATGCCTGCGACTTGCGGGCATCTCGCTTTATCTAAATAACGTGGTTGTGAATCAACCGCTAATTGTTACCCGCCCATGTATGGTCGGGTTTTCCAAGTGCCGCAGATTGCCGTGAAAGAGGAGCGACGCGTACTTTGGTACGCGAGCGACGGTTTGAACGGCAAGGTGCGGTGCTTGGGAAAGCCGCTTATCGATAGGAAACGCTCTGCTGAGAATCCTTCACGACAACGTCGTGGGCTCCGCCTTCGACGATCGAGGTCGAGCTCACCAGGGTCAGGCGTGCCTTTTCCTGGAGCTCGGGGATCGAGAGGGCACCACAGTTGCACATCGTGGACTTGACCTTGTAGAGCGTGCCGCCCACGCCGTCCTTGAGGGAGCCGGCATAGGGAACGTAGGAATCGACGCCCTCGACGAAGCTGAGCTTCGCGGCGCCGCCCAGGTCGTAGCGCTGCCAGTTGCGGGCACGCGCGGAACCCTCGCCCCAGTACTCCTTCATGTACTGACCGTTGACGTTGACGCGCTCGGTCGGGCTCTCGTCGAAGCGGGCGAAGTAGCGGCCCAGCATCATAAAGTCGGCACCCATGGCCAGGGCAAGCGCCATGTGGTAGTCGTAGACGATGCCGCCGTCGGAGCACACGGGCACGTAGACGCCGGTCTCCTCGTAGTACTCGTCGCGAGCGCGGCAGACGTCGATCAGCGCGGTGGCCTGGCCACGGCCGATACCCTTGGTCTCACGGGTGATGCAGATGGAACCGCCGCCGATACCGACCTTGATGAAGTCGGCACCGCAGTCGGCCAAGAAGCGGAAGCCCTCGGCGTCGACGACGTTACCGGCACCGACCTTGACATCCTCGCCGTAGTTGGCGCGGATCCACTCGATGGTGCGCTTCTGCCACTCGCTGAAGCCCTCGGAAGAGTCGATGCACAGGACATCGGCGCCGGCCTCGATGAGCAGCGGCACGCGCTCGGCATAGTCGCGGGTGTTGATACCGGCGCCGACCATGTAGCGCTTGTCGTTATCGAGCAGCTCGTTGGGGTTGGTCTTGTGGCTGTCGTAGTCCTTGCGGAAGACGATGCCCATGAGGTGATCGTTGTCGTCGACGATGGGCAGAGCATTGAGCTTGTTGTCCCAGATGACGTCGTTGGCAACCTTGAGGCTGATGTTTTTGTCGCCTACGATGAGCTGCTCACGCGGGGTCATGAACTCGGAGACCTTCGTCTGGTGGTCATCGCGGCTGGGGCGATAGTCACGGCTGGTGACGATGCCCAGGAGCTTACCCTTGGGAGTGCCGTCGTCGGTAACCGGCATGGTGGAATGACCGGTCTTCTCCTTGAGCTCGATGACCTGCTCCATGGTCATGTCGGGGGTCAGCGTGGAATCGGACTGAACGAAGCCAGCCTTGTGATCCTTGACGGCCTTGACCATAGCGGCCTCGGACTCGGCGCTCTGGGAACCGTAAATGAAGGACAGGCCACCCTCGGTAGCGAGCGCGACACCCATATCGACGCCCGAGACGGACTGCATGATGGCGGAAACCATGGGGATGTTCAAGGTGATTGCCGGCTTCTCACCGCGCTTAAAGCGGGTTAGCGGCGTCTTAAGAGAGACGTTGTTGGGGATGCACTGCGAGGACGAGTAACCAGGGACCAGCAGATACTCCGAAAACGTGTGGGACTCACCGGGAAAGAACGTAGCCATGTTTCTCCTTTTTCCATGCGACCGGTCGGCTGCAGGCCTCGTAGGACCCAGCCCAACCTTGGGCGCCCAATACTGGGGAAGTATGTTAACGCACTTTGACTGCTACAATGCATGATTTAAGAAGAGCACACGAGGGTTTGACGCATGCTTTGCGTTTGCCCAGCAAACACTTTAGCGGGGAGACGTGGAGCACATGGAGTACAAGACGACGGCAAAGTTGGTCATTCAAGCGTGCGACAAGGATCTGCCGGGCGTGTTTGGTCACGGCTGCGTCTTGCTGCTGCAAGGTATCGCCCGCGAGCACTCGCTCAACCGTGCCGCCAAGAGCATGGGCATGGCGTATTCCAAGGCCTGGCGCATTGTGAACGAAGCCGAAGGCCAGCTGGGCTGCAAGCTCATCGAGCGCGACGGCGCCCGCGGATCCACGCTCACCCCCGCCGGCCAGCGAGCCATAGCAGTCTACGAGGAGCTGCAGGCCGACATAAACCAGGTCATTGCTACCAAAGCCAACGACCTCATCGCCAGCATCAAAGAGTAGCCAATTTGGGACGGGGCTTTTTTAGCTGCACAACCCCTTCTCATAAGTTGCGGTGAAATAGGGACTGTTTATGCCGATAAAGCCGTAAATCAATCCCTATTTCACCGCAACTTATGGAGTTGAGGATGATTTAGCTAGTTGCGAAGGGCGTTGTCTAGGGTTGACGCTACAACCAGTGGGTTGTCGGTGCCGGCGAAGAGACGGATGGTGCTCCCCTGCTTGCCGCGTGGGGCCGAAAGGCGCGTCGTTGCGCCGCCGGCGGGCGATGTACGAAACTCCCCCGGCAAAGCGTCGAACAGCTCTCCCGCGCTACGCTCAATAAGGTCAAATTCAACTGCCGGGCCAAAGCCGTGCTCGAGGATTCCCGTTGCAACCACATGGTCGGGATGCGAGCTCAGTCCGGGATAGCGCACGTTGCGCACCATCTCGTTAGCCGCCAGATACTCGGCCAGCGCACGGGCGCGGTCGAAATGTGCCTGCATGCGGGCGTCGAGCGAGGAAAGCCCGCGCTCCAGCACGTCGGCCTCCTCGGTAGAAAGGTCGAGCGCCAAAGCACCACAGCCCGCAAACAACGCATGTGCGCACTCGGCAGCAGCATCCACACGATGGCGCTTGAGCTGCGAGCGCGCAACCGAAGCGGCAACGAGCTTGCGCGGAGCCATACCGGCGCACACGCGATCGAGCGCCTCGAGCGACAGCGCAGAACCAAGCCGCAGCGGATCGCAGCCAAAAGCCGACGCCACCGTGTTATCTACCACGAGCAGCGCGCGGGCATCGCGAGCCGCGCGACCCAGAGCGCGAAGATCGGGCACACGCAGACCAAACCCGCCGATAGAGTTGACGAACCACCACAGATGCGGCCCCTCGGCATCAAACGAAGCATCAAAGTTCTCGGACGCGGCGGCAAACGCCTCGACGGACGGCGAACCCACCAGCGCGACATCGCAGCAATCAAAGCCGTGCACAAACGCATCGGCAAAGTCATCCGCAAAGGCCACCAGGCGATCGCCGGGACGCACAATCCCCAACAGCGACAGCGCCGCCGGCACATGCGAGGCCGCAACAAGACGCGCCTCACGCGCGCCGACCCTTGCAGTCCAGGCATCTTCTAGCTGCTGTACGCCCATACGGTACCGTCCCTTCAAAACAAAACCCACGATGCGGATGTTCCCCGCATCGTGGGCAACGGCTGCAGTATAGCGCC
The DNA here is from genome assembly GCA_958420165.1 of uncultured Collinsella sp. Lineage (GTDB taxonomy): Bacteria > Actinomycetota > Coriobacteriia > Coriobacteriales > Coriobacteriaceae > Collinsella. The sequence goes on along the minus strand of CATZIU010000016.1, from coordinate 26,034 downwards.
GATATGCGACGAATCGCCTAGATGTTGAGCGCGTGATAGGTCCCGCTCGCGCCAGCGGCGTCAACGGACACGCCATAGGTCGCAGGGTAGATGCGCGTGGAGAACACGAGCGCGCCATCGTTCACAAACACCTCGACCGAAGAGGCATCGCCAACAATGCGCACGTTACGAACCTCGTCGACGGGCTCCCAGCGCACGGTACGACCGCAGCCGGCAGAAGCGCGACCCTCGTCGCTAAATCGCATCTCAAAACGCGTGGGCAGTTCGCCCTCGGCGGGCACAAACGCCAGCTTCAGCTCGCCATCGACGGTTGCGGTAAACGCACCGTCGACACCGTCAACAACAACGTCAAAGCAGGTATCGCCGGCAACCTCCAACGTGCCCGCCCCCACACGCACCGAGGCATAATGGCGCTCGATCTCGCGCGCCGGCTGCTGCAGCACCACGCCGCCGTCACCGGCCGTAAGCTCGCGCGGCACCGTCATGCAGTGCTGCCAGCCGCACACCACGGTCGGTGCGTTGCCATAGGTCGGCTCATCGGGCATGCCCATCCAGCCGATTAGAATATGGCGACCGTCCTCGGCCGTGAACTCCTGCGGCGCATAGAAGTCAAAACCGGCGTCCCACAGGCGGAACTCGCCCAGCTCATAAGCGTCCTTGCCACCCGTAATGTCGCCCGATACAGGCATGTAGCCAGCGGCATACACATTGCCGCGATCCCAACGACCGCCCTCAAGGCCCTGGGGCGAGAACGACAAAAATGCAGCGGTATCGCCATTCGCATCGAGCTCAATATAGCCAGGGCACTCCCACATAAAGCCAAAACGCTCGGGCGTAGACACACGGCTCTCGAGCTCCCAGCTCAGCATATCGGCCGAGCCATACACCAAGATCTCGCCCACATCGCGACCGGCGCCCTCGCCGTGCATGGCGCAAAATCGACTATCGACATGCGGACCATCCACGCGACGACGGGCGCCCAGCACCATGTGATAACGCCCGTCCGCGTCACGCCACACCTTGGGATCGCGCACGTGGCAGGTCAAATCCTCGGGATAATCCTCGGACGCCAGCACCACGCGCTTTTGGTTGAACTCCCGACCGGCAAGGCCATCAACGCTCTCGACATAAACAGTATCGGCGCGGCGGCCGGTATTGACGTAGTCGTACGTGCCGTCTGCATCGGAAAGCTTAACGTTACCCGTGTACAGTACGCGAATGCGGCCGTCCTCGACAAGCGCGGAGCCCGAATACACACCATGGCAATCGAACGGCTCGTCGGGCAGCAGCGGGGCGCCAACGTAGTCCCACGTCATAAGATCGCGACTCGTCGCATGGCCCCAGACCTTAACGCCACCCTCGACATCAAAGGGCGCATATTGAAAATAAGCATGGAACACGCCACCCGCCTGGCAAAGACCGTTGGGGTCGTTGAGCCAACCCGCCGGCGGCATAATATGGAAGCGCTGACCATACGTGCCATGGCCGCACTCAGAGGCGGCAGCGTCAACAGCGGCAACCAACTTTGCAAGGTCGCGACCAAGTGCATTAGACATATCAAAGTCCTAACGAATCGAAAGTAACAAGGCGCCAGAGATCAGCGCCAAATACGGGAAACGCCCGCGAGCATACAACCCGCGGGCATCCCCTCAATCAAAAGCTCTTAGGCCTGCTCGGAAGCCTTGGGCTCGTCCTTGTACAGGACAAACGAGACGCCAAAGGAAACCAGCGCGGCGACCGCAAACATGATCGCGTACTGCACGGGCTGGGCCAGGCACAGCAGGATACCGAAGATGCCGGTAACGCCCGTGCCGGAAGCGGCAAGCGAGGTAAGCGCGCAGACCAGGGCGCCGCAGCCACCGCCGATGCAGCCGGCGATGAAGGGCTTAAAGAAGCGCAAGTTCACACCAAAGATGGCGGGCTCGGTAATGCCCATGAAGGCGGACAGGGCCGAAGGAAGCGCCAGGCCCTTGATCTTGGCATCGCGGGTCTTAAAGGCAACGGCGAGCGCGGCGCCACCCTGGGCGATGTTGGCAGCGCTAGCGATGGGCAGCCAGTAGGTCACGCCGTACTGGGCGAGCTGGCCCAGATCGATAGCGGTGTACATCTGGTGGATACCGGTAACGACCGTGGGAGCATAGAACAGGCCGACGATAAAGGAACCGATGCCGAAGGGCAGGGTCAGCAAGGTCTGGATCAGACCGAGGATGGCGTTCTCGGCCCAAACAAAGATGGGGCCGACGGCAACGAGCGTCACGAGCACGGTCACGAACACCGAGACGAGCGGAGTCACAAAGAGGTCGAACATCTCGGGAACGATCTTGTGCAGGCGCTTCTCGAGGAAGGCCAGAATGGCGCAGGCGATAACGATGGGGATCACATGGCCCTGATAGCCGACCCACTCAAAGCTGTACACGCCGGGAATGACGGTGACCATGGCCTGCACGCCCTCGGAGGCAACCGTGTAGGCGCTCTGCAGCGAGGAGTTGATAAACGCACCGCCGACGACGGCACCCAGGTACGGGTTGGCGCCAAAGGCCTTAGCCGCGGAGTAGCCGATCAGGATCTGCAGAATGCCAAAGGACGTACCCGAGACCAGGTCGGCAATCTTATAAATAAAGTTATTGGTGTCGAGCGCGATAAAGCCGTTGGAGGCCATAAAGTTGAGGGCGCTCATAATGCCAAGCAGCAGGCCCGAAGCCACGATGGCGGGGATGATGGGGACAAAGACGTCGCCGAGCACCTTAATAGCACGCATAAAGATGTTCTGCTGCTGCGCCGCGGCCTCCTTGACCTCGGCCTTGGTGGCAGCCTCGACGCCGCTAAGCGAGATGAACTCCTCGTAGACCTTGTTAACGGTGCCGGTGCCAAAAATAATCTGGAGCTGGCCCTGGGCCTCAAAGACGCCCTTGGCGCCGTCGACGTTCTCGATGGCCTCCTTGTTAACCTTGGAATTATCGGCAATCACCAGGCGCAGACGCGTGGCGCAGTGAGCGGCCGAAACAACGTTGTCGGCGCCACCGATGTTGTCGAGCACCTCTTGGGCTGATTTGCGGTAGTCCATGACTTCCCTTTCCTCCAACGGGCGCATGTGCACCCGGCCATCTTTGACACTTACACTGTAATCGTTTTCAGTTTCATATGTCTGTAATCGTTTTCATAGCAGGGTGAACGGTAGGAAAAAGCCGGCGAAAGGTAGTTTTGGGACAAAAACGGGGGGACTCAAAGGTAGACAGGCACGATCAAGGACTAGACATTCATAAGCTGATGGCCGAGCTTAAGCGTCTTGAGACCGCTCTCCCCCTCCACGCCATCGAGCGTGTTGAGCAACATGTTGGTCGCCTCGACGCCACTGGTCAGGTAGCCATAGTGCACGGTGGGAATGCCGCCCGTCAGCGCGCGCAAAAACGCGTTGTCGCCAAAACCGCTTACGCGGTGTATGCCCTCGCCCATGCCTCGAACCTCGTCGATGGCGCGCAGCGCGCCCGCCGCCATGGTGTCGGTCGCGCAGGCGATAAACGAAACATCGGGAGCGACGGAAAGCAGCTCACTCGCCGCACCATAGCCCGAGTCGAGCGTAAACGAGCCCAGGCGAATCAGGCTCGGATCAAGCGCCACGCCCGCGGCGCGCAAGCCGGCCTCAAAACCGCGACGGCGGTCATAGCCGGCCGCGCGGTCCTCCTCGGTAACTCCAATGTAGGCAATCTTGCCGTCCACACGGCCCGCAAGCGCATGGCCCAGCTCAAAGGCGGCCTCGTAATCGTCGTGATAGACGCACGCCGCGCCCTCGACATTCTGGCCGATCAGAACGATGGGCACGCGGCACGACTCAATCGCCCGATGGTGCTCGTCGGTGATCATGGTTGCAACCAACACAATGCCATCAACTGGGTGGTTTTGGAACAAATCGAGGTATTCGAGCTCGCGATCGGCCGCGTTGTCGGTGTTTGCAAGCAGCATCTGGTAGCCACGGTGACCGAGCACCTGGCCAATGCCGGCGGTAATGCGGCTCACGGATTCCGAGTTGATCTTGGGCACGATGACGCCGATGAGCTTGGTGGAGCCGGTGCGCAGTGCACGAGCCTGGCTGGACCGCACGTATCCAGTCAGCTCAATCGCCTGCTTAATGCGCTCGGCCTTGTCCGTCGATATGTAGCCACCGTTGAGGTAGCGCGAGACGGCGGCGCTCGAAACGCCGGCCAGCTCGGCCACATCCTTCATCTTTACCACGAGTACCCCTGTCATTGAAATCGCTTTCACCATGATACCCGTGCGGAGCTACATGCGTGTCGCAAGACAGGACGTCACGGTCAATTTAGCTGTCGTAGCACGGGCATCGCAGGGCTTCAACTAGAAACTTCGAAATATAAATGCCGAATCAGTCAAACTACCGATTCGGCACCCCGTTACATTTGCACACAGAGGCAGGCAAAATCCAACTTGAGAACAACTTACTCACTTTGGAAAGACGCATCGCTGTCCGCTGCCAATTCCGAAGGAAGAATTGCCGGCAGCGTCAAAGCCCCCATGGGCGAAAGTCCAGTAACGACCATCAGATAGCTCTTAGCGTGACCATACGCCATGGAAATCGCATTAGAGAGAAGATAACGGCGCGCTTCATCGTCTGAAATGTCGAACGGCAATTTTGTAGACACCGAAATAGCAACCGTCACATCAGCGCGCATTTTTTCCTTTGCATCGTCTCTATCAATCAGACTGCCACACACATACAGCTTTAAGTCTGCACGCTCGCCCGCCTTGTTCCTCAATAGATGGACGTCCTGATAGCTAACGTCAACTTTTAAATCCATATTCTGGGAGGGCTCATTCTCAATATGAAAAGTTGAGTCGACAACAAACAAATGAACAACCTGAATAGGCGCAATGAAATCCTTGCTCATGCAGCCAAACCTCCCGGAATCATCTCAAAGTTCAATCGTTTAGCTGAGCAGTCGCTGTTAAATGAAGACCATTGTTCTCGGACAGAATTATTAGACGAAGAAAACGGCGCCTCATTCGAATAGCTGGAAATGACCTGAGGAATGATTTTGATACCCAACGCAAGCTCAAACTTTGCGATTGTTTTCAGCGTCATGTTGGGCTGAGAATTCAACAATTTCGAAAGCGACTGAAGACTCACGCCCATACGCTTTGCCAGCTCGCTTTTACTCAAGCCCGAGCGCTGCATCTCGCGATGAACAATAAACTCAATATCTAGTGCGTGCTCATAGGCACGGGTTTCGCTCGTTTCCGTTTCCGCGTAAAAGTCCGATAAATCGACCTTAACCATTACAAGTCTCCATTTCGTAAGCGGGCAAAAAAGCCGACGCTATGACTCCAAAAGCTGCTTTGCTATCGGGGCCAACTGTTTTGCGCGTTTAATTTCTTTGGAAATATTTCCCGAGCCTTGATGGCCCTTAAACCAAAAAAGCAAAACAATCTTGTCCACGCCTTGGCAAATCGCGTAGACCATTTCTCGATTAACCCCATCAAAACCCTTGAGTTCGTATAGCCCAATCTTAGGCTCGATACATCGAAGCTTTGACGTTCCAGTGACATCCTTTAGCCCGTAATCATAGATTTTTGAAATCTGATTGATCATTTTACGGGCGGTAAACTTCGTTTTAGGATCAGACATCATCTTCTGAAACTGAGAGTTCTCAGGGGAGGTGGTTAGTTCCCAAAAAGGTCGTCCCTCGGGATCAGCATATTCGACAAGCTCATAGTCACTAGCCAAAGGCCACCCCCTCCGCTTCAGATGAAACCATATATGATTAACTTATAAGTTAAGTTTAATCAAATTCAAATACAGGGCAAGCCCCAAGCCGAGTTCAAGTAATCTGCATTATTAACTCAGAGAAATGTGGGAAAGAAGCGGCAGAAACTACATTGGCAAATAAGGCCGCCGCGAAGTGGCCGAACTATTATGGGGACCAACAACATACCTAGGAAGACGAAAGCAAGGCACGCAACCGCCCAGTCACCGTGGCCGGTCTTAGGGAGCGCGGCGGCTTGCGTTGTTGCGGGCTTGGTCTTTTTGGTGGTCTTGGTCGCAGGCGTCTTGATGGACGCGGGCGCGGGCTTGGCGTCCGACTTGGGCGACGAATCAGGCGTGGGGGCGGGTTTTCGCTGGACTTGGTCTCATCACCGGGCTTTTCTTCGCTACCGGGCTTTGTATCCCCCGCGGGATTGCCACCGGTGGGCTCATCGGTATCGGGCTGGGTCTTCCCCGCCGGCGGCTGGGCGCCTGTGGGTTCAATTACCACATGCTGAGCTACGGCCCAACTGACGTCAATCACGCTGGAGCTACAAAAGGCCCCGCCCGTCGGCGACACAAACAGTGCAGACGTAAGCGAGCCGCTCTTGCAGGCAACGCCCGCGCTGGTGCCGGTCGCGTCCACCCAGGAGGCGTCCACGGCAAACTGGCCATCGGAAGCGTACAGGCCAAAGAAGCGGCAGTCCTCGCCCGATCTGCTGCTAGCAGCAGCAACGTGCGAGCCCGTAGGTTGACTGCGTCAATACCGCTAGATTCGGCCTAGTATCCTATCGGGTCCCAAAAGGTCAATCCAGTTAAAGACGGCAGGCAGCCCGAAACAACATCTTTCATGAATCTCCAGTCCTATCAAGCCCGATCGAACTTGACCGTCAAACCAGATACGGCCCAATCACATCGAATATCTCGCCCACCTTGGTTGCAGGGTTTTGCGCGGATGGTTTAACGTTACCCAGCCCCCTATGGTATGTGACGAGGCGTCCAGCACGCTGCAACGCCTCGCCTCGTTTGCCGTCCACCACCTCGAACAGCCCTGCCAAATTCTTGCGGTACTCAATGCCCAGGTCTTTAGACATGGCTTGAGCGAGGCCACGCTGGCACTCTGCGGCCGACATGGGAGCAGTCGTATATCGAAGGTGCAGAAGGGGCCACAGCTCAAAGCAGGGGTTCGACCACAGCGCATGAAACGTCCTCAATCCATCGGTGGGCTCGGCGCATTTGCTCTCCATCGCATCGAAATCGGATGCAGGGAAATCATCCTTATCGAATACAAGCCACACATGGTCAAACGTCTCAGGAGCATAGCGACAGTGTTCGACAGCGAAGTCAAGTAGGTCGAGAGTATGTTTGCCAGTCCCCTTAACGACTACGGCAACCTTCCGCTCGTTTGCTGCGCCCAACGCGGCTCGCACGCCCTCGAAGTAGCGAGGCTCAGTCTCCTTGCCCTCGGTCACCACGAGATGGCGCGTCATCTGTACCATGCGAGAGCGCCCCTCGCGCTTGCCGCTGCGCCAGTCCCTCGACTTTTTCGCGGCCATACTAATCCCACTCCTCAATGCGCGTGAGATACGGGTCGGCACCATAGCGGCCAGACAGGTACTGCTTGTCGAATGCCGCGTTCTTGCTGACCAGGTTGCCATTTGCCTCGTGGATGTCGGCGAGCGACCATAGCTGGCTCGCCTCCCCCTCGCCGCGTGCGGCAAACCATATCTCGTCGCGGCGAAAAACATCGTTTCGCATAGTGGACACGTCCTGAGACGAGAAGATGAGCTGCGCGCCGCTCTTGTTGACTTCGGGATCTTTGAACAGCAGGATCACGTAGCGCAGGAGCTTCGGATGCAACTTGGCGTCGAGCTCGTCGACAACGACGGTACCGCCGCGTTCGAGCGCCGCCAGTAGAAACGCCGCCAGCCCCATGAGCTTCTGAGTACCGGCCGACTCCTCGGACAGGCGCAGCTCATAGCCCTTACCGTCCACCTCATGCTTTACGAAGACGCGCTGGCCCCGCCATTCCGGAGCTTTCTCAACCCTAAAGCCATCGATACGCACGTCAACGGCACGCAGAAAACGCGTGATCTCGGGTGAGTCATCCTCGTCGAGCAACTGTTCGAGCATCTGCTCCAGATAGGAGCTGTTGTAGTTCAGGAACACCCCATCAAGAAACCAACTGGCAGCCTCCTTGATCACCGGCGCGTCAAAGTTGATACAGAGAAACGACAGGTATGGCAGGCTCGGGTTGAATCTCGCGGCCGTCACGAGCTTACGCAGCGTAGGACCAAGCTCAACCCCCGTGCCCTCGCGCTCGAACAGCATCGCCGTGCGTGACGCCCCCAATTTGCGCCGCCACAGTCCTTCGGACACGATCTCGTCCGCATGCACGGACAGGGCATAGCGGTACTCATGCTCACCCGCGCGATAGTAGAGCTCGAACTCGGTGGGCTTAGCAGCCGACACGTCATCGAACTCGAACGCAGAGCAACGAGGTATCGAAGATCGGTTACCTTCTGGCGCATCAGTGCTGGCAGACAACAACCTGATCGGCCTTGCTACCGCCGAACGAATATAGTCAAAAGCCTCGAGCAGGTTAGACTTGCCGCCAGCGTTAGGCCCGTAAACCGCAGCCACCGGAAGGAAACTCTGCCCGTCAGGACACTCTATGAGGGAGCGCTCGAACTCCCTCATCGATGTTGCCTGCATGGAAAGCACAGTTTCGTCGCGATAGGATCTATAGTTCCTGAAGGTAAACTGGCAAAGCATCGTCCTCAAAATTCCTTTCATTGTTTTGAAAAGATATTTCAGAGTTTTTATTTGATTATAGACCTTAAATAGCATCAATCAAGTGTTTGCAGCATCTGGAGCAAAGGGTACAAGGCCAAAACTCGGAAGTATGCGGCAAATTCCCGGAATAAAGAGCGCACCGGAATGACGAAACGCTTCTACCTGCGATTCCTTTATGCGGAAAGCCGTTGTGCTCGGGGGCTCCAGAATTAGCCGCATACTTCCGGCAGGCGTTTGCGGCTGCGGACACGCTAATCCATGCCCGCAGCCGCAATGGCGTCAAGCCCCTATCCTCTCGGCGGGAAGGGATCGTGCCCATGGGAATCCTTTGCGCGGATTCTGCCATCGGGACGATGGGTGATTAGCTCAGAGTGCTGATTAGAACTAATTTGACGACCGCGCTTTATAGCTTCGCCCTGGGTCGTCGTAACAAAGGAAGCGCGACGCGCCCCCTCACCCTTAACCTGCCATTTGCCATCCGCCCGCTTCGTAACGTGCTGGTTTCTACCTTTCATACTCACCTCGCCTTCACGACCGATTGGTTAACGTGCTCACAGCATGAGGCTTGTAGCAAGTTCACTCGTGCCGCTTTGCTTAAAGCATAAATACCGGCGCGGACATAAATCGGACTTGGAAGGTGTCAGTGTGGGATCCCGAAGAAGCGCAAGCCGGCCTCATACTGAAGCCGCCGTATCGCTCATAGCCATTCCTATAAACGAAGCTAGTGCTACATAAACTCAGAAAACAAGGAGGATACACATTGAAAGTTAATTGGACCTGCCTCTATCTATAGGAAATCGGAAGGTCTTGATACAAGAATATCTAAATCCGCCAGCTTCAACAGCCTTGTTTCCCCAGCGCATGACAGCCCATCACCCTGCAATTATTCTTTCCGATCGTCGGCAGGTTTTAAGGCCTCAGTCAACTCGTTCAGCATGGTCGTAAGTCGAGCAATGAGTCTTTTCGCATCTTCTCTATGGTCTTCGGTGACCACATCGCCGTAAAGCCTATCGTATTTTGAGCCCTTGCCGTGCGCCGCCCCCGCCGACCGAAGGTTCTGAAGGTCACGGAGAGGCTTTAGGTCGGTCACGATGTCATACCCGCTAAGAAAGGCCTCCAGCTTGTTAATACTACCCTTCGCATCAGCGCCCTTTAGAGAACTTTCATCGATGTAGTCGACAAGAGCTCTCGTGAGGGCCATAATCACGGCCTCAAATTCAGGCTCGCCATTACCAGATGGAATGTGGATTTGTTCAAGAATGCCTTCGTCAGCACGGTGGAAAGGCCTGAACAGCGCCAGGCCAAACCGCTTTTCCCACGCTTTATCAAGCTCCATGCGCGCTCTCATAAGCATGGAAACGGGGCCTGTCGGATCCTTAACCCACATGTTGAACAAATCCGTCTTGAACACCTCATCAGAAATGCGCTGGTCAACGGGTGACATCTCGAAGGAGAGGAAGTGGGTGCGCTCGCTCTCGGGAAGATCGCGTCCCAAATCGCCGAGATACACCATGACTCTGTCCGGGTTGACATTGTCAATCTCGCACCTCCACTGGCTCCCACATGAAATGTGGTGCTCGCTAACATCGAAGAGAGGGTTGCTCCTGTACTTATCGAGTACAGCGGGCTTAAAGAAAACGGGGGTTAAGTAATGTGGAGCGCAAGGCTCCTTTTCAAAGTGGGTGCCAAGCTTATTCGGGTCGCATGTGTATCGAACGAGCGAACCGTCAGGTCGTTCATCGATGATGAACTCAGGGTACCGTTCTTTCTTCTCATCGTACGGCCATACGCCGCAAGTCTCGACGTCGCCGGGCTCGATAAAGCTTCGAGCGTAAAGCATCGATAGCAGGTAGCTTTCATCAGCATCGCTCGTGTACCATTGCCCGATATGGTAATTCCCCCCGACCTCATCACTCTCTGAAATGCACTTAGTGCTCCCCAAAGGAAAGCTGGGCGCAGATGCGAATCTCGCGTCCACAAAGTGGACGAAGAGACATTGCTTAGCCGCAATAAAGCGCAGCATATATTTGGTCCTGACGCGCACCTCGTCTTCAGCAAAGTCGACGACTTTTTCTCTCTCGCCACACCTGTCGACGCTATAGTAGCAACCGTCTTCGCCGCGGTAGAGTTCAAACAGCATGATAAATTCCTGGTTGACCAGAATCTGCGCTTGGTCGAGCGGATAGAAATACTGCTCGGCAACAATAAAGTCATAGCCTTCGTCACGCCCGTTATGATAAGTGACGTCGTCTCTATACATGCAGAAGCCTGGTGAGAAGCTTAAGGCGTTCTTTAGCCAATCATCACCTGCAAGAATCTCCTCTATTTTTGTAAGATCGGCAAAACAGGCGAAAACAGAAGGCCTTCCATCAGCAGCATCATGGTGCGAATAGACAGTAACCCATGCTCCGGAAAGAGGATTCTTAACCAGTTCGATTACCTTCTCCTGCTTAAACGGATCGGCGTCGAGACCCAAGTTGGCTAAAACCTTTGAAACCGCTTCGTTCATATGCACTCCTTATCATTTGGAACCATCATCGAAGACTAAAGCGAGGGTGAACCTTGAATCGAATCGCATCAACGCAGCCGAGAAGACTAAACACAGCACTTGATGAATAGCTTCCCGAATGGTGTTAGCCTAAAAACATGATGTACGCAATCAAACCGCCATCCATCAGAAGGCGTAATGTCCTTCTTTATATTTCGGATCCTTTCAGAATCCTCAATACCAAGATAATCGTCTTCTCCCTCATAACAGTACGTTTCTCCGCTTAGCAGTTTCAGTCGCTCCAAGTTATTCAAATACAAGGACACGTTCTCAGGGCATTGGACGATGGCATCGAATACGTTCGTATAGTTTTCGCAAAGCAATCTCCACCGAGCTTTAATTGGCATGTCATCATCTTCAACAACGCGCAAATCAATAACCGGAATATGATCCTTACCAGGCTCTTTAGAAAGAAACGACATCATTTTGGCTTCATCGGGAGTCAACTGTCCGATTATGCTAACAAAGCTCGGATGAACCAGATAAGAAACCCTTTTATCCATAGAGGACGCGAGTAAATTAACGTACAGGTCCCTTAAATCCTGACTGTCATACGAATACGACAGCTGCTGAATAGCCGGTACCACAACATTAGGTGCAGGCTCGCAAAAACAGTCCTCCGGGACGTCTCCCATCTTTCGATCAACTTGCCGAATCGCCTCCTCGATATTGTTCTCGCCGTTAACCACCCATTTCTTCCAGGGGCCAAGTATCACAGCGACCGTTCTAGGAACCAAGCTCAGAGTGTCTCCGAGCGACGAGAGCGCAGGATGCGCGACATCGTCATAAGCTTTACCCAATACAATGGATGACTGAGATGCAACTTCTTTGGAAAGCTCGTCCATTCAATCTCCCTCAATTCATACCGACATCAAGTCCATGATATACAACGCCCACATTGACACAGCCAACAACGGGAAGAGCCGTCTCGCAATGTAACTCCCGAAACGACCTGCCGAAGGACCGCCTATGCCCAGCCGAATTCCTTCAACGACGCCTCAATCATGTGTCTGATGATGTTATTCCCTAGCTCTCTTTGGACGAGCTCTGTTTCGCCTGGCCTTCCGGAGAGATGCATGCAGCTGTTGTATATGGAGCCCAACAGGTGAAATGTCTCTGGCACCTCAACTCCATGCTCACTCGCATAACGGAGCCTGTCCTCGGTCCCTGTATTAATTATCAGAAATCCAGGCTTATCATCTGCCGCCAGCCTCTCATAACTGAGCCTCTCGACAGCCAACCTGATGCCACAGCACACTTCCGATGGAGCAAAGGACTTTCCAGAGAAGTAGTCGCCAAGCTTTGCCTCCATAACACTCCGAAACGATGAAGGCCTCTTCAGCTCATCTTCAATCCCCTGTTTAGCGATGTATTCCAAGACATTATCAGAGACTGTGTCACACTCAGAGAAATGAAGGTAATGGGAGGAGACCGAATTATAAATATCAGAGAGCTCCTTCTTACACCTATCTCTGTCAATGAGCAGCTTATTCAAACACCCATTTACAGAGTCGCCACCTGAATTAGGAATGTATGAGGTATGGAAGCTTTTGAAACGAAAACTCTTAAATAGGCCTGGGTCAAGATGAGTCAAGATGATGACATAGAGGTTCTTCCCGGAATTCTTGAACTGCTTCATCATCTCCAGCAGGAAGTGCTGGGCGACAAGTAGATTGGCATCGTCAAGGTAATCGAAAACCTCATCGATAAGCAATAGAGCGTCATCTTTATCAGTAAACCTCGCCCGCGCTCGAAATAGCGCAACACACAGCTGGAGTACATCGATTTCGCCGTTAGAGGCCTCATCCCAATCGGGGAAATCAACGACGAGCTGATGGTTCCTGACTTTAGCCACGACCCCATACCTGGTTCTGTTCAGCAAATGGAGCATCTCATTGATATCATCCTTAATCTTACGGAATCGAAGATATGAACAGGCCTCCTTTATCTCGTTACGCTTCTTCTCGATAAATCTATTAACCTGTATCGCGTTCATGCAGTTCGAGATATCCCCCTTCGCGGGATACCAACGATCAAGGATTTCCTTAATTGAGATCAGCGGTTTTACAGAAGAAATGTAACTGAGAACTTCAGCCTCAGTGATATCACCGCCCATGCCCGTTTCGAGCGAAATAACGCCCTTGAAGAAATTATTGATTGCTGCAGCGTATCGGGAACCCTCAGTCGTTTTAAAAGCGGCATCGCAGCTGAGCAGCTCGCTAAGGAACTCATAGCTCTTGAATGCCTCGGCAAGGTTATCCATTCTCCCGCGTAAGATCGACGCATATTTCTGTCGCTCCGCAGTGACTGAATAGTCCAAGTGGACAGTGGCTGGCACCTTCTCGTACAAAACACACTGTTGGACGCTCATCTTCGTTTGACTGAGAACCCTTGGCCCCACCCGGCGGTTCGTCATATTTGCATACAGCCCAGAGCGGATAACCTGCACGTCTACCCTACTCGCAATTTCATTCGAATCAGCATTAGCACTTAATGTCACGTCATCGTCAAAAGTCACGGACAAGGAGGTGTCGTCCCAGTCCTCCCCGTTATAACGATCCGCGTCTGCCAATTTTAGTCGCCTGGTGTTAAGGGATGCGAACGCCGCCGCAAGCGAAGACTTACCCGACCCGTTAGGCGCCACAAGAAAGTTAGGCTTGTTCGGGTAAAAATCGCATGGCACGTCAAGATGGTTAATCCCCTTAACGTGGTTGCACGTAATACCGGTAATCCTCGCCATCGTAAGCCCCTCCCTGCGTTACGACACAGTCCTTTCTGTACGCATAGCAGCAATATTACCGCTGCTCTCAGCATGCGAGCATAGGTGCCTTTAATAGAGAATAGACCGCTAGCAATATAGCGTCACCGGGGCTTATGTCGACCCCGGTGCCCAGGCGTAATAACGGCGGTGCTGTTTCGCGATATTCAAGTCATATTTAATTGACAGATTCAGCAAGCAAGCAAACAAACAGACATCGGAAGCGCTCGTAGCAGGCGTAAAGGGAGCACTTTCCGGAATAACTATTTCGGATAATGAGCAGCTGACTGCCGATGGCATCGCATCCTTAATTGATATAGCGAGCATAGAAAAGAACGTTAACGACAGATATCAACAGGCCGTTGAAGACCATGATTACAATGAGATTCTGGGGCTATTTAACGACAAGTCTCTTGTAACAAGCGTAGGACATTACTTTGGCATTGATAACAAAATATATGTCGATCGAGCAATTTCCTTGTTGGAAGGCGACCTGAGAGACGAACTTTCCGAAGCCCTAAGACACTATATTTCGCACTAAACGGCCTCTTCACGCCAAGCGAGGTCAGGCCAGAGCCACCGACCAGACCTCGCGCCAATAGAGGACACACTCCATACCGCCACAAATCACCCCTCCCCGCCCATGACCGTCCAGCTCACGGGTTCGATGCCAGGAAGAGACGTTAGACAAGAGGGGCAGGCAACCTGATAGTTCCCGTTATTTGTCCTGCGCTGCAGAGACGCGGAGACATATACCGCTTTGCGGGCGCGAGTGACGCCGACGTACAGCAGGCCCATTTCCTCAATAAGCCCGTCTGGTTTTTTCTTCGCATCCACGATCCGGCATCCACGCGGAGAACGCGAGGACATACCAGCACTTTCGCACCGAGAGCAAATCGCTCCAGGCCAATCGGAACGCGTATCGCCCGGAATGAAAACAATATCCCACTCGAGCCCTTTAGCGGAGTGAATGGCCATCATCGAGATATCCGAATCAAGAAAATCGGAGAAAAGCCGCAGGGAGCCCTCGGAAAAGACGCTAACGAAATAGTCGAAGCGCTCCGACGGCCCCATGGCGAAACAGCTTATCGCAAGGTGCTTCCGCAACGCCCCAAGAAACATGACATAGGACCACCCCTACTCGAATCTTCTGAAGCCATGTGACAGTAAAGATACATGCAAGAAGAAGATCACTCGCTTTTATGCCAGTTTCCAATTCAGATGCTGGTTTTGACAGGGCATTTCTTACATCAGAATCACTTGATTGGATGCCAGCGCAACGGTGGTCTTCAGTTGGCGTTAGGAAACTTTAGCAGCATGCCTAAATCATATTGTCGATAACCTTTGTTTGCCCACGGCAAAGAGTACAAGCGGCAACGTCACATAGTCATGGTCGTTCCATAAAGCAAAAGGTGCTGGGGCTTTCAAAGCCCCAGCACCTAACCGGCCGGCCCCGACAAAATCAGACGCACTCTCGTCTACCAGCGCGCTGAGCGTCTCCTCAACGGTCTTTCTCACCAGATTCTATATGTCCTTGCGCAGCGACTCCTCGTCGACTTATACGATGTTCGCAGACACGACCCGTGTCCCTTCGTCAATGATTTGTTGTTTAGCCGCTAGAAATCATATGACGGGGCGCAGGCCGTGTTCGCCATGAGGATGTCAGTTTGCGAAAGAAATTACGTGTCACCATGCAAAGGCACATGCTTCAATTAGGCTCTTTGCCCAACCATTTTATTTTTCCACCAATCAAGACCGCTGTGAATGGCTTGCACGTATCCAAGCCCAGTACGTTTAAGAACATATTGTGGCCAATGCCAATTGTTGTAGCAGAGCTGCGGAATTGCCTGGCCAACTACAAGACCCCAGGCTCCCCA
Organism: uncultured Collinsella sp.; assembly: GCA_958420165.1. Taxonomy (GTDB): domain Bacteria; phylum Actinomycetota; class Coriobacteriia; order Coriobacteriales; family Coriobacteriaceae; genus Collinsella. The sequence continues at coordinate 10,300 of CATZIU010000016.1, read as the reverse complement.
GCTAAAGGCGCCACACAAAACGCAACTTACGCAGATTCCAGCAGCAGTTGATACCAAATACGCTTTGAAGTACGGAATCTCGTTCATGCTAACAATAATGTTGCAAAACAGAGAGTGCTGATTAAGCAGGAAGTAATAGAGGGCAATACCCAGGAACAAAACTGGATCGCAAATGAAATCATGCTTGAAAAGCGTGAGCATCGGCAGGCATGCCGTTACAAGAACTGTAGCGACAATATACATGCATACATAGCAGGAAATACCGCGTTCGACCACTGCCTTCTGAGTCTGCTTGTCATCCCTGACATAGGCAGACTGGAAGGTGGGAAAGCATGAACGTAAATAGGCGCTTGAAATCTGGTGGATCGCCGTCGCGAACTGCAACATGACGGAATACGTACCAGTTTGTTCAAGCCCTAGGAAAGCCGAGCAAAGTAGCGATGTTGCCTGCGTGGCGCCATACCAGGCTAGAGATACGACACCATCACGCCACGCCACAAACGAAACCGTCTTTAGAACGTCAAGCATTTCGTCCTTAGCAACAGCTGCGGCATCGGATTTAATCCCCTCTTCGACGTCATGATGGCTCCGAAATGTCCTAATCGCAAATAACCTCAGCAAAGTGCTGTAGGCCAAGAAGCCGAGTGCGGCAGCGAGAAGGCTCAAGCCACAAAACAGAAGGACCGCCGTAATAGCAAGCTGCCCAATCCTGGCAAGCGTTTTAGCCCTGTTCTCACCGGCAACGTCTCCAAGCCCACGGAGAAACGTGAGACAGTAAAGAAAATACAAGTTAGTGAAAATGGAAACGACAAACACAATCCATGCAGGCAACGAACCCTCAATTAAAAAAGAATCGGTGACATAAGAAACGTAGAAAGTTCCCAACGTTGCCGCAACAAATAACGCGATGAGACCCAAGACAGCGTATATCGTTTTAGACGTATCAAGAACGACGCGCATCAAGTGCCAGTCAACTTCTCCATCAACAGAAGAATAGTCGCAGCCTTGTTTGGTCAGTTTCTTTGCTCCGCTCAGGCAATAAAGAATGTTGCGGGATAAGGTAGAAGTAAAACCGAATTCAAGCAGCTGCGCAAAACCCGAAATGGCTACGAACACGTACCAGAGACCGATTTGAGCACTCGATAAAAAAGATAGGAGTAGCGGCAAGAGCAAAAAGTTACTGCCCATAGACGCGATCGTGCCGACATAATTCCAAATCACATCTCTTTTGGAGACGGTCACTTTCTTGCTTTCGGCCATTTACCCTAATACCTCCGCACAGTAATTTCGTAGCGTCTCGGCCGTTTTGGTCCAGCTACATTCATCAAAATCGATGGAATCAAACAGCCGCTTGGAGTTAGGAGCTCGAAGCAATCCCTCGATCTTATCGGCAACCTCGATCGGGTCCTCGCAGTTTTTCACGACATCGGATCCCTGAATCGACATCACTTCGGCAATTCCGCAGTTAGTCGAAAGAAGGAGCGAACATCCGGCCTCAATCGCATCAAGGGCAGAGAGACCAAAGGGCTCATGCCTAGAATTCATAACGAATACCGAGCACTCTCGAAGCTCGTTCACAAACTGATCGGAGGCAACTTGGCCCCTATATTCACCGTCAGCCGAGGTCATGAGATTATCTAAGGAAGAGTTATCGGAGTACCGTCGCCCGTACACCCTTAAAGAGCAATCGACACCACGATCTCTGAGAATCGAGACGGCCTTCGCGACTATTTCGTTGGCCTTAATTGGACGGGTGCCCCCGCTAACAGCAACGATATTTTCACGTTGGCCTTCGAAGCTGCATTGTTTAAACCTTTTGACCCCAAGGCAAACGTGCTTAACCTTATCGGAGCATTCAGGCAGCTGTTTCTTAACAAAGTTCTCCTGGAGGGAAGAATTCGCAACGATCAAATCCGCAGTACGCAAATGCTTAATGATTGCCTTGACAGTTCTACCGCTATATCCGAGACCGTTGATCTCATTCTCAAAAGGGACGTACCCATGATTAAAGCAAATGACAGGTTTACCAAAGGCAGAAAGCACCCGATGCGCAATGATATCCGTCCAACCAGCGCCGCAAGAGACAATCACATCGCTCTTAAGACCCTCAGAAATAGCCTCATATAGCTTGGAGATTTTACTTTTTGAATATAGCGGCCGTATCGAATCGCAAGAAGGCCAATATTCCACTAATGACTTGTGTACATTTGAAGGTCCAGTATTGCCTGTGACCTCACCAATTAGAAGAATCTTCATTGAATGCTTCCTTTAATGTAATGCAAGAGGTTGGAATCAGGTGCTAATGAGACCTTAATTCCGTACCCCCCCCCGCGCTTGAGCAAACCAATGCGAATTAGCAGACGTTTAAGCGATTGTTTGAAATACCTTTTGGGCAAAGACCTTCTTACCGCATCGGTAATTGATCTACCGCATGAAAGGTCCTCGAAGAATCGCGCTCGCGCAGATGGCTTCTCGGAGGGACTCCTCAACTGACCGTTATTCTTAATGGCGGTCTCGATATCAACCGTCATTAACTCAGCACCAGCAAGGTCTATCAGTCGCTGTCCTTTTTGATTCTGGATTAAAACCAGGGAGACACCCCGACGCATTTCTTCGGTAAGATTCGTCCCCCAGGAATCGCCTAATGTAACATCAGAAACTCTTTCAATGCTTGCATACCTGCAGTGATAACAGTTTTCCGTATAGTCCAGCCCCGCCAAGAAAGCTACTGTATACCCATCCAAAACACCGGGCAAATCAATCGTTCGCTCGTTCTCCCTTAGCTGAAAGCTGCCTTTAGAACGAAACTCAATCGACTCAAGCTGATTCATGTCAATCCCATTCTCACTCAGGAATTGACGGAGAATCGCAGGCGAAGGAGTACCGTGGCAAATCAAATCAACCGTATATAAATTCGAAAGAAGCTTGTTGCCGACAAAGTTTTTAAGAGAGGCCACTTGGCAAGGCAATCCTACAAATAAGACTTCTTTACCCTCAACCAGCAATTTTTTTATACGAGCGTAAGAGCCAATTGGATTGCTTTTAACGTACTTGGATCCTTTATATTTAACGGCATCCGCAATCGAGCTAGAGAACTCAAACCCAAACTGACCGTCCCGGAAACAGCAAGAGCAAACTACTCCTTCGGCAGAAATAAACCCTCGGATAATCGCGGCCGCCAAGCCGCCCGATGAGGAGGTTCCCCTGCTCTCCGAGTTAGAATCCCATCCTTGCAACCATTTACTAGGTTTAGAGCCTTGAGGCGGATTGCATTGTTGACATACAGCTGTGCACCTACCGCAATCAATGCATTTGCTTTGATCGATACTGGGGGTATAGTACTCGAGCCTTTCAAGAACAGCGATTGCATCTTTAGGACAGGCATCGACACATGCCATGCAGCCCGCACACATTTTGTCTTCGCAGATACTTTGCATTCATCTATTCCTTCAACGCGCGATCAAGCCAGGAGAGGCTGCGGTTGCGCTCCCCATCAAGAACCTCGCCAACATGCTGCCAATCGATATCGTCGTCCCAAGCATTGCCTTGGAACGTGTCCCAGGCCCTATGCTCTAGGCCAAAGAGTCTAAGAACAGATTTATTTCGCGCGGCATTAGCCTTTGGAAAGATCTCAACAAATGGGGTGCCGAGATTGATACAAAAAGCAGTGCCGTGGAATGAATCCGTGTATACGCAAGATGCATCCCTAAACAGCGCAAGGAAATCCTCCAGGGGCGGAAGAACGACCTGTTTTCCTACCCTTCTCCTAAACGTAGGGCAAACACTTACAATCTCAAGATTGGAGCCAGCGGTCTTATCTTTAACGTACTGCAGCATATCTGAATCAGGATGGAGGTTATAGACGAGGGCGTAGGGCTTTTCAACGGGAGCCTTTTCACTGGCAATCTTGTTCCACTCGGAGCGATTGAGAAGCAGGGTCGGATCCAAAACCTGCTCAGCTTTGAGACCGTAGCTCTCAACGATATCCTTACCTGAATCCTCACGGACGGAAATGGCATCGTAGCGCTTGAGCCAGTTACCAATTTGCGACTCATACCCCTTTACAACGCCACCACGTCCAAAACTAGCGGCGTAGGATACGACCTTCTTTCCCTCGACCTTAGAAAGCCCGTCCCAAAAGAATACCGGATCTAGAGAGCCATCGCCAAGTTCGTTCCAGACCTGATCGCTGCCAGTCAAATAGATATCTGTGTTAGGCAGCAAGGCGTCGATACTTGTTTCATCACAATGCGGAGAAAGAGTCAGATACTGCTCTCTCATGCTCTTAAAACGCTTCTCACCAGCACCGTACAGCAAACGCCAAACCGTGTTCCTATAGATGCGATGAGGCAGAGACCCACCTTCTGAATAACGCTTCACAAGAGAATCAAGGGTCTCAGCGCATCTCCGATAGTCAACAACAACAGGATCGTACCCCAAGTTTTTAACAACTTCTTGCGTAGCATAAGCCTGGAGGACAGACCCGTAGTTGAGAACGTTATGACGAGTAATAATTGAAACTTTTTTCATTCTGATACCTTTTCTAGATAATGGACTAATTCATAGGGGGTTGTCGTTTCTGATATCTTTTTATCCACTCACTTAGGAACAGAGACGAGATGGCTAAAAACCAAGTCGTTGGAGTAAAGAGAGATGAGGTGAGCTTTCCAACAAGCGGCATGGAGAATATGCCCGAAGAAAGATAGGTATACGAAATCATCGAAAAAGACAGCGGGGACCCACCATGAAGCATGCGAGCATGCTCATAGAGGTTTGAATAAAAAAGACCAGTTAAGAGGCTAAATAGCGCAGTACCGCCAAAACCGAAATCGTGATACCACAATCGAAATACCGTGTATACATTACCGAGATCGATTGAACCCCAAGAACGAAACTCATGGTTACCGGATGAAACTAAATTAGTAAAGCCAAAATTTCGTCCAAAAGACGAATATAGTGCTACGAAAGTCTCCGAGCCAAAGTACTTGCTTACAACACCAGGATTTTGAAGAAATTTATCAAATAAAACAAATGAATAGCCAATGTAGCTGCAAATATAATCCAATGGTCCAAGAGTAACTTCTCGTCCAACAAACCAAGAGGCAACCCAAAATAAGAAACAGGCAAAAACAAGAGCGAATACAATTTTGATAAACTTCCCAAGGGTTATTCTTATCGTCCACCCACTGTTAATCGATAGTAAAATCCATATGCAGCAAACGCATGAACAGACAAAAACAATGGCACCTAGCCTTACGCCATTCAATAATTGACAAATTGCATAAAACGCAGCGGGGAGAAGCATGAGAGCATCTTTGATGCTAAATCCATCGCAAATAATATTGTTAAAACCAATAATTAGATATACAAACGAAAAAATGGTAAGCAATTTAAAGCATATATTGGATAAAGACGAAAGCCCGACTGAAGGATCATCGCCGCTATAAGCAGATGCAGTTCGGTAAGAATTCATTAAAGAATTCCAGTCCCCAGCAACAGGACCCGAAACAGCTGATCGAACATCTTTCAAAAACAAAACGGCAGTAACGACCCCAAGGACAACAGCCAATAGGACAAGAGATGTCGGAACTTGAATCCTTACAAGAGTCGTCGATTCAACACTAGCATTAAGTTTGCTTCGCTGCACTTTCATCTGTCTAAAATAAAGCAAGAAAAATAGCGATGCGACATCAAAGACGGTAACAAAGAAGCAAATAAGTAACCCTCCATGGAGGGAGACTTCAGTACCGAAGACAAGGCAGTTATACAATTCAGCGAGTGAGCAAATAAAGAAAGAGGCGTTACAAATTGATGCTGGATTCATCCAATCACTTTTTGATAGCTCTTGAGAGATTGCAAGCAGCAAAAGAAAATATAACGTCATTAATGATAGAACTAACATTGTTTAAGCTACTTTCAAGTTAGTTATTGCATTAATCCAGATAAGCGACAGGCAGAACAAAATACGGAAAAAAATCTTCTTCCGCAGCAGGCAAAAAATGCTGCCAAGCGTTCTCTTTTTCTAGCTTCGAAATCCTTCAGAACAGGCAAACGAAATGTAGATAAGTTATTCCAAAGGTCATCGCGGTCTTTAAGGTCGCTTTCAGAGACCCCAGACATCGGAATCTGTGCGTAAACCATCCTACAAACAGAAAAGCAGCGCGAAGCGGCGGCTTTACTTAGGTCCGGATACCAATTACAAATATCCTGGTAGAGCCGATCGGCAATTATCAATGCGGACTCGCCTTTAATGTGTCGATATTCTTGCCTGATAATGCTGTTACTTCTCATGCGATATGCATACAACTCACGGCAATCGACAACGGCAACGGAATCAACCTTGTGAATAATCTTATAGACGCTAGCGAGATCCTCGTAATACAGCCCCTTAGGGAACGGGTCAATGCCCAGTGGCGCCTTTGCGTAAAGGCGCCACTGGGCACCGGTGTCCAGCGTCTGATATAACATCAGACGCTGGACATCGGGCGAAGGCAGTGCCTTCGCAGGCGCCACGGGGTCAAGAGACTCCACCAAAGGGCAAGCATCACCATCATTGAACGGCTTGCCAAATGGAACAGCAGATATCTGACATCCCGTATCGCGGCAGGCGTTAAAAAGAACCTCGATAAAAACAGGAGAAATGTAGTCGTCGCTATCAACGAAGGAAATCCAGTCGCCCTGAGCAATACGCAGCCCTGCATTACGAGCGTCGGAAAGACCGCCATTTTCCTTATGCAAAACGGTGGTACGGTCGTCGCTTGCAGCAAGAACATCACAAAGCTCGCCAGAACCATCAGTCGAGCCGTCATCGACAAGAATGATCTCGATGTTACGATAGCTTTGACGGCAAATGCTATCAAAGCACTCCCGCAGATAAGGCTTAACGTTATATACCGGCACAATCACCGATACCAAGTTACTGTTTGCCATCTAATTCCTTGAGTAGAGATCTAGATATTTATAAGTCAGTCGCTCGCCTTGCAACTCAATGTTGTAATCGGCGAATTGCCCACTTGAGATAGACAATCGACCCTCATACGAGTACGGCAAGAGTGAATCGATTTCATCTGCCCACACGACAGGGCTATCAATCGACAAGAACTTGCATTCCCCCGTTACATCCACTTCGCGCGTAATCGCATCACTCAACAGACACGGCAGGCCAGACACCTGTGCCTCGACGCCGACGAGGCCCAGGCCTTCGTAAAGGCTTGGCAGAACGAACGCATCAAACGCCTGGTACAAACGATTGACATCGCTTCTCTGTCCCAGAAACTTAACGCGATCGGTAAGACCGCGTTCGTCCACCAAGGCCTTTACGGAGGCCCCGGCTTCGCCGGTACCGACAAGCAACAAGACGGCATCGTCGCGACGCTTTGCGACCTCAGTAAAAATGTCAATCAGAAACGTATGGTTCTTTTGAGCAGTAAAACGTCCCACATGCCCAATGGCAAACTGGTTGCCGACGAGGCCCAGGTCGGCTCGCGCTTGCGCGCGAGCCTCCGCATTGAAGCGAAAGCGATCCAAATCGATTGCGTTGTATACGACTTCGAAGTGTGCAGCTTTACCGAAAAGCCATTCACCGGCAAATTGACTGCATGCAAAACGGTGTGTTGGATACCGATTCGATTGCGTTTTCAGCACGGCCTTTAGGGCATTCTTGGCATACTCCCCCTTACCACTCGTAGAATGGCTATGGGCGATACGCACAGGAACGCCCGCCTTCTTCGCGGCACGAAGCGGAAAGACCGAAAGCGCGTTGATGTGACTGTGGACAATCTTCCAGCCCTCTTGTTTAAAGAGACGCTGAAGCTCTCGCTGGTATTCAGCTACATGCTGATAGGGCGGTATCTCAAAGACCCTGCCACCGAGCGATTCGATCTCATCACGGGGAACAAGCGCCGAATCGGCATCGACAAGAAAATCGAACTGCACTTTGCTTCGGTCAATATGACGATAGTAATTCATGACGACTGCCTCAACGCCGCCGCCAAGCATCTTGCCCACGACCTGGGCGACGCGAATTGGTTCTCCTTGGCTCATCGCCCGGTCCTCCTTTTCCCAAACATGGCACCAAAGGTGCCGGTGAAACATTTCCAGTCCATGCGGAAGCAGCGATTCCGCACGTAGTGGAGCTCGATCTTCTGGCGCATGCCGCTCTCGAAGGTCGCGGCGTTGCGGTCGGTGGCCTGCCACAGGCCCGTGATGCCCGGGGTGACGCTCAGCAGCTCCGCCTTCTCCTCGTCGGAGAAGTGCTGTTCGAGCTCGTCGCGCGTGATGGGGCGCGGACCGATTACGGACAGGTCGCCCTTGAGCACGTTGAGAAACTGCGGTACCTCGTCGATGGAGCACTTTCGGATGAACTTGCCCACCTTTGTGATGCGTGGGTCGTTATCGACCTTGCGCTCGACCTCCCACTGGTGCAGTTGCTCGGGGCTCAGGTACTTGCGCACGTCGTTTGCATCGGGAACCATGCTACGGAGCTTAAGCACGCGGATCACCCGGCCTCCCCTGCCCACTCGCTCCTGTGTGTAGACCGGGCAGCCCGGTGACTCCGCGCATATCGCGGCGCAGACACAGGCCATGGGAATCGCCAGCACCGCGGTGCATCCGGCGCTGAAGGCTATGTCGAATGTTCTCTTGCATATGCGGTAGAAGAGGGTCCCCGTAGGTTTCCTAGACATGGGCTAGCACCCCGCCAACGGAAAAATCTCGGGAAATGCCTCTAGCAGGCACCCCCCCCCGTTATCATTTCGACGACCGTGAGCGCCACGATCTTCAAATCGGTGGCCACCCCGCGCTTGGCGATGTACTCAAGATCGCGACGAACCATGCCGTCGAAATCCGTGTCGTTACGCTCAGTGACCTGCCACCAGCCGGTAATGCCTGGTTTTACTGCCAGACGCTGCAGGTCGTACTCGGTGTACTCCGCAACCTCGTTGGGCAGCGGCGGGCGCGGGCCCACAACGGACATCTGGCCCAAGAACACGTTGAGGAACTGCGGGAACTCGTCGATGGAGTGCTTGCGGATGAACCGGCCGATCCTGGTGACGCGCGGGTCCTCCTTCATCTTGAACATGGCGCCGGCGATCTCGTTCTGTTCCTTGAGCTCCACCAGGCGCTCGTCGGCGTCCTTGTACATGCTTCGGAACTTCCACATGCGGAAGGTGGACAGGCTGCCGTCGGGGCGGGTCTGACCAACGCGGATCTGACTGTAGAAGGGGTTGCCCTCGCTCTCCAGGCGGATGGCGGCGGCGAGCACAAGGCTGGGTACGGCGATGACGGCCAGCACGCAACCGCTGAACACGATGTCGAAGGCGCGCTTGACGGTGCGGTAGGCAAGGCGCGTGTGGTCCCAGTCCTTCACGGCCTGCATGGCCTTGTGGCGCATGCTCGCGTCGCCGCCGCTCATTGCCTGGGCAACCAGCGCAGCCCCCACCGGCGCGTTTTGCTCTATCACTTTTTTACTAGTCAAGTTCAAATCCACGTCCCTGATTCCAGGGATCCCCCCCCCCCCCATCGATGAATTCAAAATGCGAATGAATTGCCGGCGTGACGTCCCCTTACGTCTTACTGGGAACGTCCAACGGAAGCAGCTCCCTGAATGCGGAGTCGCCTTCGCCCACGTCCACCAGGCACCAGCGTTTATGACGGTCGATCTTCTTTACACGGGTCTCTTGACCCACCAAAGGCCCCTGCTCTATGTGCAGCACGCCATCTTCTATGCGGGCTACGCTGTTGCGCACCACGCCGTCGTCGTCGAGCACGCTGCGGTACCAGTCCTGCGCATCGTCCGGCATGGGCGCATAGGCCCGCTCCCTGCTACCGGCAATGCGGCAGCCAAAGCTCAACTGGGCCAAGGCCTTGTCGAGCAGGGCGGCATCGCGCGTGGCGACGAAGAAGTATTCCTTGTACATGGGTTTGGTTTGGAGCGACCAGGCGCCGTCCCGCTTAAACCAGAACTCCTTTTGCATCACAAAAGCGTCCTGCATCAGCTCATGCGGGATAATGCGGCGGACCTTTTCGCAGGTCTCGCGCTCTTTTCCATTGGGGGTGTGGACCAGATACCACCGGATGCGGCCGTGCTGGCTGTTAGTAGCAGCGCCACTAAAGGCACCGGGCAGCTGTTCTTGGCGCCGCATTGTCTGTTCCATCTCTCGCCCCCTTAACTTGCATCCGCGACGCACGCGGATGCAGGGGCGTTAAGAACAGGCTTCTCGCTCGCAGCTAGGCGCAGTCGCAAAAGTACAGGTTTTTGTAGAGGCGTATGGAGATGCACCCATTCGCGGCGCATTTTGTG
>CATZIU010000015.1:0-55611 GCA_958420165.1 uncultured Collinsella sp. | reverse complement strand
CACAAAGAGCCACGAGCGATCGATCGGCGTCGCCATGAGCGTGCTGGGCAGTGCGTCGGCGCGGTCGGAAAACACCCGGGCGCTCTCGGGATCCTGGAACGCCAGCACCAGATGCGTGTCGCAGTTGCCCATGATGGAGCGTGCGCGTGCCTCGCCATAGAGCGCATCGAGCTGGTTGGTCGACTGCAGCAGCAGCGTTGCCCAGATGTTGCGGCTTCGGATAATCGAGAGCACGTTGTCGATCTGGGGGATCTGCAGATTTGCGAAGTCATCGAGCATAAAGCGCACGGGCACGGGCAGGCTGCCGCCGGGTTGCCTATCGGCCTCACGAATGAGGCCCATAAACGCCTGCGAAATAAAGAGGCCGGTCAGCGGATCGAGATTGCGGTCAATATCGCTCACGGTTACAAACAGGGCGCAGGGGGTGTGTCCCATGGAAGCGAAGTCCACCTGATGGCACTCACGATAGAGCTGTGCCGCACCGTCGAATCCCAGACACATGACCTTTTCGGCAAGGATGCCGACGATGCTCGCGTGCATGCGCTCGGCATTTTGCGTAATGGCGTAGCGCCGCCATAGCGAGAGGGCATAGCTTTGGGGGTCGGTCGTGATCAGATCGTCAAACAATCGGGCCGTGGCACCGTCCTGCAGGTGCTCGATCAGCTTGATGACCGAGCTGATCGTCTGCTCATCGGCGGGTAGCTGTTCGGTGACGTAGGCGATAAGACACGACAGCAGGTTTGCCGCCGCATGATCCCAAAAAGGCTGGTTGTTGTCCTCGATGGGGCAGATGGCCTTTGCCACCGAGAGGATGTCCTGCTGGTTGGGCCTGCCGTCCGCCTTGCGGCGAATGTGCCTCAGGGGGTTGTAGCCGCAGCGCTCGATGCCGGGCGCAAGGGCCGGGACGGTGTTGAGGTCGGCGAAGTTGAGACATTGCACGCGGTAGCCGTGGGCTGCTAGCACGGGTCCCACTTCGCGACAGAGCGTGCCTTTGGTGTCGAGCACGATGTAGCTTGCGTTCATTTGCAGCAGGTTGGGTTTGAGGACGTTTCGGGTCTTGCCGGCTCCCGAGGGGCCGATCACAAGTGCGTTGTTGTTGAGTCCCGTTTGGCGGGTGTCGCAGGAAAGCGTTCGATCCTTGGCGAGGATGGTGGACGATGCGGACTCAGATGCGGCGAGGCGGCTGGCGAGGTTAGACATGGGCGACCTCCTTGGTGGTCGAGAGGATTTCGTGGGCAAAGCCGAGCTCGACGGCGCGCTCGGCCGAAAGGTAGGTGTCTTTTGCTGTGAGGGACTGGATGCGCTTGGGCGTGAGGCCGCTGCGGTCCGAGAGGATTTGCGTGAGGGTCTTGCGGGTCTGCATGAGACGCCGGCTGGTTTCCTGCAGCGCAAGTGCCGAGCCGCCTGCCCCCTGGGGGATCAGCGGGTCGTGAATCATGAGCTCTGCATGGGGCGCCATACGGCGATCGTCGCCGCCCATAAAGATTACGGCGCCCATGGACGCGGCGAATTCCAGGCAGACGGTGCGGATAGGGCACGATGCGAGGCGCATGGCGTCATAGATCGCAAGACCCGATCGCACGCTTCCGCCGGCGCTGGCGACAAATATGGTGATGGGGCGGCTGGGGTCGGTGGCATCGAGCAGGCGGATCTGCTGGCATAGGTCGTGGGCCATTGGGGTTTCGATGTTTCCCATGACGGAGAGCTCGCGACGGGCGAGCATCTCATCGTAAATGCTGGTGAGCGTGATACCTCGGGCGGATTCACGCATGGTGAGGGGGCTGATGATGGGGGAATGATTGGTGTCCATGAGGACTCCTTTCTGTTGGTTGTGTTGTGGAATAGGATTGTTACCCGCGGAGGGGCTGGCGGGCTACAGGGTTCGTCCGAGCCTGAGATCGAGCTCGGTTGTGGGGCAGGCTGCCTGTTCGTGCGGCTCGCAAGCGCCAAGGGCTCCAAAGCGATGGAGCGTTGCGGCGGGCGTGGTGTAGGCGAGCCGCAGCTGATGCTCGACAGGGGCACATCCGTCATTTTTGTAATGAGCCGCGTAGTACTGCGCGATGCTGGCGTTCATCTCGCTGCCATTGCGATGGCGCTCAAACTGGCGTCTGCAGGTCTCGATGATCTTTGCTACCGACTTGGGTGCCGTCGCGGGAACAAGGGCGAGATAGCCCTCAAATAGCTCGTTGATGCTCAGGAGGCACAGCAGATCGATCAGCGTCCTTATGGCTGCTCCCTCGGCGGAAAAGTGCGCGGTCATGCGGTTATATCGGTTGCGGTCGACGATGGCCGCATGGGGTCTTGGAGTTTTCTGCCCCGTGGTTCCGGGCTTTTGCCGCGCCTGTGTATTGAGCTCGACGTTGCAGCGCTTGAGGCCGTCCAACGGAAGGAACAGTGCGGTGCGCAGGGTGTTCCGCTTGCTTTCGAGTTCATGACGCTCGTCGGGTTCCCATTCGAGCTTGAGTTTCGTGTCGAGCGCCGTAAGCATATGGGCTAGGCAGCCTACGGTAAGAACGTACGAATCGTTGTCGCGTTTTGGGGCATAGGGGTCTGTCAGCTTGCGAATGTCGGGGTCGCCCATGATCTTTGTGCAGCGCTTCAGCAGTTGAGGGTGGTCGGCCAAGATCGTCGCGAGCGGTAGCGACGCGTAGTTCTTGATGGTCGCGGCGGCAAAGGCGGCGTCATATTCGTTTGCATATGCTCGCTCAATGCGGGCATCCAGAATGCTTTTCTTATCGCCGTCTTCAGCGTGGTGGTTTGTCATAGCTTCTCCAATCGGTTGATGTTCGTGCTGTTTGTTGATGTGTTGGTTGTCGTGAGTGATGTGCTTGCCGTGGGTGATGTGCTGACGTTGGGGTGCTATGCGGTTTTCAATGAGCCCGTGAGGCAGTTGCTGCAGGGGCGGGATGGAACGGCCCATGCAAGGCGGAAGGCATCGTGCTCAAAATCGAGACAGCAATGCCCTGGGTGCCTCACATGTGGCAGTTACCTCATTAAGTTGTCATTGCGTTTGGGGTTGTACTTTGCCGATCTTCCTTCTCTTACACGCTAAAACTCAAACTTCATATGCTCGATCTACTTAAAACCGCAACGGCGGTCTTTTATCAACTTATATGTCGGAACGCGTCTTTGCAAGTACTTTTTTGCCTTTGTTTCAAATGGGGTGGTTTTGCAACCGTCATACGCGCGCTGTGCGAACGTGCCCCGGCTCGGATAAGATAGTGCGCGATAAAAACGATGCAAGGAGGCACATATGGCAATCAAAGCCATCGCAATGGATATCGACGGTACGCTTACCAACGATCAGAAGGTGATCAGCCCGCGTACGCGCGAGAAGCTGCTCGCGGCGCAGGAGTCGGGCATTAAGCTCATTTTGGCTTCGGGTCGTCCCGCATGGGGGCTGCACGCCTTGGCGCAGGAGCTCGACCTTCAAAACCATGACGGTCTTCTAGTTGCCTTTAATGGCGCGCATGTGGTCGACGCTCAGACCGATGAGGTCCTTTTTGACCAGGCCATGCCGGCTGACGAGCTGCATCGCCTGATTGATCACCTGCGTAATTTTGACGTGATCCCTATGATTTCGCTCGGTCGTAATCTGCACGTCGAGGATTCGTACCATTGCATGATCACGCTGCCTGACGACTCGCAGAAGAATATCGTCAAGTATGAGCGCGATGCGTGCGATCTTAAGATTCGCGAGGTCGAGAGCTTGCATGAGATTGTGGACGCTTATCCCGTGGACAAGCTGCTGACGGCGGGCGATCCGGCCTACCTGCAGGCGCATTACGAGGAGATGTATGCGCCCTTTAAGCAGACGCTTTCGGGCATGTTTACGGCCGACTGGTACTTTGAGTACACGGCGCCCGGTATCGACAAGGCCCGTGCGCTCGAGGGTGCCCTGCCCAAGCTCGGCATCGATGCCAGCGATGTCGTATCGTTTGGCGACGGCCAGAACGACAAGTCCATGATTGAGTGGGCCGGCACGGGTGTAGCCATGGGCAACGCCGTCGATGAGGTTAAGGCTGTGGCCCAGATGGTGACCGCCAATAACAACGAAGATGGTATTGCGGTGGCGCTGGATAAGCTGCTGGGCTAGAATCGCCGATTAATGCATGATTCGGGCGCCTGCTCGCGGGCGTCCTTTTGTTAGGGAGGGTGCCGTGTCCGCATTTCCGTTCGACGCTGTTATCTTTGACATGGACGGCGTCATTGTCGATACCGAGTATTACTACTTGGGCGAGACTGCCGCGTTTGCCAAGGAGCTGGGGCTTAATCTGACTCAAGAGGAGTTGAATGGGCAGGTCGGTACCTCCCATCAGTTCTTCCTGCATATGCTGGTCGATTGGTTTGAGCGCGCCGGTAAGGGACATTTCACTGGCGAGGAAGCGTTGGCCCGTTGGGACGAGTGGGCGCATAAACGTCCGCGCGACTATCAGGCTTTGATTAACCCAGGCGCCGTGGATACGATTCGAGAGCTGCCGCGCCGTGGCGTTCGCGTGGCGCTTGCCAGCTCGTCTCCCATGGTTAGCATCGAGGAAGTGCTCAACGCATGCGGGCTGTCGGATGCCTTTGAGTATGTGGTGAGCGGCGAGCAGTTTAAGGAGAGCAAGCCCGAGCCCGACATTTACCTGCATGCGCTGGATCTGCTGGGGCTGCCCGCGAATCGCTGCTGCTGCGTTGAGGACTCGGTGCCTGGCATCACTGCCGGCAAGCGAGCCGGTCTGACAGTCATTGCCAAGCGCGAGGAACGCTTTGGCTTTAGCCAGGATGCCGCGGACAAGATTATCGACCAGCTGCCGGAGCTGCTCACGCTTTCTTAGGAGCGCGGTGGTTGCGCGTTTTTCGGGTCTGATGAGTAAATACCCGACATTTTGGTGCGGCAGCAAGCATACTTAATGCTAATGCGGGCTTAAGGGCTTGTTGAATGCCCTTAAGCCCGTTTTAGACGTAATTGTGCTGGGAGAGGGTATATGCCACCGACTGAAGGGCTAACTGACGGTAAAGCAGCGATACCGCTGTACCAACAGGTTATCGATATCATTAAAAACGAAATCAGCTCCGGTGCCTACAAGGCGGGCGCGCGGATACCCAACGAATTCGAATTGGCTGAGAACTATAAAGTTGGCCGCGTTACCGTGCGACGCGCTATTGAGGAGCTCGTCCAGCAGGGCTATCTAACGAAGCGGCAGGGGAAAGGCACGTTCGTCAATGCCCCTAAGCTTAAGCGCAAGATTCGCCAGAAGGATGACGTCCAGAGTTTTTCGGACGCATGCCGCGTTAACGGAATGGAGGCGGGGGCGCGCGTCATTTCGAGAAAGATACTGCCGGCGGATTCCACCGAAGCACAGTTCTTTGGTGTTCCCGTTGGAACTGATTTGATTTGCGTTGAGCGTGTGCGTACTGCCGATGGGGTCCCCGTCATGCTCGAGAACAACATATACGTATACGAGGACAACGCCTATCTATCAACGGCACCTCTATCTAACCAATCCATTTTTGAGTTCGTGCGCAACCGGACGGGCCGTACGCCCGCGTTTACCGACCCGTGCACGCTCGAGATCGCGTGTGCGTCGCCCGAGGTCGCTCGGCTGTTGGCGGTTCCCGTTGGCGAACCCCTGTTTTACATGGATGCCTTCTTTTTCGATGAGCAGCGGCGGCCGTTTATCATCGGTCGTCAGCGGATCGTTGGATCTCGTTACATTTTTGACATCTAGGACATTGCGAATGGAGGCGCCCGGTGGATCATCTCACCGGGCGTTTCCATACCGTTCACGGCGCGAACGCAACCGTTCAGCCGCGTCGCGGCAATCAGTTTGAAATTATCTTGATGAGGGGAAAAGCTGCTGGTAATCTATGGAACGTCATAGAACGTTTGCCTTGCGCAAACGTTGAAGCGAGATGCGATGCAGTCTCGAGTTCTTTGGAGGTATCTATGTCAGATACTAAGGCGAAGAAGACAAACAGACGTTTTAAGTTCAAATTACCGCATGTCTATACGATCATGTTCTTGCTGATCGTTGTCTTTGCGGTTCTGACTTGGATCGTTCCCTCTGGTCAGTACCAGCGCAAGACGATTTCGACAGCGGCGGGCGAGCGTGAAGTCGCCGTTGCTGGTACCTATGAACAGGTCGATAAGAATTACACCGATTCCGAGACCGGCGAGACCATCAATCTGGGCCAGGATATCTTTGCGGTCCTGCAAGCGCCCACTAAGGGCATCCAGGAGGCTGCTGACGTCGTTGCGTTCGTCTTATTGATTGGCGGATCGTTCGCAGTCATCACCAAGACCAACGCTTTGAATGCCGGCATGAGCCGTGTGATTAAAAAGCTCAAGAACAAGGACATCCTCATCATTCCCATCACGATGACGTTGCTGTCCATTTGCGGCACTACGTTTGGTATGTCTGAGGAAGCCCTGCCGTTCTATGCCATCTTCATTCCCATCATGATGGGTATCGGTTATGACTCGATGACGGCATTCATCATCTGCTTCCTTGGTCCTAACCTGGGATATTGTGCTTCGACCATCGACCCGTTCAATGTTTTGATCGCCCAAGGCATTATCGGCATCGAGGGCAATCCTCAGCTGTGGCTGCGCGCCATCTCTTGGGTCATCTTTACCGCCGTTGGCATCGCATGGGCCATGCGCTATGCCATGCGCGTCAAGAAAAACCCCGAGTCGTCCATTACGTACGAGGACGACAAGCTCAAGCGTGTTGAGTTTTCCGTGACCGATGCCTCCATCGAGGAAGAGTTCACTACCCGTCAGAAGCTCGTGCTTATCGATTTTGCCTGCGGTATGGGCATTATCGTCTGGGGTCTTGTTACCCAGGGCTGGTACATGAATGAGATTTCCGCCGTGTTCCTTGGTATGGGCTTGCTTGCCGGTATCCTGGGCGGCCTTGACCAGCAGACGATCGCCGAGGAGTTCGTTAAAGGCATTGCCGACTTTGCGTACGCCGCCATCGTTATCGGTATCGCTCGCGGCATTCTGGTCATCGCCGAGGGCGGCATGATCATCGACACCATCCTCCAGGCGCTCGCTACTGCGCTCGCCGGTGCGCCCGCTGCCGTCTACACCACGTTTATGTATATCGTCCTTGGCCTGCTCTCTTTGCTGGTTCCCTCGAGTTCTGGACTTGCGGCGCTCACCATGCCCGTCATGGGTCCGCTGACCGAGCTTATGGGCCTCAATCCCGAAGCTGCCGTTACCGCGCTCCAGTTTGCCAACCAAACCATCAACACCATCAGTCCCGTGGCGGGCATGACGGTCGCCGGTCTTGCCGTGGCTAGGATTTCGTTTGGCCAATGGTGGAAGACCATTTGGAAGTTCTTCATTTTCATGGTCGTCTTTGGCCTGATCGTAACGGCAATCTCTGGCATGCTTCCGGTGTAGGTGGTTGTGATGTCTGATCGTTTGACGGTCCTGACGTCTAAGAGCGTCTTTACCGGTACGGGGGACCTGCCGTTTGAAGGTTTCGTAGCGGTCCGTGGCAATCGAATTGAGGCTGTTGGCACCAAGTGTGAGGTAGCTTCGTATTTGACCCAGGCGGACGAGGTAGTTGACCTGGGCGACCGCACCGTCATGCCTGGTCTGATCGATGTACATACCTTCTATACAGGCTGGGCGCTGCGGACGTTGGGGTCTGATCTGTCCGGCATCGATGATGCCAAAGAGGCCGTGTCGCTCTTGCGTGCATGGAAAGAAGATCATCCGGATTGCGCGGCGGCTTTTGGCCACAACCTACCCGAAACGTTGGCATCGGATGCCGAGAACGCAAATACGGCAGCTGTGTTTGACGATTGTTTTGGCGATATCCCCGTCGTCTGCTTTACACCGGGTGCGGAGACCTGCGTTCTAAATGCTGCCGCCAGTGCGCGATACGGCTTTACGCCCCAGGCGTGCTATGCCGAGAAGATCTGGCGCATGATGAGCGATTTCCTCGCGCTGCCCGAGGTGCGTGCCGGGTATTCGGACTACATGAGCATGCTTAACGAGCGTGGCGTTACCGCCATCAAGGAAATGGCGTTTGATGACTACTACGGCTTTGCCGACGAAATGGCTCGCCGTGAGGAGTCTGGTGAGCTGACGGTTCGTGTCTCTATGATGTCGCAGCCGGTGGGCGCCGGTGCAAATCTGGCATATGCTCGCGAGGCACGAGAGCGCTTCCGGGGACCGTTCGTTCGTTTTTCTGGCTTCAACCGTATGACCGATCGCGGCGTATGGGCGGGGCTTGCCGAGATGATAGACCCCTATGAGGACTCGGCCGATGCGGGCGCTGCCGGCAAGACGGTCGTCGAGGAGCCAGAGTGGGATCTGATTGAGAACGAGCTGCGTGCAATTGATGCTGACGGCTTCCGATATTCCTTGCATTGCCAGGGCGATGGCGCCGTTCGTCGCACCGTGGCGCTCTATGCCTCGCTGCCTCGAGACGAGCATGGACGGATGCTTCGCCGCCATGCGATTACCGATCTCGAGAACTCTGACCCGACCGATCTTGTCGAGTTTGGCAAGTTAGGTGGAATTTGCGAGGTCTATCCGCAGATTCTGACGCTGGACCGGCGCGAGGATTGCCTGTCGATGATGCGTCGACAAATTGGCGAGACGCGACTTTTGCACAGCTGGAATCGCCGCGGCATGGAGGATTCCGGATGCACAGTGTGCTGCGGCACGGATCTGCCGCTGCTGATTCCGAGCCTGGGCGAGTCAATCTACAGCGCGTGCGGCGGATTCTTCGCCGACGGACTGCCCGTGAATGAGGTCAACGCGCTGACGCTTGTCGAGCTCTTGCGCGCTTGGACTGCCGGGGGCGCGTACGACCTGATGCGCGAAGACGAGCTGGGTACGCTCGAGGTTGGCAAGCTTGCCGATATCTGCGTGCTCGATCGGGATGTGTTCGACCTCGATTATCGCGACGCACGCGATCTTGCGGTTGATATGACGATGTCGGACGGACAGATCGTGTTCGATCGAAATAAGGAGGCATAAGATGTCTGAATCCAAACCGACGCTGCGCCGCGAGCAGATTGCGGGCATGAATATCCACTACATCATGTGGTCGCTCGATTACTTCCTTGATGTGCAGCAGCGTTTGGGCTTTGAGTCCATTGAGCTGTGGTGCGCAGAGCCGCATGTGACGCTCGACCATACGGGCTACTTTGAGGCTGAGGTCCTGGCGAAAAAGGCTGCAGACCGTGGGCTTAGGTATCGTACTCTGTGCCCCGAGAATGTTGTCTATCCTTGGCAGTACTGCGCACGCAAGCCGCTGCATGAACAGCGCAGCCTGGCGTACTTTAAGCACGGCATTGAGCTTGCCGAGGTACTTGGGTGCGACCGTATGTCCATCAACTCGGGCTGGGGCGACTGGGACGAGGACCGCGAGGAAGCCTGGAAGCGCAGCCGCGAGCACTTGTCCATTCTGGCGGAGTATGCCGGCGAGCACGGTCTGGTGCTTACGATGGAAAGCCTGCGTCCCGAGGAGAGCAACCTTGTGACGACGGTTTCCGATGCGAAGCGCATGATTGACGAGGTCGCGAGCCCGTACTTACAGCCCATGGTTGATACAACCGCGATGGGCGTTGCAGGCGAGACGCTCGAGGACTGGTTTGCCGCCTTTGGTGATGGGGCAATTCACGAGATGCACTTTATCGACGGTGACCCGTATGGCCATCTGGTGTGGGGCGATGGCAAGCACGATATGGACGCCTTCGTCGCCACACTCAACGCCCATGGTTTTGACGGCATGCTGGGCCAGGAAATCACGGACGGTCGTTACTACGATGACCCGGCCGCGGCAGATGCCAAGAACATGGCCGCATTCGAGAAATATCTGATTGACTAAAACAACTATCGGCTACGCAACCAACGTCATTGATTGCGGGTCAAATAAGAAAGGAACTGGATATGAACGCACACGATCTGATCAAAGAGGCAATTGCCGAGAAGGGCAAGTTCGACAGCGTCTACTGGATTGCTTGCGGTGGCTCCATGATCGATTTGATCCCGGCTCATGAGCTTCTGCAGCGCGAGGCAACCACCTTCACTTCGTATATCTATACCGCACGTGAATTCGACATTATGCGTCCGCGTCGTCTGGGCGAGAAGTCCCTGGTCATCGCTTGCAGCCACAGTGGCAATACCCCGGAGGTCGTCGAGGGCTGCGAGATTGCCCTTGCCGCCGGCGCTACGGTGATCGCCCAGACCGACAACGCTGGATCCAAGATCGACTCCGGCAAGTGGACCACGTGGGTCTACCCATGGGGCGAGGGTGTGCCGCAGGCCGAGGTCCCCGCTGGCATTTCGCTGTCGCTTGCGGCAGAGCTGCTCGATCAGCAGGAGGGCTACGCCGATCTTGCCGATATGTATGCCGGTATCGCCGAGATGGATAAGATTCTTCCCCCGGCACGCGAGAAGGTAAATGCCGAGCTGGGCGATCGCTTTGCCAAGCTTTGCCAGGAGCACGAGTTCTTCTATATTCTGGGCAGCGGTCCCAACTTTAGCCAGACCTACGGTTTCGCTATCTGCTCTCTTATGGAGATGCAGTGGCAGCACTGCAGCTACATCCACTCTGCCGAGTACTTCCATGGCCCCTTCGAGGCTACTCAGGATGGCGTTTTTTACTTCCTGCAGATGGGCTCCAGCGAGTGCCGTGCTATGGACGAGCGCGCCCTGGCGTTCCTTAAGACGCATACCGATACGCTGATGGTGCTCGATGCCAAGGAGTACGGTATGGAAGCCGTGCCGGCGAGCGTCCGTGCCTATCTGGACCCGGTGCTGTTCTACGCCATGAACTGCGAGCTGCGTGCTGCACGCGGCAAGGTGTTTGATCACGATCCCGATTTCCGTCGCTATATGGGTGTTGTCGAGTACTAGAAGGAGCAAAGGCCATGGCATTTAACGTTAACGCGCTCGGATTTGGCGACAACGTCGTCGATCGCTACGAGCATATCCACACCATGTATCCCGGCGGCAATGCGGTGAACTTCGCCGTTTATGCCAAGAAATGCGGTGCCGCACGCTCCGCATACATGGGCATTTTTGGCAATGATGTCGCTGCCGAGCATGTCATTGCAAGCCTCGAGGATGAGGGTATCGAGCTTGACAAGTGCGAGCAGATGATTGGCGAGAACGGAGCGGCTCGCGTGACCGTCGTTGACGGTGACCGTGTCTTCCTCGGCTCCAACGAGGGCGGTATCCGTGGCGATGCGCGCTATGTCCTCGATCGCTTTGACCTTTCGTACATGAAGCAGTTCGATGTGGTTCATTCGGGCAACTATTGCTTTACTGAGCGCGAGCTGCCCAAGTTGAAGGCTGCGGGCGTCACGGTCTCTTTTGACTTTTCGGACGACTCCACCGACGAGTACTACGAGCAGATTGCGCCCTACGTCGATTTTGCTTTCTTTAGTGCGGCGGATGCCGCGAGCGAGGACGAGATTCGCGAGCGTCTGGCATGGGTGAAGGGCCTGGGTCCGCGTTTTGTGTCGGCTACGGCGGGCGCCGAGGGCTGCATTGCTTACGACGGCGAGCGTTATTACCGCCAGCTGGCTAAGCCGGTAACGGACATGAAGGACACCATGGGGGCGGGCGACTCGTTCCTCACTTCGTTTTTGATGTGCTATCTCGATTCCGCCAAGCGTGGTGAGGATGGTGCCGAGGCCATCGAGCGTGCGCTCGACTTTGCTGCCGGGTTTGCCTCGACCGTGTGCGGCATGGAAGGCTCTTGGGGCCACGGAGCACCAATCGTCGAATAGCCGAGCGGTCCCGGGGAGGTGCAGGCGCCTCCTCGGGACCCGGTGTGCAAAAAATGCCAAATATGAGTACTGTGACTAATTTAGTCGCAGCAAAATCAACCCCTTCAGACGTGATTTGAGCGTCTGGAGGGGTTTAAGATTTGCGAAAACGCAGGATGAATGACTGTAAAAGCTTTAATTAGCGGACAATCGAGGATTATTCTGGCGGTTGGAAAGTTAAAAGAAATGTATCCATTTCGGTAGCAGTACTCATATTTGGCATTTTTTGCACACCAGGGGTTAGCGAAGGTCAAAAACATAGTGCGCATTTGCTAAAACTGCCGACTCGATGCGCTTTGCGTCACAGTTTTTGAGTGAGGCAATGCGCATCGAGGTCCTTGTGAGCGATTTGATGAGCGACTGCGCGCTTGTCTCTATGTTTGGTTCGGCTGACGCATCGGTCTCGAGCAGTTGACGGTCGAGTGGAATCTGTCGGGCATATTCGCGACCGCGCTTGGTGGCGAGCATGCGTTCGTTGACGGAAAAATAGCAGCCCGCATTACGCGCGCGGACGAGTTCGTCCGAAGCGCCGCTAAACCAGTGGAAGATGATAACGGGGGAGTCGGAGTTTGGGATGAGTAGTCCATGCGATTCGAGGACGTCCAGTACGGCTCCTGCTGAACGAACGGCGTGAATTGATATCACGCGCCCGGCAAGAGGGCACTGCACGAGTGTATCGCAGAGCCGGTCAAATGCCTGTATTTGTAGCGGCTCACTTCCGGCAAAACGAGCGGAAAAGTCGAGCCCGACCTCGCCAACAAAACGTTCTTGCGCGGCAATTTGGCAGAGTAGGTCAATTTCTGCGTTGCCGCATCGCTCGTCGGCGAGCCACCAGGGATGGAGGCCGATGCCCTTGATGACGGTAGGAGGGCGACGGGTTCGTCCATGTGCGTTAGCGAAGTCGCGTGGATCGACGCCGCAATCAAATAGACCCAAGCCCAGCGCCGTTGCCTCATCGGCAACAGCGTCCGGGTGAGCCATTAAATCAAGATGGCAATGTGCATCAAATAATCGGGGCTCCATCTCGGCGCGCTCCGCTAGTCCAAGCGCTGGCCATCGGCGCGCACGCGCTCGGTACCGCGGCCACTGATCTGGCGGATAACCTCGCCGGCGATCATCTGACCCATGATGGGCGGCATAAAGCTGGCGGTTCCCAGCTCGGTGCGCTCGTGGATGTTGGAAGGATCGCGGGGCTGTGTCTTAACCGATTCCTCGCAGCTAAACAGTACATGCAGGCTCTTGATTCCGCGCTTCTTGCATTCTTTGCGCATAATGCGGCTCATGGGGTCACGCACCGTATCGAAGATGTCGGCAAAGCGGAGGCACTCGGGATGGAGCTTGTTGGCCCCGCCCATGGAGATAACCAAACGAATGCCGTGGTCCTGAGCGTATTTGGCAATGGTGAGCTTGGCCGAGATGGTGTCGATGGCGTCGACGACGTAGTCGAGCTTGCCGTCCGTCTGCTCCAAAACGCTCGCGAAGAAATCATCGATGTTGTCGCTCAGCAAGTATTCGGTGCGCTTGATGACGGTGGCGGCGGGATTGATGTCGTGGATCATGGCCTCCATCACGTCAACCTTGCGCTTGCCGACGGTGCTGTGAAAGGCGATGGACTGGCGATTGATATTGCTGGGCGCGATGATGTCCTTATCCAGAATGACGAAATGACCAATGCCGCCGCGGGCGAGTGCCTCGCAGCAGTTGGAGCCCACGCCTCCGCAGCCGAGCACTAGCACCGTAGCATCGGCGAGCTTATCGAGTGCCTCGCGGCCCATGATAATCTCGAGCTTGGTGTCGCGTGTCTCGATGGCGGCTGCGGCTGTGGTCTCGGTCATAGATATCCTCCGATGGGGAGTCGGTCGTGTTTTAGCTATCGCCATTATAGGTATTATTGCGATTCCATTTGAGCCCTTGGGCTTGTTGAAATGGGATCGGGATTCGCATAAGATTGAAGCAGATGGCACCCGTTGCAGCGGGTTGGCCAACTCCGAAACACGTTTATGGCGTGAGAAGTGGCCGTCTTCGCATTACGCGGGGGCGGCTATTTCATTCGACCTCCAATGTGGATGCCGAGCTCCACAGCCGCGATTACAAGCAATAACAACGTCAGGACATCGTCAATACTCATAGTCCATCTCCTTCTCGGGTAGAGGGAGCTGGCCCATCTGCTTCAACTTCCATTGTAGCTAAATACGAACGAATGTTCTATAGATGTTCCTGTATTAGATAATTAGACAAACATCTAAATATCGAGTATAGTGTGCGCGTCATGAGAGATGATGAGAGGAGGTCTTATGCCGGGAGAGGGCTTTAAGGCGCTTGCCGATCCAACGCGACGGCGCATTTTGGAGTTGCTGCGCGAGGGCAATTGCACGGCGGGGGAGCTTGCCGAGCATTTCGATATCAGTAAGCCGTCGCTGAGCCATCACTTGGCGACGCTCAAAAACGCCGGGTTGGTGACCGACGAACGTCATGGCCAAAACATCGTTTACAGCTTAAACACCACCGTCATGCAGGACTTGATCGGTTGGTTTATGGGCTTTACAAACACGGAAGGTGATAAGGATGAATAACGAAAACAAGGGCATTCACGCCACGGGGGTATCGCGGCGTGTGTGGATTGCGCTGATCGCTCTGTGCGTCGCCAATGTCGTAGCGCACCTCATGGTGATGCCGAGCTTGCCTGGGCAGATTCCCACGCACTGGGGCGCGAACGGAGCCGTCGACGGTTGGGGTCCCAGCTGGATGGCCTCCGCGCTCGGCGTGCTGCCTCTGGTGCTTCTCGCAATGTTCTGCGTGGTGCCGCGCATCGATCCCGAAGGTGAGGCATATCGAACCTCGGGCAAGTTCTATCAGGGCTTCGTAATCGCCTTCACCTTGTTCATGTGCGCCATAAGCTGGCTGGGAGAGCTTACGGTCTGGGGCGTGGTGCCGGCGGTCGGTTCGGTTAACGTGCTGATTTCCGGTGTTGTCGGTTTGCTGTTCATCGGCGTAGGCAACTACTTGCCGCGTGTGAAGCAGAACTATACGCTCGGTATCAAGACGCCTTGGGCGCTTGCCAATCCCGAGAACTGGCGCCGTACGCAGCGCTTTGGCGGTGCCTGCTTTATGGTGCTGGGCTTTGGCCTGATTGTGATGGGCGTGGCGGGTAGCGTGCTTTCGAGTGAAGTCGTCGCCGCGGTGATTGCGGTTCTGGCGTTTGGTTCGGTTGGAGCCGTCTACGTCTACTCGTATCTGCTGTGGCGCAAATCGCAGCGAGCCGCTCGCTAAGGTTGCGGAAAACTAGCGTACGCAGTTCATAGTATGTTCCGGGGGAACTTTTCCCAGGTAGTATTAGGGGGTATGGGCAACCATGCCCCTATTTCGTTACGTTTCAGAGCTGGTTTTTCCATTTCGTTTCCACTAAAGCGAAACAAGAATAGGAAAACAGCAGGTAGAAAGGATAAAACAGGCATATGGCGGAGTTTATCTACCAGATGTATCAGGCTCGCAAGGCCCATGGCGACAAGGTGATCCTTGACGACGTGACCCTGAGCTTCTACCCCGGTGCCAAGATCGGCGTTGTGGGTCCCAACGGCATGGGCAAGTCGACCCTGCTCAAGATCATGGCCGGCATCGAGGAGGTCTCCAACGGCGATGCCAGGCTCACCCCCGGCTACACTGTGGGCATCCTGCAGCAGGAGCCGCCGCTCGATGACGACAAGACCGTCATCGAGAACGTGCGCATGGCGTTTGGTGATATGATCGCCAAGGTCGATCGCTTCAATAAGATCGGCGAGGAGATGTGCGACCCGGATTGCGACATGGACGCCCTCATGGCCGAGATGGGCAAGCTCCAGGACGAGATCGACGCCGCCGACGGCTGGGATATCGATTCCAAGCTCGGCCAGGCCATGGACGCCCTGCAGCTGCCCGATTCCGACATGCCGGTCAACGTGCTTTCCGGCGGCGAGCGTCGTCGCGTGGCCCTGTGCAAGCTGCTGCTCGAGGCTCCCGACCTGCTGCTGCTCGACGAGCCCACGAACCACCTGGACGCCGAGTCGATCCTGTGGCTCGAGCACTTCCTGCACAACTACCAGGGCGCGGTGCTTGCCGTTACGCACGATCGCTACTTCCTGGATAACGTTGCCGAGTGGATCTGCGAGGTTGACCGCGGTCACCTTTATCCCTACAAGGGCAACTACTCAACGTATCTGGAGACCAAGGCCGCGCGTATCGAGGCTCAGGGCAACCGTGACGCCAAGCTCGCCAAGCGGATGGAGGCCGAGCTCGAGTGGGTACGCAGCTCGCCCAAGGCTCGCCAGGCAAAGAACAAGGCCCGTCTTGCTCGCTACGAGGAGATGGAGGCCGAGGCCCGCGCAAGCCAGAAGCTCGACTGGACCGACATCCGCATCCCTGTGGGCCCGCGTTTGGGCAACAAGGTGCTCGAGGCCCATCATCTGCACAAGGAGTTCGATGGCCGCGTGCTCATCGATGACCTTTCGTTCACCCTGCCGCGCAACGGCATCGTGGGCGTGATCGGTCCCAACGGCGTGGGCAAGACCACACTGTTCAAGACGATTGTGGGTCTGGAGCCGCTGACTTCGGGCGAGCTCGAGGTGGGCGAGACCGTCAAGATCTCTTACGTCGACCAGAACCGTTCCGGCATCGACCCCGACAAGAACCTATGGGAGGTCGTCTCGGACGGCCTGGACCACATGATGGTCGGCGAGACCGAGGTTCCGAGCCGCGCTTATGTGGCGAGCTTTGGCTTTAAGGGCCAGGACCAGCAGAAGCGCGCTGGCGTGCTCTCCGGCGGCGAGCGCAACCGTCTGAACCTGGCGCTCACGCTCAAGCAGGGCGGCAACCTGTTGCTCCTCGACGAGCCCACGAACGACCTCGACGTCGAGACGCTGTCCTCGCTCGAGGCGGCGCTGCTCGAGTTCCCGGGCTGCTCGGTGGTCATTAGCCACGACCGTATGTTCCTGGACCGCGTCGCCACGCACATTCTGGCGTGGGAGGGCACCGACGAAAATCCGGGCAACTGGTATTGGTTCGAGGGCAACTTCGAGGCCTATCAGGCCAACCGCATCGAGCGCCTGGGCGAGGACGCAGCCCAGCCGCATCGTATCCACCGCAAGCTCACGCGTGACTAGGTTTATTGCTGGTTTGGTTACGTAACATCAACAAATAAAAACGGCTCAAATCCTGATTTGGATTTGAGCCGTTTGTCGTTACTGCTCGGGTTCTTCGACTTTGTCGATGGTCCAGGTGGCTCCGAGGCCTCCGGTGGTGTTGCGGCGGATGCGCACGGTGACTTCGCGGCGCTCGCCGGCCTGCGTGTAACGCAGGGGGAAGCTTGCGCGGTTTCGCGCGACCTCGATGGTACCGCGCTCGCGGGCGATCCAGTAGTACTCGCCGACGATGCCGAGGGTGTCGGCGCCGTAGGGGAGATAGGTTGACAGCTGGTGCAGAAGCGGGCCGGGGCAGAAGATCTCGGTTGTGAAATCGACGGGGAAGTCCTTGGGGATGGCGGGCGCTGCAGGTGCGGGGGTTGGGGCTGCTGCGGGTGCCGAAGCCGGTGCCGGTGCGGGAATTTGGTCGCAAGCAGCGGCGGGCACGGACTCGATGACGGGTGCGGGCTCCGGCGTCGCTTCCGGCTTGATCGTGGAATCTGCGGGCTCCACGGTGACGGGCGCGTCTGCAGCTGCAGTTTCAACCTCAACCTGCGTCGCGTTCTCGTTCTCGACGCTCGGCTTTACCTCGATGGGCGTGGATGCCATGGTGGTGATGCCGGCGTTGGCGTTCTCGGGATCATAGACGACCGTGAGCGAGATGGCGGGCTGCGGCGTCTCGGGCTCCGGCGCCGACTCGGTAGCGCCTTGATCGGCGGGCTCGTCGGACTGATCGTCCTCAGCCTCGTCGCCAAAGTCGTCGCCAAAGACATCGCTGTTTTGGAACGCAGGCGTCTCAGGCTGGTCAGCGGCTTCTTCGGTTGTCGACTTGGGAGCCTCGTCGAGCTCCGCAGTGGCTTCCTGCTCGGATATGACTTTGGAATCGGTCGTGGCGGCGATTTCGGTTTCGGC
The DNA here is from genome assembly GCA_958420165.1 of uncultured Collinsella sp. Classification (GTDB taxonomy): domain Bacteria; phylum Actinomycetota; class Coriobacteriia; order Coriobacteriales; family Coriobacteriaceae; genus Collinsella. The sequence goes on along the minus strand of CATZIU010000015.1, from coordinate 37,756 downwards.
TTCTGCTGTTACCTCAATAGCGACTTCGATCTCTGCCTCGGGCTCGGGTTCCGGCGCGGCTTCAACCATGGCTTCGGGCTCGGGACGCTTAACGTGCTTAGGGCGCACGGCCTTGAGATCCTTCTCGCCGCGCTTTTTCTTTTTGTAGGACTGCTTGGCTCCCTTGGCTGCCTTGGGCTTGTCCTCGCCCTTGGCAAGGGCGGCATCCCAGGTATCGTTGGCGATGACGGTGGCATACAGGCGACCGCCCTTAAAGACGGTCAGTCTAATGCAGTCGTCGAGCTCCTCGAGCAGCTCGCGCGTGGACTCGAAGCCCAGGTCATAAGCGGTCATGTCGCCGGCGGCGAGCGCCTCCTCGACCTGCGTCATAAACGTTTGCTTGCCGCACCCAATCGCGTCGCGCAGCAGACGATACAGATAGATGTGGTTGCCCAGCGATAGCGTGGGCGTAACTATTGTCTTGCTCATGGCAAATCTCCTCTTTACACACCAAAGCATCTTACCATCGCACGGGCCTTGCCATCTCGTCGCCCAAGGTAAACGGGCGCGACCGTTGCCGGTTCGCGCCCGTTATGCAGGTCGGTTATCTATGAGAGACAAACGTGCTTAGTTGCCCGATGCCGTGTCTTGGCTCGAGCTGTCTGATGCCGTGCCGGAAGCGGTTCCGCTCGAGCTGTTGGTGTTGCTATTGTCGGTAGATCCCGTGCCCGATGCATTGCCGCTCGTCTGGTCGCCTGTGCTCGGTTGAGAGCCGTCAGTCGTTTGGCTTGAGTCAGTCGTGCTGGATTGCGTGCCACTGTTGGCCGTAGAGGAATCGGCGCCCTGCGATTGATCGGGGGTGTTCGATGACGAGTCGGTGGATGCGGAGTTGCCCTGCGGGTCGTCCTGCTGGCTTTGCGATTGACCGGAGCTATCCGCGTCGTGCTCGGTCGTATGCGACGAAAGGATCGGCTCGGGGCGCTCGCCCAGGCCCTCACCGGCAGTGGTGATAAGGATGGCGCCGGCGCAGGCGATGACCGCGACGATGGCGATGGCGATCGAGAAGATGATGACCTTCTTTTGCGTCTGGCTGCGCTCTGCCGCCGCCTTGGCGCGCAGGCTGTCGGGGGCGACGCGCGCCGTGGTCGCGCGCCCTGCAATCTGGCGCATCTCCTGGGTAGTTGCGGCGCCGCCTAAGTGCTCCTCGGCATTAAACTCAACGGGTTCATAGGCGCCGGCGGGGTAGTCGACGTCGGCGTGCGTACCTTTGAGGGCTTTGGCGCTGGCGGAGATAAAGTGGCGGTAGACCTGCGAGGACACAACGGTGATGACCGAGCTCACGGCGGCGCCAATTACTGAACCGGCAATACCAATCTTGGAAGCAAGCGCGACGCTCGTGGCGGCGGCTGCGGCGCCGGCGATGATCTGGGGAATGGAAATGTCATCGAACAGGCCCTTTTTGGGCGTGATGGCCATGGTCTGTCCGATGGAATGGTTTTCGTGAACGCCGTTGTTGAGCGCGGCTGGTGTCATGACGCGCGTGCGCGGCGCGTCGGTGTACTTGGTTGTCATACGGGGCCCTCCCGGTGTAAATCTGCTTCGTTTCATGTAGCCATCAGGGTACCCACCAGATGTGAATCGTACGTGACATTTAACAGATATCATCAACTCATCAATTGCTCACCAAGTTGGTGGGATGCGGTTACACCCGGCGGTTGAACTACAATAGGGCTTGCTAATTGTTGTGAATGGCGTCTACGCACGGGAGCATTCTTATGAATCTTCACCTTTCTCAGTCTGATGGCTTTTTGCGTGTGGCGGCGGCGTCGCCGCGGATTCGCGTGGCCGATGTCGAGGGCAATGCCGAGGTTGCGCTGGCGGCTGTTCGCGAGGCTACCGAGCGCGGCGTCCGCGTGCTGGTGCTGCCCGAGCTTAACCTGACCGGCTATACCGCGGCTGATCTGTTCCATAACCGTACATTGCTGCATGCCTGCGAGACCGCACTGGCACATATTCTCGATGAAACCCGCGAGCTGCCGATTGTCTTTACCATCGGTCTTCCCGTTGCAGTTGCCGAGAATATCTACAACTGCGCCGCCGTGTGCTGCGCGGGCGAGCTTTTGGGTCTTACGGCCAAGAAGTATCTGCCCAACTATGGCGAGTTCTACGAGCGCCGCTGGTTTGCTCCGGCGCCCGCAGATCCTGTGTGGGTCGAGTTTGCCGGTCAGGGTCCGGTTCCGCTGGGTTCGGGGCTTGTCTACCGCTGCTGTGATGAAGGTGCCGAGGACATGATGCTGGGCGTTGAGGTCTGCGAGGACCTGTGGGTGCCGGCGCCCCCTTCGACCGAGATGGCGCTTGCCGGTGCGACGGTGATCCTCAACCCGTCGGCCTCGGACGAGATTATCGGTAAGGCAGACTATCGCCGCAGCCTCATCTCCAATCAGAGTGCGCGCCTGTACTGTGCCTATGCCTATGCAGATGCGAGCGAGGGCGAGTCCACGACCGACATGGTCTTTGCGGGCGAGAACCTCGTCTACGAAAACGGATCTAAGCTCGCCGCCACGAAGCTCCTCACCTGCGATATGGCCGTCGCCGACGTTGACCTTGACCGCCTGGTTGCCGAGCGCCGTCGCTCGACGACGTGGACGCGCGCGGACGATGCGCCGGAGGCCACGACCGTTGAATTTTCGTTTGAGGGCGTGCTGACAGACGAACCTGTCCTGCGCGATGCACTCGGCATCGACCGTGTCTTCCCCCGCGCGCCCTTTGTGCCGGCCGACCATGGTGACCTGGCCGAGCGCTGCGAGACCATCCTCGACCTGCAGACCGCCGGCCTCAAGACCCGCCTTGCCCATACGGGTACCAAGGCTGCGGTCATCGGTCTTTCGGGTGGCTTGGACTCCACGCTGGCACTGCTCGTGACAGTTCGCGCCTTCGATGCACTGGGGCTGCCGCGCACCGGTATCACGGCCGTGTCCATGCCCGGCTTTGGCACGACGCATCGTACCAAGTCGAACGCCGAGTCGCTCGCTCGCGACCTGGGTGTGAGCTTCCGCGAGGTTTCGATCCACGCGGCTGTGGAACAGCACTTCAAGGACATAGAGCACGATCCGACCGTGCAGGACGTGACCTACGAGAACAGCCAGGCCCGCGAGCGTACACAGATTCTGATGGATCTGGCCAACCAGGCTGGCGGTTTTGTCATCGGCACGGGCGACCTGTCGGAGCTGGCGCTCGGCTGGGCTACCTATAACGGCGACCACATGAGCATGTACGCCGTCAACGCGAGCGTGCCCAAGACACTTGTGCGCCATCTGGTGCGTTATGCGGCTGATGTCTTTGGCGGGCGCATCGCCGAGACGCTGCTCGACATCCTCGATACACCGGTGTCCCCCGAGCTTCTGCCGCCCACGGGCGACGGCGAGATTGCGCAGAAGACTGAGGATTTGGTGGGCCCGTACGAGCTGCACGACTACTCCCTCTACTACCTGCTGCGTTTTGGCTTTGAGCCGGGCAAGATCTACCGCATGGCGCTCAAGAGCTTCGAGGGCGTCTACGACGCCAAGACCGTCCACACGTGGCTACGTACGTTCTACCGTCGCTTTTTTGCCCAGCAGTTTAAGCGCAGCTGCCTGCCCGATGGTCCTAAGGTGGGCTCGGTGACGCTCAGCCCGCGCGGCGATTGGCGTATGCCGAGTGACGCCAGCTCGCGTCTGTGGCTTGCGCAGATCGACGCGCTCAATCCAATTGACTAAGGTTGGCTAAATTGAACCAATACGGGGGTGGCAAGCGTTACACTTTTGCAATCTGATGGCCCGTATCGCGTGGCGCTCTTGTCGGAGCGCCGCGTTTTTTATATCGAAAGGTGGCACCATGCAGGCATCGCAGCGTCTCGACCGCTTTGGCGCGGAGGTCTTCGCCTCGCTCAACAACAAACTGCTCGCGCTGAAGGCTCAGGGCAAGACCATTTACAACATGAGCGTGGGCACGCCCGACTTTAAGCCGTACGACCACGTGGTCGAGGCGCTCACGCAGGCAGCCCAAGATCCCGAGATGTGGAAGTACGCCCTGCGCGACCTGCCCGAACTCAAGCAAGCCGTGTGCGGTTACTATGAGCGCCGCTTTGGCGTTTCGGGCATTACGCCGTCTATGGTGCAGTCGTGCAACGGCACGCAGGAGGGCGTGGGCCATTTGGGCCTGGCCCTGCTCAATCCGGGTGACACCATTCTGGTTCCCGATCCATGCTACCCGGTCTTTGAGGCGGGTGCCAAGATCGCCGATGCCAAGCTCGAATACTATCCGCTGGTTGCCGAGCATAATTACCTGCCCTATGTGGCGGGTATCGATCCCGAGGTTGCTGATCGTGCCAAATATATGATCGTGTCGCTGCCCGCGAACCCGGTCGGCTCGGTGGGTACGCCCGAGGTCTACGAGGAGATAATCGCCTTTGCCCGCGAGCACGATCTGTTGATCGTTCATGACAACGCGTACTCCGACATCGTGTTTGACGGCGAGCCCGGCGGCAGCTTCCTGCAGTATCCCGGTGCGCTCGAGGTGGGCGTGGAGTTCTTCTCGCTTTCCAAGTCGTTTAACGTCACCGGTGCCCGCATCGGCTTTTTGGTCGGTCGCGAGGATGTGGTCTCGGCCTTTGCCAAGCTGCGCGGGCAGATCGACTTCGGCATGTTCTTCCCGATCCAGAAGGCCGCCATCGCGTGCCTTAATGGCCCGCGCGATGAGGTCGAGGCGCAGCGTCTGAAGTACCAGGAGCGCCGCGATGCCCTGTGCGACGGTCTTGAGGGCCTGGGCTGGGAGCGTCCCAACGCGCATGGCTCTATGTTTGTGTGGGCCAAGCTTCCCGGTGGTCGCACCGATTCCATGGCGTTTTGCGAGGAGCTTATGGAGAAGGCCGGCGTTGTGGTGACGCCAGGCGCGAGCTTTGGCCCTTCGGGTGAGGGGCACGTGCGCATGGCGCTGGTCCTGCCGCCCGACCAGATCGCTTTGGCTGTCGAGGCCATTCGCGAGGCGGGCCTGTATTAGAAACTTATTTCGGCTCGTCAATAGCTCGAAACCGATTTCGTACAGTTATTTTACGAATCCTGCAAATAATTTCGGTAAACGGTCGATATTTGGCTGCGAATAGGAGCATAATCAAAGTCCCGATTGGATGTATTGGGATTACGGCAAGCCGCTCGGGTCGTTCCCGGGCGGCTTGTTTGTGGAGAGAGATGGGAGTTTCTAATGGTTAACGAGAAGAAGGTCGCTATTGTCGGCTGCGGTTTCGTCGGTTCGTCTTCGGCGTTCGCGCTGATGCAGAGTGGTCTGTTCTCCGAGATGGTCCTCATCGACGTGGACAAGAACCGCGCTGAGGGTGAGGCTCTGGATATCGCGCACGGCATGACGTTTGCCGAGCCGATGAAGATCTACGCCGGCGATTATTCCGATGTCGCCGACGCCGCCATGATCGTCGTCACCGCTGGCGCTGCCCAGAAGCCCGGTGAGACCCGCCTGGACCTGGTCAATAAGAACGTCAGCATCTTTAAGTCCATTATTCCCGAGATTAAGAAGTCTGGCTTCGACGGCATTCTGCTCATCGTCTCCAACCCGGTCGACGTTCTGACCTACGCCGCCATCAAGATGTCCGGCCTGCCCGAGGGCCATGTCATCGGCTCCGGCACCGTGCTCGACACCGGCCGTCTGCAGCAGATGCTCGGCGCTCACGTCGAGGTTGACCCGCGCGATGTCCAGGCCTACGTCATGGGCGAGCACGGTGACTCCGAGTTCGTCGCTTGGTCCAGCGCTCAGGTTGCCGGCGTGCCGCTGAACACCTTCTGCGAGCTTCACGGTCACCTGGAGCATGAGGCTGCTGAGAAGCGTATCGCCGAGGACGTCAAGAACTCCGCCTACACCATCATCGAGAAGAAGCACGCCACCTACTATGGCGTCGCCATGGCCGTCAAGCGCATCTGCACCGCCGTCATGCGTGATGAGCAGACCGTTCTGCCCGTCTCCTCGCTCATGGTGGGCGAGTATGGTCTGTCCGATCTTGCCATCTCCATGCCGACGGTCGTTGGCCGCGACGGCGTCGTTTGCCGCGTTCCCGTGCCGCTGAACGATGACGAGCAGCATGAGCTCACCGTCTCTGCAAAGGCCCTTAAGGACATCATCGACAGCGTCGACTTCTCCTGCTAAATCAAGCTCGCTAGAGCGAAAAGCTACAATGAAGGCGTCCGGGTCCACACGGCCCGGGCGCCTTTTTGGTGCAAAGTAACCTGACCCCAATGCACCATCCCTATACACCATGGTTGATGGGAGGGCCATGTCGGATTCGCCTAATTTTTTGACCTATGCCCAGACGACGTTTGATCCGTTTGAGGAGCGGCCGTTCTGCGCGGTGGATAGCCTGGTCTTTGCGTGGTTGTCCTATTTGCGTTTGCCGGGTGATATGGCAGAGCTGACGAACTGGCAGGGCCTAGACGTACGCGAGCTGCTGCGTGCCGAGTGCTACCGGGACATGATTGACGACTTGTGGGATCCAGAGGGGAGCAGGGCCTTGTTGGAGGCCGTGGCAGCAAGCCCTCGCTACCGTGGCGTGCACGTTTGCGGCTATCGTGCCGTGAGCGATGTGGTGGCGACAGAGCAGTTTGCAGCCATGGCGTTCCGGTTTCCGGCGGGGTTTAGCTATCTTTCCTTCCGAGGGACCGACAGCACGATTGTGGGCTGGAAAGAGGACTTTAACATGGCGTTCCGGTGTCCTGTGCCGGCCCAGGAATCCGCGGCGCGTTATGTGGACGAGGCGGCGGATGCGATTGACGGGCCGCTCTTGTGCGGAGGCCATTCCAAGGGCGGAAATCTGGCTGTGTATGGTGCAGCGATGTGCTCAAGCGGTGCTCGCAACCGGATTGAGCGGGTCTTCTCCCACGATGGCCCTGGCTTTGTCGAGGAGTTTCTGAACGGAGACGCCTTTGCGAGCCTTTCTGGTCGTATTGATAAAACCCTGCCCCAGTCTTCGATCTTCGGCATGATGTTCGAGACGCAAGAGGACTACGCTATCGTCGAAAGCACCGAGTTTAGCCTGCTGCAACACAATCCCTTTAGCTGGGTGGTCGACGGCTGCGATTTTGTGTATTGCGAACGCCTGTCTGCTGGCGCGCGATATGTTGATGGCTCTATTCGCGAGATGCTGCTTGCAGTGTCACCTGGCGAGCGCGAGCGTTTTGTAGATGCGTTGTTCTCCGTGTTTGAGGCTACGGGCGCCGAACGTTTTGCGGATATCGCCGGGAACATGCGCGAGAACCTGCCTGTGATGCTCCGGGCCGCCCAAGGCTTTGACAAGGATACGCGCCATTTTGTTTCGCAGACCATCGCGGCAATCCTTAGATGTGCATTGCTGCCCAAACGCCCTCAGATCGACATGTCCGCTGCCGGCAAGAGTCTGGCAGAACAACTCGAGGCCTGGCAGTCCGAGCTCCTGCGTTAACCATTGGTGCAGAGAAACCTGGCCCCAATGCAGCAATCTCCGATGCGCTTGGGGCGGGCTCGACCGCTATACTGGTTCGTGCCGAAATCGATCTAGAACGGAATGCCGTATATGAAAATCAATCACGCGATTCTGCATATCCTGGACTTTGACTCTGCCGTTAACGTTATGAGCCAGCGCGAGCTCGATATCGAAAGCCGTACCGTGCGCAACTTCGTGACCACGCATCTGCGCCGCGCACGAACCTCGGCCGACAATAAACGTGCCACGTTTGCCGAGAACTCTGCGTTTGGCGGCGAACTCAAGGGCTATTTCTTTGGCGAGCGCGAGTTCGTGGACCTGTCGCAGCAGATTGCGGAGTTCATCTCTTCCGAGCTCACCAAAGCCGAGAAAGCCGAGTCCACCGACGTGCTCGTGGCCGATTTTGACGACGATGAGGATGCCCGCTGGTTTGCCGTGATGCTGCTGGGCTCCAAGCAGGCTTTTATGCACGAAGTGGGCCGCGAGGAGGGGGAGGTACGCAACGACATCGCGCGCCACTACGCTATTCTGCCAAACCCCTCGCAAAAGGTGCCGAGCTATGCCATCGTGCGCGCGAGTACCATGGAGATCGGCTACGTGGACAAGAAGCGCAAGATTGCCGGCGAGGACCGTATGCTTATCCCCGATGGCCTGCTGCAGTGCGACACGGGTGTATCGGGCAAGGAGGTCATCGACACCGTGACGCGTGTGGTCGAGGAAGTCGCCGAGGAGCATGGTGCCAATACGGCCGTGGCACTCGCCAAGGTTAAGGCTGCCGTTGCCGAGAAGGTTGAGGATGACGAGGAGCTGCCGCCTTGGGATATCGTCGATGAGGTCTTTGAGGACGAACCGGTCATCAAGGAAAGCGTGCGCGCGGCACTGACCGAGGAGAAGGTTCCCGAGCGCGTTCCCGTGGAGCGCAAGCAGGTCGAGCGCGCTGCCGTGCGCAATCACAAGATCCGTACCGACACGGGTATCGAAATCAGCTTCCCGGCCGAGATGGGTTCGAATTCCGAGTACATCGAGTTCGTCAACGAGCCCAACGGCCTTATCTCCATCGAGCTCAAGAATATCGGTAGTATCGAGAATCGATAGGGCTTTTTTCTTTCGAATAAAAGTCTGGATTATATTTTGAAGTATACTTTGAAATATAATCCAGATTATTTTTTGGAGGTCAAAATGTCCCCACTTGTTCTGGAAAAACCGGTGTTTACAAAAGACCAGGTTGTTTCGGCTACCGAAGCAAGCAAGTCTTTATCTGCCATTCGTAAACGCGCAAAACGCGCGCCACAGTTCATTGCCGATCATAACGATATCGATACCGTGATCATCGACTATGCCGCCTATGAGGAAATGTACGGCGCGCTGCAGTATCTGCACGAACTTGAGATAAATCGCATCGCTGCGGATCGAGTCAAGCATGGTCCGCATGAATTTGTTCCGTTTGAGGACGCCCTAACTACCGAGGAGCTCGCGGAGTTTGAATCGATGGATCCGGACGCGATCCCCGATGAGGATCTTTTCGAATGAGTGGGCATTTTGTCGTCGGCTTTTTGAATCGAGACGTCGAGAAGGAATATCAAAAACTAGACGGATCTCAGCGAAGACTCGTCCGTATTGCAGTCGCGAAATTAAAGACGCGCGCTGATGAAATCGGAACGCCGCTTCACGGCGAGCTTGCCGGCTGCAAAAAGATCAAATGGCGGAATGCAGGACTCCGAATGGTTTTTCGAATCCGGGAGGACGGAACGGTTGAGATTGCCGAGATCGTGGCAATAGGGCGGCGCGACCGTTCCGAGGTCTATAAGACGGCCGCAGGGCGCCTGTCAAAGCGACCCGCCATGGTTGAATACGACGGAACCCTGAGATGATGAAGGCCGAAGCCCCGATGGTGCTTCGGCCTTTTTTTGTTTTCGGCTTGGTTGCTGACATTGCGCCGCAGGCTGAGCATACGTCAGCGAAAACGCCCCAGAGCGAGCAAGGTGACGTGAAAGAGGAGGGCATTGACCTTCTGGTCATGCCTGACGATTGAACATCAGATTGCCGCTCTGGGTCGTTTGCAGCGTCGACCTGTTACGCGGTTTGTCAAAACCGCGTAACTATTAAAGCTGGCGCAGGCCCTCTTCGAGGCCGGTCTTGCTGTCGGTCTTCTCGTCGCGCATCTTGATGACGCGGGCGGGGACACCGGCCACGACGGCACCGGCGGGGACGTCCTCGACGCACACGGCGCCGGCGGCAACGACGGCGCCCTTGCCTACGTGCACACCCTCCAGGACCACGGCGTTGGCGCCGATCATGACATCGTCTTCGATGATGACGGGCGTGGCGCTGGCGGGCTCCACAACGCCTGCCAGCACGGTGCCGGCGCCGATGTGGCAGTTCTTGCCCACGGTGGCGCGGCCGCCCAGCACGGCGCCCATGTCGATCATGGAGCCTTCGCCAATGACGGAGCCGATGTTGATAATGGCACCCATCATGATGACGGCGCGGTCGCCGATCTCGACGCGGTCACGGATAATCGCGCCCGGCTCGATGCGGGCGTTGATGCCCTTGAGGTCGAGCATGGGCACGGCGGAGTTGCGGCAGTCGTTCTCTACGTCGTAGTAGTCGATGGAGTCGGCGTTGGCGTCGAGGAGTGCCTTGAGCTCATCCCAGTCACCAAAGACGGTCTTGCCACGACGACCGCCGTAGACGTGCGCATTGCCCCACTGGACCTTCATGCCCGGCTTTTCGCGCACGTACAGTTTGACGGGCGTTTTCTTGGGCGCGGTTGCGATGTAGTTGATAATCTCCTGTGCATCCATCTCGGCTGCATTACTCATTTGCTGTCTCTCCTTTGAGTGGATCCGGTTGATACCTGGTTAGGCAAACATGACCTGGTCGAACGTATAGAAGCCAGGCTCGCGGGTGACGAGCTTCTGCGCGGCTGCCAGGGCGCCGTTGACGAAGATCTGACGGCTCGTGGCGCGGTGCGTGAGCGTGACCTCCTCGTCCTGGCCGAAAAAGCTTACCTCGTGCACGCCGGCGACGGTGCCGCCGCGCAGCGAGTGCATGCCGATCTCCTTGGGGTCGCGCGCGCCGCACATGCCCTCGCGGCCATAGACGGGGTGGTAGCCAGCCTCAGGCTCGGCCTCGACCACGGCGTCGAGTAGCAGCTTGGCGGTGCCGCTGGGAGCGTCGACCTTTTGGCTGTGGTGCGTCTCGACAATCTCGCAGTCAAAGCCGGGCAGCTCGCGCGTGGCCTGGGCAACCAGATGGCGCAGGGCGGCGATACCGATAGAGTAGTTGCCCGAGTGCATAACACGGGCGTTCTGACCCAGCTCGCGCAGGTGATCCATCTGCTCGGGCGTATAGCCCGTGGTGCCGGAAACGAGTGCGGCACCCGTGCGCTCGACATAGGCGACGACAGCATCGAAGGTCACGACGTTCGAGAAGTCGATGATGACGTCGGCGACTGGTGCGTTCTCGAGTTCGGTTAGATCAAAGCCTATCTGCGCGACGATATCAAAAACGGGCTGACCGGCGGCGTCGACAACGCCCTCGGCGGTGGTGCAGATGAGCGAGCCCATGCGGCCCGTTCCCATAATGACGGTCTTAATCAAGCAGACCAGCTCCCTTCAGAGCATCGGTAAGTGCGGAGCGCGTGTCGTCTGCCATGGGGCACAGCGGCATGCGGTAGTTTGCCTCGATCATACCCATCTGGGCGAGTGCTTCCTTGACGGGAATGGGGTTGACCTCGCTAAAGAGGGCATTGATGAGCGGCTGGCCGGCAATCTGGATATCGCGAGCGCGCTCCACGTCGCCGTCCAGATAGGCGCGGCACATGTCGTGCACGAGCTGCGGCTGAACGTCGGCCCACACGCTGATGGTGCCCGAAGCGCCCAGGCTCATGAGCGGCACGGTGAGGGCGTCCTCGCCCGAGTACATGCGGAAGTCGTCGGACAGCAGGTGGGCAATCTTGGCCGCGTAGGCGACGTTGCCCGAGGCTTCCTTGATCCCCATGATGTTGGGGTGCGCGGCCAAGCGCTCTACGTTGCGCTCGCTGATGCCGCAGCCGCAGCGGCCGGGGATGTTGTACAGGATGCAGGGGATGTCCACAGCATCGGCGACGGTCTTAAAGTGCTGATAGATGCCCTCTTCGTTGGACTTGTTGTAGTAGGGGGTGATGAGCAGCAGGCCGTCGGCTCCCAAGCCCTGGTAGGTGAGCGACTTGGTGAGCATCGTCTGCGTGGAGTTGGAGCCCGAGCCGGCGATGACGGGGACGCGTCCTGCAACATGCTTGACCACGGCGGCGACGACGGAGTTGTCCTCGTCATCGGTCATCGTGGCGCTCTCGCCGGTGGTGCCCAGGGTGAGGATGGCATCGGTGCCGTTTTGCAGGTGGAAATCGATAAGGCGTTCGAGCGCGTCAAAGTCGACGCTGCCGTCCTTTTTAAACGGCGTAACAAGGGCGACGATCGAGCCCTCAAGATTGCGGATGTCCATGTTCTTCTCCTTCGCGTCCGCGATCTGGATGCGTTTGTTCCATTGGGCGGCGACTGCCAGGCGCTCGTCTTGGGCGCGACGGCGAGCACTTTCGGCGCGCGACTTGGCCAGCAGTTCTCGGCCGCTCGGCAGCACGTCGAGTGTGGCAAAGTAATCGCCCGGGCGCTCGGCGCGGCGGATGAGGTCGGCCGAGCCATCGGGGCGCAGCAGCACCTCGGCGGAGCGCAGCCGTCCGTTGTAGTTGTAGCCCATGGAGTAGCCATGCGCGCCGGTATCGTGGATCACGAGCACATCGCCCATGTCGATCTGCGGTAGCTCGCGGTCGATGGCGAACTTGTCGTTGTTCTCGCACAGATTGCCCGTAATGTCGTACGTGTTTGTGACAGGCGCCGCGGTCTTGTCGGCGCCACCCGGCTGACCCATTACCGTAATGTGGTGGTAGGCGCCGTACATGGCAGGACGGATCAGATCGACGGCGCTTGCGTCGACACCGATATAGTCCTTGTAGATCTGCTTTTCGTGGATAGCCTTGGTGACCAGGCAGCCGTAGGGCCCCATCATAAAGCGGCCCATCTCGGTGCAGATGGCCACATCGCCCATACCGGCGGGAACCAGGATTTCGTCGTAGGCCGCGTGCACCCCCTCGCCGATGGCGTGAATGTCGTTGGCCTGCTGCTCGGGCAGATAGGGGATGCCGACGCCGCCGGACAGATTGATGAAGGCGACATGTGCACCGGTCTCGCGCTCCAGGCGCACGGCAAGCTCAAAGAGGATGCGCGCGAGCTTGGGGTAGTAGTCGTTGGTGACGGTGTTGCTGGCAAGGAAGGCATGGATGCCAAAATTCTCGGCGCCCTTGGCCTTGAGCATGCGGAAAGCCTCAAAGAGCTGCTCGGTGGTCATGCCGTATTTGGAGTCGCCGGGGTTATCCATGATGCCGTTGGAGAGCTGGAACAGGCCGCCTGGATTAAAGCGGCAGCTGACCGTTTTGGGGATGGGCCCCGCAACACGCTCAAAGAACTCGATGTGGCTGATGTCGTCAAAGTTGACGATGGCACCCAGCTTGTTGGCGAGCTCAAAGTCGGCAGCCGGCGTGTCGTTGGAAGAGAACATGATGTCGTGTCCCGTGATGCCCAGCGAGCGGGCGATCATGAGCTCGGTATAGCTCGAGCAATCGCAGCCGCAGCCGTATTCGTTGAGAATGGAGATGAGCGCCGGGTTGGGGTTGGCCTTGACGGCAAAGTATTCCTTAAAGCCCGGGTTCCATGCAAAGGCGTCGCGCACTTCTTGCATGTTGCGGCGGATGCCCGCCTCGTCGTATAGATGAAACGGCGTGGGGAACTGCTCGACGATATGCTCGAGTGTCTCCTTGTCCACAAACGGCTGCTTGGCCGCATATGCCTCGTTGGGGGTCAATGCCATGTCCCGTAAACCTCGCTATCCAGACGGCGCCATCTGCGCATCGAATCCGCATAGCGTGGACCCAATGTCCGGATAGCGCTCCCGCATTGCTGCAGACAGTCCTGTGGGTGTTTCCCACAGGCCCACCAGGTTGTTCGTGCCCGAAAAACCCAGTTCGGCGGGTTTCGCCTCCCCACGGGGTCAAAGCCTGCCGGCTCGCCCGCGGCTCTTCGTGCCCGCGCCTCTATCAAGTGGTAAAGACCCTATCACGTTGCACTTTACCAAACAAGAGTATTCGTATATAACGTTTAAAAAATGCAGCAATATGCTGGAAACATGTGTGCCACAATCCTGTATCACAATAAGTTGCAACAGATGTGCCTCACGAAGGGATTCTCTATGACCGAGCTCCAAGAACTCCGTCGCTATCGCCGCGATCTCCATCGCATTCCGGAGCTCGATTTCGATCTTCCGCAGACTATCGCCTATATCGAGGGCGTGTTGGCGCCGCTCGCTTGCGAGGTGACCCATCCGTGTCCCAGCTGCGTCTGCGCTTTCTTCGACGCTGGCGTTGGTGCCGCGCGTGCCACGGCGATTCGCGCCGATATGGATGCGCTGCCCATCGCGGAGGCGACGGGAGCGGCCTTTGCCTCGATCCATCCCGGCAAGATGCACGCTTGCGGACATGACGGACACATGGCCATGGCACTTGCCGCCGCGACGTATGTCGACCGTACGATTCGCGAGCAGCCGGGCGCCATGAGGCGCAACGTTCTCTTTGTGTTCCAGCCGGCCGAGGAAACGACCGGTGGTGCCAAGACGGTATGCGAGAGCGGTGTGTTCGAGCGCTATGGGGCTGACCGCATTTTTGGCTTCCATGTGTGGCCCGATCTGCCTGCCGGCACGTTGGCGAGTTGTTCCGGTCCGCTGCTGGCGCGTTCGAGTGAGACACACATTCATATTCACGGGACGAGCATCCATATCGCTAAGACCTATGGCGTTCCGGTCGAGGAGTCGCACGATGCGGCGCTGGCTGCTGCCAAGTTCTTGGTTGCCGAGCGCGAACTGATGGACGAGCTGGGCACCGACGAGCCCTGTATCGGTAAGTTTGGTCTGCTGCAGGCCGGTACCGTCTGCAACGCGGTGGCGGGGGAGGCCCATGTTGCCGGCAGTCTGCGTGTGTTTACGGACGACATGTTCGACCGTGCGCGTGAGGGCGTGCGCCGCGTGCTTGATGAGGCATGCGCTGCAACGGGCTGCACGTACGATCTCGACTTTGCCGAGGGCTATCCGCCGGTCGACAACGACCCCGAGTTGTTCACTCGCATTGCACCGGCTTTGCCCGAACTACAGCTCGTAGATGAGCCTTTGCTGATTGCCGAGGACTTCGCCTTCTATCAGCGCCATCTGCCGGGCGTGTTCTTCTTGCTGGGCACGGGCGTGCCGGAGGCGCAAGAAAACCCGATTGACGCTGATGGCTGCCCAGCTTATGCGACGAGCGCCCTTCACACTGATACCATGCTCTTTGACGAGGAAACCCTACTCAAGGGCCTCGATGTCTACAAACGATTGCTTGACTTGGAGTGACGATGGAACGACGTCGACAGTCTGCCGTGTATAGTCCGGGTGGGTGCGGGTGCGGCTTGCTGCTGCTCCCGGTTATTGCTGTGAGCATTGGCGTGATGTTTGCGCTTGCTGGACTGGCGGCAGCGGCACTTGTGCTGTTGATTGTGGCCATTGGCGTGACGATTTGGCTCTGCCGCAATCGCGAGCAACGCCGTGCCGACGGTAACACCAATGTCGGCTGGGTCGTCTTCCTGATTATTGCATACCCGCTGAGCATCAGTTACTTGGCGTTCTTTATCCTGCTGCTCATCAGCACCTTTACTGGGGAATCCGTCACGGTGGGGTAGGCTTCGACAAGCTTCTTGAGGATGAAACGAAAAAGGGGTCGGATGGGCGTTTTGCCCATCCGACCCCTTTCGCACGGTAGTTAATTCGGTCTCCTACTTTGCTGCCTCGCGGCGAGCGACCTCGTCGATCAAGATGGCATCGCCGTGCTTGGCGGCGGCAATGCTCGCGGCCATAAACATGCCCATTGCCGTGATGTAGGCGAAGAGCATCGACGGCGCCACGTCCATAACGATGCCGGAGAGAATCGGTGTCGCCACCTGAGCCGCCATGCTCACGGTGTAGTAGTAACCGGAGTAGCGGCCCACGCTTTGGGAGCTGCAGCACTCCAGAATCATCGTGTACACGCACAGGTCCACGCCGCCCAGCGCAACGCCCATCAACAAAAAGACGCCGTACAGCACGGGCGAGAAACCGGGTGCCAGCCAAAGAAGCGCGGGGCATAAAACCATGATGACGGCGGTGCCCAGGGCGACCTTTTTACGGCCGATTTTGAGCGAAAGATTTGCCAAGGGTACGTAGCTTAGCAGCGCGCCTGCAATCGTCACGATATTGATGATGGCATAGGAACCGCCCTCCATGCCGTAGAACATATCGGCATAGCGGCTGATATTGGTGGTCATGGCGTTATAGCTCATGTAATAGAAAAACGTTGCGGCGAGCAGCATGATGATGGAGCGGCGTACGCCGGCGTCTGCAATGCGATTTTTACCGCCGGCCTCGGGGGAGTCATCTTTGTCAATCCGATCCTCGTCGATGCCCATGGACAGCGATTTCTCGCGCATCTTTTCGACGAGGGCGGGCTCACGGACAAAGACGCCGTAGACAACGGCCGACACGAGGATAAAGGCGGTCTGCAAGATAAAGAGCGGGAGATAATCGGGTTTGTCGGCCTTGGGAACCATGACCGAGATAGCGACGAGCATAAGGCCCGTTCCCGCATAGCCGACGATCTTTTCGATCGAGTCCGCCTTGGTTCGCAGTGGGCGAGGCGTAATATCGGCCACGATGTCAACCGTCATGGTGCGGTAGGCGCATATTGCCAAAAGCGTGAGGATAATCGCGCCAATGAGCAGAGGTAGGCTGCCCATGTTGTTGGCAATCGCGATGAGCGGGACGGAGAGCATTGCCACCGCGGAGCCGCCCAAGATAAAGGGCGTTCGGCGCCCGAGTTTGCTTGCGCAGCGGTCCGAGAGGATGCCAAAGAGCGGAAGCAGGAACAGGCCAAAGACATTATCGATGGCCATGATCGCGCCGGTGAGCGAGTTGGATAGGCCAAAGGTCCCTGTGAGCATCTTGGGAACGATGCCGTCGTAGACCTGCCAAAAGCTGATCATGCCCATAAAGGGTAGGGAGGCGAGGGCGACGGCCTTGGTGTCGAGCCGGGCCGCCCGCTTAAGATTTGGTTGGGTCATGCTGGTTCTCCTGGTCGGTAAAAGCGGGGAGGGGCGATGTCGTCCCTCCCGTCCTACAGTTGTCCAAGGTTGGCGAGAAACGCCACATAGAATTCGATACCGCGCTTGTAGACGTCGACGCCGATGCGTTCGTTGGCGGCATGGACGAGCTTGCGCGCCTCGCCCGAGTAGATGAAGCCGCAGAAGCGGTAGACGCGATCGCAGATCTCGTTGAACTCGCGCGAGTCGGTGCAGGAGTTCTGCACGTAGGGGGCAAAGCCGGCCTCGGGATAGACACCCGACACGCAGCGATGGATGTAGTTGAAGGCGGCATCGTCTTCGTAAGGCGAGATGGGCGCGGGCTCGGTGTAGGGGATCGCCTCGTTGATTTCGACGGTGACATGGTCGGGGCTTACGCCCGAGGCGCGGCACTGCTGGGCGGCGAGCCTGCGAGCGCGTTCAACGGCATCGGCGATGGTCTCGAACGGAGCGATGCGCACGTTGAAATTGGCACGAGCGACTGGTGGCAGCACGTTGTGCGCGTTGGAGCCTTCGAGCTGCGTGAGCGCATAGGTTGTGCGCAGCATGGCCGAGGTCTCGGGGCTGGCGGCCATAATCTTGGTAACCGCGGGGCGTGTGAGCCAGAGGTTGCCAAAGATTGCCTGAAACGTCGCGCTGCTGCGGGCACCCAGCTCGGTCAGTGTGGCCTCGACGGCAGGCGCGAGCTGCGGCTTGCCGGGGTTGGCAGAGATGGTCTCGCATACACGGCAGAGAAGACGGCAGGCATCGTTTGCCGCAGGCGTAGAGGCATGGCCGCCGTCAGCGCGCGCCGTGACGGTAAGGTCGACGTGGCCCTTCTCGGACACGCCTACCATGGCAACGGGTTCGGTGACGCCGAGCGGGGCGTCGGTTGCCACTGCGCCACCCTCATCGAGCACCATATAGGGATGGATGTTATGTTCGCGAAGCCACTGCGCTGCATGGGTTGCAGTAGGTGCGGCGATTTCCTCGCCATCGCTCGAGAAGAACCAGACATCGCGCGGGGGAACGAAGCCCTGGGCAATCAAATGCTCGGCGGCCTCGAAGAAAGCCGAGACGATGCACTTGGTGTCGAGTGATCCGCGGGCCCAGATCTCGCCGTCGAAGATCTCGGCTCCAAAGGGATCGTGTTCCCAGTCCTGGCCCTCGACGGGCACGACGTCCTGATGCGCCATCATGACGATGGGGTCCAAGGCGGAATCGGCGCCAGGCCAACGCAGGAGCATGCCAAAGTCGTCGACGCGTGTGAGCTCGGCGACTTTAAAGAAATGCGGATAAAGTCGCTGAAGCGTGGGAATCCACTGGCTGAAGGGCTCATCGTCGCGCTCGGCGATGTTCTCACGCGAAACGGTGGGGATGCGCAGCAATTCGCAAAAGCGCTCGACGGCTGCCTCGTCTGCCTTGTAGGTGCCTGCATCAAGAGGCGCGCCCTGTGCGACCGATACCGATGCTCCCATGGTGGGACTCCTTTCGTGTTGTATATCGAATACGTCAAGATTATCGCCCGCACCGCGCGTGGGAAATGGCGAAACACGTTGTTCATCTGCGGGTGGCGGGTCGGATAGCCTTAGCCGACGATGACCGTGCCGTCTTCGGTCACGGTGATGGCGTCTCCCGTCGACACAGCATCGAGAAACTCATCGCCCAGGTTGTCAATGGTGGGCATGGGGGTGTCGGTCCATACGCCCGAGAGGATCGCGCCAGCGGCGGCAAGGCTGTCAATGGGTTTGGAAAACAGCAGGCATGCGGGTTGGCGCCCCATTTTGGTGGCGCAGAAGAGCACCATGCCGCCTGTGGTGGAGCCGATAGTCTGCGGAAGACACAAGGCACATCCCGCCAAAGGTTTGCCGTACAAGTCGGGATTGTTTTGGTCGGAACACGTGGCCTTTTTGTCGCCAAACATCAGTGCCTTCTGAAACGATGCGAGTGTGTTGAGCCCTCCGTGAGAGACAAGTGCCTTGGCGTGGGCAGTTCCGGGGACAACGACGCGGCCGTGAAAGATTTTTTCCATGAGGAGTCGCCTTCCTATTTGATTGGTTTTCCGGTGGTGACGTAGGCGAGCACCTCGTCGTCGGTGTAGTAGCGCGATGCCGAGTACGTACGCAACTTGTTGGAGTTGGTGATGATGGGCATGCTGCCGCACAGCGGGTTGTTGGTGTACATAAGCGGGCAGATGCTCGAGACGACGGCACCGGTAGTCGAGAGGCGTCTGTATGCCGCAGTCTTGCGGAAGGCGTCTGCCACGGATGGGGCGGCGGTCAGTACGGTGGGTACTTGCACGCGGCACTTGCCGGAGGCGCTCAGCCCATCGCAGATGGCGTCTGCCCAATGGGCGAGTTGTGCAGACGAGAGGTGGGGGCAGCCGATGAAGGCAAGCTTGGGGCGCGCGCCCGGGTTCTTCCACATAACGGGGTAGCTCGAGCGGATGCGTTCCAGCTCGGCGTCGTCAATGCGATAGATTCGGGCGTCTGGTGCTATGAGGTGTTCGCCTTGTTCGACGGCCTCGGGCGTGATGCCGTCCACGTGGTAGAGCCCGACAGCGCCGTTCGATGCGCTGGCGGCGCCCATGTCCTTAAGGTAGTCCTGCGTGCCGGGTGTGAGTTCGCGGCCAAGCCAGCGGTCGAGGCCTTTAATGTAAGGGACGTCTTCCATCACCTTCATGCCAATGGCGCTGCCAAGCACTTGCGCTTCGGGCTTGCGCTTACAGTCGACTTCGATGATCCAGGTCACCTTGCGGCCCTCATCGGTGAGCAGGCCGAATTCCGGGACAAAGCCGGCAATTGAGCCGAACATCTCGATGATGCCGGAGTTGCGATTGCAGCGAGCGCCCAGCACGGAGTTGGCAAAGACCACGGCGCTGCTTTCTGCCCAGCTTAGGATGTCGCCACGCCGAGGTCGATTGCCAACCTCGGGCTGGTAGCAGGTGCAGGTGAAAGCATCGTTGTCCAATAGACCCATGCTGCGCAGCTGTGCCTCATAATCGTCTTGTTTGGAATACATAATCTTGAACAGCAGCTTTTGCAGCGGGTTGGCCGGGACGGCGGGGTCGAGGGGCCTCGGGTCGACCGAGAATGACTGACCGGACAGGGCGCCGTCTTTCAGCAGCTCATCCATAAGGTCATAGACTGGACCGAGCATGGAGAGGCCAAAACTTGTGACAAGATGACCGTTTGCGCCGGTCACGGGAACCATGCGCTCAGCGCCAAAGCATTCGCCGTACATAACGAGGGTCTTGACCACTTTGGCCATGGCGGGGCCCTTGGCGCCGTTGAGCAGGGCTTGTTGTTGGGAGGTCAGGTTCATCTGTGAGCCCATCCTTTCGTGTTAGATATTGGTGCCGAGTCGGTATGCCGCACGGACCGCTTCGGGCACACGGCCGGGCGCAAACCCATCGCCGATGTTATGCAGCTCGTCAGCGGTGTGCGTCTGCTGCAGTTTGTAGAACAGCGCGTCGTCGGGGTGTCCGCCGCAGGCAATGATTACCAAGTCGCAGGTTAGCTCGAGTGACTTCCAGTCGTTGCCGATTTTGGGTGCAAGCGGGTTTTCGACGTTCTCGGGCAAGACCGGTGACCACGAGACGTAGGGGTCGGGAACGTTTTTGTGGCAGTTGCGACTCAAGTGGAGACGCGCACACCTCGATGGGGCTCCAGACTCGCGTTTGCCGCCGACTTCCGCGCGCTCGACGCGTGTCATATTGAGGAGCCGCACATTGCGTCCCCTGAGCGTATGGAGTAGGTGGCCGCGATTTGCCGTGCAGGCGCCCTGCATCATGTGAGGCAGCATTTCAATTACGCTGACCTGTGGTATGCCGTGTTCGACGGTGAGCCATTGGGCAACCTCGCAGCCCACGGCCCCTCCGCCAATGATGGTGACGGTTTTGGCGTTGCCGAGCAGCGCGGGTTGGCGCAGTAGCTGCGTTGCCAGCACGGCATGACCCGATGCTGCAAGCTCCGTAAGACCGGGGATGGGCGGTATTGCATTGGAAGTGCCTGTCGCGCACACGATTGCGTCGAAGCCTGCTTTTGCAAGATCTTCGGCGCGTGCTGCCCGTCCAAGTTCGAGTGTCAGGTTCCCGTTGGGTTTTTCTGCCTGCTCGCGCACCTGTCGAACAAGATATGATCGGTAGTTATCGAGGTCGAACTTGATCCGGGCGGCGCTGGCGGAGAGGAGTTTTCCTCCAAGTTCATCTTCGGCATCGATGAGCTTTACGTCGTGGCCACGACGCGCGGCGATTAGCGCACAGACCATCCCAGCGGGTCCGGCTCCTATCACCGCTATGCGTTTGGGTTCTTTGGCGGGAGCGGGTGTCTGGGGCATGAGGTATTCAAAGCTGCAGCGTGGATTGACGGCACACTGCGGATGGCCCCCTTCGACAAACTCGTTGAGGCATCCTTCCTGGCATCCGATGCAGGGGCGAATATCTGCCACGCGACCGGCGTACGCCTTGTTGGGCCACTCGGGATCCGCAAGCAGCGGGCTTCCGAGCATGATCATATCGGCGTCGCCATTGCGAAGGGCACGTTCGGCAATGTCGGGGTAGCCCAACTTACCCACCGCGACAACGGGTACGGGAAGGCCGGCATTGGAGCGGATATTGTCGGCGGCAAAGCGCTCTCGAACGGCGCGCGCCACGGGAACGAAGCAGCCTGCGGGCATGCTCGCAGGCGGGTGGGGCATCCACCAGTTGTCATAGCAACCAAGGTCGACGTCAAAGATGTCTACTCCCGCCGCCACGAGCTCTTCCATATAACACAGAGTCTGTTCGACTGTGCGGCCGCCGCGCAT
The DNA here is from genome assembly GCA_958420165.1 of uncultured Collinsella sp. GTDB lineage: Bacteria > Actinomycetota > Coriobacteriia > Coriobacteriales > Coriobacteriaceae > Collinsella. The sequence goes on along the minus strand of CATZIU010000015.1, from coordinate 16,267 downwards.
GCGTCCCAGATAGGTCGAACTCATGACCTGCTCGTCATAGGTTTCCTCGAGTGCAAGCGAAAGGTCGATGCGGTACATGATGGGGTAGTCGGGCCCAACGCGGCGACGGATTTCTTTGACCATATCGAGGCCAAATTGACGCCAATTGGCATAACGTCCGAGCTTGCGATGGTTAAAGGCGGGGTTTCCGAGCTGCTCGATAAGATAACCCTCGTGCCCGTGCAAATAGACGCCATCGATGCCCATGGCATGGGCATCGGCTGCCGCTTGGCCGATATTGTTTACGATACGGCGCAGCTTTTGGTCCGAGAGGCGCATGCATGGAATGGCGGGGATGTAGTAGTTAGGCAAGAAACTCGCCGAGACCGGAAACTTCTTTTGCGTGATGAGGCATTGCGGGTTGCCCACGCGGCCGAGTCCGGCCGTAAGCTGGACAAAAATGCGCGATCCGAAGGCATGGACACCTTGGGCAAGGTCGCGCCAGCCTGCCATAACGGTTCGGCTTCGATCGATGCGCGGGAAATAGGTGAGCTTGTCCAGCTCGGTGACCGTGGTATCGATGCCGTGGCTTACCGGTACGAGTCCTGTTGTGATGAGGCCGCAGCCGCCTTTGGCGCGGGCGAAAAAGTACTGCAGCATCATGTCACTGGGGCGGCCAGTTTCCTCGCACATGTCGATATTGCCCATCGGTGCCATGACAATGCGGTTTTTGACGGTGAGCTTGTTAATTTTGATGGGAGAGAAGAGCTTGTCAAAAGGATAGAGCTCTTGTGTCATGCGGGACGATCCGCAACCGGAATTTTTGGCGGGCCAGCTGTCGAATGAGTCGACGAGTTGCTGCACCAGTACGTCTTTTCCCAATGAGGTTCCTTTCAGATGTTGACAAGGTAACAAAGCAGTTTACGTCTAAATGTTTAATAGTCAACAACAAAGGAGTGAGTTCGGTGAAGGAAAAAAGACTCAATGAGTGCCAGGTGGCAAGCTGTGCTGCGACATTAGCTCCCAGCTAATGAATTTGAGCTCGCTGCCTCCTACGATGTGCTGTGTGCCGGCACGGTAGCCGGATCGTAGGAAGGATGCATAATGGCAAAAGAGGGAAAGAAGCCGATCGGCAAGATCGTTTTGGGCGTCATCGTGGTGCTAGTTGTTGCCGGCGTCGTGGGTTCTATGGGCGGTAACTCGTCTGATTCGTCTACGGGTGATGCAGCAAAGCCTGCCGAACAGACCCAGCAAGTCGAGGAGAAAAAAGAGGCACAAGAACCCTATACGGTTTCGGATGAGGCCGGGGATACGTCTAATCAGTTCGCGTATAAGATCACTGGCACGTTGACCAATAATACGGATAAAGAGCAAAGCTACATTCAGATTGAGTATGTTCTGTATGACGCAGACGGCAATCAGGTGGGAACGGCTCTTGCGAACACCAACCATCTCAAAGCGGGCGGCACCTGGAAGTTCGAAGCGATGAGCACGGTATCTCCCGACCAGGTTGCCAGCTGGGAACGTTCTGACGTGAGCGGTTTTTAACTAGAATTAAAAACATGGTTACTATGCGAGCTGGGGGGGTGAGGCCATATGCCCGATAAGAAGCTAACCGAAGAGTTGCTCAACGAGCTGCTCGATGCCCCGAGTATCGAGGGCTATATCAAAGAGCACGACTTTACCGCCCCGTCGCTTTCGGAGTATCTGAAACAGCTTTTGGAAGAAAAGGGGCTGGAGCGCTCGCGCGTGGTGCGTATGGCCGACCTCAACGAGACGTTTGGCTATCAGATCTTTACCGGTGCGCGGCATCCGAGCCGCAATAAGGTGCTGCAGATTGCCTTTGCCATGGCGCTGACGTTCAAGGAGACCAACCGCGCCTTGTCGGCGGCGGGCGCCAATGTCCTCAACTGCAAGGACCGCCGTGACGCCATCATCATTTTCTGTATCGATCGTGGCTGCAGCCTGCAAAAGGTGAACGAGGAGCTGTATCGCTTTGGTGAAGAGACGGTGAGCTAACAGTTAGCTGCCGGCGGAAGCGCCGTTCACGATATTAAGAACGTGCAGGGCACGGGCGTCATGGGGCGTCCGCGCCCTGCGTTATTATGGACGCTATGGATACTCAGAGCCCAACATATTCCGATGATGAGCTGACCGCTGCGCTCGCCGGACACCTGGCGTCACTCGAGCGTGATGACAGCTATCGCGTAGACCGTGTGCTCAAGCACTCCGACGTCGAGACGACCGAGCTCGTGTACTTTGAGGGCTCCGGCGGAGGATCTCTTGGCCCCTTTGTTCGCAAGCGCATCGACGCGTCGGCCCAGATTGGCGGGGCGTATGAACGCCTGTTTGCGGCCCAGCATGCTGGGCGACGTTACGAGCACTTGCCTCGGATTGTCGATTGCCGCCGCGTGGGCGACGAGCTTTGCGTGGTCATGGAATACATCGAAGGCGAAGCGCTCGGGGCCCTGGTGGGGCGTTTGGGTGCGACGCCCGATTATGCCTGTGAGCTGTTTGGCGCCCTTTGTGATGCAGTTGCGGAGCTCCATGCCGGCTTTGCGTCGGCGGGGGAGATGGCCGCGCCGGTGATCCATCGCGACCTAAAGCCCTCGAATATCATCGTGTCGGGCGCAAACTATACGCCCGATACAGGCCTGACGTTTTCATCGCTGGTGATTATCGACTTGGGAATCGCTCGCGTGTGGCGCGAGGGAGCCGATGCCGATACCGTCAAGTTTGGCACGCGTCTCTATGCGCCGCCCGAGCAGTATGGTTTTGGCCAGACGAGCGTGCGCAGCGATGTCTATGCGCTCGGTGCCCTGCTGTTCTTTTGTCTGACGGGGGCCGATCCCAAGCCAGGTCGGAACATGCGCGAGCAATGCGAGGCGCGTGACGCCCCCGCCTCGCTTGCCGATGTTATTTGCATGGCGATGGCGCTCGATCCGGACAAGCGCTTTGCAAGCGCGAAGGCGCTAGGGCACGCTGCACGCGCATCGTATGCGTCGTCCGCGCCGAATGCTGCTTCCTTCCAAGAGCCTCCGGAGCGGCGAGCCGTGTGCCCTGCGCCCGTGCTCCCCACGGATCAGTCTCAGGGTGGATTGCCGTTGGTGCCTGAGCGCCCGAATTTACTCTCCCGCATTCCCGACACCGTTGGGCGCATTTGGAACGCATTCGTCTATCTTTCGCTACTTGTTTTCTTTGCCGGAAGCCATTTTGCCGTTTTTCATCCTACGGGCGCCAACCAAAACTACCCGATGTGGTTTCTCGCGATTGAGTATTTTATCTTCGTCGACGGTCTCGTAGTGCTCATTCATTTTGTGATGCTCGACAAACGCCGCCTTCGCCGGCGGTTTGAGCTACTCGATAGATACCGCGGTAAAAAGCTTGCAAAGCTCTGGCTCAAGGCTATGGGTGTGCTCTTGTTGGCAATGATTATCATTGTTGCCATTGCAAACGCGACTGGCGTCGTCGATACCTCCGTCGCGTAAAAGAAAAAGGGCCCCAATTGGGGCCCTTTGACGTTGATCTTAGATGCGGTTCATCTGGGTTGCAACCTTGTTGTACCAGTCCTGCCACGTGGGCGGGCAGTACTTTTTGGCGGCTGCCGGGGTAAGCGTGGAGCCATAGTTGGCGCCCAGGTAGGCAACGTGGGCAGAGACGCCCTCGCTCCAGCTACCAAAGCTCCGCCAGCCGCCGCCACGGGCGCTCCAGCCCCAGGCGTTATAGGAGCCGGCACAATAGAGGCCCTTGCTGCTCTCGATGCAGGCGATGGCGGGAGACCAGCGAGGGTCAACACCGGTGTTCCAGGCTGCCACAGCAAAGTTGTAACCCTGACCTGCCATGGGGGAGCCGGCGAGGTAGTTGTCGATGCGACTCGTCCACTCGTTGATAAACGAGTCGTAATCGGAGTTGCCGGTATTGGAGCTGTTCACCGTGGTGTCGATGGTGGTGTTGGCGTTATTGGCCTGGCTGTTGGAGTTGTTGCCGCTCACGCCCTCGCCCGAGAGCTTCTCGGCGGCAGCGGCCTTGTCGGCCTCGAGCTTGGCCAGCTCGGCGGCATTCTCCTGCTCGGCCTTTGCCTGGGCTTCGCTGCGAAGCTGCTGGGCCTGTGCCAGTGCGTCCTCGGCGGTTTTCTGCTCGGTCTCGAGTTGGGACTTGGCCTGCTCGAGCTCGGTCTTGTTCTGCTCGAGTTCGGTCTGCATCTTGTTGAGCTCTTCGATCTCATCGACGCTCGAGCTCGTGATCTGGTTGGTGTACTTGCAGGTGGTGATGAACTCGCCCAGGCTCTGCGCGTTGACCAGGAAGCTCACGATGGGGTTGGTGCCCTTCTGGTACTTATACAGATCGCGCATGGCGGAGCTCGCCTTGGCCTGTTGATCGGGAAGTTCGGCTTCGATCTTCTCGATGCTTGCCTCGTTAGTGTCGATTTGCTTCTGCAGATCCTCGAGCTTGGTGCGGGCTTCGTTGTAGGCACTCGTGGCGGTTTCGATTTTCTGCTGGGCAGCGGAAAGCTGATCCTGCGTTGCCTGCGAGGCGGCATAGGCTGCGACGGGGGAGAGCATCGGCGCGGCCGTCAGTGCAACGGCGAGCGCGGCGCTCGTGATGATACGAGCCGGCTTCGACGCGATGAGCGCTGCGGTGCGATGGTTTGAATGCTGCATCCAGTCCCTCTGCAATCAATCGTAGGTTATAGTTCGAAAGGTATTCTACTACTGCTTTCGACCTCAACTTGAACCTTAAAGGTTCTAAAGGGTCAAGTTGAACTTGAGGTTTTGGCCTTGACCTGCAGTTATAGTGAATTGTTAAGAAACCATAGAGTTCAACTTTAACGTTACGGAACCCTGCGGGCTCGATCATAAGCGCCTGCTTGCCATAGATATGGTGGAACTTTGGGAAGCGGCGGTTTGGCACGCTAGAATAAACCAGTTGCATAAAGACCGCCCATCGTACGGGCAGTTGATGATAGGAAGTTTCCATGGCATTGCAGTTTACTGAGCGCGAGTTTATACCCGTGCTGCTCGGCGGCGATATCAACGCCTATTCGGTGGCGCGCGCCTTCTACGAGGAGTATCAGGTCAAGAGCCTGGTCTTTGGCAAGTATCAGACGGGTCCTGCATACCGCAGCCAGATTATCGACTATACGCCCAATGTGGATATCGACACCATGCCGGTCATGATCGAGACCGTCAACGGCATTGCACAGGCCAATCCCGATAAGAAGATTATCCTCATGGGCTGCGGCGATAACTACGTCGCGCTTGCCGTACAGGCTCAGGATGCCGGCCAGCTTGCCTCCAACGTCATCGCGCCCTATGCGCCCTACAGCATGCTCGAGCAGTGCCAGAAGAAGGAGATCTTCTACGAGCTGTGCGAGAAGCACGGTGTGCCCTATCCGCACACGTTTACCTTTACCATGGCGATGCTCAACGCCCAGGGCGAGGCTTCCGCCGAGGTGCTCGACCAGATCGACTTCCCTTTCCCGATGATTCTGAAGCCCTCTGACGGCATCATGTGGTGGGAGCACGAGTTCGAGGGCCAGAAGAAGGCCTACGAGATTGCCGATCGCGCCGAGCTGGAGCAGGTCATTCGCGATGTGTACGCCAGTGGCTACACCGATGATCTCATCTTGCAGGACCGCGTGCCCGGCAACGACGAGTACATGCGCGTGCTTACCAGCTATTCCGACCGCAACGGCAAGGTTCGCATGATGTGCCTGGGCCACGTGCTGCTCGAGGAGCATCAGCCTCACGGCGTCGGCAACCATGCATGCATCATTACCGAGCCTAACGACGAGCTCATGGGCGGCGTGCGCAAGTTGCTCGAGGACCTTAAGTTTACGGGCTTCTCCAACTTCGACGTCAAGTACGACCAGCGCGATGGTTCGTTTAAGTTCTTTGACTTCAACACGCGTCAGGGCCGCAGTAACTACTACGTCACCAACAGCGGCTTTAACGTTGCCAAATACGTGGTGGATGAGTACGTGTACAACCGCCCGTTTGAGCCTGAGTTTGTGACGGCGCAGGACGAGGCGCTGTGGATGGTCGTCCCCATGGGCGTCGTTGACAAGTATGTCAAGGACCCCGAGCTACGTGCAAAGGCGCATCGTCTGGCCAAGGAGGGCAAGGCTGCCGATCCTTCGTTTATGAAGGGTGATTTTGTCTTTAACCGCTGGTTGCGCATGTGGCACACCAAGCTGCGTCACTTTAAGCTGTTCAAGACGTATTACAAGTAGATGAGCGCGGCGCTCGCCCGGTTTGCATCGGATGGGCGCGGGCATGATACGAGCAATTGCATGGGCGTCACCAAGGAGGCGGCGATGGAAAAGCTGGGAGTTATCGGCGGCATGGGCGCTGAGGCCACGTCGTATTACTACGACCAGGTCGTGCGTCATACGGCTGCTACCTGTGATCAGGAGCATATCGACATGGTGGTACTTTCCAAGTCGACCATGCCCGACCGTACGCTGGCCATCAAGACCGGCGAGCATGCCGAGCTGCTGGCGACCATGAAGGAATGTGCACGGGCGCTCGAGGGACTGGGCTGTGCTCATATCGCCATTCCCTGCAACACGTCGCACTACTTCTACGACCAGATTCAGTCGTTTACCAAGGTGCCGATTATCCACATGCCGCGTGAGTCGGTGCGCTATGCCCTGGCGGGCGCGGTGATGGGGGAGTGCGAGTTCGATCCCAACCTGAGCATGCCGTCCGAGCCGGTGCGCAAGATCGGCATCATGGGCACCGACGGCACCGTGGGTGCCGGCGTCTACGGGCGCGAGTGCGAGGCCGCGGGCGTCGAGGTCGTCTATCCCAGCGAGAAGCGCCAGGCCGACGTGATGTCGCTGATTTATGATGACGTGAAGGCCGGACGCGAGCCCGATATGGACAAGTTTGACCGCGTGATGTGGGAGTTCGCCCGCAGTGGCTGCGACCGCGTCATTCTGGCCTGCACCGAGCTCTCGGTGCTGCAAAAGTACCGGGAGATGCCCGAGATCACCCTTGACGCCATGGACGTCCTGGTGCGCGAATCCATCATCCGCAGCGGCGCCCCCTACCGCCTGTAGCCCTCGACCTGCCAAAAAGGGACAGGTTTATTTTGGTAGGTTTTATCTGGGAAAACAGTAAGGCCTCGGCTCGTTTGGTGCGAGCCGGGGCCTTTTGAATTTATCGGTTGCCGGTGGCGATGGGTTAAAACAGGAAGCCGAGGACGATGAGGGCAATGCTGACAATAAGTACGGCAATGTCCAGGCTCTTGATGGGGTAGCGCTTGTACGAGCTTGCACGCGTGCGCAAATAGAAGCCGCGCTGCTCTGCCGCCAAGGCCGTGGCATCGGTTTTACCCACGCTCGAGATCAGTAGCGGCACGCACAACGGCAGCATGAGCTGAAGCTTTTTGATGGGGTTCTTGGTGTCATACTCGACGCCGCGTGCGGTCTGCGCCTCCATGATGGCGTTCATCTCCTGGCCAAACACCGGCACAAAGCGCAGCGCCGTGGTAAAGGTGAAGGCGTAGCAATACGGCACGTGCAGCACCTCGACGCAGGCGTTGGCAAGGTCGTTGAGCTTGGTCACCATGAGCATCAGAATAAGCGGAAGCGCCACGCCCAGCAGGCGTAGGCAGGCCTTGGAGCCGGTGATGAGACCCGTGTCGGTAACGAAGCCCCACACCACGTTGCCATCGCGCATAAAAGCCAGCTGCAGCACCAGCATGATGAGCGCGAGCGGAATCAGTAGCTTGAGCAGCGCGAGCAGGCGGTCGACGACGCCGGCGTAGGCTCCCAGCGCGAGCGTGAGTGCCAGAAAGCCCAGCAGTGCCACATAGGTGTCGGACAAGAAAATGCCGATGATGATGGCGGCGGCGAGGCCCAGTTTGATGACGGGGTTCAGGCGGTGTAGCAGCGTGTCGCCCGGCATGTAGTCGATGACGTTAACCACGGCGGACCATCTCCTCGGTAATGCGAACGATATCGGTGACCTCACTCACCTGCGTAAAGGCGGGCGAGACGGTGGATGCCAGACGGCGCGAGAGTTCGATGACCTGGGGCGGCTCAACGTAGGCACGCTGCATGAGTTCGATGTTCGAGAACAGCTCGTGCGTGCGGCCGCGGTCGAGGATGCGACCGTTGGCCATCACCACGATGCGCTCGGCAAAGTCGGAAACGACTTCCATGTCGTGACAGACCATGATGACGGCGCAACCGCGCTCTGCCATGGTGCGCACCGTTTCCATTACGGTCATGCACTCGCGGTAGTCCAGGCCGCTCGTGGGTTCGTCGAGCACCACGATCTTGGGCTCAATCACCACAACGGAGGCCAGCGCCACCATCTGGCGTTGGCCGCGCGACAGCGAGAACGGTGCCTCGTCGGCGGGCAGACCAAAGCGGTCGATGACTAGCTGGGCGCGACGCAGGGCTTCGGCGCGGTCGATGCCGGCAAGTTCTAGACCAAAGGCGACCTCGTCGAGCACGGTGTCTTTGCAGATTTGGCGGTCGGGGTTCTGGAAAAGCGTTGCCACTTCGCGTGCGATGCGGCTCGTGGGAACCGATGCCGTGTCCAAGCCCGTAACGCGTACGCTGCCCGATGCGGGCTTGAGCAAACCCGTGAGCAGTTTGGTGAGCGTGGTTTTGCCGGCTCCGTTTTGGCCGACAATGCCCACGAGCTCTCCGGGGTAGAGCGTCAAGTTGAGGTCGTGGACGGCGGCGCCGCCACGGGGGTAGGAAAACTCGACATGGTCAAAGGTGAGTACCGGCTCGGCGTCTTTCGCATGCGGGCGCAGCGACGGCGCGTGCGGGGAGCCTGCGGGCGTCTGGATATCGCTTGTCGCACAGTCGGGGTCGACGATTTCCGTGATCAGGCGTTCTGCCTCGTCGACATCCAGACAGGGTGTGCCGCTTACCAGGCCATCGGCCTCAAGGCTGTTAAAGATGCGCGTGACGCGCGGGCAATCGACGCCGATGGTGCGGAGCTCGTCGGTGTGCGCGAAGACCTCGTGAGGCTCACCTTGCAGCGCGATCTGGCCGTGATCGAGCACCAACACGCGGCTGCAGTACTCCGAAAGTAAAGCGACCTTTTGCTCAACGACGACGATGGTGATGCCGAGCGCGCGGTTTGCCTCGCGCAGCGTCTCGAAGACTAAGGTGGAACTGGCGGGATCGAGCGCTGCGGTTGGCTCATCGAGCACTAAGACGCGCGGACGCATGGCGAGGATGGCGGCGATGGCTACCTTTTGCTTTTGGCCGCCCGAGAGGGTGGCGATCTCGCGGTCGCGCAGGTCGCTGATACCGACGGTTTTAAGCGTCTCGCTCACGCGCTGCTCGATCTGGTCGTGCGGAACGCCAAAGTTCTCGAGGCCAAAGAGCATTTCGTCCTCAACGACCGAAGCGACCATCTGCGTGTCGATGTCTTGCAGCACGCTGCCGACGATCTGCGATATGTCGGTGAGCGAGACCTCGCAGGTGTCGTGGCCGTCAACTAACACGGAGCCATAAAAGGCGCCGGTGTAGTGGTGAGGCACGGCGCCCGACAGGCAAGCGGCAAGTGTGGACTTACCGGCACCCGAGGGCCCGATGATGCCGATGAAATCTCCCTTGTTCACGCTAAGCGAAGCGTGGCTGAGCGCCTGCTCGGTTTGCGTGCCATAGGAGAACGAGACATCGTCGACGTTGATGATCGTTTCCATGGATACCTTTCATAATCATTGGGGACGTTCTTACATGACTAGTCGTTTAAGAACGTCCCCAAAAGCTCGTTGTTTGGGACAGTCTTTGGTGGTGAAGCACGGATACGGCTTTACGAGGTGCCCCAGGTTGGCGCGAAAGGGGAGCGAAGCGTACTTGGGTATGCGAGCGACGAATGAACGCCAAGATGGGGTGGCTCGTAAAGCCGAGCGGGTTAGTTGAGCTTCAGGGCCTTCTGGATGGGCAGGTAGAGGGCGCCGACCAGAATGGCGTTAAATACGGCGGTCATGGCGACGACGGGCAGCATGGCTGCGGCGAGCTCGCCCACCACGCCGAGCATGGCCATCTTGATGACCATGAAGATGACGCCCGAGACAAAGGTGGTCACGAATGTTGCGACGATGGCGACGACGGGCTTAACCTGGCCGTCCTTAGCGGCGGCGTTGACAATGACGGCCATGAGCATGGCGGCGATGCCCTCGGCGGCAAAATCGACAAACGGCGAGGTGGTAGTGATCTGGATTACGGCCGCCGAGATGAGACCAATGACGAGCGCCTGGCCAATGTTGGGACGAATGACCAGGATGGTGAGGCAGAAGGCCGAGATGATGAACTCGGGGCTGATCATACCGCCCGAGATGCTCGAGATTGCCTTGCCGACGGTGAAGTTGAGGATGAAGCCGGCGGCAAGCAGAATGGCGAGCAGGACAAGGGCGCGAATATCGAGTTTACCGCGGTCGGCGGTCTGGACGGTGCGGGGCTGGGCGGTGGCGGTGGTGTTCTGAGACATGGTGAAAGTCCTTTCAAAAAGGGGAGTGTAAGAGAAAAACGGAGGCGCGTGATGCGAATGCGATCGGGCTCGAGATAGAAAAAGGCCCCCGGTCGAAACCGGAGGCCTTCCAATCACCTAGAGCGCAAAACAGGCGTGAGGGACTCACTGTCGACCGATCGTATTCGCATCACGCCACCACCAGTTGTTGAGAGACGTCATCGTGTTCTTCATGTTGGTGGCTCCTTTCGTGATACCGTGGCGCGGTCGCACCTCGTTGCTGTTGCGCTGCACTATAACACAGCGAAGTGTGTGCAGGGAATCTTTTTTGAAAAGATTTCGGCGACGTTTCCCGCCGGTCGAATGGGCGGCTGGGCGGGCGGGCGACCTTGGCCATCCCGCCCGCGCCTTAAGGTGTGGGGTTCTTAGGCCTTCTTGCGACGATAGAGCACGAAGCCGCAGACACCGATGACGACGACGGCGCCAACGGCCATGGCGGCCATGTTGTTGCCCTCGGACTTCTCCTCGGTGGCCTCTTCCTCAGCCTCGGGCTCGGCAACGTCCTCATCGGAGAGGGCCTCGTCGGCATAGGTGATGGACTCGACCAGGCAGTCGTTGTCGGCATCGTAGTCACTCGGGACGAACTCCTCGGAGAAGTCGCCCTCCTTGAGGTAGTCGCGCATCTCCTCGAGCATGGCCTTGCACTTGACGTAGGTGTTCTTGGTCGCTGCCTTGCCGGCCTTGTTGGCCAGGGCGGTGCGGGCCTCGGTGTCCTCGGCGGCCTGCATGGCCTCGTCGACGGTCAGGTTCTGCTCAATGAGCTCCTTCTGCAGGGCGTCGAGATAGGCGCGGACGCCGGTAGCGCAGTGGTCGCGGTTCTCATAGGCGAGCGTGTTGATGTCCATGAGGACGTAGTTGATGGAGTTCTTGGGCTCCTCGTTGTTCACGACGTCTTCCTCTTCACAGTGATCGAAGGAGACGTCCTGATCGCTGAAGTAGGGGCTGACCTCGGTGAGCAGTGCGGAATAGAGGGGGATAGCGACGGAGAACTCGGCGTTGGAGAGCATCTCCCACTGGATGGTCGCGATCTCGGGGTCCATGCCGTGACGGATCTGGAAGGTGTGGATCTCGGTGTTGCGGTTGGAGCCGATGGCATAGGCGCCGTCGGTGTTGGCGTTGAGGCCGGCGACATTCTCGCCGCGAGCGGCGAAGGAACGAATCATCTCAAAGGTGTTCCAGTCGGACTTGCCGGGCGTAAAGAACAGCGGCTGCATCTCGTGGACCAGGGCGCCGGTCGTGGCACGAGCGTCTTCGCGCTCGTCCTTGACGATTTCGTAGTCGGTGCCCTCGGCAAGCGGAGCCATGAAGTAATCGCGGCCCTGGACATAGCGCGACCACTGGTGCATACCGGCCTCGCTAATCTCCTCGCCGTAGGTCTTGGCGACGTCGAACTTGCCGTCGGTGTACTCGGCAAAGCCCTTCTCCTTAGGCATGGACTCGATGCCCTTGGAGTGGAGGCAGTTCTCGGTGTCGTCGAGGTCGACGTCATAGGTGAGGTTGCCGATGTTGGGGTTGAGCGAGGCGATATCGTCAGTGAGCCTCATGGCGATCCACTGATGGCCGGAAAGCGCTGCAAACAACCAGGTCTCGTTGTTGTCGGCAATGATGATCTGGTCGTTGGAGCAGACGCCCTGCTCATCAATCAAGCTGCCGAGAAGCTCGACACCCTCGCGGGCCGTGGCGCTCTCGCCCAGAATGACGCTGGCGTAGTTGTACTCGCCGATGCCGGTCTCCTCGGTGACGGGGTCGGCCTCTTCGGCCTTCTCGTTATAGGAGGTGCTCAGCGTGGCAGAGCAGGAGACGCCCTTCTCGTTGATGCCAGCCTCGGAATATGCATCGTAACGATCTTCCCACTGAGAGGGGTTGTCGCGAACGAAGGTGTAGCGGTAGGTTGCGTCCTTGGACTTGTACTCAAAGCCGGACTCGATCGAGGTGTACTTGCTGCCGTCCTTGTGTGCGGGCTCGATGCCAAAGTGCTTGATGTAGCGTGGGCCGAAGTCCTCGGAGCGACCGTAGTACGTGTTGCCGTCTGCCGTGAGCTGGCTGCCCATGTAGATCTGGGTGCAAGCGAGCGCCGAAGTCGGCATGGCCATAATGGCCGCTGCTCCAAATGCAAGGCCGCAGCCGAGCTTCTTGAGCGTGTTGACAGGATGAGTAAACCTCATGATCCCTCCCAACTGTTGAAACCCCGCGAAACCGTACGGAGCTTCAGCTAATAAATACATCTACTAGCCTAAAGGAAGTCTAAATAGTATTCATCTATTTCGATGCAATACTCGATGAGCGTTCTAAAATATGCGATGAACGGACAATAATACTCATTATCTAGCTTTATTTAAATAAAGACTCCCTGCAATTACTATATCTGAATAAAGTGCCTTGCACGGGGCACAAAGAAAAATCCCCCGCTGTCTGGTAAATGCATAAACAACGGGGGAAATGATAATTGGATGAATATCATACCAATGTGGAATTACTTCTTCCGGCGGTGGATCACGTTGATCGCATAGCCGATGAGCATGGCCAGAACAATGACGATAAAGCCGGGCAGGGGAGTGTAGTTCATGGGGTCCTCCTATTTTCCGAGTGGGGAGAATTCGTCGACGATGAGGTCGAGGCATTGTGGAAGTGCGCGGGCACCAAAGACGCCCGAGTTGCTGGAGATGATCTCGCCATCGAACTGCATGCCCAGCGACGGGGTGCAGGTGATCTTGGCTTCCTTGGTCTGGATGATCTTGAACTGCGGACGGCCGAGCACCTTGCCGGCGGGGTCGAGCGCGGCGGTGATCACGGTGGGCAGGAGCTGGACGGTTTTTACGGGCTCGATGACCGCGATGTCGACCATGCCGTCGTTCATGCGACAATCGGGGAACAGGTTGATGTCGTTTTGAATGACCGAGGTGTTGCCGGCCATGCAGCAGATGCCATCGAGCTCCTCGACAATGCCGTCATGCTCAATCGTAAAGTGCGCCACCGTGGGGTTGGGTGTGGCGAGCGCCGACAAGAAATAGGCGATCTCGCCGATGTCGTTTTTGGCGGGGGCGGCCTTCATCATGATCTCGGCATCGTAACCCGATCCGGCGATGATAATAAAGCCGTGGCGCTTTTCGTTGCCGTTCTCGTCGAGCCAAAAGAGCTCGCCCATGTCCGCCTTGACGGTACGGCCGACGCGGCAGGCCTTGGCGAGCGCCGCGGCCTCGGGGGCATTGCCGATGTTGTTGAAGAACAGGCAGGCCGTGCCGGAGGGGAAGACGAGCGTGGGGACGCCGCATCCGCGCATTTGGTCGAGCACGTTGGAGACGGTGCCGTCGCCGCCCGAAATCACCACGCGATCAAACTCGTGCACGTCTGCCACGGCGTCCTCGGGCTCCATGCCATCGCCGATAAAACGCATCACGACCTCGTCGCCGCCCTGCGCGAGGGCGTGCGTGAACGCGTAGATTTCATCTGAGCTGGGGCCCGATGCCGGGTTGTGGATGATAAGGCAGCGCATACTTACGTTCCCGTTCTGTGACTAACCGAGTATAGTTGTAGAGCAATGCCGATATCCTACCCGTGTTTTTCGGGCCTAACCTTATTCGATGGGTTGATATGTACATTTCCACACATCAGGCTCTGGTCGACTTTTGCCAGCGCGCCCGCGAGTTCGACGCGATCGCCGTCGATACCGAGTTTTTGCGCGAGCGCACGTTTCATCCGCGCCTGTGCCTGGTCCAGATTGCCACCCCCGCCGAGAGTGTCGCTGTCGATCCGCTGGTGATCGACGACCTGTCGCCGCTTGCCGAGCTTATGGCCGACGAGGGCGTGGTCAAGGTATTCCATGCTTGCTCACAGGACATGGAAGTTATGCTCCATACCGTGGGCGCACTGCCGCGACCGATTTTTGACACGCAGGTTGCCGCCGCCTTTTTGGGCGAGCGCCAGCAGATTTCGTATGGTGCGCTCGTTCAGACGTTCTGCGGCGTATCACTGCCCAAGACCGAGTCGCTGACCGACTGGTCGCGCCGTCCGCTGACCGATAAGCAGATCGAGTACGCGATCGATGACGTCAAGTATCTGATCGTCGCCTATACCGAGATGATGAGTCGCCTGCGCGAGCTGGGCCGTGTGGATTGGGTGCTTGACGAGTTGCGTCCGCTGGCCGACGAGTCGCACTACCGTGCCGATCGTCACGAGGCATTCCGCAAGGTCAAGCGCATCAACTCGTGTAGCCGTCACCAGTTGGGCATTGCGCGCGAGCTTGCCGCTTGGCGCGAGGACCGCGCCGAGCGCCGCAACATCCCGCGCAAGTGGGTCATGTCCGACGATACACTGCTGGCGCTCGTCAAGCGCAATCCTGTGCGTGTTGAGGAGTTCCGCAGCATCCGCGGCACCGATCAGCTGGGTGAGCGCGATGTGGACGGCGCGCTCATGGCCATCAAGCGCGGAGCGAGCTGTCCGCACGATCGCCTGCCGCTCTTGGTGCGCGGACATCGTCAGATTTCGCCGGAGCTGGAGAGCGTGACTGACCTTATGTATGCGCTCATTCGCCTGGTTGCCGAGCGTTCGGGCGTGGCGACCTCGGTCATTGCCTCGCGCGATGACCTGGCCGACTACATTGAGCATCCTGAGCAAAGTCCCCTGCGCGAAGGCTGGCGTTTTGAGCTTGTGGGTTCGCGTCTGGACGATCTGCTTTCCGGCAACATGGGACTCACCGTGAAGGACGGAAAGATTGAGTTGTTATAGGGAAGCCTAGTCGGCTGAGTGGGTAGAATGCCTCCAACGTGTAACTCGATTCGGAGGAATTCGCATGCCCTATTACTATGGATACGGCTTTGGTATTGACCCGCTGTACCTGCTAGTTGTCCTTGTTTGCACGGTGCTCGGTCTTGCCGCGCAGAGCTATATCAACTCGACATACAAGACCTGGTCCAAGGTTCGCTCGGACGGCGACACGGGTGCCACGGTCGCTCGCCGCATGCTCGATGCCAACGGTTGTAGCGCCGTGGGCATCAAGGGCGTTGCCGGCGAGCTCACCGATCATTACAACCCGCAGGATAACAACCTGTATCTGTCGGATGCCAACCGTTCGGGCGGGTCGGTCGCAAGCGTTGCCGTCGCCTGCCACGAGGCGGGGCATGCCGCCCAGCGTCAAAGCGGCTACGCCATGATGAAGGTACGCACCGCTTTGGTCCCCGTCGTCAACTTTACCCAGAACACCTGGACGATCGTGCTGCTCATGGGCCTGTTCATGAACATCGCGGGGCTCACGACCCTCGCGCTGGTCTTCTTCTCGTTTAGCGTGTTGTTCCAGCTGGTTACGCTGCCGGTCGAGATCGATGCCAGTCGCCGCGCCGTGGCGTATATCGAGCAGTCGGGCATGAGTTCCAAGCAGGTCAACGGCGCCAAGAAGGTGCTGACGGCAGCCGCGCTCACCTACGTGGCGGCGGCGCTCACCTCGATTATTCAGCTGATCTACCTGATGGCCCGCTACAACAGAAACTCCAACCGATAACAAATAGGCTTGACAGGCGCCGTGGGGATTTGTGTCCCTGCGGCGCTGTACTATGTGTTGGACTTGAATTTGCGCAGGGCCGGAGCCCTTGTGCACGATGACGAAAGGGGGCTGCGTGGCAGGCTGGAATCTAACCGGCAATGCCGTTTCCGCCGAGTTCGACGGGTCGGACGAGCGGGAGCGCAAAGAACTCAGCGTGAGCCAAGCGGTGGAGATCGCCGCCGGCGCGCTCGATGCCATTCCGCAGCTGAGCGTTTTGGGTGAGGTCACGGGTTTTCGTGGCCCCAAT
>CATZIU010000014.1:0-59999 GCA_958420165.1 uncultured Collinsella sp. | reverse complement strand
AGCGGGGGCTCCTGTCGTTTCCGTGCCCTCGGATTGGGTCATAGTGTCTGACATTCCCAAAACATCGGCGTTGGCGTGGCTGGTAAATAGCTCCACTCATTGGGGACGTACTTAAATGAGTACCCGCCGAACGAGAGTGGATAATCTCCCGTTTTTGGTCTGTGTTTCGGGCAAAAGTGGGAGATTATCCACTCTCATGAGATGGGCGTCCGAAAATCCACGCTCGTTTGCTGCCCCCTTTGCGCCAGTTTCTGTCGAGTCGGTGCTCCTTGCGGGTTGCCCGTATAATGGTTTGCGTATGAACCGCAACCAAGGAGTTCCAGTTTATGGACCAGAGCCTTTTTAAATTCGACCTGATCGCCGAGGACCCGACGACGCACGCGCGTGCCGGCGTACTGCACACCCCGCACGGCGATATCGAGACGCCAATCTTTATGCCCGTGGGCACCAAGGCAAACGTCAAGGGTATTCCTACCGAGACCGTCAAACAGCTCGGCGCCCAGATCGTGCTTGCCAACACCTATCACCTGTCCATGCGTCCCGGCGAGGACACCATTGCCGAGCTGGGCGGCCTGCACAAGTTTATGAACTGGCACGGCCCCATTCTTACCGATTCGGGCGGCTTCCAGGTGTTCAGCCACAACGACGCCGTCAAGCTCACCGACGAGGGCGTGCGCTTTATCGTCAATGACTACGACGGCCGCCACGTGTTCTGGACGCCCGAGGACAACATGGAAATCGCCATGAAGCTCGGCTCCGATATCTGCATGCAGCTCGACCAGTGCCCGGGCTATCCCGCCACGCGCGCCTACGTCGAGCGCGCCGTTGAGCTGTCGAGTATGTGGGCCGAGCGCTGCTATAAGGCGCATACCCGCGATGACCAGGCGCTCTTTGGCATCGTTCAGGGCGGCATGCACCTGGATCTGCGCCTGCGCTCGCTGCGCCATCTGGAGGAGTGCGGCGACTTCCCGGGTTACGGCATCGGCGGCTATTCGGTGGGCGAGGACCACGAGACCATGTTCGAGACGCTGGCACCGCTGGTTTCCGAGTACATGCCTAAGCACAAGCCGCGCTACCTCATGGGCGTCGGCAACCCTACCACGCTCGTGCGCGGCGTGGGCGTGGGTATCGACATGTTCGACTGCGTGCTGCCGACGCGCACCGGCCGCATGGGTACGGCGTTCTCCAGTGAAGGTCGCCTTAACTTCCGCAACGCGCGCTTTGCGCACGACGACGGCCCCATCGACCCCACCTGCACCTGCCCGGTGTGCACGGGCGGCTACAGCCGTGCGCTCATCCGTCACATGGTCACGCAGAAGGAGATGCTCGGCGGTATTCTGCTTTCGATGCACAACATCTACTACCTGCTCAACCTTATGCAGCGTGCCCGTCAGGCCATTATCGAGGGCCGCTACGGCGCGTTTGTGAGCGACTGGATGAACAGTCCTGCGGCGGTGGACTACTAAGAGCGGCGCGGGCGCTTGCAGAGCGCTAGCAACGGCAAGGGGCGAGCGCTGGCCGGTCATCACGTTCGCTAACACCGTCTGCGAGACCGATGACCGATAGCTTGCAAGCACTTGATGCATCGTGGGTACCATATCGAATAGTTGATGTTCGGGCGGGTGTTTGACGCATGGCGTCGACCCCGCCCGTTTTTCTTTTTCTCGATAGGAGTACCCATGATTAAGAACGAGAATATCGAGGGCGAGCCTGCCTACGACGAGACGTACCGACGCGGTCCCGTGGTCATGCGCGGCCCCATGATTCCCAAGGACAACACCTACGCCAACCTGCTGGCGCCCGAGGACTCGACCGACTGGTTGCACACCGACCCCTGGCGCGTGCTGCGCATCCAGGCCGAGTTTGTCGATGGCTTTGGCGCACTTGCCGAGCTCGGGCCCGCTGTGACCATCTTCGGCAGCGCCCGCACGCCCAAGACCGATCCGCTCTATAAGGCGGCGCGCACGGTCGGCCGCAAAATCGCCCAGCGCGGCGTGGCGGTCATCACCGGTGGCGGCCCCGGCATCATGGAAGCGGCCAACAGGGGAGCGGCGAGTGTCAACGGCAAGTCAGTTGGCCTGGGCATTGAATTGCCGCACGAGCATGGGCTCAATAAATACGTGAACCTCGGCATGGACTTCCGTTACTTCTTTGTGCGCAAGACCATGTTCGTCAAATACAGCTCGGGCGCCATCGTGTTTCCCGGAGGTTTTGGTACGCTCGACGAAATGTTCGAGGTGCTCACGCTGGTGCAGACACACAAGGTCAAGCGCATGCCGCTCGTGCTGGTGGGCACCGAGTACTGGCAGGGCCTATTCGACTGGCTTAACGGTCCGGTGATGGACGCCGGTATGATTAGCCCGCTCGATCCGGAGCTGGTGCACATTACCGACGACCTCAACGAGGCCGTCGACATCTCCCTGAGCGGGCTGATGTAGGGCGAGCGCGCCTGTCGTTGTAGTGATGAGAAGGCAGACTGATGCTATTTAACATCAGTCTGCCTTCTAAACTGGGTATACTGATGCAAAAGACGAGAGCGAGGAGGTCGCGTATGTCTACTGCAACGGTTAAGCCTACGACGGTTCGCATCGAAGAGGGGCTCAAGGAACAGGCGACTGAGTTCTTGGATACAGTTGGCCTGAGTCTCAATTCGTATCTCAACCTTGCTGTTCGGCAGCTGGTAAATCAGCGAAAGATTCCGTTTGAGATTGTGGGTCGGCCCGAAGTTCCCAACGAGGCGACGAGGCGCGCCATGGTGATTGCCGAGGCTCATGAGTTGGGGATTCTGCCAGACGACAGCCCGTCATTCAATAACGCTGATGAGCTTATATCGTTCCTCGATGAGGACTAGCGATGTTTGAGATTAAAGTCGAGGCTCAGTTTAAGGCGGATTACAAACGGACGACGCGCATCCATCCGCAGCTATAAACCGAGTTTAAGGCGGCAGTCGCAGAGCTTGCAGCTCGCGGCTCGCTTCCCGCGGAATATGGCGCCCATGAGCTTTCAAACCCGGGCGGCAATTACAACGGCCACATCGATTTCCATCTATCCGATGGCTTGGTCGATGTGATCGTTCTCTACTTGCCGCATAAGACTAATCCTGTGATCCGACTGGTCAGAATGGGCTCGCATGAGGAACTGTTCCGGGGCCCGCAGGGCTGATTGCCGATTTCTAAGTTGCGGTGGAATAGGGATTGATTTGCGGCTGATAAGCCAAAAACAGTCCCTATTCCACCGCAAGTGATAAAGGTGCCCCTAGTGGATGGGCTGGTAGCGGGGGCAGTAGCTGATGGCGATGGCGTCGACGCCTACGTGGGTGGCGATGGTGCAGCCGATGGGGCCGGTGCCGGCGTCTACGTAGTCCTGGCCTGCGAGCGCTTGGTTGACGAGCTCCTGCTCCTCGCCGGCGCCGGTCGTGAGCACGCGCACGCTGGAGCCCGGATGCTCGGCCAAAAATGCGAGGCAATCGGCCATGGTGTTGGCGACGATGCGTTTGGCGCCGCGACCCTTTTTGATGGCCTTGATCTCGCCCGATTTCCACTCCGGCGAAACGGCCAGGCGAATGTTGAGCATCTGCGTGAGCTGGCCGGCGAGCTTGGGCGCGCGGCCGTTCTTAACGAGGTTTTCGAGCGTGCGGGGAATGAGCAGCAGGTGGGCGTCGGGCAGCGTCGCTCGGATCTGCGCCTCGGTCTCGTCCAGGCTGCGGCCGTCCTCGCGCATGGCCAGCGCGTACTCCACCAGCAGGCCCTCGGCGCCCGAGCCGGTGCGCGAGTCAATACAGCGCACGTCGAGCTCGTGCGTTTCGGCCGTCAGGCTGGCGTTGGCATAGCAGGCGGACCACTCGCTGCACAGCGAGATAAAGATGGCGCTGTCGTGGCCGTCGGCGAGCACGCGGTCAAAGAGTGCCTTGAACTCGCCGGCGCTCGGCTGCGAGGTGTGCGGCAGCTGCTCGGAGCCGGCCATGCGCGCGACGTACTCCTGGGCGGTAATTTGCACCTGGTCGAGCAGGTCCTCGCCCTCGATAATCACATGCAGCGGAATCACGTAAATGCCGAGCTCTTGGGCGCGGGCGGGGGAGATGTCCGACGTGGAGTCGGTTATGATGGCAAAAGACATAATTGCACCTTTCGCTGGGGCGCTTGCGCGCCGCCTTCTGAGAGCAAAGTGCGACAAGTATAGTAGAGTCGTTCCACATTACTAGGTTCAATTGTTGAATAGTCAACAGTTTGAAGTGTCGGTGTGGAAATCATCAACTGGGGAAGAGGAATGCCGATGGAAGCACTGGAGATATGCAGGCGGCCGGTCGTGTTGTTTGATTTCGATGGCACGGTGGCCGATACGGGCCGGGCGGTGATGACCTCGACGCGCAAGACGCTGACTGCGCGCGGGTTTTCGGAGGCGCAGATGGGTGACCTGCGTCGCATGATCGGGCCGCCCCTGTGGAAGAGCTTTCACGACTTTTATGGCTTTTCCCGCGAGGAGTCGCTTGTGGTGGCCGACGAGTACCGCGCTTTTTTTGATGAGCTGGGACCGGAGGAGTACCCCGTGTTCGATGGGATCCCCGAGCTGCTGGATGGGTTAGCCGCCCGGGGCAAGCGTATGGCCGTGGCGACGTCGCGCATGGAGGCAAAGTGCATCGACATGGTGCGTGAGCTCGGGCTTTCTCAGTTTGAGGCGGTGGTTGGCATGAATCCGCCGCAGAGTCGCGAGACCAAGGCCGATTCGGTCCGCGATGCCCTGGCGGCCCTGGGTGCGACCGCGGACGATGCCGTGATGATCGGCGATCGCTTTAACGATGTGGAGGGCGCGCACGCGATGGGCGTGCCGTGCATTGGAATCTATTCGGGCGCGGCGGCGCCGGGCGAGCACGAGGCGGCGGGTGCCGATGCGGTGGTGCACTCGGTGGCCGAGCTTGCTAAACTTTTCGCTATCTAATGACGTGATGTGAGGGGCGGGCACGCTCGCCGCTCATTGGTAAGGAGGTCGTCCATGAATCAGGTGGAGCAGAGCGTCGCTGAGTATGTCGACGAGGTCTGGGAAGATGTTGTCGCCGATATCGAGCAGCTGGTGAGCTATCCGTCTGTGGCCGTTGCTGCCGATGCGGAACCCGGTGCGCCGTTTGGCCGCCCGGTCCGTGATGCGCTCGATTGCGCGCTCGGTATCGCGCAAAAGCTCGGCTACCAGACGAGCGACGACGAGGGCTTTGTGGGCATCGCCGATATTCCGGGCCGCGGCGATAAGCAGCTCGCGACCATCTGCCATGTGGACGTGGTACCCGCTGGCCCCGGTTGGAACACCGACCCGTTTGCGATGGAGCGCCGCGAGGGCTGGCTGCTCGGCCGTGGCGTGATCGACGACAAGGGTCCGGCGGTGTTGTCGCTCTATGCCGGCGCCTACCTGCTCAAGCACGGCATTGTGCCGCGCTATACCTTCCGTGCGCTGCTGGGCTGCGATGAGGAAGTGGGCATGTCCGACGTTCACCATTATCTGGAGAACCACGCGAACCCCGACTTTCTGTTTACGCCCGATGCCGAGTTCCCGGTTTGCAATGCCGAGAAGGGCCAGTTTGGGGCGACGTTTGTGAGCCCCAAGATCGACGGCGGGCGCATCGTGTCTTGGAGCGGTGCCGAGGCGAGCAACGCCATTCCGTCGCAGTCTATCTGCGAGCTTGCGATTGCCGCCGATGAACTGCCGGCGCCGGTCGAGAACGCCGACCGCCTGGAGATCACGGCGCTCGATAACGGCCATGCGCAGATTTTTGCCCACGGCATTGGCGGTCATGCCTCGATGCCCGAAGGAACGATCAATGCCGTCGGCCTGATTGTGGCGTATCTGCGCGAGGCCGAGGACGCGTTTGGTGCCCGTGACGAGCGCCTGCTGACGCCTGCCGAGCACGAGTTTGTCAAGTTTCTGGCATTTGTACATGCGGACGCCTATGGCCGCGGCCTGGGTATCGACGCGACAAGCGCGGCGTTCGGCCCGCTCACCTGCAATCCCGGCGTCATCCGTGTGGCGGATGGCCACATCGAGCAGGTCATCGACGTGCGTTTCCCCGATAGCACCAGTGCCGATACCATCTGCGAGCAGCTCGAGCCGCTCGTGGGCCGTTTTGGCGTGACGTATCGCGTGGATCGTGCCAAGGTGCCGTTCTCGGTCTCTGCCGACGATCCGGCCGTGAGGGCGCTTATTGATACCTATAACGAGTTCACGGGCAAGCATGCCGAGCCCTTTGCCATGGGCGGCGGCACGTACGCGCGCAACTTTGCCCGCGCCGTCTCGTTTGGCCCCGAGGAGACCGGCCTGGAGCTGCCCGCATGGGGCGGCCAGATGCACGGCCCCAACGAGTGCGCCAACGAGGAACAGCTCAAGCAGGCGCTCAAGATTTATATTGTTGCGATTCTCCGCTTGAACGAGCTGGAGCTTTAAGGTTGCGCGGTTTTACCAATCTAAGTTGCGGTGGAATAGTTCCTAGAATGGGCCATTTGACGGCCAAGCAGGAACTATTTCACCGCAACTGCTTTTTATTGGTGTAAAAAGCGCGCCATGCTTGGGCGGGGAATGTTATTCGTTTGTAAAGCCGAGCCGCGCTTGCGGTAAGGGTCTATCAGATGCCCGTAAGAAACCGCAGTTGGCGCGAGCGCTGCCCGGTCGGGGCCGTATCTTTCCAAACAGCAAAGCGGGCAGGGTGCCCGCGATTCGCATGTATGAAAGGAAGATCATGCTCGATCAGGCTTATTCTCGTCGTCAGTTCCTCGGCCTCGCTGGTGGTCTTGCCAGTATCGTCGGTCTCGGTCTCGTTGGTTGCGGTGGCGCAGGCGCATCCGACGCCGCCGACAAGGGTAGCGCCGCTGCTGCCGAGTCCGTCTCCGGCGAGGTGACCTATGACGGTGCCTCCTCGTTCCAGGCTCTCGTCGAGGCCGCTGCCGAGAAGTTCATGGACGCCAACCCGGACGTCTCCGTCTCCGGTTCGGGCAACGGTTCGGGCAAGGGCCTGACCGCTGTCGCCGCCGGTACCGTTACCATCGGTAACTCCGACGTCTTCGCCGAGACCAAGCTCGAGGCCGACCAGGTCAAGAACCTCGTCGACCACGAGGTCGCCGTTGTGGGCATGGGTCCCGTCGTCTCCAAGAACGTGACGGTCGACGACCTGTCCCTTGAGCAGCTCAAGGGCATCTTCTCCGGCCAGATCACCAACTGGAAGGAGGTCGGCGGTGACGACGCCACCATCGTCGTTCTCAACCGCAAGGCCGGCTCCGGCACTCGTGCCACCTTCGAGGCCGCCGTCTTTGGTGACGAGGCCGTCGACTTTAAGGGCGACGCCGAGCTCGACAAGTCCGGCGATGTCCAGACTCAGATGGCCAGCACCGACAACGCCATCTCCTACCTCGACTTCTCGCACTTCGACGACTCCAAGTTCAACGCCGTCAAGGTCGAGGGCGTGGAGCCCAAGAGCGCAAACGTCACCGACGACTCCTTTAAGATCTGGGCTACCGAGCACATGTACTGCGCAAAGGACGCCGACGACGCCACCAAGGCTTTCCTGGAGTTCATGCTTTCCGACGACGTCCAGGGCAAGCTCGTCGAGGAGCAGGGCTTTATCCCCGTCTCTGCCATGAAGGTCGTCAAGGACGCCAGCGGCAAGGTTTCTGCTAAATAAGTAATCGCCCCGGAAAGGTTTGCAATGGCAAAGCAACTGCCAAAGCGCGACCTTGAGAACGTGGGCCTGGGCGTCACGGGTGCGTGCGTAGCGCTCGTGACGCTTGTCGTTGCCGCGCTCATCTTTATGGTCGCCCAAAAGGGCCTCTCGGCTTTTCTCAAGGACGGCGTTTCGGTCGTCGAGTTCTTTACCGGCACCAAGTGGGACCTGGCCAACACGGCTAAAAACGGCCTGCCCTATACCGGCGCCCTGCCTCTGATCGTCACCTCGTTTGCGGTCATGGTGCTCTCCACGCTCATCGCGCTGCCCATCGCCATCGGCTCTACCATCTTTGCGGTCGAGATTCAGCCTAAGTTTGGCTCCAAGGTCTTTCAGCCGCTTATTGAGCTTTTGACCGGCATTCCCTCGGTCGTCTTTGGCCTCATCGGTTTTCACGTGGTCGTCGGCCTTATGAAGAGTGTTTTCCACGTGAGTACGGGTCTGGGCATCCTGCCCGGCGCCATCGTTCTGGCCGTCATGATTCTGCCGACCATGACCACCCTTTCGGTCGATGGTCTGCGCGCCGTGCCCGACAGCTACCGTCAGGGCTCGCTCGCGCTGGGCTACACCCGCTGGCAGACCATCTGGCACGTGGTGCTCAAGTCCGCCATGCCGTCGCTCATGACCGCAGTCATCCTTGGCATGACCCGCGCCTTTGGCGAGACGCTCGCCGTGCGCATGGTTATCGGCGGCATCGAGGCCATGCCGACGTCGCTGCTGTCGCCGGCGTCCACCATCACCACCACGCTCACCACGTCTATGGCGGTCTATGCCGAGGGCTCGGCCCAGGACGATGTTCTGTGGGCGCTCGGTCTGCTGCTGATGGGCATGAGCCTCATCTTCATCCTGATCATCCACCTTATCGGCCGCAAGGGGGCGAAGGCTCGTGGCTAGCACGCGCATCCATATCGACGAGGCGAGACTCGGGCGCGTCCAAAAGCAGGACCGCATCGCCACGGGCGTGCTGACGGCAATCGTCGCCATCGTCATGCTCATCGTCGTCTCCATGGTGGCCTATATCCTGTTCGAGGGCATCTCGACGCTGTTCCAGCCGGGATTTCTCACGCAGCCAGCGCGCGCCAACGGAACCCAGGGCGGCGTGCTCTACCAGCTGTTCGACTCATTCTATCTGCTGCTGATCACCCTGATTATTTCGGTGCCCATCAGCCTGGGTGGCGCGGTCTTTTTGGTTGAGTACGCGCCGGACGGGCCCATCCGCGACATCGCCTCCACCGCTATCGAGACGCTGTCCTCGCTGCCCTCCATCGTCGTCGGCATGTTCGGCTTTCTGGTGTTCTCGGTGCAGCTGGGCTGGAAGTACTCCATCATCTCCGGCGCCGTCGCGCTCACCATGTTCAACATCCCCATCCTGGTGCGCGTGATCCAGCAGGCGCTTGAGGACGTGCCACAGGCCCAGCGCGATGCGTGCCTGGCCATGGGCCTTACTCGCTGGGAGGCCACGCTGCACATCCTGATCCCCGAGGCCATGCCTGCCATCGTGACGGGCATCGTGCTTTCGGCCGGCCGCGTGTTTGGCGAGGCGGCGGCACTGCTCTTTACCTCGGGCATGAGCTCGCCGGTGCGTCTGAACTTCTTGAGCTTTAACCTGTCGAGCCCCACCTGCGCCTGGAACGTGTTCCGCCCCGGTGAGTCGCTCGCCGTGCACATCTACAAGATTTACGGCGAGGGCAGCCCCGAGGCCCAGCAGATCGTCTGGGGCACCGCGGCGCTGCTGATGATTTGCGTGCTGCTGTTTAACGTAATCGCCCGCATCGTGGGCAAGCAACTGGCAAGGAAGATGACGGCCGAATGAGCGAGATGAATGCAACGCCCGCAATCGAGGCGGCCACGTCCGAGACCCAGGACTTCCTGTCGAGCGTGGGGGAGAGCGAGAAACGCGTGCGCGTGAGCGGCAAGGCCGTGAGCGACGAGGTCGTGCTCTCTACCAAGGACGTCAACGTGTACTATGGCGACCACCATGCCCTGCACGACACGTCGCTTGACTTTCACAAGGGTGAGATCACGGCGCTCATTGGGCCTTCGGGCTGCGGTAAGTCGACCTTCTTGCGCAGCCTCAACCTTATGAATCGTGAGATTCGCGGCTGCCGCGTGGAGGGCGAGATCAACTACCGCGGGCGCAACGTGAACATCAAGGCCGAGAACACCTACGAGCTGCGTCGGTCCATTGGCATGGTGTTTCAGCAGCCCAACCCTTTCCGCAAGTCCATTCGCGACAACATTACGTTTGCGCCTAAGCGCCACGGCATTACGAACCGCGACGAGCTCGACCGCATGGTCGAGGAGAGTCTGCGCGGCGCGGCGCTGTGGGACGAGGTCAAGGACAAGCTCGACAAGAGCGCCTACGCGCTTTCGGGCGGCCAGCAGCAGCGTCTGTGCATCGCGCGCACGCTGGCGCTCAACCCCGACGTGATCCTGTTTGACGAGCCCTGCTCGGCGCTCGACCCCATCTCGACGCTGGCGATCGAGGACCTCATGTCATCGATTGTTGCCGACCGCGCCATCGTCATCGTGACGCACAACATGGAGCAGGCGTCGCGCGTGTCCAACCGCACGGCGTTCTTCTACATGGGCGATATGGTCGAGTACGACGAGACTGACGAGATTTTCCAACGGCCCAAGGATAAGCGGCTGAATGATTACCTCACCGGCATGTTCTCCTAGTCCGGGACATGCTTGAGGCCCGCGGCGGCCGCGGTTGCCGCGGGACTGATTGGAGAGGCGGGTCATCTCTTGCGTGAGATGGCCCGCCTTTTTGCTCCGCGACCGAAACGACCACCACAAAGGGGACAGGCACCTTCGTGGTGGTTTGGGGTGGGGCTCGCTGCTATCATGGACAACGTTGAATTTCTACGAAGGAGCAGGGCATATGGCGATTCTTTTGGGATGCGATTCCGTCAGCCTAGAGTTTCCCACCAAGCATATTTTCGATAACGTGACGCTCGGCGTGGACGAGGGCGACCGCATTGGCATTGTCGGTAAAAACGGCGACGGCAAGTCGACGCTGCTGAGCGTGCTCGCCGGCACGTTGGAGCCCGACGACGGCCGCGTGACGCACCGCCGCGACACCACGATCGGATTGCTCGGCCAAAAGGACAACCTGGTCGATACCGATACCGTGCACCATGCCGTCGTCGGTGACACGCCCGAGTACGAGTGGGCCTCGAGCCCTCGTACGCGCCAGATCTTGGCCGGTCTTATTAGCGATGTGCCCTGGGAGGGCACGGTGGGCGAGCTCTCGGGCGGCCAGCGCCGTCGCGTGGACCTCGCGCGCCTGCTGATCGGCGACTACGACGTGCTCATGCTCGACGAGCCTACCAACCACCTGGACATGCGTACCATCAACTGGCTCGCGCGTCACTTAAAGGCCCGCTGGCAGCGCGGTCAGGGCGCCATGCTCGTGGTCACGCACGACCGCTGGTTCCTGGACGAGGTCTGCACCAGCATGTGGGAGGTCCACGACGGCCGGGTTGATCCCTTCGAGGGTGGCTACTCCGCATATATCCTACAGCGCGTGGAGCGCGACCGCATGGCCGCCGTCACCGAGGAGCGTCGTCGCAACATGGTGCGCAAGGAGCTCGCGTGGCTGAGCCGCGGTGCCCAGGCGCGCTCCACCAAGCCCAAGTTTCGCGTGGATGCCGCTCGCGAGCTTATCGCCGACGTACCGCCTGTGCGCGACGAGCTGGAGCTCAAGCGCCTGGCGGTGAGTCGCCTGGGCAAGCAGGTTATCGACGTGGTCGACGTGGACGCCGGCTATGCGGATACCGATGGCACGCCCAAGCAGGTGCTCTCCGACGTGACCTGGCTCATCGGCGCGGGCGACCGCTATGGCCTTTTGGGCGAAAATGGCGCTGGCAAGTCGACGCTGCTCGACGTGATCCAGGGCAAGATTGAACCCACGCGCGGCCGTGTGAAGATTGGCCAGACAGTACGCTTTGGCGTGCTGTCGCAGCAGCTCGAGGAGCTCGAACCCTACATGGGCGACACGATCCGCGAGGTGCTCGGCAACTATAAGAAGTATTACGTCATCGACGGCAAGGAGACTTCGCCCGAGAAGCTCTGCGAGCGCCTGGGCTTTACGACACAGCAGCTCTGGAGCCGCATCGGCGATCTTTCGGGCGGCCAGCGCCGTCGCCTGTCGCTGTTGCTGACGATTCTGGACGAGCCCAACGTGCTTATCCTGGACGAGCCCGGTAACGACCTGGATACCGACATGCTCGCGATTGTCGAGGACCTGCTCGACGGCTGGCCCGGCACGCTGATCCTGGTGACGCACGACCGCTTCTTGATGGAGCGCGTGACCGACCAGCAGTGGGCGCTGCTCGACGGCCACCTGACGCATATGCCCGGCGGCGTCGACCAGTACCTGCGCCTGTGCAACGCCACCGCCGAGGGCGAGCCCGTGGGCGCGCCGAGTGCCAAGACCGGCACGTTTGACACCGGTGCCGCGGCGGCTGCGGCCGAAAAGCCCAAATCGAGTGGCCAGCCCAATGGCCTTTCCAACGCCGAACGCCAGAAGCTCCGCCGCGAGGTGAGCTCGCTCGAGCGCAAAATGGAGACGCAGCGCGCTCGCGTGGAGGAGGCCGAGGCCGCGATGGCACAGGTCGACCCCACCAACTACACGGCGCTGGGCGAGCAGCAGGCAAAGATCGACGAGGCCCACGCCGCCATGGACGAGCTGGAGATGGCGTGGCTCGAGGCGAGCGAGAAGCTCGAGGGCGAGGAGTAGGCGAGGATGATTAAGGCCGCGTTTTTCGATATCGACGGCACGCTGCTGAGCTTTAAGACCCACCAGATTCCGGCGTCGGCGCAGCAGGTACTCGACAGCTTTCGCGAGCAGGGGATTGCGTGCGTGATCGCCACGGGCCGCCCGACCTACCAGATGCCGGATTGGCTGTTCGACTTGGGATGGGATGCGTACATTACGCTTTCGGGCCAGCACTGTTTTGATGCCAAGGGCGTTTATCGCAGCTGCCCGATCGATCCGGACGACGTTGCGGTGATTGTTGACCAGGTAGCGCAGGGGCGCTACGACTCGCTGTGCATGCAGGGCGAGAACTCGTTTGTGAACCGCCTGTCCGAGCGCGTGGTGACGGCTGGCAGCAACGCGGGAATCGTCTACCACGAGGAGCCGTTTGAGCGCGCCTTTGACGCGCCGGTCTACCAGTTTTGCGCCTTTGTGGACCCGGCCGACGAGCATATCGTGACCGATGAGGTGTCGCATTCGCTCACTACGCGCTGGTGTGACCTGTTCTGCGATATTATTCCCGCTAACGGCGGCAAGGACTTGGGCGTGGCGGCGACGCTGGAGCGCCTGGGCATCGATGCGAGCGAAGCGATTGCTTTTGGCGACGGCGAGAACGACCTGTCGATGTTTTCCGCCGTGGGCACGAGCGTGGCCATGGGCAACGCGCAAGACACGGTGAAGGCTGCGGCGACCTATGTGACGAGCGCCGTGGACGACGACGGGATCTACAACGCCGCGAAGCACTTTGGCCTGCTGTAGCTGCGAATTCGGCATTTGGGGACGTTCCTTTTCCGCCGGCAGTTGTGGACACTCCTTGCGGGGCGTCCCCATTTTGTTTTCGTCCCGCACGTTTTGTGAAACACGGCTAACTTTTAGGCAAAGTAGTAAGACATGGGCAACTTTTGCGGTAAAGTTAGCCGTGGAAAGTATCCAAAGGCTAACTAACAATCATCGCGAAAGGCGGCCCATGGCCCTGCGTGAATCCGGAGAAGACTATCTCGAATCTATTTATGTGCTCTCGGAGCGCCAGGGCATCGTTCGATCGATCGACGTCGCCGAATACCTGGGCGTAACCAAGGCGAGCGTCTCTAAAGCCATGGCGGCCCTGGAGAGCACCGGCTACGTGGAGATGGGCAAACGCGATGTACATTTGACGGAACGTGGTCTTGAGGTTGCCCGCCAAATGTGGGAGCGCCATTGCTTTTTTGTGAGGCTGCTAGAGGACGCAGGCGTAGCGCCCGAGGTTGCCTCGCAAGAGGGCTGTCACATGGAGCATTGCCTGAGTGAAGAGAGCTTTGAGAAGCTAAGGTCGATGCTGGGACGGGAAGATGTGGCGGGCCCAGCAACGGAAGCCTAATTGATCCCCAGTAGCGCGGAGTTCGCGCAAAGCGCGAACCAGCGAAAGGGGGATAGAGACTTCTAACAGAAGAGACTATCTTCGAGTCCAAAGTAAACCTATCGGGATGTAGCATCCTTTCAACAGTGCTGCCCTTCCATCCCAAAGAGGCGCGCCTCCCGCGCCAAAGGCGCGGGACAGCGACCGGGACCAGTAGCCCCACCAACTAAGTCCAACTCAGAGAAGGAACCCCGCCAGCAAGCGATGCCCAAGAACCATCAGCAACGTCACCGCAGGCCGGGGTCGGGCTTGGTTTTGAAAACAATCCGCAGCGCGAGGCCCGCCTTTCCGTTGCTCCGCAGGAGCAGGAAAGGCGGGCCTCGCGCGCGAGGACGTTTTCAAAACCAAGCCCGACCCCGGCCGGAGGGACCACGAGTACTACAGGTTCTTGACACCCATCGCGCGCATGGCGTTCAGGATGGCGATGATCGCCACGCCCACGTCGCCAAAGACGGCAAGCCACATGTTGGCGATGCCGAGCGCCGCGAGCACCAGGATCAGCAGCTTAATGCCCAGCGCAAAGATGATGTTCTGCCAAACAATCGTCATGGTCTTGCGCGCCACGCGGATCGCGCGGGAAATGTTGGAAGGCTTGTCGTCCATGAGCACGACGTCGGCAGCCTCAATTGCGGCGTCGGAACCCATGGCGCCCATGGCGATTCCGATGTCGGCGCGCATGAGCACGGGTGCGTCGTTGATTCCGTCACCGACAAAGGCGAGCTTGCCCTTGCTCGATTCGACTGCCAGCAATGCCTCGACGCGCTCGACCTTATCGCCTGGCATGAGCTGCGCGTGGAACTCGTCGAGCCCCAGCTGTTTGGCCACAGACGCCGCAACCTCCTCACGGTCGCCCGTGAGCATGACGGTGCGCTTGACGCTGGCGGCGTGCAGGTCGCGGATCGTCTGCTCGGCATCTGCCTTAACGGTGTCTGCAATCACGATGTGGCCGGCGTAAACGCCGTCAACGAGCACATGGAGGATCGTGCCGACAACCTCGCAATTGGGAGCGTCGATACCGGCCGCAGCAAGCATCTTGGCATTGCCGACGACGACGTACTTGCCGTCGATGGTTGCCGTCACGCCGTGGCCCGCGTCATTAGTGGAATCCGTTACGCGCTTGGGATCGAGCTCGCCCTGGAAGGCGGTGCGTACCGACTGCGCGATGGGATGGTCGGAGAATGACTCGGCGAGCGCTGCGACTTCAAGCAGCGATTGCTCGGTATAGCCTGCCTCGGGGCGCACCGCGACCACCGAGAACGTGCCGTTGGTGAGGGTGCCTGTCTTGTCAAAGACGACGGTATCTACATCGGCGAGCGTCTCGAGGTAGTTGGAGCCCTTGATGAGGACGCCCAGCTTGGATGCGCCGCCGATGCCGCCAAAGAAGCTCAGCGGCACGCTAATCACGAGTGCGCACGGGCAGCTGACGACCAGGAAGGTCAGGCCGCGCAGGATCCAATCGGACCAGGCGCCGGTGACCAGGCCGCCGCCGAGTGCGAGCACCGCGGCCGCGCCGGTGACGGCGGGCGTGTAAACGCGGGCGAAGCGCGTGATGAAGTTCTCGGTACGCGCCTTCTTTTCGCTGGCGTTTTCCACGAGTTCCAGGACGCGTGCGACGGTGGACTCGCCAAAGGGCTTGGTGGTGCGCACGTGGATGAGACCCGTCATGTTGATGCAGCCGCTGATGATATCGTCTCCGGTTTTGGCCGGGCGGGGGACCGACTCGCCGGTAAGGGCGGCGGTATCGAGCTGCGTCTCGCCTTCGACGATGACGCCGTCGATGGGCACGCGCTCGCCGGGCTTGACGACGATGACGGTGCCGACGGCGATGTCATCGGGGGAGACCTGCTCGAGTGTGCCGTCGGGTTGCTCGACGTTGGCATAATCGGGCGCGATGTCCATCATGGCGCTGATCGACTTTCGGCTTTTGCCCACGGCATATGCCTGGAACAGCTCGCCGACCTGATAGAACAGCATGACGGCGGCGCCTTCGGCCATGTGCGGGTCGGTGTCGGGGAAGAGCACCATGGCAAACGCGCCGATGGTCGCGACGGCCATAAGGAAACTTTCGTCGAAGGCCTTGCCGCGGCGGATGTTATTGAATGCCTTTTGCAGTACGTCGTAGCCGGCAATCAAAAACGGTACGAGGAACAGCACAAAGCTGGCGTAGATGTCGCCCGGGGTGCCGAATGCGGCGGCGAGGGGGCCGAGCTCATCGAGGGCGTACACCACGGCAAAAATACCCAGCGCTACCAGGATGCGGTTGCGCTTATGCTCGAGTGACTCTTTTTTCTTGCGCTTCTTCTTTTTCTTCTTGGGGTCGGCGGTGGCCATGACTCGTATCCTCCCATTTGAATGTATGAACACTCGCTCATATAATTTCGCGAGCAAAGGCCGCGGCAAGCGCGGCCTTGCAGGTTAGCGTAAACCTGGACTAGAGAATGATCTCGCAGTCGGGCTCGGCGTCGGCGGTGAACTCCACGACGCGGTCGAGGACCTCGTCGAACTCGGCGTCGTCGGCCTCGAGCGTCAACTTCTGGGTCATAAAATTGACCGAAACGGACTTGACGCCCTCAAGCTTGGCAAGTTCGTCCTGAAGCTTGCGCGCGCAGTTGGCGCAGTCGATCTCGTCGAGCTTAAACTGCTTTTTCATGGTGGGTTCCTTTCCCTGATTTTGCGGCTTGGGTGTAGGCCGCGCTGGTACCGTGGCTGATCGCTATTCGCAGATGTGGCTCATGCCTTGGTTGAGCATGGTGTAGACATGGTCGTCGGCGAGCGAGTAGAGGATATTACGCCCGTCGCGCCGGAATTTGACCAGGTGCGACTGCTTGAGCGTTCGCAACTGGTGCGACACCGCGGACTGCGAGGTCTCGGTTGCCTCGGCGATGTCTGCCACGCAGAGCTCGCGGCCCATGAGGGCGTAGAGGATCTTGATGCGCGTGGTGTCGCTAAAGACCTTGAACAGGTCGGCAAGGTCGTACAGCAGCTCCTCGTCGGGAAGGTCCTCGGGCGAGCAGGTGGTGGGGATGTCGGGCACGATGGTGGTGTCGATGCTGGACTTTATTTCATCAGCGTGATCGCTCATTGCAATATCCTTTCATATGAACATGCGCTCATATAACTTACTTCCGAGTATATGAGCGCATGTTCATATGTCAATATAATTCACGAAATATTTTGCTATCGAATGGCCCTGGTGGCGGCTAAAGGCATCGATGATCGCGGATAAGGCCGCCGATGCCAACGTGGGTACCTTAGCGACGTGCAAAAACGGGCCGATATCCACTTGGTTATCGGCCCGCATTGCGTTGCTTGAGAGGGACGCCTCGGTGTGTCGCTTTTGCGCGGGGGGCTATGGCCCGGCAGGTATTGCTCGCGAATGGCGCCTCTGCTTGGCAATCTACTTGGCAAACAGGTTCTTGAGGTTGAACTCGGCCTGCACCGTGCGGAGCATGAGGTCAGTGTCGTCGAGGCCCAGGTGCTGCTCGTTGGCGTCGGCGGCGAGGGTGCCACGGCGGCGCGCCCAGTTCTCGAGCGCGGCGGGCGCGGACTCGCGGGGGAGCGAGCGCACATCGGCGTCCAGACTGCGGCAGATCTGGCGCGAGTCAATGACGATAATCTTGCCGGCGCGGCGTGCCTCGGCGTAACCGTCCAGGTGGATCTTGAACCAACTGTCCTCAAAGGCGGCGTTGTGCGCCATGTACGGGTACTTCTTCATAAGCTTGAGCAACTGCTTTTGCAGTTCCTTGTTCTCGCGGAAGGGCGTTTTGCCGTCAATGTCATCCCAGGTGATGTGGTGGATATTCGACAGCGGCACATCCTCGCCGCGGTAGATGTCGGGCAGACCGCAGTAGTGCGCCTCGGCGTCGTGCGGGACGGCGTCGCTGGTGAGCTCCATGATCTCCCAGCCCACGTTGATGATGTAGCCGCGCTCGGGTGAGCGGCCGGTGGTCTCGATGTCGATACCGAGCACCGTGCCCTGGATGGGCTTGCGGGCGTAGGCGACGCCGAGCGCATCGCGGTCGCCGCGGATCTCGCGCATGACGGACGCGGCGGTGCGCTTTTGCATCTTGCCGATGGCGGCGCAGGTGTCGGCGTCGGACAGACCGCGCGAAAGCGTTGCGGGTGTCACGTTGCGCAGGCGCGCCTCGCCAATCTGGTCGCACAGGTCGCGGTTGCGGTCGGCCAGGTCGCGCACGGTGGCAAAGTCGAAGCCGGGGTCGTCCTCCGCGGTAAAGTACTCGGTCTCGAGCACCTTGAGGGCCTCCTCACCCTTCTGGCGCTCGGACTCCATGGCGCCGTGATCGCCATAGATGAACATGGGGATAAACGGTTGACGCTCGTATTCGAGTGCTTGCGATACGTTCATATGCTGCTCCTTGGACGGGCCGCGTTGTGCGGCTCGGGTTTATCGAGTTATGGCGAGATGATAGTTTACCATGGGCAACTATTGGCATCGCGCCTAGGACAATTACAATACCCTAGTTGACCGCTAGGACTTTTACAATGCTGCCGAAAGACACGAAAGGTTCCATCCGTCATGGATTTGCTGATTGATATTCTGCTCGACGCCGGCAAGGACACGCTCTCGCTGGTGCCGTTCTTGTTGGTGACATATCTGGTCCTCGAGACGCTCGAGCATGTTGCGGGCGATCGCGTCAACGGCGCCATCAAGCGTGCCGGCGCCGCTGGCCCCGTGGTCGGCTCGTTGCTGGGCATAGTGCCGCAGTGCGGCTTTTCGGCCATGGCGGCAACGCTATACGCCGGTCGCGTCGTGACGCTGGGAACCCTGGTGGCGGTGTTTCTCTCGACCTCCGACGAGATGCTGCCGCTGCTACTTGCCGAGCAGGTTCCCGTGCAGACTATGGCGATGCTTTTGGCTTCGAAAGCGCTGATCGCGCTGGTCACGGGCTTTATCGTGGATGCTGCCATTCGTGGCCTGCGTCGCAACGCCCGCGCGCATGCGGCGATTCGTCGTACCGTGTTGGGGACCACTGTCAATCCGGCGCACGTTAACTGCGCGCATGACGACCACAGCGGCGGTGACATCATCGACGAGGTGGCCGAGGCGGGCGTGAGCGCCGACCACATCCATGAGCTGTGTGAGCGCGACCATTGCGGTTGTGATGACGACGAAGACGAGCACGGACATGGACATGGCCACGATCACGGTCATGAGGGCGAGCATGAACACCATCATGACCACGGTCACTCCCACTCACACGAAGGTGCGCCCGTCCTGTCGATTATCCGCAGCGCCATCTCGCATACCGTGCAGGTCTCGGTATTCATTTTCCTAGTGACGCTGATTCTGGTCGCCGTGCTCGAGACCTTTGGCGAGTCCGCGATCGAGCAGTTCCTGCGTGGCAACGAGACGCTCGCCGTCCTGGGTTCGGCGCTTGTCGGCCTGATCCCCAACTGCTCGGCGAGCGTGGTCATTACGCAGCTGTATCTGGAAGGCGCGCTGCAACTGGCGCCGATGCTTGCCGGCACGCTCATTTCCGCCGGCGTGGGCTACCTGGTGCTGTTCCGCACCAACCGCAGCGCCCGCGAAAACGCCGTGTTCCTGGTCATGATGTACGTCATCGGCGCTGGCTGGGGCCTCGTCCTATCTGCCTTTGGCCTCTAAGTAGTCCTAACAAAACGGGCTTCAAAATAGCCATGCACGGCGCCTGCACAATGCGGCGACGCATGGCATTTTGAAGCCCGTTTTTTGTTGAGCCACGGATCCTGAGCGCTCACACCGTCCAAAACAAAAAGGCAGATTTTTAGGCATCTCCCAAAAATCTGCCTTGGTTAGCGCAGCAGCTCGGTGAGGTTGCGCTTAAAGCGGGCGCGGTCTTCGCTGGTGAAGGCTGCTGGCCCGCGGGTGCGACCGCCAGCGCGGCGCACCTTCTTTTCTTCGTGACGAATAAACAGCTGCATGTCGATGGTCGCCTTGTCGTACACGCGCCCGCGCACGCCGATGGCGGAGGCATCGCGGCCGAGTACCATGCTCGCCAGGCCAATGTCCTGCGTCACGACCACGTCGCCCGCCTGCAGACGTTCGACAATGGCAAAGTCGGCACTATCGGCGCCCACGCTCACATCGAGCGTGGTGACCCAAAAGCCGCGTCGCGCGTGCTCGGCATCGCGCGGGTTGTCGCGGCGAATGTGCCGCTCCAGGTTCTGCGTGCTGTTGCCGGCGATAACCACGGCAACGCCCGCCCGCCGCGCGCAGTCGATCGACTCGCGCGTAACCGGGCAGGCGTCGGCATCAATAAACAGCGTTCGCGGCATCTAGTGCACCAGCTTGCCAAAGCGGATAGCACGAATAATGAGCGTCACGCCAAACACCAGGAGCGCGGCGCCGCTAAAGATGACGAGCATCTTTGCCGACCACAGCGGATAGATAAACACGAACATGCCGGCGATGATGGAGAGCGCGCCGCTCAGGATGGCGAGGGCGCGGTTAGACGAAAGCTCGGACTCCAGAATGGACATGACACCTTCGACGATCCAGCCAAAGCCGGCCACGACCACCACGAGCGTGGTGAGCGTCGCGGTCGAGAAGGCCTGATTGCGCAGGATTATGACGCCGCCCAGAATGATGAGCAGGTTGGAGATGATGCTCGTCACGCGCCAGCCGGCGGGCAGCAGCGGCTCAAAAATGGCGGTGAACAGCCTAATGGCTGCCGTGATTATAAAGTAGAAGCCCAGGACGGTCGTCAAAAAGACGAGGGACTTGGCGGGCGCAAACAGCAGCGCGATGCCGGCAAGCAGCGCGATGACGCCCGTGACGGCGTAAATCCAGCGCACGGCCTTGATTGCCTTGCCTGCCATGCTTTTCTCGTCAAATCCAAACAGATTCGACTGCTGGTCGTCGTTCTTAAAGATGCCCATGAGGTCTCCTTTCCGCGCGGCGTTTGCCGTCATTGTTGTTTTTGCGGCGTATGTCGCAGTTGCTACAACAAGTATCGCCTAAAGGCACCGGCGTATGGGTCGGGGAGGGCGAAGTGTAACCCAAAGGTCCCGATTTGTTCTCGTTGTTCCCCATGTCGCGTTTTTCTATTCAACAGGTGTAGAACATTGCGGCTCTGTTCGTTATTGCCTGCGTTTTAGGTTAGATTTTCCTAAGAACAATTGCCTTGTATTGGGGGTCTCTATGAACGAAGCTGTTCCCGCGGCGCCGTCGAGCGTGGAGTTGATGGCAAAGCAAGGTTGCGAAAAGCTCGGTCTGGAATCGTTTGACGCGCTGGTCCGTCGTGCCCGCACATGCCGTCGATTTGACGAGTCCATGCGCGTACCGCGCGAGTTTTTGCTTGAGCTGGCAGAGCTGGCGCACCTGGCTCCCTGCGGCGCTAATGCTCAGCGTCTGCGTTTTCATGTGGTGAGCGACGCCGAGGAGTGTTCGAGCTTATTTGAAAAGCTCACATGGGCTGGTGCGCTCAAGGATTGGTCGGGTCCTGTCGAGGGCGAGCGCCCGACCGGCTATATCGCGATCCTTGCAGAGCGTCCCGCTCCGGGCAAGCCTGCCGCGCCAATCACCGAGGCAGACGCTGGTATCGCCGCGCAGACGATGATGCTCGCCGCCCGCAGCGCTACGCCCGAGGTGGCGGCGTGCATGTTCAAGGCTTTTCCGCCTCGTGCGATTGATGTCATGGGACTTGACGGCGACAAGTACGAGGTCAAGCTGATCATGGTCTTTGGCGTTCCCGCCGAGACACAGGTGATCGATGCAATTGATTCCAACCCCGACGGCTCTATTAATTACTGGCGTGACGAGGCACAGGTACACCACGTACCCAAGCGTCCACTCGCCGACGTGCTGGTGTAGTTGAGCGTCGCCGCGGCGTGATCCGGCGGCAAAACCACCACAAAGGCGCCTGTTCCCTTTGCGGTGGTGCGAGGGGAGGGCGTGTGGCCGATCTGTATTTGGTGCGGCATGGGCAGACTGAGCTCAATGTGCAGAACATTTTGCAGGGCTGGCAAGACTCGCCGCTCACAGAGCGCGGGTGCGAGCAGGCGCTGGCGACGCGCGCGGCGTTTGAGGACCGTGGCGTGACGTTTGACCATGCGTATTCGTCTCCGTTGGGTCGGGCGCAGCGTACGGCTGAGCTTATCGTTGGCGAGGGCCGTTCCATAGAGCTGGTCGACGACCTGCGCGAGTGGCACTTGGGCTCGCTGGAGGGCACATCAAATTGCGAGATGCCGCCGCAGCCCTGGGGTGATTATCCGGTGGCCTTTGGTGGCGAATCTGAAGGCGAGCTACGGGCGCGCATGGTTGCGGCGCTGTCTCGTATTATGGCTCGGCCTCGGCACGACTGCGTGCTGGCCGTTTCCCACGGCTCAGCCTGCCAGGAGTTTCTTGAGTATGTGGCCGGCGGCGGAGAACAGCTCGACAACGGCGCCGTGCTTCATTTTAGCTATTGTGATGGGGCGTTTTCGCTCTTGGGTTGGTAGCAAACGAAAGGACCCCCTATGAATAAAGACCTGTATCTGGTCCGTCATGGACAGACGATATTCAACCTTAAGCGCATTATCCAGGGCTGGAGCGACTCGCCTCTCACGCAGCTGGGATGCGACCAGGCGGCGCGCGCCGGCATGTTCTTGCGTGCGCGCGGCATTGAGCCCGATCATGCCTATACCTCGACGCTGCACCGCACCGAGCAGACTATCGCCAGCCTGTGGCCGGGTCTTGCCTACGAGCGCCTTGATGGCCTGCGCGAGTGGTTTTTTGGCGACTTTGAGGCCGAGCGCGTGATGCTGATGCCTGGGCGTCCGTGGCGTGACTTTTACCGCCAGTTCGGCGGCGAGGGGCAGATGCAGGTGCGCGAGCGCATGGTGGCGACGTTGACCGATCTTATGCGACGCCCGGATCATTCGTGCGTGCTCGCGGTAAGCCATGGCTCGGCTATCAAGGAGTTTATGGATTACGTGAAGGGCGCGGCGGCAGACGAGCGCGACCGTGTGCCGGGCAACTGCTCGGTGCTGCATTTCGTGTTTGACGATGCGATCGATACGTTTGACTTGGTCGAAGTCTTTACGCAGGAAGATTATGCGCGCGAGCTGGGTCTTGAGCCGCTGGTGGCGGCAGCGGGTCCGCAGCGCGGGTAGCCTGGGCGTGGCGACGTGGATTGCCGACATCATTGCTCGATGTGAAAGGGGCGGGGATGCATGCGCATGTATCCCCGCCCCTTGTTTGTTGAGCTGCCGAGTCTTTGTGCTGGGCGTTTAGACCCTGTTAGAACCGTGCGATCTGGTGGGTCAGCAAACCCGTCGGAACCTGCGGTGCGCCGCCGGCAACCTGCGCGGCGGGGAATAACGCGGCAACGGTAAAGTTGAACGGCTCTTTGCCCGTGTAGGCG
This sequence comes from uncultured Collinsella sp., assembly GCA_958420165.1. Lineage (GTDB taxonomy): Bacteria > Actinomycetota > Coriobacteriia > Coriobacteriales > Coriobacteriaceae > Collinsella. Next base: position 36,798 of record CATZIU010000014.1, on the reverse strand, counting down.
CCGGCTGCGCGGGCTTCGTCTACCAGGAGCTGCGCCGCCCCTGCTAGCGCGGCAGCATAGGTGGGGTTGTCTGCCGGCGTCGGCTCCGGTGCCTGGTCGAGCATGGCTCGGATGGCAGCAACGGCGTCCTCGCGCTTGACCTCCCACGCGCGGTGCGTAATGCCGGCGGGGTCGGTGACGGCATAGAGCGACGCGCCCTCTTTGGCGGCACCGAGGATGATATCCATAACGGGCGAGGCCTCGTAGGCGAGCGACACGGGGCGCGGCTGCACCTTAAGCTCGGCGATTGCACGGGCGGCTGCAGCCGCATCTGCGGGGGTCGCGCCGTCGCCCGTCAGTACGCCGACCGGGCAAATTGCCACAACGCCCGTCACGCGCCCTGGCTCTCCGGAGCATTCGTACACGTAATACGCCGCGCCCTGATCTTTGAGCATGAGCCCGTCGGCAATGGCGCCGCGCAGGGCGTCGTTGCCGCTTAGGATGTCGCCCATCTGCGGCAGCGCTTCGAGCACGCGGTCCTGAGCTGGGCGGATGCAGGGAAACGGAAGTGCTTTCATGGGCGGTCCTAACGCGCGAGTCGGTTTGTTCGCGGCTTATTATGCCCCAACTTGGACGCTTGCGTCCCAGAGCGTGTTGTCAACAAGCGCGATGAGCACGTTCTGGCAGCGAACGATATCGGCATGGGCCCCGGCTCGTTGGGCTTATGCGCGAGCACCAACGAGCCGGGGCCGTAGCTCATGCAATTGCGGTTACCCGTCTTGCCGGCAATGACGGCGGTATCGGTGCAGCCGGTAAAGAAGCCGACGGTCGTGTTCGCGTCCGTCACGTCATCGGCGGCGCGCTTGAGCGCAGCTAGAAGGGGAGAGTTCGGGTCGCGCTCGATGGCGGGGCGATCGCCCGTCACGGCGAAACTGCCATGGCAACCGGGAACCGCGGCCTCGGCGGTGGCAGTGGCCTGCTCGACCATGTTGATCGCGGCGGCCGTATCGGTCGGCGGCGTCAGGCGCATGTCGACCCAGACCTTGGCGTGGTCGGGCACGACAAAGGGGCGATAGCCGCCCTCGTCATCATCAACCATATGAAACCTCACGATCAGTTTGCTTTGCAAACCGATTGTGAGTCACCTGCAGATTCGCGACGCGCGCGTAGCAGTATTTACCGTTCGCAGGCCGAGCCAGCGCGTTTGCCGTCCGGGCGGGCTCGCAAACGACGTAGCGGGTACGTATCCTTCATGGATGACATGCTGTGCGACATATCCGCCTTTCGGTATCACCGGATACCTCCACAGGTCTTGGCAATAATGCCGGACCTGCCCGATTCTGCGGACGATCCGCGCAGGGAGCGCCTTTGTGAGCATCCGCTTGTCAAGCATTTCCTGGGCACCCCGTTACACGTGTTGGCGCAGGGCGGCTGCGGACGTAAAGGCGGTCGCATTGTCAGACATGTTTGGAACGGGGGGAGGCCGTTTGGCTCCGTGCGGCAGACGGAGTTTGGCCTTGATGTCGCGTCCCCGCTCTTTACGCTGCTGACCCTGGCTTCCTCGGTCTCAAACGAGCGTCTGATCATGTGCATGTATGAGATGTGCGGCACCTTTGCCGTGTGCAAGATTGCGCCTCAAGTAAAGTTGGCGCTTGAGCAGGCATATGGGAGCCGGTGGGGTGACGCACGGTCGGGCTGGGAAAACGTAAGGGACGCCTCGGGGAATCCAACGGACTTGTGGAAACGACCTCCCTTGATCGAGCTCTCTGACCTTACGGAGTTCGCCAATAAGATCCAGGGACTCCGCGGTGCTAAATCATTCACGCGTGCCGCGAAATGCATTACGGGAATTGTGGCATCGCCGCTTGAGGTCCAAGCTTCGATGCTGTTTGGCCTTTCGAGGCTGCGCGGTGGCGAAGGGTTGCACCTTACCAATAACGTTGAGATTCGCATGACGCGCAGCGCCCGCCTGATTTCGGGGCTTGATAGGCGCTACGCCGATATCTTGCTGTCAAATAAGGAGGGCAGCCGAGAGTGCCTGGTTGAATGTCAAGGTAAAGCCATTCACGGATCCATAGAATCCAAGATCTCGGACTCCGATCGAACGACGGCCCTGCAAGCCATGGGATATCCCGTCGTTCTGATGACCTATGGTCAGCTGGTTGACTCCGATGCCTTCCGCGTGGTGATGGAGCTTATCATGTCCTATCTCGATATGCCGTTGAAAGACAAGACGCCGCGGCAGCAGGAGCTCGAACGGCGACTTCGTGAGGAGATTTTTATCGATTGGGCGGGAATGTAGCCGCGCGGGTAGAAAACGGTCGCGGAAGCTAGGGTTTTAGTTGCGAATAGCCTTCAATTGCTCCTTGGAATTGGCTTGAAAAGTGCTACCTAGAGCAAGTTATTTCGGAAAATGGACAGTCAACATTAGTTTGGCATATAGAGATCGATTTTTACCTACTAAAACCCCTGATAAAGCTGTTTGTAAAAGCAGTTGTGCTTAGCGACTAGGGCCTCACTGTCGATTATCCGAAAAAACTTATTATGGGTAGCATTTTCAAAACCAGCCGGAGCAACGAAATCGGCCCCCGTTTCGTGAAAACGGGGGCCGAATGGACTTCGTGGTCTGTCTGGCAGGCTTGGCGCCGACGCTACTTGATCACGCGCACGCGATACATCGACGGAATCTGCTTGAGCGCCTCGATGGTGCTGCTGTTCAGGTGCTCGTCGGTGTCGAACATGGTGTAGGCGTTCTCGCCAGCGGACTCGTTGGTCATACGCTGCACGTTGGCGTTGTCCTTGGCCAGGATTGCGGTGATCTGGCCGATCATGTTGGGCACGTTGGCGTGCAGGCAGGCGATGCGGCTCGCGGCGCGCGCCTTGCCCATGCTGCAGGCGGGGTAGTTGACGCTGTGTGCGATGTTGCCGTTCTCCAGGTAATCCTTGAGCTCGCTGATGGCCATGTCGGCACAGTTGGCCTCGGCCTCGCCAGTGCCGGCGCCCGAGTGCGTGGTGATAAACGTATTGGGCATCTTGACGGTCTTGGGCGTGGCAAAGTCGCAGCTAAACCAGCTGAGCTTGCCCTCGCGCAGGGCAGCGTCGACGGCGTCCTCGTCAATGATGGTTTCGCGCGCGTAGTTGATGAGCACGGCGTCGGGCGCCAGCAGGTTAATCTGCTCGGTGCTGATCATGCCGATGGTGTCTGCCTTGCTGGGCACGTGCACGGTGAGGTAGTCGCAGCCGCGGCAGAGGTCCTCGAGCGTGCCCACGCGCTGCACCTCGCGGCTCAGCACCCACGCGTGCTCGACGGAAATGAACGGATCGTAGCCGTAGACATCCATGCCCAGATCGACGCAGGCGTTGGCGACCTTGGAGCCTACGTTGCCCAGACCGATAACGCCGATGCGCTTGCCCTTGAGCTCGCGGCCCACAAAGGCCTTCTTGGCCTTTTCGGCGTCGACCTGAATCTCGGGGTCGTCGGCGTTGTCGCGCACCCAATTCATCGACTGCACGACGCCGCGGCTCGAGAGCACCAGCATGCCAAGGACGAGCTCCTTGACGGCGTTGCTGTTGGCGCCGGGGGAGTTAAAGACGACGACGCCCTTCTTGGCGTACTCCTCGACGGGGATGTTGTTGACGCCGGCGCCGCAGCGGGCGATGGCGCGGATGCCCTCGGGCAGCTCGTAGCCGTGCAGGTCGGTCGAGCGCATCAGGATGGCGTCGGCCTCCTCGGCGGTGTCCACAAACTCGTAGCCCTCGCCAAACTCGACTTTGCCGTCTTTAGTGATGTCGTCGATGGTCTTAATCTTGCGCATGAAAAACTCCTTAGCAGGTTTGGTTTAAACAGGTGGTTTGAAGTGGCTGGTCGGCCCGCGCGTTGCGGGCTAGTTAGATCGCGGACTCAAACTATGCTGCGCTTCGAAGTCCTTCATGTACGAGGCCAGGGCCTGCACGTCTTCCATGGTTACGGCGTTATAGACGCTGGCGCGCATGCCGCCCACCAGGCGATGGCCCTTGACGTTTTGAATCTGGTGCTCGGCCGCGCCTGCGACAAAGGCCGCGTCGAGCTCGGCGTCGCCGGTGCGGAAGGTGACGTTGGCGATGGAGCGACTGTCGGCTTGCGTGGTGCCATGGAACAGCTCGCTGTGCTCGAGCAGGTTATAGAACAGGTTGGCCTTGGCCCAGTTGCGCTCGGCCATGGCGGCAAGTCCGCCGGTCTCCTCGACCCAGTGGAACACCTTGCCGCACACATAGATGCCAAAGGTGTTGGGCGTGTTGAGCATGGAGCCCTTGGCGGCCTGGGTCTTAAGGTCCATGTACTGCGGCGTCTGCGCAAAGGCGGGGCCATCTGCGATGAGGTCGTCGCGCACGATGACCACGGTCACGCCCGCGGCGCCGGCGTTTTTCTGCGCGCCGGCGTAGATGAGTCCGTAGCGCTCAACGTCGAGCGGCTGCGACAGAAAGCAGCTCGAGACATCGGCGACCAGCGGCACATCGCCGCAAGTGGGCAGCTCGTGGTACATGGTGCCAAAGATGGTGTTGTTCTGGCAGATGTAGACGTAGTCGAGCCCGTCGCCCGCGGCCTCGGCGGCAATGCGCGCGTTGACGTCGGACATGGTGGGAATGCGGTCGAAGTTGGTGTCCTCGGAGCTCGCGAGCAGCACGACCTCGCCGTACTTGGCGGCCTCCTTGTACGCCTTGTTGGCAAAGTTGCCGGTCACGACGTAGCCGGCGCGGCCGCGGCGCATGAGGTTCATGGGGATGCCCGCAAACTGCAGCGTGGCGCCGCCCTGTAAAAACAGGACACGGTAGTTGTCGGGGATGCTCAGCAGACGGCGCAGGGTTGCCTCGGCGTCGTCGATGATCTGCTGGTACATGCTAGATCGATGGCTCATCTCGAGCACGGACATGCCGCAACCGCGGTAGTCCATCATCTCGTCGGCGATCTCGGCGAGCACGCTTGTAGGCAGCGCGGCCGGGCCAGCTGAGAAGTTGTGCACACGTGCCATCTTCTAGTTCCCCCTCGTAGTCGTTTGAACGTTCGGGATACTTTAGCACAGTGGAGCGCCAGGCGCGACCGCATCACGGTAAAACTCGAGTGCGCCGCTATGATTTACAGGATGGTTACATGGGGGAGGGCGGTCGTTAGGTCTATATCACCGGGATATACCGTGACAAATACTCCTTGAGCGCCGTATTGCACACATAGAGATACGTTCCCAACATGCCGCGCGTCATGAGAACGTAGTAGGCGTTGACGATAATCTTTCGTAGGTCGTCGTCGCTTGCCTTTTTCTTTGCGACGGTATCTTTGAAGTTTGCCTTGTTAACGCAGACGCCCCCTTTGTCGGTGTCGTAGTAAATGTCTGGCCCCAGAATTACGAAGCCGTAGTTGAGGTCGTAGCCCTGTACCGTGTGGATGCATCCGACCTCGTTGACGGCGTTGGGGGAGTTAACCCAATCCTTTTGACTCGAGTTCCAACGTTTAGGGACGCCCTCAATGACGATGTCGAACGCATCTTTGTGTTTCTTCGTTTCCCACTTCCACGCAAAACCTGCCGTCATGCGGGATAGACCAACTTCCTCTTCCTTGGCTTGCTGCAGGGAACAGAAATCCTCAAATTGGTCGACGATTCCAAACTGGTATCTGGGGGTATCGCTGTCCGGATCCCCGGCTCGCGAATCGTAAGGCTCCGATGAAAAGAGTTCTTCGAATTTCATGCCGGCATGCATGTACGCCTTGTTGTCGAGTAGATCATATACAAAGTCGAGATACTCATCGCCGCCGCGTACTCGCATTTGCGTGCTCAAGTTGAATTCTTCGGTTTCAATTTTCGCTTCTTCGAGTTGGTTAAGTCGCCGCTCAAGACCGTCTCGATTGAGGCCGGATGCCCTGACTTGCTGCTTGGGGTCATAAAACAGATATGCCTTGTCGCAGCATTTGAATATCCAGTCAACTTGGTTGCTCGTATGCGGAAGGTCGAGACGATCACAGGTGCTATAGAAGGCCTTGATGCCGGAGCCCATGCTTAGATAATTACCCAGTCGATGTGCTTCATCGACAAGTAGGATGTCATAACGATCATTTTTGGTTACGTCACTGGGGCTCAAGATATCGCCAGGCTTTAACCCTGGAAGGAAGTGCGTGAGTTTCCTGAGGGTCTTCTTCAGGGAATCCATGGGGGTGACAAAACCGACTCGCAGGCCGGAAAGGTTGGGCTCATTTTTTATTTTGAACATGAGACTGATGGCGAGGATTGTTTTACCTGTTCCCGGCGCGCCATTCACGACGGTTATACGTTCTCTTTTTGAGCCGCCATGTTTTACGTCTTCATGCTCCTGTTCGAGACGTTTGAAAATCGTCTCGATCGTTTCGTATTGGTCGGGCGTAAGCGTCTTGAAAGGCGAGAACTTGAACAGATCGGAGTTCTCGAGCTCTTCAATCGGATGAATCGCGTATTTTTCTTCGCGAAGCTTTGTCCAGAGGTCTCGGAACCTCTGGCGATACTGAGGCCGCTCAAAATAATCGAATTGGGCATAGCCGTTGTTGGCATTGGTGACCTGGTATTTTTCGTCGGCACAGAACAGCTCAATAAGTCGATTCTCGAACTCGAACGTTGCGGATTGGTTGAAGGTGGGATTGTCGATCAGAAGGGTCCGGTCGAAGTCCTTGTCCACGTTTGCAGCGTGTTGTTTCATACGGCGCTGGTAATTGGTTGTTTGGCCGATGTATGCCGTCTTGTTTTTGCTGTTGGTAAGAATGTAAAGGACGGGCCAGCTCTCGTCATGATGGGTCCCGGGCTTTGGCGTGCCAAAGTCCTGAAGCGATTCGCTTGTCTCAAAGGGCTGGGGTAGGGGAAGCGTGTATTGCCGAAGGGCGAACTCATTACTCATGATGGTCCGCCTTTCTGTATTCGTTAGATGATGCATCGACGGGGTAGCGCTCGCCATTGCGCTTGAGCTTGGACGAAAGCGCCGCTGGCAGGTCGATTTCATTTAAATCTGCGAAACGCAGAAGGAAAAGGAGTGTGTCGGCGACTTCGTCTTCGATAGCTTGGCGTTGCTCGGTGTCTTCGAACATTTCTGCAATGCGCTCGTCGCTCACAAAACGAAAGAGCTGAAGGAGCTCGGAGGACTCAGTTGCCATGCCTATGGCAAGCTCTTTTGGCGTGTGATATTTGCGCCAGTCGCGTGCATCACAAAAGTCCCTGACATGTTCCGTCATGGCATCGAGCTTATCCATCGTCCGCAACCTCCCTGATGTTCATTGTTTTATTATGGCCGTATCTGGGATTTATTGCACATCATTTGGGGTGTGCGGTTTGTTCGGTCGTGATTGCCTGGTAGGAGGTTTCACCATGAAGATCGAAGTTGACGTAGATCAGCTGCGCGAGAGCCTGCTCGACCGCGCGGGGTCTGCGGCGGGCGTGGGCTTTCCGGCCGCCATGCTCGACGTGATGGATATCGAGGACGAGTCGCCCCAAGAGCTCCTAGCCCGAGCCGAACGCGAAGGCCTCGACCTCCGTGCCTTCGCCACAGGCGATGATACGGACGACGGCTGGTAGCCATAGCCACCCCTCAACCCCATCCCCTCAATAACTTGCGGTGAAATAGGGACTGTTTAGGCTGCTAGAAGGCCTATTCAGTCCCTATTTCACCGCAAGTTATGGGTGGGGATGGCTACGACGCTAGCGTGGCGATGACGGCTTCGTCGCCGGCGTATATGAGGGTGTTGCCGTCGGGGATGATCGTTTGGCCGTCGCGCTTGAGCATCACGACGATAAACGGGTGCTTGCCTTGCGGCACATCGCGCAGACGCTGTCCAGCTAAGCGGCCGTGGGGAGTCACGATGACCTCGCGCAGCGTAACCTCGGCACGCTCTTCAAATGTCGGGGCAGCCATCACCAACAGGTCGCCTTCTTCAATCACGGTATCGCCATTGGGCAGCACCGGGTGCGCGCCATCGCGCAGCACCAGGACCACCAGCATGTCCGTTACGCTGCCAATATCGGCGAGCGAGCGACCGGCAAACGGATGCCCCGCGCCCACCTTGAGCTTGACGAACGACATGCCGTCCTCGTCGCGGTAATCGTTAAACGTACGGCGAACGTCGCCTTCCGCGTCGATCATATCGAGCTTCTTTGCCACTGCCGACAGCAGCGAGCCCTGCACTACAATGCTCGACACGGCAATCACAAACACCAGGTCAAATAGGTCGTGGCCACCGGGAACGCCGGCCACCACGGCAAAGAGACTAAAGACGACCGAAGCCGCGCCACGCAGGCCCGCCCAGCTTACGAGCGCCACCTGGCGAGGGCTCGTCTTAAAGGGCGCCAACAGCAGGCCGACGGCGATGGGGCGGCTCACAAAGAGCATAAACGCCATGAGTGCCAGGCCCGGCAGTAGCATTTGCGGCAGGCGGGCGGGCGTCACGAGCAGGCCGAGCAAAAAGAAGATGGTCATCTCGGCCATCTCGGTGAGGGTGTCGAAGAAGTGCGCCAGCTCGACCTTACCGGTGATGTCGCTCGCGCCTAGCACGATGCCGGCAAGGTACACGGCCAAAAAGCCGTTGCCGCCCAGGTAGCTCGGCAGCGCGTAGGCGACGATGGCCACGGCGAACAAGAAGATGGTCTGCGCGCCCTCGGCTGTCGCATGCGCGCGCTCGATCAGGCGGCCCGATGCCCAGCCGATGACAAGGCCCAGGCCCACGCCTAGGATGATCTGCTTGGCCAGCAGCACGGGGATGTTAATGTCGCCGCCGGCCGCGAGGGTCGCGAGCACGGCGGTGAGCATGTAGGCGACGGGATCGTTGGAGCCCGATTCGACCTCGAGCAGCGAGTCGGTGCCACCTCTCAGCGACAGACTGTGCTCGCGCAGCACGCTAAAGACGCTCGCCGCATCGGTAGACGCCACGACCGATCCCAGCAGCAGGCCGCCGATCCAGTCGAAGCCCAGCACGAAGTGCGCAAAGGCGCCCGTGATGCCGGCGGTGGCGACAACGCCGAGTGTGCTCAGCAGCACCGCCGGCGCGGTGACGGGCTTGGCGCGGTCGATGTTGGTGTTAAAGCCGCCGTAGAACATGATGAACAGCAGCGCCGTGCTGCAGACGGTTTCGGTGAGCGCATAGTCGCTAAAGTCGATGTGCGCCGGACCGTTGACGCCCAGCAGCATGCCCAGCGCGATAAAGATGAGCAGGGTGGGGAAGGGGAGCTTTTTGCCGACGGGTTTGATGGTCAGGCACAGAATAATAACGAGGCCGATAAAAAGAAGTATCTGGTTCATGGATGGTGTCCGCTCCTGGGTGGTTGGCGTGGCACGGTCAGTTATCTGCTGTTATTTGTACCCAAAGATGGTGGGTTATGGGGGCGGATTGCGGGCGTGCGCATTTTCGACACGAGGCTGCGGCGTGTGCGACGCTGGTCGGGACGCTGGGCCAGACGGCGTGGCGTGAGCGGTGCGGGTTGACAGGCGCGCGCTGGCGACCATTGACGGTATGCAACCCTTTCCAGCTTTATTGCAACGGAGTACAATGGGTAACGTTTAAGTTCAACTTGAAGTTTTAGCCGTGGCATCGGGCTTCGGCCGTAATACAGGGAAAGGCGTTCCATGGCGATCTATGTGACATCCGATGCTCACGGGCACGTGCGCGCGCTTGACGAGGCCCTGTCCAAGATCTCGCTGGCCTCCGACGATACCCTGTACGTGCTGGGTGACATGATTGATCGCGGGCCCGATCCGGTTGGCGTTATTAAGCTCGTACGCTCGCTACCCAACGCTCGCGTGCTCAAGGGCAATCACGAGCAGATTATGCTCGATGCCATCATTGGCCAAGATCCGCTCGATGCCGAGACCTGGGATATCAACGGCGGTTGGACTACCCGTCAGCAGCTCAACGATATGGAATTTGAGGCGTACGAGGAGCTCGTGCGTTGGATGGCGACGCTGCCGCTCTACGCGGTGGCCGAGACTGATGAGCGTCCGTATCTGCTGGTGCATGCCGGCATCCAGACCGAGGCGGCGCGGGCGTTTTTGCTTGAACATGGGGTTGATTGTGCCGATGGTGCGGGGGCGGTGGATGCCGATCGCGAGCTACTTCAGCAGATGCTCGCGGTGCAGTCGTCTGATGACTTGCTGTGGATTCGTCACGGCTACTGGGATGCGTCGACGGGGCTGCTTTCCGCCGAGGGCAAGGGCCCGGTCGTGGTGAGCGGCCACACGCCCACGGTGTCGCTTGGACGCTATTGCGAGGTCGGCGGCCTGGCGGGACTCGATGAGGAGTCGGGCCGCGGGCAGATTGTGCGCCTGGGCGGCGAGGGCACCGCCGGCGTGCCCGACCGCATCGACATCGACTGCGCCGCCGCCACCGGGTCGGAGTTCGGCCGCGTAGGCATTCTGCGCCTGGACGACGGGGCCGAGTTCTACGCGAACATCAACCCGGGCGAATAACCTTGTTCCGCCGTTCTACCGTAGCTAATTTGGGACGGGGCTTTTTTGACTACTTTTGCCCTTCTGCCCACCAAATGATTTTTCTGGGACGGGGATTAAATAATCATTTGGCTGCCCGCTGGCTAAGTGAGTAGACTTTTTTGGTAATGCCGAGCACCCAACATATTTGCCTCAATAAAACCGCAGGTCACAGGCTTGTGCTTTGTTGGCGTGGTCGGGGATTCGGAAAAAGCCTACTCACTTAGTTTTGCGTGATGCATATTGTGCGCAACGAGACCCCGGTCGGGGTGATTCCATCGCAAATTCCGGTGACCGGGGGCAGCTAATTAGACGCCGTACGGGTTGCGGTCGCGTTCGATGCGTTGGCGGATGTGGGCGTACTCGATAATCAGCAGCACCAGGAGTAGGGCCATGATGGCTAGGTAGCTCACCACAGCGCCCATCAGACCCAGCAGCTTAATCAGGATCACCGGCAACACCACGCTTACGGCGAAGCAGATCAGGTAGATCTTGGTGACGTCGCCGGCGTGGCGCAACACCGTAATGATGGCGTAGATAAAGTCGATGGCAGCGGTGACGCCGCCGGCGACAACCATTAGCAGTGCCAGCGTGCGGTAGCGCTCAAAGTTGAGGCCGTACATAAAGCTCATGAGGGGAATGCCGGGGCCTGCCATAAATGCGGCGCACGCTCCGGTAATGACCACGATCAGTGCCATAACGGCAACAATAATCAGGTCAAAGCGGCGACGCTTGCGCGGATTCGCCCAAATGCTCGATAGACGCAGGAGCTGCGGTTTATAGATAAATCCAATGCTCAACAAAATGGCCTGCGCCGGAAAGAACAGTGCATTAAAGTACAGCTGATACTTGTAGGCCAGCGTGCCTTCCATCACGAACTTGGGCATGCTCTCGATAAGGTTGAACAGGAACAGCGCACCAAAGAGCGGGGCGCACTGGATAAAAAGGTGGCCAGCCTCGCGCAGACTCATGCGGCGCGATTTTTCGGTTTCGAGCAGGGCGAGCGGGGCGGTGACCAGCACGAGTGAGGCAATAGCGGTGACACCCATGGCCATGGCCGCGATGGGCATGCTGCGCGTGAGGAACAGCGCCATGCTAAAGACCGCGATGACGCCGGCGGAACGCAGCGTTTGGCTCATGCCGGCCAAATAGAGCTTGTCGGCCTGCTGCAGGCGGCCCTCGTACACGTCGGCGATGCCGTCGATCACCTTATAGAGGTAGACGCCCAGGCCGATCGTGGCCATCTGCGCATCGTAGCCGCGGGCGCTGCTGTATACCAGGCCGCATGCCAGCGCGAGCGCTCCGCAGAGCCAGCGGTTGAGCTGGTAGGAGGCAAAGGAGGTTTTTTCGTCGATGTCCGAGACCTGAAAGTTGCGCACGCCGTAGTTGCACGCGATCATGATGAGCGTGCCGGTGACAAAGGCGATGGAGAACTTGCCGGCTTCCTCGGCGCCAACGAGCTGCGTCGACACAATGGTGAGCAGCGGAAACGCCATGCCCCATACGGCGGTGCCCAGGGTATTCCAAAGGTAGTCGCGACGGGTGGCGTGATCTTCGTACTCGGCTTCTTGCGTGGAGAAGCCGCCGCCGTAGACGGCTCCGAGCAGGCGGTTCCACCAGGCATTGACCATGCGGTGGATGGGGCCGGGCTGGCGATCGCGCTCGCGGCGACGGCGTGTGGCCTGGTTGCTGTCGGGACCGCCGGCGTTACGCTGGCTTAGCTCTTGGATTCGTGCGAGCTCCTCGGCGGTGTGCGATGCGGGGAACAGGCCGTTCTCGATGCGTCCGCCCTGCCCGTGCGCCCCGCCCGATACGGTGGGGTCGGTGACGCCGTTGCGGCGGGCGATGGCGCGGCGGATGCTATCGAGGGGCGTGATGCTCAAGGCGGAGTCCTTTCTATTGCTGCGCTCTAGTATAGACGCGGCGGTGTTTGCTCGTGTTTTTGAACGGATTGTTCAATATTTCGGCAGGCGGCAGAAAATTGTCGGTAAGCGTGCGGTATCCTGTTCAAGTTTTATGACACCCCCGATGCCGCCCTCGCGGTACCAAGGAGCTTTTACCCATGGACGTCGCCGCATTTTTGCTGGCTCTTGTGCCTATCATCTGGCTTGTCGTGATGCTGCTGTGCTTTAAATGGTCGGCCTGGAAAGCCGCGATTGGTTCGTTTGTTCTTTCGTGCGTGCTCGCCTTTGCGTGGTGGCATTTGCCGGTGGCGCAGATAGCCACGGCCTCGCTCGAGGGCTTTTTGATGGCGCTGTGGCCCATCGTGTTGGTGATTATCGCCGCCGTCTTTACGTATAACCTCTGCGTTCGCACGGGCGCCATGGACGTGATCGGCAGCATGATCACCTCCATCAGCAGCGATCGCCGTCTGCTGGCGCTGCTCGTGGCGTGGTGCTTCGGCGGCTTTATGGAGGGCATGGCTGGCTTTGGTACCGCTGTTGCCATTCCCGCCGGCATGCTCGCGGGCCTTGGTTTTGAGGCCGTGCCTGCCGTGCTGATCTGCCTGCTGGCCAACGGCGTGCCCACGCCCTACGGCTCCATCGGCATCCCCACGGTGTCCGTTGCCGACCTGGTGGGTCTGGATTCCCTGCACCTGGCGACCGTTCAGCTGGTGCAGCTCGCACCGTTCTTTGTGGTGATGCCGCTGCTCATCGTGTTGGTTGCGGGCCGCGTGACCGACGATCAAGGCGATGTTGCGAGCGTAGGCGAGCGCCTGCACGGCGTGGCCGGTATCGCGCTGCTCTCTGGCGCGTCCTTTGTCGGCGCTGCCCTGGTCGTCGCTATGTTTGTGGGCCCCGAGCTTGCCGTGGTCGTGGGCTCCATCGTGTCGCTCGCGCTGACCGCCGCGCTTGCCATGCGCGCCGAGAAGTCCGGTCACCTGGACGCGCGCTTTCACATGAATATCGAGGCCGGTGAGCAGCTCACCGCTAAGTCGGCGCTTTCTGCCTGGTCGTGTTTCATCCTGATTTTTGTACTGCTGTTGGGTACGTCCAACCTGGTGCCCGCCGTGCATGCCGCGCTTGCGCCCTTTGCGAGTCACGTGCAGGTGTATTGCGGCGAGAACCCCGGCATGCTCACGTTTTCGTGGATTAACACGCCGGGTGTTTGGATCTTCCTGGCCGCGTTTATCGGCGGCGCCATTCAGGGGGCTTCGCCGCGCATGATGGGCGAGGTGCTGGCCGCGACTGTGAAGCAGATGATGCCGACGGTAATCACGATGCTTTCGGTGCTGGGCTGTGCCAAGGTGATGGGCTATGCGGGCATGATCTCTTCGATCAGTGCGTTCTGCATTGCCGTCGCCGGTGGTCTGTACCCGATTCTGGCCCCGTGGATCGGTGCCGTCGGTGCGTTCGTGACCGGTTCGGGCACATCGTCGGGCATGCTGTTTGGTCCCATTCAGAGCCAGGCCGCTTCGGCGCTGGGTGTGAGCGACTACTGGATGGTTGCGCTGAACGCCCTGGGTGTCGCCGCCGGCAAGATGATCTCGCCGCAAACGCTCGCGATTGGCCTTGCCGCCGTGCACGTGCGCGGTAAGGACGCCGAACTCCTGGGTGCAGTGCTGCCCTACGCCGCCGGCATGCTGGTCCTCATGAGCGCCATCGCCATGCTCGGCCAAGGCCTGCCACTGTAGCCGGCACTCTGGGAACGTCCCTAAGTGCCGGCATCTGGGGACACTCCTTGGTTGTTGCCTGTTCAAGAGTGTCCCCAACGGCTAGTCGTTTAAGAACGTCCCCGATGACTGGGCCGCTTGCCTGCGATTTTTGACCGTTGGGCGGGCGCTTCGCCGTTGCCGCAAAAACGTTTTTGCATATCGGGTACAACGGGCTTTACGTGAGTAAAGTGCGCGCCGCGTCCACGTGTCGCGTTTTTAAAGGAGGCCCCATGCCTGGTGTTACCCCTGCAGAAGTTCTGTCCAACTTTGGCATTACGCTGGTCGAAGACCCCGCCGAGAACCAGCCCCGTCTGCTGGTCGATCTACCCGCCGCGGAGCTCGTCGAGCACGCTATCCGCCGCGAAGAAGGTCGCATGGCATCCAACGGCGCGCTGGTGATCGAGACGGGGGAGCGCACCGGCCGTTCCCCCAATGACCGCTTTATCGTCGACACCCCCGATGTTCACGACAAGATCGCCTGGGGCGCCGTCAACCGCCCTCTTTCGATCGAGAGCTACGAGACCATCAAGGCCGGTATTGTCGACTACCTCAACGAGCGCGACGTGTTCGTCACCCGCGGCATGGCCGGCACCGACCGCAACCATACGCGTCGCCTGCTCGTCGCCTGCGAGCGTGCCAGCCAGGCGCTGTTCATTAAGCAAATGCTCGCCCGTCCGCTCGCCCGCGAAATTGCGCGCACCGGCGAGCCGGACTTCTGCGTGCTCGCCGCGCCGGGCTACCAGTGCGATCCCGCCATTAAGGGCCTCAACTCCAGCGCCGCCGTGGTCATTAACTTCCAGGAGCGCGTGATTCTGGTTGCCGGCACCGGTTACTCCGGCGAAATCAAAAAGTCCATCTTCAGCGTCATGAATTACCTACTGCCCGTCGAGGACGACGTGCTACCCATGCACTGCTCGGCCAGCATGGATCCCGTCACGCACGAGACGGCCGTGTTCTTTGGCCTTTCCGGCACGGGCAAGACCACGCTTTCGGCCAACCCCACGCGCCTGCTGATCGGCGACGACGAGCACGGCTGGTCCGACATGGGCATCTTCAACATCGAGGGAGGCTGCTATGCCAAGTGCGAGGGCCTGGACGCGCTCCATGAGCCCGAGATCTTCAACGCCGTCCGCTTTGGCGCCATCTGCGAAAACGTGGTGCTCGATGAGAATCGCAAGCCTAACTATGATGATGTCTCGATCACGCACAATACGCGCGTGGCCTATCCCGTCGAGCACATTCCCAACGCGTGGACCAAGGGCATGGGCACCACCCCGAGCGTTGTGCTGTTTTTGACCTGTGATGCCTTTGGCGTGCTGCCGCCCATCTCGCGCCTGACGGCCGACGCCGCCATGTATCACTTTGTGACGGGCTTTACGGCCAAGATCCCCGGCACCGAGGTCGGCGTCACCGAGCCCACGCCCACGTTCTCCTCGCTGTTTGGCGAGCCGTTTATGCCGCTCGATCCCATGGTCTATGCCAAGATGCTCGGCGAGCGTATCGCCGACGGTCGCACCCGCGTCTATCTGGTCAACACTGGCTGGATTGGCGGCGGCTACGGCGTGGGCCATCGCATCGAGCTTGCCTACACGCGTGCCCTGGTGGCCCGCGCTCTCGACGGTACCATCGAGGACAGCGAGTTCGTGCACGACGACATCTTTAACGTCGACATTCCCACCACGTGCCATGGCGTGCCCGACGGCATTCTGGTGCCGCGCCAGTACTGGCAGAGCACCGCTCGCTACGACGAGGCCGCGCACAACCTGGCCGTGATGTTTGAGGAGAACTTCGAGAAGAAGTACTCGCACCTGCCCGAGTCCGTCAAAGCCGCCGGCCCGCACGCCCAGGTGTCCGCCGAGGCCCGTCATCGCGGCCGCGGGTTGCTGGGACTCCGCCGCTAGCGCCGCCTTAGACCCAAAACCACCACGAAGGGGACAGGCACCTTTGTGGTGGTTTTGCTCGCGCGGATGACTCAGGTTACAATACGCCTGACATATCGTCCCCTTCTCCGGATGGGGACAGCGCAAGCGCTCTTGTGGCGGCACCGTAGGACTTTGAAGGTGGCCGTCGTAAGGGCGCTTTTTGTTTGGGTGCCCTCGCTCGGGCGCGAATCGTGAAGGGAGCACGTATGAAGAGCTTTATTGCCGAGGATTCATTTTGGGAGCTGTTTCCTCAGGCGGCGGTCGGTGTTGTGGTCGTGGAGGGTATGAAGCCCGCGGCCCAGATACCTCAAGAGGATGTGGACGCGATAGCGGCGCTGCTCGACCGTGCCAATATCGATGCGGAGCGTCATCTGACCAGCGATACAATCAGCGAGAACGCACCGGTCAAGGCATGGCGCGAGGCCTATCGTCTGTTCAAGACCAAAAAGGGCGCGCGCTGTTCAATCGAGAACCTGCTCAAGCGCGTGCTCAAGGGCAAGCCGGTGGGCCACATTACGCCCGCGGTGGATATCTATAACACGGTGTCGCTGTCCTATGCACTGCCCGTGGGAGGCGAGGATCTGCATGCGATTGAGGGGGACCTTCGCTTGAAGGTGACCGACGGCGGGGATGCGTTCCTGCCGCTTGGCGAGGAAGCGGACGACCCGACGCTGCCCGGCGAGCTCGCCTACATTGACGATGCGGGCGCCGTGTGCCGCTGCTGGAACTGGCGCGATGGCGTTCGAACGGCTCTATCCGACGATTCGGCCGACGCGTTTTTGGCGATTGAGTGCGTAGAGCCCGAGCGTATGGGGGACTGTCAGGCCGCCATCGATCGCTTAGCCGAGCTGCTTGAGCGCTATCTGGGGGCGACGCTTGTCGTTAAGACGCTTGTGACCCGCAACAATCCCCGCGTGGAGCTGTAGCAACTTCTGCAAATCATACTCGCCGGTCAAAACCACCACAAAGGTGCCTGTCCCCTTTGTGGTGGTTTTTATGTTGATGGGTTAACAAATAGGGCGTGCAGGGCTGGCGGTCGTTAAGTACGGCTAAGATGTTTACCCGTTAGCATTATGCAAGCGAAAGGCGGTCGTCTCCCATGCAACAGAGCGACGAGACACGTTTCGAGGACTTTGTCGGACTGATCAGCGGACTCTACAAGGAGATCCAGCGCATTAAGACATCTGAGGGCGCAAGGCTGGGCCTTAAGGGCTCCGATATCATGTGCCTGTACTATCTTGAGCGCAGCAAGGACGGTCTGACTGGTGCCGACCTCGCCCGCATGGCTGGTGTGACCCGCGCTGCCGTCTCGCGCACGCTGGCGCATCTGGAGGAGGGCGGCTACGTCGAAGTTGACGATTCGGGCGATGCCGCCGTTAAGTATCGCGCCCCGGTTCGCCTGACCACGTTGGGCGGCGAGAGCATGAACGAGGCCGATTGCATTATTCGTGAAGTGCTCGACACCACCGGTAAGGCCATGGGCGTGGAGCAGCGCGAGCAGATGTATGCATCGCTGCGTACGATTCTCAACACCTTGCGCGAGCTGTAGGGCCACCAAGGCATTTGCTTCCCATTAACAACTGCATCGTCCCGTTTGAGCGCGTATACCGTGCCGGGGCATTGCTGTCAAAATTCCCTGCGCGGGACCTGCGCAAGAAAGGATTCGTTATGTCCGTTCGCATTATTACCGATTCCGCAAGCGATATGTCGCCGGCCGAGCATCCGGCACTGGCCGTTTTGCCGCTGTCCGTCACCTTTGGAACCGATGTGTTCATGGATGGCATCGACATCGATCACCAGCGCTTTTACGAGATGCTCGTGGAGCGCGATGAGCTGCCCAAGACCGGTCAGGTTAACCCGTACGCGTTTTCGCAGGCTATCGCCGAGGTTCGCGAAGCCGGCGATGAGGCTGTGATTATTACCGTGGGCGCTAAGCTGTCGGGCACCAATCAGAGCGCCCGTACCGCACTAGCCGAGGCGCCGGGCGGCGATGTGTACGTGGTTGATAGCAACAACGTCACCCTGGGTGAACGCATTCTGGTCGAGTATGCGCTGCGCTTGGTGGACGAGGGCCGTAGCGCGGCCCAGATCGCGGCGGCGGTCGAGGCCGTGCGCGACCGCGTGGTGGTTATTGGCCTGCTCGAGACGCTGGAGTACCTGGTGCGCGGCGGTCGCCTGTCTGCTGCTGCCGGCGCCGTGGGTACGCTGCTCAACGTAAAGCCCGTGGTAGCTGCCGAGGACGGTCTGATTGTGCAGCTGGGAAAGGCGCGCGGTTCCAAGAACGGCCGCAACCTGCTGAACCAAAAGGTCGAAAAGGCGGGCGGCATCGACTTTTCCATGCCGCTGGCGCTCGGCTATACGGGCCTTTCGGATGCGGTGCTCAAGAAGTATATCGAGGACAGCGCGGCACTGTGGGCTGGCCACACCGAGGGCGAGCTGCCCGTTCACACCATCGGTGCCACCATCGGTACCCACGTAGGCCCCGGTGCCGTAGCCGTAGCCTTCTTCCATCCCGCCAACTAACCAACCTGCCAACAAATGATCCCTTGGGGACGGAGGAAAACGGATCATCGACCGCACGGAGGCCGTGAATGATCCGTTTTCCTCCGTCCCCAAGGGATCATTTCTTTATGCTGTTAATGCGGAGAAGGGAGCGAGCGATGGCGTCTGAGGGCTTTTTTGAGCAGGTGTATGAGGTGGTCGAGCAGATCCCCGAGGGGATGGTCGCCACGTACGGTCAGGTGGCGCTGCTCGCCGGTCGCGCGCGAAGTGCACGCTATGTGGGGTATGCGCTGCATAGCAACCCACGCCCTGGTCAAATTCCCTGTCATCGCGTGGTGTTTGCCGACGGCCGTATCTGTGAGGGCTTTGCCTTTGGCGGTCCCGATGCTCAGCGCGAGCTCTTAATGGGGGAGGGCGTGGCGTTTACCGATTCCATGCACGTCGACTTGGCCGCCTGTCGCTGGCCAGCAGGGTTCTAGCGGCTCTACTGTGGCCAAAACCGCCACAAAGGTGCCTGTCCCCTTTGCGGCGGTTTTCCGTTGTAGGTTTACCGGGGCTAACTTATGGAGAAGCTATGGCGGCTCATATTGATGCTGCAAAGTAAACCACGGTGAACTATATTTTATTCAACAACGGAGCGGGCAATAGGCGATGAAAAAGCCTGCCCTGTTGAGTTTGATTCGCATCCCTCCCCTCTGTGCGATTCAACGGTGTACTTCGGGAACGGGCCCGCTGGCAACTGACTGCCGGCGGGCCCGTTCCCGTTTGTCGGGGGAGTGCGATGGGCGGAGCCGAACCGGTCGGGCACCAAAAAAAAGGCGGACGCCGTAGCGCCCGCCCTATAGCAATCGAAAGTTCAAGCCAGCAGGTCGGTCTAGTACACCATGCCCATGGCGTCCCGAACCTCGGCCAGGGTCTGCTCGGCGATCTCGTTGGCGCGACGGTTGCCCTCGTGCAGCACGTCCTTCACGTAGTCCAGATCGTTCTCGTAGCGCTGACGACGCTCGCGGATCGGCGCGAAGTACTCGTTGACGGCCTCGGTCACGTACTTCTTGAGCTGGCCGGAGCCGCCCATGCCAATCTCCTCGGCAATCTCGACCTCGGAACGGCCGGTGCAGATGGCGGCCGTCGAAAGCAGGCCGGACACGCCGGGACGGTTCTCGGGATCGAACGTGATCATGCGCTCGGAATCGGTCTGGCTCTTCTTGATGCGCTTGGCCGTCTCCTCGGCGGTCATCGAGATGTTGATGGCGTTGCCGTAGCTCTTGCTCATCTTGCGACCGTCCAGGCCGGGCAGCAGCGGGGTCTCGGACAGCAGCGCGTCGACCTCGGGGAACACCTTGCCGTAGCGGTTGTTAAAGCGGCGGGCGATGGTGCGGGTGAGCTCGATGTGCGGCAGCTGGTCGCGGCCGACGGGCACCACATTGCCCTTGCAGAACAGGATGTCGCAGGCCTGGTGCACCGGGTAGGTGAGCAAAAGGCCGGTGAGCTCGTGGCCCGAGGCCTCCATCTCGGCCTTAACCGTGGGGTTGCGCGCCAGCTCGGCCTCGGACACCAGCGACAGGAACGGCAGCATGAGCTGGTTTGCGGCGGGCACGGCGGAGTGCGCGTAGATCATGGTCTTGTCGGGGTCGATACCGCAGGCAAGGTAGTCCATGACCATGTTGTACACGTTGTCCTGGATATGCTCGGTGGTGTCGCGGTCGGTGATGACCTGGTAGTCGGCGATGAGCACGTTGGTCTTGGCGCCCATGTTCTGCAGTTCAACACGGCCCTTGAGGGTGCCGAAGTAATGACCCAGGTGCAGGCGCCCGGTGGGGCGGTCACCGGTAAGCATGGTGAACTTCTCGGGTGTCTTGGCCAGGCCCTCGCGAATGGTGTTGCTCTTTTGCAGCGCGACTTCGTAGCTGTTCTCGTTTGGCATGATTGCTCCTAACGTATATTCATGGGTCAAGATGATAACGCGTTTATTGGAGGGGCGGGAGGGGAGGCGGCTTGCGCGCTGGGTGCGGCCCGGCCGCGCTTGGTCAGCGGCGCCTGGGCGCATCCTCGGCAGCTTATCCTAGAGCTTGTGGTGGCGCTCTTCTTTACGTTCCTCGGCTGCTTGCTCCTCCTGCTTAAAAGCGGGGTCGTCGGGGGTTACCAGCTCGTCCTCGTGCGTGCGCTTGTTGTAATGGTGACGTAGCACGGGCTCAAACAGGTGCAGGTGTTTGGCGAAGGCCGCCGAGCCAATGGCGAGCACGGTAAAGATGAGCACGCGTATGGGGACCTCAACCTGATTGATGGCGGCGGCGCCGGCCGAAAGCATAATGCACCAGGCGTAGATGAGCAGTACGGCCTGCTTTTGGTTGTAGCCCTCTTGAATGAGGCGGTGGTGGATGTGGCCCTTGTCGGCCTGCCCGATGCTAATGTGGGCGCGCTTACGGCGCACGATGGCGCTAAACGTATCGATGATGGGCACGCCGGCCACGATGAGCGGGATGATGAGCGAGGTGAGCGCGGCGGTGCGGCTCACGTTGAGCAGCGAGATGGAGCCCAGCGCAAAGCCCAGAAGCAGCGACCCCGAGTCGCCCAAGAAGATGCTCGCGGGGTTGAAGTTATAGCGCAAGAAGGCGAGGCACGAGCCAAAGAGCGCGATGGAGAGCGCGGCGGCGTCGATGCGGCCCGAGAGCACTGCGACCGAAAACATGGTGAACGACGCGATACCGCAGATACCCGTGGCCAGACCGTCGAGGCCGTCGATAAGGTTGATGATGTTGGTGAACGCCACCAGGTAGACCACAGTGATGGGGTAGGCGAGCCAGCCGAGCATGATCTCGCCGGGAGCAAACGGGTTGACGATGACGCCGATGCGCAGGCCGCCCACGCAGGCGATGAGCGCGGCGAGGACCTGGCCGGCGAGCTTTTGCTTGGGCTTGAGCTGGAAGACGTCGTCGATCGCGCCGGTCGCAAAGATGACGGTAAAAGAAAGCGCAAGTATGGGGTAGCTGATGTGCAGACGGGGGTGGGGCACCAAAGCGGGCGGCCAGCCCAGGTACCAGGTGCCTAGGATCTGAACAATGCAGGCGACGACGAGGCCCAAAAAGACTGCCGTGCCACCCATGCGCGGGATGGGTTTAGTGTTGATGCGGCGCTTGGAAGGATAATCGACGGCGTCGAGCTTGATTGCCAGGCGCTTGACCAGGGGCACCGCAAGGAAGGTCGTGATAAAAGCCGCGACCGCCACGCAAAGGTACGGTATGAAGCTCGTGGAGGAAGCCATGAATCGATAAACCGCCAAGCGTCGAAGGAAAAGGTCAAAGGATGCCATGCCGCAAAGGGTATAGCTGACCCATGATACTCGACCAAGGAGGGTGTGAGGAATTGCACGGGGCGATAATCACGCGCTTACCAGATATTCGAGTGATAGTGGGGCTCTGCCTGGTGCCTTTTGGGAATCATGGCGGGATTTGCAATGGTGATTTTCGGCAAAAGAAAACCACCCCCCACGTTACGAAAATGAACCCACCTAAAACAGGTGGGTGCCCTCATCGACTGTTCCAGCGTCCTTAACAACGAAGGATACCTGTACTAGGTACGACTGTGTGGGCTCCCTAAATAAACGCGACGGTTCACCCAGTTGCTCCGCAGGGGGCGGAATACCTACATCATAAAGCAGCACTTTGTGGATTCCAGTCTTGACATTACAAAAATCGTGTCGGACGATTACGGCGCCTTGGGCTCGAGCCGTCTGTGCGCTTGATCCTTTTGCGTTTGAGCTGCTGAATCGTTGTTTTGGAGCATGTTTTTATGCCGACGTCGTTGACCGAACTTTTTTCGCCCGCCTGCCATTTGTGTCCGCGCCGTTGCGGTGCGGCGCGCGATGAGGGCGCGCACGGCGTATGCGGTGCTAACGACACGCTCAAAGTGGCCCGCGCGGCGCTTCATATGTGGGAGGAGCCGCCTATCTCGGGCGAAGCCGGTTCGGGTACGATCTTCTTTAGCGGTTGCTCGCTCAAATGCGTCTATTGCCAGAACCACGAGATCTCGACGGGCAATTTTGGGCTTGAGATTTCGCCCGAGCGTCTGATCGAGATTATGTTGGAGCTGCAGGACCAGGGCGCCAACAATATTAACTTGGTAACGGCGACACACTACGCGCACCTGCTGCCGACTGCGATTGCTGCGGCACGGGCGCGTGGGCTGGCCATCCCCATCGTCTACAATACGAGCGGTTATGAGCGTGCGAGTGCCGTGGCGGCGCTCGGCGATCTGGTCGATGTGTGGCTTACCGACTTTAAATATGCCGATGCGGCGCTTGCGCAGTCACTGTCTCATATTCAGGACTACCCGCGCGTGGCCGTGTCGGGCTTAGCGCAAATGGCGCGCGAGATTGAGCGCCGCGGGGGAGAGCTGGTGGACGAGGACGGGCTCATGAAGCGCGGCATGATCGTGCGCCATCTGGTACTGCCGGGACATGCAGACGATTCGTGTCGCGTGCTGGACCTGGTGTGGCAGACGGTGGGTGATGTGCCGATCTCGGTCATGAACCAGTACACGCCCAATGCGCTCATGCGCGAGCAGGGCGGCGACCTGGCGCGTGCTGTGACGCGCGAGGAGTACGAGCAGGTGCTCGACCATGCCGATGACCTTGGCTTTACGACGATGTTCTGGCAAGAGGGCGGCGCGGTAGACGAGAGCTTTACCCCGGCCTTCGACACCACCGGCGTCCTCACCAGCGCAAAGTAGCGCGTTCGCCGATGATTTTTCTGGGACGGGGATTAAAAAATCATTCGGTTCACAATGATTTTTTAATCCCCGTCCCAGAAAAATCATCGGGAGGATCGCTTGCTCGAAAGGTAGTCAAAATATCCCCGTCCCAAAAAGACTGGGTATTGGGCGTTGACAGTTGGCGAGCCGTAGGTAAAATAACAACTTGTCCTGGGGACGTAGCTCAGTTGGGAGAGCGCTGCCGTCGCATGGCAGAGGTCGAGGGTTCGACTCCCTTCGTCTCCACCCTTGGATTTGATAAGCCGCTGACATTGTGTCGGCGGCTTTTTTTAAAAAGAAAGGGCTGTACTATGGCCGAGCTTGAGTCCCAACCACTGTCTGCCGAGGAGCGCGCCGAGTTGGAAGAGCTCCGCGCCGAGAAGGCCCGCCGCGAGGCTCAGGAAGAGGCTCGTCGCGAGCGTGAGGAGCTGGCTGCTCTGCGTGCCGAGCGCGCGAAGGCCGAGGAGGCCGCCGCGAAGGCCGCATCCGCACCGGCGCCCGTGCCCGCACCCAAACCCGCCGCCGCGAAGCCTGCGCCTGCCGCTCCCAAACCTCAGCCCAAAAGAGCCGCTCACCCCAAGCCCGTCGAGCCCAAACCGAGCCGTGACGAGATGACCTTTGCCCAGCGCATGGTCACCTCCAAGGAGCCTACGGGTGAGAATGAGATCCCCGGCATGGCTCCTGCTCAAAAAATCATCATCGTGCTCGCCCTCATCGCGTTTATCGTCTTTATGGTCTACACGATCACGGGCAGCATGGGCCTGCACTAACCTGTTCGCGCCGGGTTCCATGCCCGCACGTCCGCCTCGTCCAACCCTCAACTTCTGCACAACGCATCCGAAAGGTCGCCCCATGGCTTTGACCGACATCTCGCATCCCACCGACATTGCAATGCTCACCGATTTGTACGAGCTCACTATGGCCCAGGGCCTGTGGGAGAGCGGCAAGGCCAATGAGCAGGGTTGTTTTACCGCGTTTTACCGCGACCATCCCTTTGGTAGCGCCTACGCCGTCATGTGCGGTACCGCCGAGCTGCCCGAGCTGGTCGAGAACCTGCGCTTTACGCCCGAGGACATCGACTACCTCGCCTCGCTCCAGGCCCCGGCCGGCGGCGCGATGTTCAAGCCTGGATTCCTCGACTACCTGCGCGATTTTCGTGCGCATGTGAACATCGACGCCGTCCCCGAGGGCGAGCTCGTCTTTCCGCGCGAGCCCATGGTGCGCGTCACCGGCCCCGCGCTGGAGTGCCAGCTGCTCGAGACGGCGCTGCTCAACATCGTCGGCTTCCAGACACTTGTCGCCACCAAGACGGCGCGCGTGGTGCTGGCGGCGGACGGCCGTCCCGTTGCCGAGTTTGGCTTGCGCCGCGCCCAGGGCCCCGATGGCGGCCTGGCCGTCGCGCGCGCGAGCTACGTTGCCGGCTGTTCCTCTACGTCCAATGTGCTCGCCGGTCGCCGCTACGGTATTCCCGTCTTTGGCACGCATGCGCACAGCTGGGTGATGAGCTTCGATTCCGAGCTCGAGGCCTTCCGCGCCTTTGCCAAGTCGAGCCCCAAGAACTGTACGCTGCTCATCGACACCTACGATGTGCGTGAGGGCTGCGAGCATGCCATTACGGTTGCCAAGGAGATGGAGGCGGTGGGCGAGCGCCTGTCGGCTATTCGCATTGACTCGGGCGACCTCGCCAAGCTCTCCAAGTATGTGCGCGGCCGTTTTGATGCCGAGGGCCTGCCCTATGTGGGGATCTCGGTTTCCAACGATCTTGACGAGTACACGATTCAGTCACTGCTCGACCAGGGTGCGCCTATCGATAGCTTTGGCGTGGGCACCAAGCTCGCGACCTGCTATGACCAGCCGGCGCTGGGCGGCGTGTACAAGCTTTCCGCCCGCCGTGCGAGCGAGACGGACCCGTGGACGCCGGTGGTTAAGCTCTCCGAGCAGCCCTACAAGCGCACGATCCCGGGCGTGCAGCGCGTGCGCCGCTATTACGACGGCTTTGGCGGCCCGATCTGCGACATGATCTATGACGAGGATCATCTGGCGGGGGAGGGCGCCGCGCGTGGCAATACCCTCGTGGCCGTGAACGATGCCGCCCTGGTGACCGACGTTTCCGAGCTTGAGTATCGCGAGCTGCTGGCGCCGATCGTGCGCGATGGCAGTGCCGTTGCCCCGCGCGAGAGCATTGAGGACGCACGCGAGCGTTGCACCTGGGCACTGGACCATCTGGATCCGGTCTACAAGCGCTTCCTGTACCCGCAGACTTATGTGGTGGGCATGGAGCAGGGCCTGGCACAGGTGCGCGACGAGCTCGTGCGCAAGAACATGGCCGCGGCTTCCGCCTTTCCCTGGGCAAAATGATCCGAAGGGGACGGAGGAAAGCGGATCATTTTCTCGCCCGCCAGCTCAACATTCGATTGGTTTGACGTATGACGACTTCTTATAAAACGATGGTGGTAAAGATCGGTTCGTCCACGGTGGTGGGTGCCGACGGCAAGGTCAACCGCGCCTTTATCGGCGGGCTTGCCGACCAGGCCGCAGCCCTGCGCAAGCTCGGCTGGCGTCTGGTCGTGGTGAGCTCGGGCGCTATCGCCTGTGGCTATCCCGTGCTGGGCTTCGACCGCAAGCCGGTCGGTGACCTGCCGAGCCTGCAAGCCTGCGCCTCGGCCGGTCAGTGCATCATCTCGTCGGCCTACGACGAGGAGTTCCATGCACGGGATCTGCTCACCTCGCTCGTGCTGCTCACGCGCCACGATACGGCCCGCCGCACGTCCTACCTGCACGCACGCGACGCCCTGCTGCGCCTGGTGGAGCTCGGCGTGGTGCCAGTCGTCAACGAGAACGATACCGTTACCGTCGACGAGATCAAGTTTGGCGACAACGACACGCTGGCGGCGCTTGTAAGCTGCCTGGTTTCCGCCGACCTGTGCGTGACGCTCTCGGACATCGATGGTCTCTATACCGCCAATCCGCACGAGGACCCCACGGCCGAGTTTGTCCCGGTCGTGCATAAGATCGATGCCAAGATTATCGCCTCGGCGGGCGATTCTTCCACGTCGGTGGGCACGGGCGGCATGATTACCAAGATCCGCGCGAGCCGCATTCTGATGACGGCGGGCATTCAGAGCGTGATCTGCTCGGGCGAGGAGCCCGATGCGCTCGTGCGCCTCGCTCGCGGCGAGAGTGTGGGCACGCTGTTCGATCCGCCGGCGGAGCGTCTGGACATTGCGCCCCGCAAGCTGTGGATCGCGCTGGGCGACAAGGCGCATGGCTCGGTGACGGTCGATGACGGCGCCGCGAAGGCGCTGGTCAGCCGTGGCTCGTCCTTGCTCGCGGTGGGTATTCGCGAGGTCGATGGCACGTTTGCCGAGGGCGATGTGCTCGATGTGTGCGACCCGAGCGGTATGGTTGTCGCGCGTGGTATTGCCGAGGCCGATTCGGACGTGCTGGAGCTTGCAGCCGGACGCCGCCAGGACCAGATTGCCGGCAACCGCCTGCTGGCAGACTTGGCCGAGAAGCCCGCGATTCATCGAGATAATCTGATCGTCTTCGCCTAACGGGTCGACGCTGCGCGCCGTCCAGAGCGACAATTTGTCATTCAAAAGGTGAGGCATGACCATCAGGTCTTCGCCTAACCAATTGACGCTGCAAACGCCCCTAAGCGGCAATCTGACGTTCAATCGTCGGGCATGACCAAAAGGTCAATGCCCTCCTCTTTCACGTCACCTTGCTCGCTTAGGGGCGTTTTCGCTTTCCGTCCTCTACCTGCGGTATTGTCGTTGCCGGCAAGCGGGGACACTCCTTTGCTAGAAGATCTGGCGCAGGTCTCCGCGGTTGAGGGCATCGTCGAAGAGGTGCTTGAACACCACGCTGCCGTGCAGGCCATCGTGCTCAAACTCGTTGGTCACCCAGGCGTGCGAGTTGCCTATGCGGCTTAGCGTGTCGAGCTGCAGGCTCGAATCGACGTACATGTCGTCGAAGTACACCGCAGCCTGGAGTGGTACTTCGTTGCAGGCCAGGCGCTGCGGGTCGTAGATCTTGTCCCAGCTGGTGTCTTCCATCAGCAGATCCATGGCGAGCTTGAAGGGCTTGAGCTCGGGCATCTGCTCAAACATCCACGGGAACATAGCCTCACCGGTAAACATGAGCGGGCGCGTGAGCGTGTCGAACTCGGCGCGATGGGCCTTTTCCTCGGCTGCAGCCCAGTGAATGGGCATGGTGTCGCCGTCGGCGTAGATGAACTCCTGCAGCGTCCAGTACAGCGGGTTTGTACGCGTGTTGGTGCGCTCGAAGGCGTGCATCAAAAAGCTGTCGGATACCGAGGAGCCGCAGCTCAGCGAACCGTCGCCATCAACAAACGCGTGGTCGATAATCCAGTGCATGCGCTCAAAGCTCGGCTTCATGCCAAAGTCGCTGCCCATGAGCTGCAGGCGCTCGACCGTCATCGGCGAGCCGTCGGGCAGTGCGGGCTTTTGCTCCTCGAGGGCATCTGCCAGGGCCGCCACGCGTTCGACGTCGGCGGGGTAGCGGTCATAATACTGCTGGGTCTTGGCCGCCATGCGCGGGAAGGTGTGCGCGTAGACCTCGCTGGCGCTCGCCGGCACGTGCGGAATGCCGCCGCAGGTAAAGCTTGCCGTTACGCCCTCGGGGAAAAGCGATAGATAGCTCAACGTCAAAAAGCCGCCGTAGCTCTGCCCGAGTGTGACCCAGGGCTTGCCGCCAAAGCCCACCAGGCGCAGGTACTCAAAGTCGCGCACGATGGAACTGGCGAGGTGGCGCTTGAGAAAGTCCGCCTGCGAGCGTGCGGCATCGGCTCCTGCTGCCTCGGCGCGATTGCCCAGAGCCGCGATCGTACGCCCGTCTACGCAGCTGCTGCGCCCGGTACCTCGCTGGTCGGGCAGCACGACGCGGAAATGCTCGACGGCCTCCTCGATCCAGCCATCGCTTGTGGGCGACAGTGGACGCGGGCTTTCGCCGCCGGGGCCGCCCTGCAAAAAGAGGAGGAGCGGCAGATCGTCGTTGATGCGGTCGGGAGCGCAAACCACGCGGTAGAAGAGCTTGGTGCTTTCGGGTGCACCGGCGATGGGCGCCGGCATGGCGCCGCGGCGCATGGTGCTGCCGACGGCCAAAAGCATGGCTCCAGGCCGCGCCAGTCGAGGGGGACGTCAATGCTGTGGTCCTCGACATACAGGCCGGGGACGTGGTACGAAGTGATGAGCGCCATGTGATGCTTCCATTCGTTGCGGTGTTTCGGGTTGACCAATTCTACCGCCGTCTGCGAGGATGCGTGCAAATCGGCTACCATGGTTGGCAAACATCTAAGAGAAAGGGCCGTTCATGTCGGTCGATATAGCCACCTACGTTCACGATCTTGCCGTTGAGGCCAAGGCCGCTTCGGGCGCGCTTGCCACGGCGAGCGATGTCCAGCGCCAGGAGGCCGTGCGCGCCATGGCCGCGGCGCTGCGCGACGGCGTCGATTCCATCGTTGCCGCCAACGAGCTCGATATGTCCGCCGCGCGCGATGCGGGCACCTCGGCGGGGCTTCTCGACCGTCTGCTGCTGACGACCGAGCGCGTCGAGGGCATGGCCGCCGGCCTGGAGAAGCTCGCCGAGCTGCCCGATCCCGTCGGCCGCGTACTCGACCACCGCGTGCTTGCAAGCGGTGTGGATCTGACCCGCGTGAGCGTGCCGCTGGGTCTGGTGGCCATGGTCTACGAGGCGCGCCCAAACGTGACGGCCGACGCCGCGGGCATCTGCATCCGCACCGGCAACGCCTGCATTCTGCGCGGCGGTTCGCTGGCCTATCACTCGTGCGCCATGATTACCGAGCTGCTGGCCGATGCCCTCGAGGCGCAGGGCTTCCCGCGCCAGGCCGTCTCGATGATCGAGTCCACCGACCGCGAAGCCACCGGCGAGCTCATGAAGCTCCGCGGCATCGTCGACGTGCTCATTCCGCGCGGCGGTGCGGGCCTGATCCAGCGCTGCGTGCGCGAGTCGCTCGTACCGGTTATCGAGACGGGCACGGGTAACTGCCACATCTACGTGCATGAATCCGCCGACTTTGATAAGGCACTCAACATTATCGTTAATGCCAAGACCCAGCGCGTAGGCGTGTGCAATGCCGCCGAGTCGCTGCTGGTCGACCGTGCTGTGGCCGATGCGTTTTTGCCGGCGGTCGTGGCCGTGCTGCATGACCACGGCGTGTTCATTCACGGCGACGAGGCAACCTGCGCCGCATGCGCCGATGCCGGGCTTGCCGAGGGTGATGACTTTGTTACTGCAACCGAGGAGGACTGGGGCCGCGAGTATCTGGCTCTCGAGATGAGCGTGAAGGTCGTGGCGAACGAGGACGAGGCCATCGCGCACATCAACCGCTACGGCACCATGCATTCCGAGGCCATCATCGCCGAGGACGAGGATGCCTGCGAGCGCTTCCTGGATGCGGTCGATGCCTCGGCCGTGTACGCCAACGCCAGCACGCGCTTCACCGACGGCGGCGAGTTTGGCCTGGGCGCCGAGATCGGCATCTCGACCCAAAAGCTCCACGCCCGCGGCCCCTTCGCCGCCGAGGCCCTCACCACCTACAAATACAAGCTCCGCGGCACCGGTCAGGTTCGCCCCTAAACCTACCAAAAAGGGACAGGTTTATTTTGGCAGGTTTTATCTGCGGTTTTGCCGGGCGACACGTTTGCCCGGCTTTTTTCTCCGTATACCTTTTCTGCCTTTCGGCTTGAGCTACGGCGATATACGATAATGACACCGTGTCCTAGCACCGACTCACCTGGAGGTATTGCCATGTCCCAGATGCTTTCCGCCGGAATCACCCGCGACCGTGCGTTCGAACTGCTTAACGAGCACAACAAAGACCCGTTCCACATCACCCACGGCGAGACGGTCGAGGGCACCATGCGCTACTTTGCGCGCGAGTTCGATCCCAAGAACGAGGAGTTTTGGGGCATCGTCGGCCTGCTGCACGACTTGGATTGGGAGGAGCATGAGGACGACCCCGTGAACCACACCATCTATGCGGCAGAAATCCTCGAGGGCGAGGGCGCATCGCCCGAACTCATTCGCGCTATTCAGACGCACACGTCCGATTTCAATGCCTCGCTGCCCAAGCCCGAGCTTCAGATGGAGAAGATCCTGTTTGCTTGCGACGAGCTCACCGGCCTGATCGGTGCTGCCGTGATCATGCGTCCGAGCAAAAGCGTCATGGACTTTACGACTAAGTCGCTCAAGAAAAAGTTCAAGGACAAGCGCTTTGCCGCCGGCTGCTCGCGCGACGTGATTTCGCAGGGCGCCGAGATGTTGGGCTGGGAGCTTCCCGAGCTCTTCGACCGCACCATCGCGGCCATGCAGTCCTTCGCGCCCGACCGCGACACCTTCCAGGCCTAACCTGCCAAAAAGGGACAGGTTTATTTTGGTAGGTTTTATCTGGGAAAACGCTTCCGTTGGATGTTATTCAGCGGAAGCGTTTTCTGTTTGACATGGTGACGCTGGCGAATGGCGGCGCCTCGCGGCAGACAGCTGCGCTTCGCCGTATCCGTAACTCGGCAAACGCGACGCTACGACGCGTTCTTGATAATCCATGTTCCCAGTCCGGTCAGCAGCTGAACCTGCTTAACCGTTAGCCCTTGTTTTCGAAGCGCGAGAATCGCCTCATTGCGAAGTGGCTTGGAGACGGATTTGAGTTCCGTCGGAGCACATCCTGCGACACTCTGCACGATTGCCGTGCCAAATTCGCATAGATCTTCCTCGCGAACCTTGGCTGTTGCGCTGGGGCGACAGGGAAGCGACGGCGTACTTTCCATGAGCCGAAGGTATGAGCGAGGTGTTGGGAATAAAACACCGACAACGCTGCCGGTAACATGCGGCCGTGACCTGGCACTCATTAGATACTCGCGATGGCTGCTCCAGGGATATTCGTCGTATGCCGCCAGTCCCGCTTTTTGTGGATTCAGATGAATGTATCGAATTGCCTCGAGTAAATATACTTCTGACTTAATGGGCGAATCCCAAAACCGCTCCTGAAACACGTGGCCGATATGCCCCGTCCGCGCATTGTACCTGCCCGCATACGATACTGCTACCGCGTGCATCGCGTCGCTCTTGCGGTCGTCCGGATCGTCGATGAGCAGATGAATGTGGTTTCCCATAAGGCACCAAGCGATAAGCTCGATATTGTGTTTGGGGAGGATCGCATCGAGGATCTGAAGCATGGCGATTCGGTCCTCGGCATCGTCAAACAGCAATTGCCCTCCGTTTCCACGCAACGTGATGTGGAAATAACCGGTTGGTGACTTTGAACGAGGTTTTCTCGGCATGGCCCCTCCTTTAGCTTGGATGGGCTGAAGATACCTCATTCGGAGGCTTCGGTTGTCGAGATTCAGTTCACCGACTATAGCTGCTACCTGCCGAAATGTTATTGCGTTTTCAAATTGATGCTTTTTAATGGTAATTGAGCAAGACAGGCGCGCTTGTTGTGGATGCGGCCGTTGGTTGCGTCGATCTGGACGGCCCCCGCGTGATGTCATCGCAAATGGGCTTCACGTATTCTACGGATATAGAAAAATGGCCGGGCGCTCACAAACAAAACGGAGCACCCGGCCATTTACTGATTGTTTGTTGACGTTTGGCCAGATAAAACCTGCCAAAATAAACCTGTCCCTTTTTGGCAGGTTAGTTGAGGGCGGCTTGGGCTAGGCGGGCTTCGGCGGCCTCTTCGGTGACGCCCAGGGCCACGGCGAACTCCTCGATGGAGCGGCGCTTGGCTTCCTTGAGTACGCGCATGTAGTAGGAGCTGGGCTTTTTATCTGCTTCCTCGGCCTGGCGAATACGGTGCATCATGGTTTTTGCCACGCGAACCGTCTCGGGCGCGCCCAGCTTGAGCTGCTGCTTAAAGTGCGTCTCCTCGAGCGAGCTATTGCGCTCGGTAAAGGTGTCGCACTCCAGCTCATCGTAGTGGCTCAGCAGGTGCTCTGCATCTTGCTGGGAGATAGCGGCATGCAGACGGTCGGCCTGCGCCACGGGGTACATGAGAATCGTCTGCGCATGTCCCTGTTTGGTCTCGAGCAACAACATGGGCTGCGGTGTGTCGTCCCTAAAGCCGACGACGGTGCAGACTCCTTGACCCGGATGAATGACGTGTTGACCGATTGAGAACATGCTACCTCCAACTTATACGAATTTGCGTATGTTAAGAATACCACGCTGACGTGCGCAAACCATTACTTTATGCAGGAAAAGCACACAACTCCGATAGGTTAGAGTATTCGATAAATAGAACGGCTTATCCATACGTTTATGCATTTCTAGAACGTGTATAAACTGCAGGCAAACCGCCAACTTTGTACCGCCGCGCAAGAGCGGTAGTCATTTTTGTGCATATGCAATATCTATTAGCTTTACCCTGCGACAGTAGCTACCGCTTGTGATAGAGTGCTACAAACTCTGGCTTTTGCCCTACGAGTGACCAAGAGCTCGGGGGCTTTAACACAAGGAGGATCTATGCCCGAGAAGATTGAAGAGCTGGTACGCGCTGCGCTTGCTGCGGCCCAGGAGGCCGGCGACCTTTCCGCATTTGAACTTGACGATTGCGCTATCGAGCGACCGGCTGATACTTCTCATGGCGAGTGGACCTCCACCATGGCCCTGAAGTCCGCCAAGCTGGCTCACTGCGCCCCGCGCAAGATCGCCGAGGCCGTCGTCGCCCATATGCCCGAGGACCCCGCGATCGAGAAGGTCGAGATCGCCGGTCCTGGCTTCATCAACTTCTACCTCTCCGTCGCCGTCAAGAACGCCATCTTTGGCGAGGCCCGCGAGAAGGGTATGGACTTCGCTAAGTCCAACGTCGGTGGCGGCCTGAAGACCCAGGTCGAGTTCGTCTCCGCCAACCCCGTCGGCCCCATGCACATCGGTCATGGTCGCTGGGCCGCTCTGGGCGACTCCCTTTGTCGTGTGATGGACCACGCCGGTTATGACATCCAGCGTGAGTTCTACATCAACGACCACGGCTCTCAGATGAACACCTTCGGTAACTCCATCAGCACGCGCTATATGCAGCTTGCCGACATCATCGCCAAGCAGGGCGTGGATATCGACGAGGCTCACAAGCTTCTGATCGCCGACCGCGACGCCTTTGTTGCCGACGAGAGCGACGAGCATCCCGAGACCCATCCGTATCAGGACAACTTTGCCGAGACTCTGGGCAAGGACTCCTACGGCGGCGACTACATCATCGACGAGGCTGCCGAGTTCTGGCGCACCGACGGCGATAAGTGGGTCAACGCCGATCCGCAGGAGCGCATGGAGAGCTTCCGCGAGCGCGGCTACGTAAAGATGGTCGACAACATGCGCGACCTTTGCCACGCCGTTAACTGCGACTTCGATCGTTGGTTCTCCGAGCGCTCTCTGTACGTGAAGGACACCGAGGGCGAGACCGCCGGCACCTCCGCCGTCGACCGCGCTTTTGAGAAGCTCGACAAGATGGGCTACCTCTACACCAAGGACGGTGCCCTGTGGTTCCGCTCCACCGACCTGGGCGACGACAAGGACCGCGTCCTGATCAAGTCCGATGGCGAGTACACCTACTTCGCCTCCGACGTTGCCTATCACTGGGATAAGTTCCAGCGCGTCGACCACGTCATCGACATCTGGGGCGCCGACCACCACGGCTACATCGAGCGCGTCCGCTGCGTCTGTGACGCTCTTGGCTATCCCGGCAAGTTTGAGGTTCTGCTGGGCCAGCTCGTCAACCTGCTGCGCAACGGCAAGCCCGTCCGTATGTCCAAGCGCAAGGGCACCATGGTGACCCTGCAGGAACTCGTCGACGAGGTCGGCTCTGACGCCGCCCGCTACACGCTCATCTCCAAGAGCTCCAACCAGATGGTCGACTTCGACATTGAGGCCGTCAAGAAGCGCGACAACTCCAACCCGGTGTACTACGTGCAGTACGCTCACGCTCGCGTGTGCTCCATCCTGCGTCGTGCCGCAGACGTTACCGCCGAGCAGGCCGCCGAGATGGGCATGAAGGCCGTCGCCGAGAAGGCTATTGGCGAGAACGTCGATTACTCGCTGCTGACCGACCCGACCGAGCTTGCCCTTTCGCGTAAGCTCAACGAGCTCACCGACCTCATCGGTAGCTGCGCTCGCGATCGCGCCCCGTTCCGCCTGACGCACTTTGCCGAGGAGCTCGCTGGCGACTTCCACAGCTTCTACGCCGCCTGCCAGGTCCTTCCGAGCGAGGGCCGTCCCGTCGACCCTGAGCTCTCGCGCGCCCGTTTGGCCGCCTGCGACGCCGTCCGTGTGACGCTCGCCCTGGTGCTTACCCTCGTTGGCGTTTCTGCCCCCGAGCAGATGTAAGCGCTGGTCGTTTGACTGCGTTGGTTTGGTTTAACTGAGCCTTCTAAGCCCGATCTCCCATGCGGAGGTCGGGCTTTTTGCGTTTAGCGAGACAATTTGGCTTGCTGGAAAATGCTACCAAATCGCAACTGTACCGGTTTACTACGATGAATCGAGGGATTCCAATCACACGGGCTTTTCACCGAAAAGTGCAAGCCATCTAGCTGGGGTTTTATTTTTTCGGTTTTTGGCGTGGTCGTGGTTGAGCGATTCATCGTAGTAAACAGCCATAGTTTTGAAAATGACCCTAGGGGACGGAGGAAAACGGATCATTTTTGTCCCGTGGAGGAGCGGTGGGATACCTTCTGCCAAGAATCGGGGGCATCTACTACGTTTAAGTGCGTACCCCGAACCACGCCGAAAAACGCAATATTAAAACCGCAGGTAGCAGGTCTGCGACTTTCGAAAAATAGTGAGTATGGTCAGGGGTGCGGGGGCAAACGTAGTAGATGGGCGCGATTCGTGACACATCGATCTTGGGGCCGATGCCCTTGTCCCTTAGCTGTTCCGTTTTCTCGATGCTTGAGGCTTGATCTGCCTTCTTCTTATGAGTTGCGGTGGAATGGTTCCTGCTTGAGAGGTGCCGGCCGGGATTTGGGAACTATTTCACCGCAGCTTATGATGTGGCGATGGTGTACGCCGGAACTTTGTAAAGAGCATCCCTTTTGACTAGTCGTTTAAGAACGTCCCCGATGACTAAGTTGCAGGTGGTTGCGGTTGTGTTACACTTACGCTGCGTATATAACGCAATCATCTCTATACAGATCAATGATGTCCGTCGGTATTTGACGGAGCTAGACTGTTTAGCCGCCCTGAAGGTTTATGCAGGGAGCATGTGATCACAGGGCTTGAAAAGAAAGTTGAGCAAACACTGTGTCTGATCAACAACAAGAAAACGAAATAACGACGACGCAAACGGCTCCCGCTGCACCGGTTACGTCGGACCAGGCCGTGCTTTCCGCGTCGGCGCAGGTCTCGGCTCCCGAGGCGCTTAAGGCCGCCGCGCCCACCACGCCCGTTGCTAGCGAGGAGGCTGTTCCCGCTAAGCCTAAGCGCACGCGTC
Source organism: uncultured Collinsella sp. (assembly GCA_958420165.1). GTDB lineage: Bacteria > Actinomycetota > Coriobacteriia > Coriobacteriales > Coriobacteriaceae > Collinsella. The sequence goes on along the minus strand of CATZIU010000014.1, from coordinate 1,067 downwards.
GTTTGGCCAAGCCTGCTGCGGACGGCGAGGATGCCGAAAAGCCCAAACGTCGTACGACGCGCACCACGCGCGCGAAGCGCCCCGTTGCCACCGATGCTTCGGCCCCCATTTCCGATGAGGTCGCGCAGGCCCGTGCACTGGCGCAGATTAGCGAGGCCCAGGTTGTGCGTGCCCGCCGTCGCGCTGCCGAGCGCGAGGCCGCGGCATTGACTGAGTTCGCTGCGTCGGTCGCCCCCGAGGCTCCTGCTGCCGAACAGTCGGTCGAGAAGCCGGCGCCGCGCACGCGTCGCCGTACGGCAGCCAAGACGCAGCAGCCCGCCGAGCAACCGACTCCTGAGGTCGCTGAAGCTCCGACTCGTACTGCGGCAGGGGAGGGCGCTTCCTCCGCTGAGTCCGTCGTCCACGCTGAGGCCAGCGAGGTTCCCGTCGTTGATCCGGCTCTGCGCCCGCATCGTCGCGGCCGCAAGCCCAAGGCGTATGTTGAGGCCGAGAAAGCCGCTGCCGCAGCAGCTGCTGCCCAGGGCGCAGCGGTGACGGCCGAGCCTACGGCCACGGTCGATGCCCCGGTCCAGGACGCTCCGTCCACCGAGGCTCCCGCATCTGCCGATGCCGAGCCCGCCGATGTCCGTCCCGGCCGCAGCCGTCGCACCGCGGCAAAGCGCTCGACGAAGGCGAAGGTCAAGGCTGAGGCCAAGCCCGTCGACGACAAGTCCTCCGAGGCAACCGCCGATGCCGCTTCCGAGACCGAGAACGTCGACCAGCCGGCAACTGAGAAGCCCAAGCGCACGCGCAAGAAGTCCGCGAGGGCCAAGGGTGCCGAGCAGCAGGGCGACGCCGAACCCAGCAACCATGCCAACGCCGACGCCAAGGCAGAGGGCGAGGCTCCGTCCGGCACCGATGCATCCGCAGCCGCGGCTGCCGAAGGCACCGAGACCGAAGAGGGCGCCCGCCCCAACCGTCGCCAGCACAAGCGTAACGACGAGCGCAACGAGCGCAAGGACGATCGCAACAACGACCGCCGCAGCCGTCAGCGCGACCGCAAGCAGCGCAACAAGGAACGCAACGCC
>CATZIU010000013.1:0-69301 GCA_958420165.1 uncultured Collinsella sp. | reverse complement strand
GGCAACAGCGCGGCAAGCGTCAGCGGCTATCTTTCGGAAATCGCCGCTATAGCTCCTGGGTTGATTGTGCGGGACGGCAAAAAGCGTATATTGTGCGACGCCGGGCTGTCGACCGAGACGTTGCTGAATGGGTTTGAGGACTATCTTCGCACACCAGTTTTAGAGCGAATCCGGCTCAAGAAGGTTATCGAGAGAACAGAGCTACGTGCCGTTGATGCGCTGCTTTCCAGTGTGTCTGCCCTTAGCTATATGTCCGACCTTGCCCATGAAGACTCTGCTCCAACCATTGCTCTCGAAAAGTATCAGCTAGAGGCCTTGAAAGGGCATATGGGCGACAGATGGCTGGAGGCTCAGTGGTACGAACCGGCGGCAGTTGTGATTGAGGTCTGGTCGTATCCCGTGGACGCGCCGTCCGATATTAGTTTTGATGCGACGGGTTTGCAGTGTGTCGACCCGTTTTCCTTATACGTTGCTTGCGCAAAAGAAGATTACAAAGAAGAGCGTCTGCTCGACGCGGTCGAACAGCTCAGGAGGACGATATGTCAAAAGTGAGGGGAATAGAGCGATTTGCCGATGCCATGAGCGGCTGTAAAGGCGGTTACGTCCTTATTGGTGGAGGGGCCTGCAGCGTTCTATTTGACAATGAGGGCGATTCGTTTAGAGCTACTGAAGACTTGGATGTCGTCGTAATTGTTGATGGGGAAGGCGTTGAATTTGCCACTGCATTGTGGGCATTTATCAAAGCTGCCGGATATGAGACTGGAAAGGTCGGCGATGGAAAGTGCACTTACTATCGGTTCTGTTTGCCCGAAGGATCAAGGCAAGTCCTAGACTATCCCGGCCAAATTGAGCTATTTGCCCGACATCCTGATTTTGTGCTCGAAGATGAAACGAGCGAAGTGGCACCTCTTTCCTTTGACGGGGCTGTATCAAGTCTTTCGGCAATTATTCTCGATGATGGCTACTACGAATTTATTCGCGACAACGCAACGAACGTAGAGGGCATTACGTTGCTCGATGCGCTCCATATCATTCCCCTCAAGATGCGTGCGCACATTGATATCAATAGGAGCTATGAAGAAGGGCGCCATTGCAACGATAAAGATCGACGAAAGCATCGCTCGGATATTGTTCGACTTGCGGGTTTGTTGCCGCCTTCGGCTCGCTTGGAGCTAATAGAGCAAATGAGGGCTGACGCCGGAGACTTCTTTGCGGACTTTTCTTCTTATGTAAATCGGCGGACCGATCGTAAAGAGAGAGCGCGTCTTCAGGACACATTATCGTTTCTCGAAAAGGTCTACCTATAGGCACCTTGATTCGTTATGTATGGCGAGGGGCTCTCCCGTTTGATGAGCGGGGGAGCCCCTTGTTGCTTTTTGATTGTCGTAACTAGCCAGAGGCTCGCCGGGATGGGACGCGGGGTTTGGTCGATCGCGAGTTCCGCACGAGCCGGAGAGCACTTAATGTGCTCTCCGTGCGAGCAAGACTGTCCGAGCAGGCGACCAAACCCCGCGCCCCGTCCCGGCGAGCGCTTGGGGACCGGTGGCCTACAGGTGGCTGATGATCAGTTCCATCTTGCCTTCGAGGTCAATGGAGCTGACGGTGCTCGGAGCTAGCAGGTGGCTTCCCTTGTGGACGGGGTCGCCGCAGACGGTGCCTTCGCCGTCGATGACCGACAGGCACATGAAGGGCCAGCGCTGGTCGATGGTTTTGCTGCCGTCGACGCGCACGCGATCGACGGTGTAGCAGGGGTTGGACTCGAGCTCGGTCACGCCGTCCACCTCGGGCGCGGTCACCGTGCCGTCGGTCGGAGCCTGAGCATCAAAGTCGATGCAGTCGAGGCTCTGCTCAATGTGCAGCGGGCGCAGCTTGCCATCGGTGCCGGGGCGGTCGTAGTCGTACAGGCGATATGTCACATCGCTCGACTGCTGCGTCTCCAAAATGAGCGTGCCGGTCTTGATGGCGTGCACGGTACCGGAATCAATCTGGAAAAAGTCGCCCTTGTGGATCGGTAGTACGTTGAGCATGTCGTCCCAACGTCCTTCCTCGATCATTTGTGCGGCCTCGGCGCGGTCCTTGGCACGCTGGCCGACGATGATCGTGGCGTCGGGCTCGCAATCCAGCACGTACCAGCACTCGGTTTTACCCAGGCTGCCGTTCTCGTGCTCGGCGGCGTACTCGTCGTTGGGATGAATCTGGATCGAAAGGTCGTCCTTTGCGTCCAGAATCTTAACGAGCAGCGGGAACTCCTTGCCCTCGCAGTTGCCGAAAAGCTCACGGTGCTCGGCCCACAGCCACGACAGCGTGTGGCCGGCATACGGGCCCTCCGCAATCTGGCAGTCGCCGTTGGGGTGGGCTGAGATGGCCCAGCACTCACCGATGGGGCCATCGGGAATGTCGTAGCCAAATACGGTTTCGAGCTGGCGGCCGCCCCAGATCTTCTCGTGGAAGATCGGCGTCAGCTTAATCAAATCGGACATGTTCATACCCCCATTGTGTTGCGCGGGCGCTGCGTAAAACTGTTCAAAGCGAGCGCCCGGATGACTACAAAAACCTATGCCAACGTTACGTTGTGCAACTCAAAGCGGTCGCCAACGTTGCGCGAGACCGAATACTCAAAGGCGGCGCCGCTGTCCAAAAAGCCAATCTGGGTGAGCTCGAGCAGGGGAGAGCCAGGTTTGGTGTCCAGGCGATCGGCTTCTTCCTCGGTTGCTGCCACGGCGCGAATGGTACGGTGGAAGCTCGAAATTTTCAGCCCGCATTGCTCGCGGACAAAGCGGTAGACCGATCCGTACAGGTCCTTCTTTTTAAGGCCCGGAATCAGCTCGAGGGGCATGTAGGTGTACTCGATAACGATGGGCTTCTCGTCGGCCTGACGCACGCGCACGATGTGATAGGCAAAGTCATCCTCGGCGATTCCCAGCTGGGCTGCGATGTCCGCTGGTGGATTAACAATCGAGAAATCGTAGACCACCGAGGTCACCTTCTCCCCGCGGTGCTCATATGAAAAGCCCTGGGCACGGTCGTTTTTGCCCTGGAAAAACGCCTGGCCGGGAAGTCCCGCCGTGTCCTTAACGTAGGTACCCGATCCACGACGGCTGGTAATAAGACCTTCCTCGGTGATTTGCTCGATAGCTCGTTTGACGGTGATTTTGGAAACGCTATAGAGCTCGCAGAACTCAACGACGGTGGGAAGCTTGTCGCCCGGTTTAAGAGTGCCATCCTCGATGCTTCGACGGATATCCGCAGCGATCGTTTCGTATTTGGGAATCATGGAACCCCCTTTCCGGCTTGATTGAATATAAAAGAAAGTATAGTCAACGCCTAGGTATCCCTATTGCGTTTTGAAAAGTTCGAGAAGGATTATGCTAAAAGCCGCTCCGCATATAAAACTAGAGCGCTCTAAACGGATATACATGCGAATAATGTCGCGTTGAACAAATTGATTGGTCCGCGGACCGGGGCGAGTCGTTTTACCACCCAGCAAACCGAATCCCATGCCCTGCGTTTCCCCAGATAAAACCTGCCAAAATAAACCTGTCCCTTTTTGGTAGGTTTTTGCCTTGGGAGCGGTACCATACAGGCAATGTTTAAACGAGAAAGGTGGGCTCCCATGGAACCTAAGCAGTATTACATCGGCATCGACGTCGGCGGCACTTCGGTTAAGGAGGGCCTGTTCGACGAGGACGGCAACCTGCTTGCCAAGGCCAGCGTGCCCACGCCTCCCATCGTTGACGCTGCGGGCTTTGCCGCGGTGACCGAGGCTATCGACCAGGTGGTCGCCAAAGCCCAGATTCCGCGTGCCTTTGTGGCGGGCATTGGCCTGGCCGTTCCGTGCCCCATCCCGGCATCGGGCGATGCCAAGGTCAAGGCCAACATTGCCATTAACCTGCCCGAGCTGAGGATCGCCATTCAAAAGCACTGCCCCGACGCGGTCGTTAAGTACGAGAACGATGCCAACGCCGCTGCCATGGGCGAGGCCTGGCTCGGTTCTGCCAAGGGCGTGCAGAACGTCGTGATGGTCACCATCGGTACCGGCGTGGGCGGCGGCGTAATCGTCAACGGCGACGTGGTATCGGGCGTTGTGGGTGCTGGCGGTGAGATTGGCCACATGTGCCTGAACCCGGCTGAGGAGCGCACCTGCGGCTGTGGCGGCCATGGCCATCTGGAGCAGTATTCCAGCGCCACTGGCGTGGTGAGCAACTACCTTGCTGAGTGCAAGAAGGCGGGCGTCGAGCCCATCGAGCTCACCGGGCCTTCTGATTCCAAGGACGTGTTCCAGGCCTGCCGCGAGGGTGACAAGCTCGCGCTGGCAGCTGCCGATACCATGGCCGACTATCTCGGCCGTGCCCTGGCGCTTATTGCTAACGTGGTTGACCCCGAGATGTTCCTGATCGGTGGCGGCGCGTCCGCTTCGGCCGATGTCTACCTCGACAAGGTCCGCGAGCACTTCCAGCGCTACGCGCTTTCCGCCTCGCGCGAGACGCCCATCAAGGTCGCTTCGCTCGGCAACGACGCCGGCATCATCGGCGCCGCCTACGTAGCCCTGCGCGCCGCCGGTAAATAGCTGGTGCAAGGGGGTCAGGTTACTTTGCACCAACACGGTGCAAAAGGGACAGTCTTGGCCCCCATGCCTGCCCCAAAATATGCCGTGACCCTTCCGTCTGCGAAGGCTCGGCATCGGCGTGCTACCATAGCTACGTCCAAGTACACATATCAAGTGGAGGATATCCATGGCAAACGTTCTTGTCTTTGGTCACCAGAACCCCGATAACGACGCCATCATGAGCGCCGTCGTCCTGTCCCAGCTGCTCAACCAGGTTGAGTATGCTGGCAACACCTACGAGGCCTGCGCCCTTGGTCAGCTTCCGGCCGAGTCCGCCAAGCTGCTCGCCGACGCCGGCATCGCCGAGCCCCGCGTGATCGAGTCCGTCGAGGCCGGTCAGCTCGTCGTCCTCACCGACCACAACGAGTCCGCCCAGTCTGCCGCTGGCCTTAAGGACGCCACGGTCTTTGGCGTCGTCGATCATCACCGCATCGGCGACTTCGAGACCGCCGGCCCGCTGCACTACATCTGCCTGCCCTGGGGCTCCAGCTGCACCATCGTCACCAAGCTCGCCGGCGTGCTCGGCGTTGAGCTTTCCGACGTCCAGGCCAAGCTGCTGCTCTCGGCCATGATGACCGATACGCTCATGCTCAAGAGCCCCACCACCACCGCTGTCGACCGCGCCGTTGCCGCCAAGCTCGGCGAGCAAGTGGGCGTCGACCCGGTCAAGTTTGGCATGGAGGTCTTCCTTACCCGTCCGTCCGGCTCCTTCACCGCTGCCGAGATGGTCGGCAACGACATCAAGATGTTCGAGCCCGCCGGCAAGAAGCTGCTCATCGGCCAGTACGAGACCGTCGACAAGAGCCGCGCGCTCGGCATGATCGACGAGATTCGCGAGGCCATGCGCGCCTACGCCGCCGAGAAGGGTGCTGACGGCATTGTCCTGTGCATCACCGACATCATGGAGGAGGGCTCGCAGGTCCTGCTCGAGGGCGAGACCGAGGCTGCTCAGAAGGGCCTGGGCATTGCCGACGAGCACGACGGTGTCTGGATGCCGGGCGTCCTCTCCCGTAAGAAGCAGGTCGCTGCCCCCATCATGGCCGCCTGCTAGGTTTAGTTCACTAAACGCCACGACCGGATCGCGGACGCCCCGCGCTCCGGTCGTTTTTTGTGTACGGCGCCGCGTCGTCTCTTGGACAGGCGTGCCCGTGCCGTTGAGCAAATAATGTTCAACCTGTGGTTCCGCTTTTCGGCCACGCCTGCGTTCTTGTCGTGCGGGGTAGGCTAGATGCAAGCGTAATACGTTAGAGCGCGGCGCCGCCACTTGGGCGGGCCGTGCTTTTTTAAGACGGGAGCCATCCCGTGAAAGGAGCCGCCCATGGCAGCAACTGAGCAGCTATTCAACGTTCGTGAGCGCAAGCGCTTTGAACGTCACGACATCTGGGAGCGCATCGCCGAGAACGGCACGATTTCCGCCGCCGTCATGGTCTTCGCCGCCATCGCCGCCGTCATTTGCGCCAACACCGATGCCTACGAGGCTATCCATCACTTTTTGGAGACCCCGCTGTATGTGGGTCTGGGCAACCTGACGGCCGGTCTCACCGTCGAGCTTTTCGTCAACGACTTCCTCATGGCGATCTTCTTTTTGCTCGTGGGCATTGAGCTTAAGTACGAGATGACAGTTGGCGAGCTCAAGAATCCGCGTCAGGCCATGCTTCCCATGCTGGCGGCCGTGGGCGGCGTCGTCGTTCCCGCTTGCATCTACCTGATCTTTAACCATGCCGGCGCCCACAACGGCTGGGCCATCCCCATGGCAACCGATATTGCCTTTGCACTGGGCGTGCTGTCGCTTTTGGGCAACCGCGTGCCCAACGGCGTGCGCGTGTTCTTCTCGACGCTCGCCATCGCCGACGACCTCATCTCCATCGCCGCCATCGCCATCTTCTACGGTCAGAGCCCCAATCCGTTTTGGTTGGGCGCCGCCGCGCTTGTGACCTGCGCGCTCGTGTGGCTCAACAAGACGCAGCATTACCGCCTTGCCCCGTATTCGGTACTGGGTCTGCTGTTGTGGTTCTGCATGTTCAAGAGTGGCGTACATGCCACGCTCGCCGGCGTCATCCTGGCCTTCACCATTCCGGCCAAGTGCGGCGTTAAGCTCGATAGCCTCACCGATTGGCTGGGCGAGTGCCTGCCGCTGCTCGACGACCGCTACGACGACGAGGCACACATCCTGGGCCAGCATGACTTTACCGTCTCGACCACCAAGGTCGAGCGCGTCATGCACCGCGTGACCCCGCCGCTCATCCGCATGGAGCGTCTGATCTCCACGCCGGTCAACTTTGTGATCCTGCCGATCTTCGCGTTCGTCAACGCACAGGTTCGCCTGGTGGGCGTGGATATGAGCACACTGCTCACCGACCCGGTGACGCTCGGTGTGTACTTTGGCATGCTGCTGGGCAAGCCGATCGGCATCTTTGGCATGACGTTCGCCTTGGTCAAGCTCAAGGCCTGCGAGCTGCCGCACAACGTCAACTGGCACATGATTGCCGGCGTGGGTATTCTGGGCGGTATCGGCTTTACCATGTCGATTCTCATCAGCGGTCTTGCCTTCCCGACGGCCCAGTTTGAGGTTCTTGCTGCCAAGGCTGCCATTCTTGCCGGTTCGGTCACCGCTGCCGTGCTCGGCATGATCTACATGAGCGTGGTCTGCAAACACCCCGCGTCCAAGGGCGAGTAAAAGCACATACAAGTTTGAAAACGCCGCCTGTGAACACCATCACAGGCGGCGTTTTAGTCATTGGGGACGTTCTTATAGTCATTGGGGACGTTCTTAAATGACTAGTCGAGAGGGACACTCTTTGCGAGCGGCCGAAAAGGACCGTCCCAAACTGCCGGCACTTGGGGAGTGTCCCCAAGTGCCACATGCCATCTGGGAAGACTGTCCCCAACAACTAGTCGTTTAAGAACGTCCCCAATGACTAGGGCTATTCCACCGTTCCGTAGACGGCGCCCCAGCCGTGGGCGGCCAAGGCGGAGTTGAGTTGGTCGCAAAGTGACTGGCGGTCGTAATAGCCGGGCGGTAGCAGGTTGACGATCTCCATGAGATCGGGTGCCAGGTCCAAGATTTCGGCCTGTACGATTAGGTCCAGGCGGTCGATGGCGTGGCGGTCGTAAAACAGTCCGTCGACCAGGCGCTGCAGGTCGCCGAATTCCTCGGCCTGGAACGATCCATACTCCATAGTGCCTCCTTGGGCGCCCCACGCCGGCATGCGCGGCGATTCGTAATTTATTGCGATGGACTTAATCTATCACGGCTTCATAACGTTGCGGCGGTGGCGGTCTATACTTAGACGAACTGCAACGTCCCGCTTTGCGAAAGGTCGCACCCATGCAGACGATCTACCAGAAGATGGAAACCACCGAACTCGATGCCGCCATCGAGGCGCTCAAAGCCGAGGTCGCCGAGGTCAAGGCCAAGGGCCTGGCGCTCGATATGGCGCGCGGCAAGCCGTCGCCCTCCCAGGTGGACATCTCGCGCCCCATGCTCGACATCCTCAATGCCGACGCCGATTTGCACGACGGCAACGTCGATTGTTCCAACTACGGCTGCTTCGAGGGTATTCCTTCGGCACGCAAGTTGGCAGGGGAGTTCCTGGGCTGCCCCGCCGAGCAGACGCTCGTGCTGGGTTCGTCGAGCCTGCTGATCGAGCATGACATCGCCGGCATGTTCTGGCGTTGCGGCTCGTGCGGCAGCGAGCCCTGGGACGCCTACGAGGCCGCGCACGACGGCAAGAAGGTCAAGTTCCTGTGCCCGGTGCCCGGCTACGACCGCCACTTTGGCATCACCGCCGACTTGGGCATCGAGAACGTCCCCGTTGCGATGACCGACAACGGCCCCGATATGGACGAGATCGAGCGCCTCGTTGCCGCCGACGATTCCATCAAGGGTATCTGGTGCGTGCCCAAGTATTCAAACCCCACGGGCATCACCTTTAGCGAGGACACTGTGCGCCGCCTGGTCGAGATGCCCACGGCCGCGCCCGATTTCCGCATCTTCTGGGACAACGCCTACTGCGTGCACGACCTGTACGATGAGACCGACGAGCTCGCAAACATCTTTGACCTCGCTCGCGCGGCGGGCACCGAGGACCGCGTGGTGGCCTTTGCCTCGACGTCCAAGATCACCTTCCCGGGCGCCGGCATCGGCTTTATCGGTGCGAGCCCCGCGGTCATCGCCGAGTTCTCCAAGTGCCTGAAGGCCGGCCTCATCAGCGCCGACAAGCTCAACCAGCTGCGTCACGTGCGTTTCCTTCCCACCATCGAGGCAGTCAAGGAGCACATGAAAAAGCATGCCGAGTTCCTGCGTCCGCGCTTTGAGGCCGTCGAGCGCAAGCTCACCGAGGGCTTGGGCGATACGGGCTGTGCCACCTGGACGCACCCCCGCGGCGGCTACTTTGTAAGCTTCGATGGTCCCGAGGGCTCGGCCCAAAAGGTCGCCGCGCTCTGCGCCGACCTGGGCGTCAAGCTCACGCCGGCCGGTGCTACCTGGCCCTATGGCAAGGACCCGCGCGACACCAACATTCGCATCGCGCCGAGCTATCCCACGGTCGAGGACCTGGAGGCCGCGCTCGATGTGCTGGTGCTGGCCGTTAAGCTTGTCGCTGCCGAGCTTGCGCGTGCCGAGCGCGCCTAACGCGCGGCTTCCCGTACTATCCGCACTTTCGATACGTAAAGGAGCGTATACATGGATTTGGGTATTTCCACCAACCCCACGCCAGAGCTCTACACCATTAAGGTAACCGGCGAGATCGATATCTCTAACGCCGATAGCCTGCGCAATGCCATCGACCTGGCGCTCGAGCAGCCCACTGAGGCCGTTGAGCTCGATTTTGCCCAGGTGAGCTACATCGACTCGACGGGCATTGGCGTGCTCGTGGGCGCCGCGCACCACGCGGTCGACCACGGCAAGTGCTTTAGCTGCATCAATGTGCAGCCCCCGGTGATGCGCGTGGTTCAGCTGTTGGGTGTCGACCAGGAGATTTCGATCACCGCTGCATAATCTTTGTCCCCAAAGGGCGTGCCGTTTGGCATATGTTTGTGATGCGCTCGGACGTTTTGGCGTCCGGGCGCTATACTTGACCGAATGAATAGACGAGTTCCGGCCGAATGGCGCGGTGCGGGCTCGACTCACATCGAGCCTTGGAGGTATGTGTGTTTGGTATTGGAGAGGGTGAGCTCGCGATCATCGTGGTCTTCGGCTTTTTGCTGTTTGGCCCGGATAAGCTCCCGCAGATGGGCCGCACGATCGGCCGTGCCATCCGTCAGTTCCGCGAGACGCAGGAAAAGATGACGGCCGTTGTTCAGTCCGAGATTATCGATCCGGTGAGCGAGGCCGCGTCGGCCCCGGTCAAGCCCAAGAAGGCTGCTGCGACCGACGACGATTCCGATGCGGATGAGGATGCCGCCGAGACGGCAGCGCCTGCCAAGAAGGAGACCTTTGCCGAGCGTCGTGCCCGTCTTGCTGCCGAGAAGGCCGCAAGCGAGGGTGCCGCCAAGGGCGAGGATGCTGCCGAGGAGACTGAAGCCGAGGGTGCCGACGCCGGGTCTGCCGATGCCGCCGTCGAGTCCGAGCCTGCTGCAGAGCCGGAGCCCGAGCCCGAGCCGGCAGAGCCCACGACGGCCGACCTCTATGCCCGTCGTCCCCGCAAGCGCAAGGCCGTCGTCGACCAGCTCGCCCGCGAGCTCGAGGCCGAGGACGATGCCGCTGCCGACGCCCCGAAGGGAGGCGATGAGTAATGCCTATCGGACCTGCGCGAATGCCGCTCTTCGATCACCTGGGAGAGCTTCGTCGCCGCCTGACCATCGTGGTCGTGTCGGTGTTTGCCGCCGCTATCGTGCTGTACTTCGCCACACCCGTGGTGCTCGACATTTTGGAAGACCCCATCCGCTCCTTTGTGCCGGACGGTAAGTTCTACATCACCACCACGCTCGGCGGCTTTGGCCTGCGCTTCTCGCTGGCCATCAAGATGGCCGTGGTCATGTGTACACCCATGATCATCTGGCAGATTCTGGCATTTTTCCTGCCGGCGCTGCGCCCCAACGAGCGCAAGTGGGTCGTGCCCACGGTGCTCGCCTCGACGGTGTTGTTCTTCCTGGGCGCCATCTTCTGCTACTTCATCATTATCCCGGCAGGCTTTGAGTGGCTCATCGGCGAGACCTCTGCCGTCGCCACGGCGCTGCCCGATCTGGAGAACTACGTCAACATGGAGCTGCTCTTTATGATCGGCTTTGGTGTGGCGTTTGAGCTGCCGCTCATCATCTTCTACCTGTCCGTTTTCCACATCGTGTCCTATGCGGCCTTCCGCAGCGCCTGGCGCTACGTGTACGTAGGCCTGCTCGTGGGTTCGGCTGTGATCACGCCCGACGGCTCGCCCGTCACCCTGGGCCTTATGTACGGCGCCCTGCTTTCGCTCTACGAGATTTCGCTTGCCATCGCCCGTGTGGTCATTACCGCGCGCGAGGGCAAGGAGGGCTTGTTTGTGAGTCGTCTGGACCTGTTCTCGGACGATGAGGACGACGAGGAGTAAATCGGTATGCACGAGGTTGGCATTGTCAACGGCATACTCGATACAGTGATTCGCGCGGCGCGTGGGGCGGGGGCCTCGCGCGCCGTTTTGGTAACGCTTCGTATCGGGGATATGACCGAGGTCGTGCGCGAGGCGCTCGACTTTGCGTGGGAGACGTTTCGCGACGAGGACCCGCTCACGCGCGGCTGCGAGCTTGCCGTGGAGGAAGTCCATCCACAAAGCAAGTGTCTGGACTGCGGTGAGGTCTTCGATCATGACCGTTTCCATTGCCGCTGCCCCCAATGTGGCGGCGCCAACGTGCGCCTGTTGCACGGCCGCGAGCTCGACATCGCCAGTATCGAAATCGAGACCCCCGACGATTAGCCCGCCAGCAACCTGGGGACGGGGTATACATGGTAGAAATAGATACGCCGTGCGGCTTGACATTCCGTTCCAACGTGTGCAAGCAGGCAAAATGGCAAGTGTCAACGACGAAATCTACCATTTCTACCCCGTCCCCAGATGGCAGAAGTAAGGAGTGCCAAGTATGGCTGAGAAAACGATTGATATCGCGTCGCCGATCCTGTCGCGCAATGAGCGCCTGGCAGATCAACTGCGTCAGCGATTTAAAGAGACAAACACCTATGTGATCAATGTGCTGTCGAGCCCCGGTTCGGGCAAGACCACCACGATTTTGGGCACCAACGAGCGCCTGCGCGACAAGGCCGGCCTGCGCTGCGCCGTCATCGAGGGCGATATCGCCTCGGATGTCGATGCCATCACCATGAAGGAAGCCGGCATGCCCGCCATCCAGATCAACACGGGCGGCCTGTGCCACCTCGAGGGCAACATGATCATGGAGGCCGTTGACGCGTTCGACCAGGCCGTCGGTCTGGAGAACATCGACGTCATCTTTATCGAAAACGTGGGTAACCTGGTCTGCCCGGTCGACTTTGACCTGGGCGAGAACCTGTCCATCATGATCCTCTCGGTGCCCGAGGGCGACGACAAGCCCATCAAGTACCCGGGCATCTTCCAACACGCCGGCGCGCAGCTGCTCAACAAGGTCGACGTGGCTCCGGCTTTCGATTTTGACATGGATAGGTATACTAAGACACTCGATGACCTCAATCCGCAGGCGCCGCGGTTTGCCGTGAGCGCGCGCAAGGGCGAGGGCATGGATGCCTGGTGCGATTGGCTCATCGGGCAGATTGAGCAAGCAAGGGCGTAAGTCGGCCGCCATACGGGCGGGCGTAGCCGCAGAGATACGAGATAGGAGCCTCTTTTGAAGCTCATCATCGCCGAGAAAAACGACGCCGCGCGTCAGATCGCCGAGCGTCTGTCCACGGGTAAGCCCAAAAAGGACAAGGTGTACAACACCGCCATCTACCGCTTTGAGTGGAAGGGCGAGGAGTGCGTGACGATCGGCCTTGCCGGTCACATCCTTGCGCCTGATTTTTGCGACAGCGTGCTGTTCGATAAAAAGCTGGGCTGGTATTCGGTCACCGAGGACGGCGAGATACTGCCGGCCGACATGCCCGATGGCCTGGCGCGTCCGCCTTACGACACCAAGCGTAAGCCGTTCCTTGCCGATGGCATCTCCATTAAGGGCTGGAAGCTCGAGAGTCTGCCTTACCTCACCTGGGCGCCCGTCATTAAGTTGCCGGCTGAGAAAGAGCTCATTCGCTCGCTTAAGAACCTCGCCAAAAAGTCCGACAGCGTCATCATTGCCACGGACTTCGATCGCGAGGGCGAGCTGATCGGTTCGGACGCCCTCAACAAGGTGCGCGAGGTGGCGCCCGACTTGCCGGTCGCCCGCGCCCAGTATTCTTCGTTTACCAAGGCCGAGATCACGCAGGCCTTCGATAACCTTGTCTCGCTCGACCAGAACCTGGCCGACGCCGGCGAGAGCCGTCAGCACATCGACCTCATTTGGGGTGCGGTGCTCACGCGCTACCTGACGCTCGCCAAGTTTGGCGGCTTTGGCAACGTGCGTTCCGCCGGCCGCGTGCAGACGCCGACGCTTGCCCTGGTGGTCGAGCGCGAACGCGAGCGCATGGCGTTTGTGCCCGAGGACTATTGGCAGATCCGCGGCATGGGCGCCGCGCAGGGTGCTGCCGAGGACGACCGCTTTAAGATTGCGCACAAGACGGCACGCTTTACCGACAAGGATGCTGCCGAGACGGCATACGGCCATGTCGACGGCGTTACGACGGCAACCGTCGCCGCGGTGACCAAGCGCTCACGCAAGCAGCAGCCACCCACGCCGTTTGCGACCACCTCGCTGCAGGCTGCCGCCGCAGCCGAGGGCATCTCGCCTGCGCGTACCATGCGCATCGCCGAGTCTCTCTACATGGCGGGCCTCATCAGCTACCCGCGTGTCGACAACACCGTGTACCCCGCGACGCTCGATCTGGGCGCTGTGGTGAGTGACCTTGCAAAGATCAACCCGGCGCTGGCGCCCGTGTGCAAAAAGGTCCTCGCCGGCCCCATGAAGCCCACGCGCGGCAAGGTCGAGACCACCGACCACCCGCCTATCTATCCCACGGGCGAGGGCGATCCGTCCACGCTCGACGGCGGCCAGCGCAAGCTCTACGACCTCATCGCCCGCCGCTTCCTAGCGACGCTTATGGGTCCCGCGACCATCGAGAACACCAAGCTCGAGCTCGATGTGAACGGTGAGCCGTTCGTGGCTTCGGGCGATGTGCTCGTGACCCCGGGTTTCCGCGAGGCCTACCCGTATGGCCTTAAACGCGACGAGCAGATGCCGCCGCTTGAGCAGGGCGATACGGTCGACGTATTCGACATTAAGCTCGAGGCCAAGCAGACCGAGCCGCCCGCGCGCTACAGCCAGGGCAAGCTCGTGCAGGAGATGGAGAAGCGCGGCCTGGGCACCAAGTCCACGCGCGCGAGCATCATCGAGCGCCTGTACGCCGTGCGCTATCTCAAAAATGATCCCGTTGAGCCGAGCCAGCTGGGTATCGCCATCATCGATGCGCTGTCGCAGTTTGCCCCGCGCATCACGAGCCCCGATATGACCAGCGAGCTCGACGGCGACATGACCCGTGTGGAGCGCGGCGAGGATACCGAAGAGCATGTCGTGATGCACTCGCGCGCGCTGCTGGCTGGCGTGCTCGACGAGCTGCTCAAGCACACGCAGGAGCTGGGCGACGCCATCAGCGACGCCGTCACGGCCGATGCGCGCGTGGGAGCTTGCCCCAAGTGCGGCAAGGACCTGGTTATGAAGACGAGCGCCAAGACCCGTGGCAGCTTTATCGGCTGCATGGGCTGGCCCGACTGCGATGTGACCTATCCGGTGCCGAGCGGCGTCAAGGTGAGTCCGCTCGAGGGCGAGGCGGCCGTGTGCCCCGAGTGCGGCGCGCCGCGCATTAAATGCCAGCCGTTCCGTCAGAAGGCTTTCGAGATCTGCGTGAACCCCACGTGCCCCACCAACTACGAGCCCGACCTTAAGGTGGGCGAGTGCAAGGTGTGCGCCGAGGCCGGACGTCATGGCGACCTGATCGCGCACAAGAGTGAGAAGAGCGGCAAGCGCTTTATCCGCTGCACCAACTACGATGACTGCGGCGTGAGCTATCCTCTGCCGGCGCGCGGTAAGCTCGAGGCGACGGGTGAGACCTGCCCCGAGTGCGGCGCCCCCATCGTGGTGGTCAACACGGCGCGCGGCCCGTGGCGTATCTGCGTCAACATGGACTGCCCGACCAAGGAGAAGAAGCCCGCCCGCGGCCGTAAGACCACGACTAAGGCGAGCACGGCCAAGAAGACGACGGCTAAGAAAGCCACTGCCGCCAAGAAGACGACCGCCAAAAAGACGACGGCCAAGAAGTCGACTGCCAAAAAGACCGCTGCCGATAAGTAGCCGCACGGTCGAAACATCACCTAAAACAAAAACGAGCGAGGACCTCAAAATCCTCGCTCGTTTTTTATCTGGCAGTTAGGGACGTTCCTTTTCTGTCGGCAGTTTAGGAACGTCCCTAACTGCCGGCTCGGGAACGACAAAGCGCTAGTTCACTTCGACGGGTTTGGCGCCGGGATAGCGCTCCTCAAAGTCTAGGCGATACTTATTGTCATTGGTGCCCGCCACGTTGTCGCGCGACAGCGGCGCCACGATCTCATTCTTGTGGTCCGCAGGCTTGGCGTATTTCAGGCTGATCTCCCAGGCATCACAGATTGCGTCAATGCGGTGATCCAGGTCGTCGTACAGGGCGATGATGTCCTTCCAGGAGCTGTAGTTCTTGGAGCTCGTCGGGACGTCTAGGTCCTCGACGATGTCGTAATACTGCTCGATGGTGTCCTCCGTGCGCTCGGCGACGTCGGCGAGATTTTGACGGGTGGTTCGATCCTCTTCCAGATAGCTGCCGTTGAAGTTCTGCGCGCAGCCACGGACGTAGTTGTCGAGGTCTTCGAGCAAGTCGTAGTATTCGCTCAGTCGGCGGTAGAGGTTCTGCTCGGAGAGCGTTGCTTCGCCGCCATCCTCGTCGTCATCGTCATCATCGTCGTACAGGCTGTTGGGATCGCCGAGAGGCTTTAGGTCATCGTCGTCGACGTCATGGTGCAGCTTAGCTACCTCGGCAGTCGTCTGCGTGGCGGCGTTGTCGAAAGGCTTGATCACAAAGAAAACGACCAGGGCGATGATGATTGCCACCAGCACAACGATAACGGCGATAAGCGGCCCGGTGCCGCTCTTTTTGGGGGCGGGGGTCTGTGGCGAAGCGGGCGCGTATGCGGGAGCCGGCTCCTGTTGGGACGAGCCGCTCGCGACGGGTATGCGCTGCGTGGTCTCGACGGCCGCAGGGCTTGCGGCGGGGTCGGGGCGATAGGCGAGGGGGTCGTCCGCCTTGGCTTGCGGCGTATCAAGGGAGCCGGTCTGCTCAAAAGCGGGCTGGCTATCGCTCGCGGTTGTTTGCTCAACGGGTGCACCGCACGAGGTGCAGAACTTGGCATTATCTGCAAGAAGCTTGCCGCACGAGGCGCAAAACCGAGACATTGCCACTCCTTTCGCCACATTTCAATGCAATACGACGATTATACCCAGCGTCCAAAATTCCCCATCATAAGTTGCGGTGAAATAGGGACTGTTTGGCGGTCTCAGAGCTTCAATCAGTCCCTATTTCACCGCAACTTTGGAAAGGCACCTTTAGCCATTGGGGACGCACCGAGCACTGGGGTATCATGGCTTGGTTGATATATCTGCATTTACGCGCCTTGTAGGAAGGGGCTGCGCCCATGGCTTTTGTGCCCGCTCAACATAGCTTCATTACGCTCGAGGGTGTCGATGGCGCCGGTAAATCTACGCAGGCGCGCCTGCTTGCCCGTGCGCTCGAGCTCGCTGGCTACCAGGTTGTGAGCCTGCGCGAGCCGGGCGGTACCGCCATCAGCGAAAAGATCCGTGCTCTGCTGCTCGACCCTGCCAATACGGCGATGGGCGACACCTGCGAGTTGCTGCTCTACGAGGCGGCACGCGCTCAGTTGGTGCACGAGGTCATCGCGCCCGCCCTTGCTGCCGGCAAGGTGGTCCTGTGCGATCGCTTCTACGATTCCACGACCTGCTACCAGGCGTTTGCCGATGGCCTCGATCGTCAGATGGTGCGCGATGCCAACAACCTGGCCGTCGCGGGTACGCACCCGGCGCTCACGCTCGTCTATCACATCACGCCCGAGCAGGCGGCGCTGCGCATGGCCGATCGCGGTGCGGCCGACCGCATGGAGGCCAAGGGCATGGCCTTCCAAGAGCGCGTCTACCAGGGATTTTGCGCCATTGCCGCCGAGGAACCAAACCGCGTAAAGCTCATCGACGCGACCGCGACCATCGAGGAAGTCTTCGAGAAGACGGTCGAGCAGGTTCGCGCCTACGGCCTCGACATTCCGCAAGATGCCGCCGCCGCGCTTGCCCAGGAGGCCGAGTAACATGGCCCCCGCTCAGGCAAGCCTGCTGGCCAAGCTCGACACCCAAGAGCGCGTGCGCGACTTTTTGACCAACGCCGTCGCCAGCGGTCGCGCATCGCACGCCTACCTGTTTTTGGGCGCGCCCGGCGCGGGCAAGCTCGACGCCGCGTGGGCGCTCGCCCAAGCCTTCCTGTGCGAGCAGGACGGCTGCGGCGCATGCGACAGCTGCGTGCGCGTCGCGCGCCATACGCACCCCGACGTGCACTATTACACGCCCGAGAGCGCCACGGGCTACCTCATCGCCCAGACGCGCGAGCTACTCGATGACGTGCCCCTGGCGCCCATCCGCGCCAAGGTCAAGGTCTACATCATTGACCGTGCCGAGCAGCTGCGCACCAACACCGCCAACGCATTGCTCAAAACGCTCGAGGAGCCGCCCGAGGGTGTCATGTTCATCCTGCTGGGCACCTCGGCAGACGTGATGCTGCCCACCATCGTGAGCCGCTGCCAGTGTGTGCCGTTTCGGCTGGTGTCGCCCACCATGGCCGCGCAGGCCGTGAGCCGCGCCACCGGTCAGGATATCGCGCGTTGTCGCATGGCCGTCGCTGTGGCGGGAAGCCCCACGCGTGGCATCGAGTTCCTCAAGAGCGCCGAGCGCCAGGACGCCCGTCGCCAGATGGTCCGTGCCATCGACTCGCTCATCGCCGCCGACGAGGCCGATGTGCTCAGTCGCGCCAAGTCGCTCATCGTCGCCGTCAAGGCGCCGCTCGCCGAGGTCAAGTCCACGCAGGAAAAGGTGCTCGAGCAAAATGCCGACTACCTGTCGCGTGGAGCATTGAAGCAGCTTGAGGACCGCAACAAGCGCGAACTCAACGCGCGCGAGCGTTCGGGTATCATGGAAGCGCTGGCGAGCGCGCGGACGCTCATGCGCGACGTGCTGCTGACGCTTCAGGATGAGGCGGCAGACGTTGTGAACGAGGACGTGCGTGACACAATCGGCCGGCTTGCCGCCGCGACGAATGTTGCGGGTGCCACTCAGGCGCTTGAGGCGGTTGCCACCGCTGAGCGCAACATCGCCAGAAACGTTACTCCCCAGCTGGCCATCGAGGTCATGCTGTTCGATATCAGGAAGGCACTGAAATGCCGTTAGTCGTACCCGTTAAGTTTACCTACGCCTCGCGCGACCTGTGGTTCGACCCGCAGGATCTGGATATCCTCGAGGCCGATTATGCCATTTGCTCCACCGAGCGCGGAACCGAGATCGGCCTGGTCACGGCCGATCCCTTCGAGGTGCCGCAAGACGAGATCGGTCAGCCGCTCAAGCCCGTGTTGCGCGTGGCGAGCGACATCGACCTGCAGCTTGCCGACGACCTGGCTATCCAGGGTGACGAGGCCATGGTCGACTTCCGCCGTCTGGTCAAGGAACTCGACCTCGAGATGAAGCCGGTCGGCGTCGAGTACCTGTTTGGCGGCGAGAAGGCCGTGTTCTATTTTGCGGCCGAGGAGCGCGTCGATTTTCGTCAGCTCGTCAAGGACCTTTCCTCGACGCTGCACATTCGCGTCGACATGCGCCAGATCGGCGTGCGCGACGAGACGCGCTTGGTGGGCGGCTATGCCCAGTGCGGCCAGGAGCTCTGCTGCACGCGCTTTGGCGGACAGTTTGAGCCCGTCTCGATTCGCATGGCAAAAGAGCAGGATCTACCGCTTAACTCGTCCAAGATCAGCGGCGTGTGCGGCCGCCTGATGTGCTGCCTGCGCTATGAGTTCGAGGCATACAAGGACTTTAAGAGCCGCGCACCCAAAAAGAAGACGCTTATCGATACGCCGCTTGGCAAGGCGCGTATCCAAGAATATGACACACCGCGCGAGCAGCTGGTGCTGCGCCTGGAGAACGGCAAGGTCTTTAAGGTCAACCTGGCCGATATGACCTGCTCGGAGGGCTGCAAAAAGAAGGCAGCCGAGCAGGGCTGTAACTGCCGTCCCGACTGCGTGACGCGCGACGTGCTCGAGCGCATCGAGTCGCCCGAGATGCGCCTGGCGCTCATGGAGCTCGATCGCGAGAACGGCGTCGACGTGGGCGATGGCCTGTCGAGTGCCGACCGACTGGCGGGGACGACGATGCCCAAGCGCCGCCGTCGCGATGCGGACGCCGATACCCGTACCGGCCAGAGCCAGGGCGAGGGTCGCGGCCGCGGTAAGGGTCGCGGCAAGGCCGAGGCACCCGAGGCCGAGGAGGCTGCCGGTGGACGTCGCCGCCGCAAGCGCTCGGGTTCGGGCGATACCGGCGAGGCCGCTCCCGCAGGCAAGAATTCCCCCCGCGAGCGCGAGGCTCAGCAGCCCCAGCAGCAAAACCGCGGCGGTGGCATGAATCCCACGCGCCGTCGCCGCCGCCATTTGTCGAGCGAGGAGCGCGAGGACGCCTTCCGCGCCGCAGCCGCTCGCGAAGCCGGTGCCGGCCCCAAGGGTGGTTCGGGTTCCGATGCTCCTGCCGACAAGGGTGGCAAGCAGCGCAACGATGACGAGCGCGTCCCGCGTCCGCGTCGTCGCCATTCCTCGGGCACGCAGCAAAAGCCCTCGGTGCCCTCCGTGGCCGATCAGGTCTCGGATGGCGAGGTCAAGGTCACGCGCCGTCGCCCCGGAGATGGCGGAGGGGCGGCCGCCAAGGCCGCGCGCGGTGCCGCTCGTGACGAACGCGAGTCGCGCGAAGATCGTGGTGGCGAGGGTTCGGCCGACCAGGGCCAGAAGCGCCGTCGCCGTCGCCGTTCCCGCAAGCCGCGCCAGGATGGTGGCGAGGGCTCGACCCAAAACTCGTCCGCACCGCAACCGCCCACCGGCGAATAGCGCCCGCAAACGGATTTAACCTGCCCGACCCCAAACGCGTCGGGGTACCATAGCGCTGAATCAACAACCCTCCCTGCGACCGAGCGTAGGGAGGGTTGTGTCGTGAAGAGACATTTGAACGTGTTAGGATGCCTGCAAGGTGCCGGCATCCTACCGTTTGCGGACGAATTGCTACCGTTTGCCGAGCGGACGGCGCACGAGGCGCTTGAGGCGTTGTCGCCCACGCGATGCGCCGGCTGCGAGCGCTCCGGCACGCTTATTTGCCAAGACTGCTTGGCGGCGCTTGCGCTCATCGACCCGCGGCATAGCTGCACTCGATGCGGCGCCCCGTTTGGAGACTTGCTGTGCACCGAGTGCTCGGTCGAGGGTACGTCCTCGGCGATGGCCGAAGCACTCGACCGGTGCCTGGCATGTGCCGTTTACACGCACCCGCTGCCGCGGATCATTAAAGCGTACAAAGACGCGGGCGAGCGACGCCTGGCGCCGTATCTGGCAGAGCTGCTATACGACACCGCCTTACATGCCCAGGTCGCGGCACCCGATCGCTACGGCGGTGTGTTGTCCGGCGCCGATGCGGTGGTGTTTGTGCCCGCGACGGCGGCGGCGTTTCGGCGACGCGGCTTCGATCATATGGAAGCCATCGCGCGCCCATTTTGCGAGCTGTCGGGTGTTCCGCTGCTCGACGCCCTCGTTAAGTACGGCCATGGCGACCAGCGTGAACTCGGTCGTGAAGAACGCCGTGAACGCGCCCGAGGCATGTACGAGACCGTTGAGGACGTGCGGGGCCGCCGCCTGCTGCTTATCGACGACGTTATCACCACGGGTGCGACGATGGCAGCGGCTTCGGCGGAGCTCAAGCGCGCTGGTGCCGCGGCTGTTGATGGCCTCGCTATCGCACGCGTTTGGTAGGGGTGATTCGTGTGGCGGTAACAATCAGGCAGTGCAACAAACCGACAAAAGAGCAGCTAGCGGCTTCCGTGATCCTGACGGGCGCCTCGGCGTTGCGTATGATTCGAGCCGAGCGCCGGCAGATGGGCTACATCGGCTGGAAGGACCTCAATCCCGATGAAGAGCGCCGCGTGCTGTGTACGTCATCGCCTTCGACCGAGGATATCTATCTTCCCGACCTGGTGCGAATTGGAGCCAAAAGCGGCGAGGTGCAAGAAGATCTGTGCTTGCTGGTGGGATCTGCGGCGCAGCGCCGACGCATGCCTGGCGTGGGCTGGTCCGTGTGTTCCGGGTTGCCTGTCGGCTCGATTCTAGAGGTGGAACCGGGGGTGTACAGCCTATCTCCCGAGGCCCTTTGTGTTGCCGTCGCCCGCGAGGTCGGCTGTATCCAGGCGTTTGCACTGGCCCAGGAACTGTGTTCCAAGATTTCACTAAGCGATCGCGGGAAGTATCTGCCTCCCTACACCTCGCCTGTTGCGAATAGACTTGCAAAGGACAAGGATCAACCGGCAGACGTGGGCTACTTTGAAGTCGAGCCGGTGCTGACGCCCGATCGCCTGACAGATTACCTTGTGGCATGCAAAGGGAATGTGGCCAAACAGCTGCTGCGCCTGTGTCCCTATCTGTCGGAAAACCTGCGCTCACCCATGGAGTGCATCATGCTCGCTCTGTTTTCGCTTCCGTTTTCCTATGGCGGATTTGCCTGCGGTCCCTTTAAGACCGACTACAAGATCGAGTTCGATGACCGCGCGCAGGCAATCTCGGGGATGCCACATGCAGTTTGCGATGCGTATCAGGAAGCAGCCCGGTTTGACCTGGAATACAACGGTGAGCTGGGCCATTCCTCCCGGAGGGGACGTATTCATGATGAAAAACGCAACACGGGCTTGATTACTATGGGAATCGAGGTCGCGACGGTCAACAACGAAATGCTCTGCGACATGGAAGCGATGGAAGCGCTCGCATGGCGCATCAACCAGCGTATGGGTAAGCGGTACCGGAATCGTGTCGATGCCCGCAGGAAGAAGCAAGAGGCGTTGCTTAACACGCTGCGGGCGTGTTTTGGGCTTAAGCCGGTCTAATTCGCGTCGAAAATAGGGGGTTAATCATATGCCCTGGCCAAAATATGGCAAATATGAGTACTGCTACAAATTCAGTAACAGCAAAATCAGAGATTTTGGGACTGGAAGATGGCGTAAATTAGAAAGATATTAAACAAATGTGGAATATCCTGGCATCAATCTGACGTTATAGAGCGTGAAAACTGCTTGCAGAGCCAAAAATCTCTGCTACTAAATTGGTAACAGTACTCATATTTGCTATTTTTTGGCCACGGCACCCTGAGACGGGTGCCCTGGAGCTCCCCGTAGGGGAGCTCCAGGCTTCATGAGGGCACGAATAGTCCACTCCGACCTGCAAAATCTGTGCTCACGGTGCGAATGACGCCCCTAACCTTAAACTTTAGCTTGAACTTAGCTATAATGCGCTACGTTCCTGCCAGGCTGTGGTTGCGGACGGACGAAATGTCCATCCTAGTCCAAGACAGACGCGGTCAAAGGGATCCACGTAAGCGACCGCGTACGCGCGGCGCGATCATGGCGCGTCCTAGATGTAAGCCGCACCGTCCGTTCTACTTTCTTTGGGGCAATACCGCCTCGCGGGCGAGCGGGCCAGTCGTGAAGGTGGCTACGGCCTCCCGAGCAAACACCCCGGTGCGCAAGTGTGGGGTCAAATACCAGGTCAGCTGGTGGGAACAACCCGTTATTCCGCGCAACGCACGGATTGTATACGACACAGAAGGCAGGGTAGTGGACATGGTGAGGGGCAGCTTGATGCACGCGGCTCGGTTATGCGCTGGGACCGCGGCGGTCATTGCCGTATTGGGCTTGAGCGGATGCGCGTTCAATCCGCTGTCCACGTTCACGACACCCACGATTGACCAGATCGAGCGCGAGACCGTTACCCCTACGGTGTCGGACGACGCCCTGGTCACTCCCGGCACCCTGACGGTTGCCCTCGATACCTCCGATGCTCCGCAGGCCATGCAGGGCGCCGATGGCAACCTCACGGGCTACGCGGTCGACGCTGCCCGCGCCCTTGCAAGTCGCATGGGCCTTAAGGTCGCCTTCGTCGATGCGTCGTCTGCCGATTCCGCGCTCGGCGACAAAAAGGCCGACATCTTCATTGGTGACATCAATTCCACGGATGGTGATATCAGCACGCTTGGTACTTGCCTGTACGACGCTGCGGCAGTGTTCGGAAAGACGAGCGACGGCGAGTCGCTGAGCGTTTCCACCGAAACGCTTAACACCGCTACCCTGGGCGTTCAGACCTCCTCGGCCTCGCAGGAAGCGCTCGCTAAGCAGAGCATCACGGCCAACCAAAAGACCTTCTCCAACATCAACGAGTGCTTTGAGGCGCTCGAGTCCGGCGAGATCGACTACGTGATTTGCGACTCCACGGCCGGCGGCTACCTTGCGCGCCTGATGAGCCAGATCTCTTACGTCGGCGCGCTCGAGACGCCCTCGACGCTCGGCGTCGCGGGTCTCGCGGCCAACGATGAGCTATGCCGTGCCGTGAGCGATGCCCTCGACGGTATCACGGTCGATGGCACGCTCGAGGCGGTCCACTCCGTCTGGTACGGTACGATGCCCTATGACCTCACCACCAAGACGGTCTCGGGCGCCGACGTGCAGTCGACCGACACCGGATCCAGTGAGTCCGCATCCTCCGATTCGAGCAGCGAGGGCGCAACCTCCGAGGATAAATCGTCCAGCCAGGAGGGCACTATCACCGACGACGACATCAACAAGCTCAATAGCTAGTTATTGCTAGGGGTGGCGTCTCCTATACGCTAGGAGGGACGCCTCTTCACGGTTTCAACACGCATTGCCGGGCTTTCCCAACAGGGGAGCCCGGCTTTTTCGTTTCCATAAAACCAGCAGGTCAAAGCCAATTTCAAGAAGAAAAACCAACTCTGCCGTCGCCCTCCCATAGCGCACTTTGCCACAGAAAAGTGCGAGACTTCGGTATGCGGTATCAAGCAATCGTTATTCGGGTCTTTGGGAATCCGCGTGATTAAATGCACGGCAATGGGTACATAGCCAGTACAGTAAGTCCCCGAGGCAGATTGGAGCCACGTATGGATATCAAGGTTTCTGGACGCAAGACGACGGTAACCGATGCTCTGCGTGCGCATGTGGATGAGAAAATCGGCGAGGCGCTCAAGGTTTTCGACATCGAGCCCATGACAGTCGACGTCGTGCTTCGTTATGAGAAGAACCCCTCGAACCCCAACCCGGCAATCGTCGAGGTCACGGCTCGTGCCCGCGGTTCGGTGATTCGCGTTGCCGAGCACGGCGCAGATATGTATGCTGCCATCGACCTCTCCGCCGATAAGGTCACCCGCCAGCTGCGCAAGTTCAAGACCAAGGTCGTGGACAACCGCCAGGGTGGTGCCAGTGCCGCGGATGTCGCGCCGGTCGAGCGCGTTGAGGATCTGGCCGACCTGCTGCTGCCCGAGGAGGACGACGACCTGCTCGTCCGCGAGAAGGTCATCGATGTCACCCCGATGACCGAGGAGCAGGCGCTGGTGCAGACCGATTTGCTGGGCCACGACTTCTACGTGTTCGAGAACGCGACGACCGGTCTCATCAATGTGGTGTATCACCGTAAGAATGGTGGATATGGCATCATCAAGCCCCGCATCGAAACACTTGACGAGTAAAATACGTTAACTTGCATGAGTTAACGGTTGGCGGCCATCCCATGCGGGTGGCCGCCTTTTTACGTAAGGAGTCGCTTTGATGGACAAGGCCGCATCCGCCGGTCATTCGAACCGTTGCCGCATCGTCGTCGATACCTGCTGCGACTTTAGCCCCGAGGTCGCCGCGAACCTCGATGTCGATATCCTGGGTTTCCCTTTCATTATCGATGGCGAGGAGCGCACAGACGACATCTGGTCGAGCATGAGCCCTAAGGAGTTCTACGACCGCATGCGCGCCGGTGCCCGCGTGTCCACCTCGGCTGTGTCGCTCGGTCGCTATATCGAGTTTTTTACCGAGTGCGCCAAAGAGGGCACGCCCACGGTCTACCTGTGCTTTACCTCGGCGCTGTCGTCGAGCTACAACTCCGCGTGCCAGGCGGCAGATGCCGTGCGCGCCGAGTATCCCAACTTTGAGCTCTACGTGGTCGACAACGCTCTGCCCTGCGCGACCGGTGCGCTCTTGGCGCTCGAGGCCGTGCGCCAGCGTTCGGCGGGACTGACCGCCAAGCAGTTGGTCGATTGGGCAAACGAGGCAAAGACCTACGTCCACGGCTACTTTACGCTCGAGAGCTTCGATGCGCTGGCTGCCGGCGGCCGCATTCCGCCCGCGGCGGCGCAGCTCACGGCAAAGCTCGACGTCAAGCCCGAGCTCTCCTACGACCTGGCCGGCTCGCTGTCGCTGATCGGCGTCAACCGCGGCCGCAAGAAGGCGCTCAAGTCCATACTCAAGTCGTTCCGCGAGAACTACGTGCCCGACCGCACCATGCCCATCGCGATCATGACGGCCGATGCCGAGAAGGACGGCGACTGGCTCGAAGCTGCCATCCGCAAGGAGGAGGGTTGCGCCGACGTCACGATCATTCGCGGCTCCGTGGGTCCCACCATCGGCTCGCACGTGGGCCCCGGCATGGTGGGCTGCGCGTTTTGGGGTAAGAACCGCGCCGACAAGGCGTCGCTTTCCGACCGTATCGCCCGCCGCGTGCGCGGTCAGTAGGCAAGCGCTGCGTCCGTTATCGCCCTCGACTCACAGCCCAAACGCTGGCACCGAGTATTCAACCTGGTAACAACACCCAACCCAAAAGGAAAGGTTTCATGGCAAACAAGCTCTCCGTCGCATTTATCGGCACCGGAATTATGGGTGCCCCCATCGCCGGCCACATTCTGGACGCTGGCTATCCCGTCACGGTCAACAACCGCACCAAGTCCAAGGCTGCAGCGCTCGTTGAGCGCGGTGCCGTCTGGGCCGATACGCCGGCAGATGCCGCGGCGAACGCCGACGTCGTCTTTACCATGGTGGGTTATCCCTCCGAGGTCGAGGAGCTCTACCTGGCGGGTGACGGTCTGCTCGCGTGCACTAAGCCCGGTGCGGTCCTGGTCGACCTTACCACGAGCTCGCCCGAGCTGGCGCGCGATATTGCCGAGGCCGCCCAGGTCTCCGGTCGCATGGCGTTTGACTGCCCCGTCACCGGCGGCGAGTCGGGTGCCATCGCCGGCACGCTCACGGCTATCGTGGGCGCCACCGGGAACGACATCGCGCCGGTCCGCGACATCCTTTCCACCTTTGCGGCAACCATCTGCTGCTTCGATGGCGCCGGCAAGGGCCAGGCTGCCAAGCTCGCCAACCAGGTGTCGCTGGGCGCCTGCATGGTCGGCATGGCAGACGCGCTGGCGTTTGCCGAGCTGAGCGGCCTTAATCTTGAGAAGACCCGTCAGATGATCCTGGGTGGCACCGGCAAGTCCGGCGCCATGGAGAGCCTGGCGCCCAAGGCGCTCGACGGCGACTACAAGCCCGGCTTTATGGTCGAGCACTTCATTAAGGATCTGCGCTTGGCGCTCGCCTATGCCGACGACCGTGAGCTTGCGCTGCCCGGCGCCGACGTGGCCTTTACGCTTTACGACATGCTCGATGCCATCGGTGGCGCCAAGCTGGGCACCCAGGCCGTCACGGTCCTCTATAAGGAGGAGGCCGACGCCATCGCCGCCGGTCTGGACTGGTCGCAGTATCGTCCCGAGGAGCATGGTGCTCACGAGGAAGGCTGCGGTTGCGGCGAGCATGGCGACGATCACGAGTGCGGTTGTGGCCACCACCACGACGAGGGCCACGAGTGCTGCGGCGGCCACGGCCATGACGACGGCCACGAGTGCTGCTGCGGCCACCATCACGAGGAGTAACGCCCATGAGCTGGACGTTCGTGGTGCTTGCGCTGGCGCTCTTTCTCTTTGCGATCTACATCGGCTTTTTGTGCGGCCAGTGGGCGTGCGAAAAGCGCGTGATCACCAAGCGCGACTACTGGATTGCCAACTTTGCGGGTGCGGCGGCAGTCGTCCTGCTGACCTGGGTGTTCTCGCTGTTCCCGCTGGTGCAGTTTGCGCCGATCGGCTGGCTCGGCGGCTTTATCGCCGGCCTTAAGATGAGCTTTGGCGAGTCCGTCGGTCCGTGGCGCAAGCACGACGAGGTCTTTAACGTCAACAAGGCCCATCGCGCCGCCGCCGACGCGGGCGACGCCGAGGAGCGCCGCCGTGCGCGTCGCAATGGCGCGGCCGACCGACAGCTCATCTCGGTCACCGATGACAGCAAGGGTGCTGACAAGCACGCTAAGAAATAGTAAAAAGAGGTAACTATGGCAGAAAACAAAGACGAACAGCTCACCGATGAGGAGCTGGCACAGCTTCAGCTGGCAGAGGAGAACGAGAACGCCGTCGACCGTCTGGTCAAGGAGCTCGGCTGCCCCACGCGCCGCATCCGTCAGTTTGCCGCCCGCGTGCTGCACCTGCTTGCCGAGCGCGATCCGCAGCGCGTCGTGCCCTGCGTGCCCGCGCTGATCGAGGCACTTGACCGCCCCGAGGCTCAGACCCGCTGGGAGGCCCTCGATGCCCTGGCGGCGCTCGCCACCACCTGCCCCGAGCAGCTGGGCGATGCCTTTGAGGGCGCCGAGACCGCGCTGTTCGACGAGATTTCCTCCACGCTGCGCTATGCCGCCTTCCGTCTGCTGTGCGTGTGGGGCGCCACGAGCGTCGAGCGCTCGCGCGAGGCTTGGCCCATCCTGGACGAGGCCATCCAGTGCTACCACGGCGACCTCGAGTATCGCGATATGCTCGGTTGCCTGTACGAGTTTGGCCAGGGCGAGATTGACGCCGAGGTCGCCGAGAAGCTCGCGCTGCGCCTTAAGTTCGACGCCGAGAACGGCAAGGGCAGCTATCTCAAGGCCCGTTCGAGCGAGATTTGCGAAATGCTTGTTAAACGTTTTGGCCTGGATCTCTCCAAAAAGAAGAAGCGTGCTAGCGTTAAAAAATCTGACGACGCCGAAGACGAGGAGTAACAGATTATGGCGCACGATGTAGTCCTGATTCCCGGTGACGGTATCGGTCCCGAGATTACGCAGGCCATGCGCCGCGTGGTCGAGGCCACCGGTGTCCAGATCAACTGGAACGTCCAGGAGGCCGGCGCCGGCGTCATGGACGAGTTTGGCACGCCGCTGCCCCAGCATGTGCTCGATGCGGTCGCCGAGACCAAGGTTGCCATCAAGGGCCCCATCACCACACCGGTCGGCACGGGTTTCCGCAGCGTTAACGTGGCCCTGCGCAAGCATTTTGACCTGTACGCCTGCGTGCGCCCCTGCCTGTCGCAGCCGGGCGATGGCTCGCGCTTCCGCGACGTCGACCTGGTCATCGTGCGCGAGAACACCGAGGACCTCTACGCCGGCATCGAGTTCGATGAGGGCGCTGCCGAGGTCGAGGAGCTCTCGCAGCTTGTCGAGCGCTCGGGTCAGAAGACCTTCGCCGCGGATTCCGCCATCTCGATCAAGCCGATCTCCATCGCCAAGAGCCGCCGCATTGTGGAGTACGCCTTTGAGTACGCCCGCCGCTGCGGCCGCAAAAAGGTGACGGTCGTGCATAAGGCCAACATCATGAAGGCGACCGACGGCCTGTTCCTGCGCGTGGCGCGCGAGGTGGCCGCCAACTATCCCGATATCGAGTTCAACGACAAGATTGTCGACGCCACCTGCATGGGCCTGGTCCAGAACCCCAACGACTTCGATGTCCTGGTGCTGCCCAACCTGTACGGCGATATCGTGAGCGACTTGTGCGCCGGCCTGGTGGGCGGCTTGGGGATGGCCCCCGGCTCCAACATCGGCGCCGACTGTGCCATCTTTGAGGCGACGCACGGCTCCGCGCCCGATATCGCTGGCCAGGATATCGCTAACCCCACGGCCGAGATTCTGTCTGCGGCTATGATGCTCGATCACCTGGGCGAGAACGACGCGGCCAATCGCATTCGCGCCGCCGTTTCTGCCACGCTCGACGAGGGTGAGCAGGTTACCGGCGACGTTCGTCGTGCCCAGACCGGCTCCGTTGAGGGTGCTGTGGGCACGCAGGCCTTTGCCGATGCCGTTATCGCGCACCTGGCCTAAGGCATGCAGACTGCAAACGCCTAAATAGTACTTAAGTGTTTGCGTATAACCTGAGAATCAATACGCCCGGCGCTCTGTCGGGCGTATTCTATTGCGGACTATGTTTCCTAACAAGGAGTAACTGATATGGGTCTGATTCAAAAGAAGGACGAGAAGGACGAGATCGACGGCATCCAGATCATCGAGCGCGGCGAAGGCCCCGACGGTGACGAGGAGGAGAAGATCGATCTGGTCGCCGGTACGTCTGCCGAGCACATTGCTGCCGGTACGACGGCCGAGGAGGAGGACGCTCGCCTGGAGGCAAAGATCGCCGCGGACGCCGCCGACGAGAACCTCATGCCCGAGGAACAGGACGAGGACGACGACTCCGACGCGGACGACCATGCATCCAAGCACAAGAAGACGATGATTGCCGCCTTTGTGGTCGCTATCGTGATCGCTGCTGTGGTCGGCTTCTTTATCGGCAACGGTGGTTTTGGCGGCAAGGGCGTCGGCTCGGCGACCCTCACCGAGGACCAGCTCGATTCGACCGTGGCAAGCTACAGCTACAACGGCAAGAAGAGTGACATCACCGCGCGCGAGGCCATCGAGAGCCAGTACAGCCTCGATACCGTCAAGGATGGCGATGGCAACTACACCGCTCCCTCTGCCGACGTCATCCTGTCCTACGTGCGCAACAAGATTCTGCTCGATGCTGCCGAGGACGAGGGCATCACCGTCTCTTCCAAGGAGATGAAGAAGTACGCCGAGGATTCCATCGGCACTTCGGACTACAAGACCATGGCCACGCAGTATGGCGTGTCCAAGGACCAGGCCAAGCAGATTGTCCGCCAGTCCGCGACGCTGCAGAAGCTCTACAAGAAGAAGGTGGGCGATAGCTCCGCAAGCATGCCGACTGCTCCGACTGAGCCTGCTGACGGCAACGAGGAGACCGCGAGCAAGGACTACGCCGACTACATCATCAACCTTGCCGGCGACGAGTGGGATAGTGAGAAGGGCACCTGGAAGGATGCCGACAGCACCTACGCCAAGGCCTTTGCCGACGATGCCTTTACGGCCGATAGCGCAACCTATAAGCAGGCCATGACCGCCTATTACACCGCCTACCAGCAGTACTCTTCGCAGGCCTCGAGCGCCAGCTCCAAGTGGACCGAGTATGCTAACGGCCTGTACGCCAAGGCCAACATCAGCATCTACGGCCTGTTTGCGTAAAGATTTGTCTGAGCCACCGAGCGCGTAGCCGATATATCTGATTAAGCCCGCTAGAACGGACATCGTTCTAGCGGGCTTTTTGCGTTTGGGCGCTGCTTGACTACATTATGCCTATTAATCTTTAAGTCCAAAGAGGTTATCGGCTTCATCGTCAGGCATATATTCCAGCACATCGCCCGGTTGGCAGTCGAGTGCCCGGCATATCGCGTCAAGAGTTGAAAAGCGCACGGCAGAAACCTTGCCCGTCTTGATACGCGACATATTGACCTGGGAGATGCCCACGCGTTCCGCAAGCTCTTTGGATGAGATCTTGCGTTCGGCGAGCATGCGGTCGAGCCGCAGAATAATCATGGATTCCCCCTAGAGCAACTCGTCATCTTGTTTTTGCAGGATACACCCGTACTGGAAGACGCTGGCAATCAGGCTAAAAATCAGGCCCGCAA
Organism: uncultured Collinsella sp.; assembly: GCA_958420165.1. Taxonomy (GTDB): domain Bacteria; phylum Actinomycetota; class Coriobacteriia; order Coriobacteriales; family Coriobacteriaceae; genus Collinsella. The sequence continues at coordinate 38,663 of CATZIU010000013.1, read as the reverse complement.
AGAGCATAGAGAGGTCGAGCAGCTGGTCGCCAAGCGCATCCGTAAAGCTACCGCCAAATCCTGAGAGTATCAGCCCTGTGACTATGGCACCAAAAGGTTTCACGGCGGCGCCGCCGATAAGGAACAAATGTCCTATTTGACGTAGTATGCGAATGCATTCGAGGTCAAAGGGCCTGCCCGACTTTTCAATGGCGGAGAAAAACCTGTATGCGCTTAGCGCGATGGCAAGCGCGAGGCATGTCATCATGCCGCTCCCTATGGCAGTATGACCGTCGTGCGCGACAAGCATAAGAGGGGTCTGTTCGTTGGCGCCGACGAGAGCGAGAAATGGCCCTTCGCCAGCCGTAAGCTCTACGGATTGGAGACAGAACCCTTGGGAGAGGCTAGGCAATATGAGTAGAAGGTCAATCGCAATGACCGCGAGGAGTCCCAGAGCGAGCGCGGCGGTAATGCAGATTGTGGCCCATTTGCAGATGCGAGTGAGCTTCCTCAGATCGGCTATTGCCTGTTCACGGTCGATGGCTTCATTCGATTTGGATACGTTCCAGCGGATCATAGCTCCTCCAACCAATGTCTTGGATGATACTTGTATCATATCAGAATTAACGATAAACGATAAATAATTACGAATATTGAGTAAGTAATGATTGAAAACGATTAGCGTGAACTATTGGCTCATTTTGGGTGCCTGAGTTTGGTGCGCGGGGGATGAGGACAAATGTCAAAACTTTCCGTGATTGCACAAGTGCTTCATCGGGTTCCCCGATCCATATGGGAAAACAACTGCAAACGATTGCAAGTAACCGGTGAACGGTCGAAAACTACCGTTCACCGATAATCTCAAAACTGGTTCTAACTGGTATTAAGTCAAAAAGACCAATTCACATATCTTCACAATGACCTGCAATTTTTCTACACGCTATTTTTAGCCGCCCTGCGTTGTTTAGGGACAGGAAAAGTTCCGATCTTTTGCCAAAGCATTTCGAAACGGTTTCAAAACCGCAGGTAGAAGTGTTAACGACCGGTAAACGGTCGAAATATCACCGTGAGCGGTGCAAAAACGTTTTACCGTATGAATCAACGAAAGCGACCTCTTCTGGGGTGATATAGTGACAACAACACGTCACGTGGTTACTACCAGTTTAGAAACCACTGGTCTTCAAAGAACGCTTTCTAAGAAGCTTTAAGGGCGAGCGCCCGCTGGCTTCCGAAAATCATCGGACTCAGATTGTACACACCTTCGGAAGGGAAATTTGAATGGTTGGCTTTATTCTTACCGGTCATGGACAGTTCGCACCCGGCCTAGCTAGCGCTATCGCTATGGTTGCCGGCGACCAGCCCGCTTTTACCGTCGTTCCTTTTGAGGGCGACCAGGCTGCTTCCTACGGTGAGGATCTCCGCGCCGCTATTACCGCCATGCGCGAGGAGTGCGATGGCGTGCTCGTCTTTACCGACCTGCTTGGCGGCACCCCGTTCAACCAGTCGATGATGATTGCCCAGGATGTCGACAACGTCGAGGTTCTGACTGGCACCAACCTTCCCATGGTTATTGAGCTTCTGTTCCTCCGCGGCAATGCCACGCTCGCCGAGCTTGGCGAGCAGGCCGTGACCGTTGGCCAGACGGGCGTCACCGCCCAGACGGTCGCATCCGTTGCCGGCTCCGAGGAAGAGGATATCTTCGGCGACGAGGACGGCATCTAATGGCCGATTTCGGAGCCAACGTCCTGAGCTCCTCGGTCGCCCTTTTAGGCCTGCTTGTCATCATGGGCTTGATTTACACCATCTGGTCGCAAATCAACATGAAGAAGAAGCAGAAGTACTTCAAGGAGCTGCACACCGAGCTCAAGCCGGGTCAAGAGGTTCTTTTCGCCGGCGGTATCTACGGAACCGTCAAAGGCATCGAAGGCGAGAAGGTCCAGATCAAAGTCCGATCCGGAGCCGTCGTAGATGTTTCGCGTTACGCGATTCAGGAGATCAAGTAACTGTCGTCAGCAAATAACGAAAGGAAGCTGATCAACATGGCAGAACCCAACATTCTTCTTACCCGCATCGATAACCGACTGGTTCATGGTCAGGTTGCCACCCAGTGGAACTCCACCCTGGGCTCCAACCTCATCCTCGTCGCCAACGACGACGTGGCGTCCAACACCATGCGCCAGAACCTCATGAAGATGGCCGCTCCCGCCGGCGTCGCTACGCGTTTCTTCTCTCTGCAGAAGACCATCGACGTCATTGGCAAGGCGAGCCCGCGCCAGAAGATCTTCATCGTGGCCGAAACACCGGAAGACGTGCTTACGCTCGTCAAGGGCGGTGTGCCTATAAAGAAGGTAAACATCGGCAACATGCACATGTCGGAAGGAAAGCGCCAAGTCGCCACCTCCGTCGCAGTTAACGACGAGGATGTCGCTGCGTTTAAAGAGCTGCAGGAATTGGGGGTGGAGTTGGAGATCAGGCGCGTTCCGAGCACGCCTGTTGAGGACACGAGCAAGCTCTTCTCGTAATCCTCGTGATCCACGTTGTCAGGAGTGAAACCCTGACGTTCTGTACGTGAAATCCAAAGTGCGTACATACATTTTGAAAGGAGGAGCAAGATGGAATACTCGATCATCCAGATCGCTCTGGTCTTCGTCGTCACGTTCATCGCGGCAATCGACCAGTTTGACTTCCTCGAGTCTCTCTATCAGCCCATCGTCACCGGCGCCGTCATCGGTCTTATCCTTGGCGACCTCAACACCGGTCTTCTCGTGGGTGGTACCTATCAGCTCATGACGATCGGCAACATGCCGATCGGAGGCGCTCAGCCGCCTAACGCCGTCATCGGCGGCATCATGGCAGCCATTCTCGCTATCGCCACGGGCCTCGAGCCCAACGCGGCAGTCGGCCTCGCCATTCCGTTCGCTCTGCTTGGCCAGCTTGGCGTTACCCTGGTCTTCACGCTTATGTCCCCGCTTATGTCCACGGCCGATAACATGGCTCACAACGCGGACACCAAGGGCATCGAGCGCCTGAACTACTTCGCCATGGCTCTGCTCGGCCTGATCTTCGCTGTCGTCGTCACCCTGTTCTTCATCGCTGGCGCTACCATCGGTCAGACCATCGCTTCCGCCATCCCGACTTGGCTGCAGACCGGTCTGTCCGCTGCAGGCGGCATGATGCGCTTCGTCGGCTTCGCCGTCCTGCTCAAGGTTATGATGAACCGCGATATGTGGGGCTTCTTCCTCATGGGCTTTGGCCTCGCGCTCATCACCGTTGCCAACGATTCGCTGGCAACCCCTGCTCTGCTCATCCTCGCTCTCATCGGCTTCGGCATCGCTTTCTGGGACTTCCAGCAGCAGACCGAGCTGAAGGGTGCAGCTGTTTCTGACGGAGGTGACTTCGAAGATGGCATCTAATGAGTATGTGATCCCGGAGCACTACGAGGATCTCACTCCTGCTCCGCAGCTCGACCAGAAGACCCTCAACAAGATGGCTTGGCGCTCCTGCTTCCTGCAGGCATCGTTCAACTACGAGCGCATGCAGGCCGCTGGCTGGCTCTACTCCATCATCCCCGGTCTGGAGAAGATTCACACCAACAAGAACGACCTCGCGGCTTCCATGAGCCACAACCTGGAGTTCTTCAACACCCACCCGTTCCTTGTCACCTTTGTTATGGGCATCGTGCTTTCGCTCGAGCAGAACAAGGTTGACATCCCCACGATCCGCGCCGTCCGCGTCGCCGCAATGGGCCCGCTCGGTGGTATCGGTGACGCCCTGTTCTGGCTGACGCTCGTGCCTATCACGGCCGGCATCACCTCCAACATGGCCATCAACGGCAACGCCGCTGCACCGATCATCTTCCTGGTGATCTTCAACGTCGTCCAGTTCGCTCTGCGCTTCTGGCTCATGAACTGGTCCTACAAGCTTGGCACCAGCGCTATTGACGCTCTGACCGCCAACATGCAGGCCTTCACGCGTGCCGCTTCCATCATGGGCGTCTTCGTCGTCGGTTGCCTGGTCGTCACCATGGGTGGCACCCAGATCAACCTCCAGATCCCCAACGGCACCACCCGTGGCCTCTCCGCTACTACCGTGATCGTCTCCGAGAAGGAGGCCGAGAACTTCACCGGTATGGAGGGCATCGATACCGAGACCGCTGAGGCCGGTACCATCGCCATGACCGATAAGGACGGCAACGCCCTTACCGCTTCCGATGCCGACGGCAACGCTGTCGAGTGCGGCGTCACCGATCTGGGCAACGGCATGGAGTCCGTTACCTACGGCACCGTCACCGAGGATCCGGTCAACTTCTCTGTTGCCGACACCCTCAACACCATCGTCCCGAAGCTCGTCCCGCTTATGCTTACGCTGCTGCTTTACTACATGTTCGCTAAGCACAGCTGGACCCCGACCAAGGGCATTCTCCTGCTCTTCGTCCTTGGCATCCTGGGCGCTGGCCCGCTTGGTCTCTGGCCGAGCATCTGGTAAGGCTCTAGCTTGAGGGGTGTGTCCCTACGCGGCTCACACCCCGACCCCTTAAGCCATGTGTATGTTAAAAGCCGCGTGCTCGAAAGAGCGCGCGGCTTTTGTTTTCTTAATGATTCGGGTGTGGCAGACAGATAATGCATAACACCCTAGGTAGTTAGCCGAATTCGAGCAAAAGGGAGGATAGGATGGCGATCGGAGCGCGTAAGCAACCGCTGTACGATCAGCTGGTCGATATTCTGACCGAAAAGATTGACCATGAATATCGCGCCGGTGACATGATTCCTTCCGAGCGCGAACTTTCGGAGCGCTATGGTCTCTCGCGCACTACGGTACGCCTGGCTCTGCAGGAACTGGAGCGTTTAGGACTGGTGGTTCGGCAGCACGGTCGCGGTACCTTTGTGACCGACCGTTCGGCAAAGGCAACCAATCTTATGCAGTCCTACAGCTTTACCGAGCAGATGCGCGCGATGGGTCGAGAACCCGAGACCACGATTCTCGAGTTTTGCGAGATGGAGGCCGATAAGAATCTGGCCGAGCATATGGGATTGCGCATCGGTGATCGCATTTTTAAGCTCAAGCGCCTTCGCTCTGCCGATAACATGCCCATGATGGTCGAACGCAGCTATCTACCGGTTCGTCAATTTCTGTCCCTAAAGCGACCGCTGCTGGAGCGTAAGCCGCTTTACGATGTGATTGAGCAGGACTTTCAGCAAAAGATTCGCGTGGCCGAAGAGGAGTTCTGTGCGAGCATAGCCCGTCCCACCGATGCCCACCTTTTGGGAATTGTCGAGGGCTCGCCTGTGCTCGATTTGGTCAGGACTACGTATAACGAGTCAAACGAGGTAGTGGAGTACACACTCTCGGTTGCTCGTGCCGATCAGTTTAAATACAAGGTTTACCACCAGCGCAGCAACTAGTGCTCGCATCGTTTCCATATGGGGATTCTTTGCATTTAACTGGTTACTACCAGATAACCAACCGAAGTGTATAATTGCACGTCAGAGGATTACTTCTAGAGAGAGGTATTAGAAATGTTCGAGAAGAGTGTCGAGGAGCTCACCGAGCTCGGCGCCCAGATCACCACGGCCGAGATTGCTCAGCAGCCCGAGCTTTGGCGCGATACGCTCAACATCTATCGCGAGAACAAGGAGGCCATCGAGGCCTTCCTGGCCGAGGCTCGCGCTATGGGCGAGGGTCGTCTGTCCGTTGTCTTCACCGGTGCCGGTACGTCCGACTACGTTGGCGATACCTGCGCCCCGTACCTGCGTCACGCTGGCAACACTGATCTCTACGACTTTAAGCCCATCGCCACGACCGACATCGTGAGCGCCCCGCGCGACTTCCTGCGCGCCGAGGATCCCACGCTCGTGGTTTCCTTTGCCCGCTCTGGCAACAGCCCCGAGAGCCTTGCCGCCGTTGCCGTTGCCAAGGAGCTCGTCCACAACGTCAAGTTCCTCAACATCACCTGCGCTCCCGAGGGCAAGCTTGCCGTCGAGTCCGCCGATGATCCCAATGCGCTGACGCTGCTCATTCCGCGCGCCAACGACAAGGGCTTCGCCATGACCGGTTCTTATTCCTGCATGACCCTGCTCTCCACCCTTATTTTCGACACTGCCTCTGACGAGCAGAAGGCCGAGTGGGTCGAGACCATCGCCAAGATGGGCGAGGAGGTCATCTCCCGTGAGCCCGAGATTGCCGATTACCTGGCTGGCGACTTCAACCGCGTGACCTACTTGGGTTCTGGCTCCTTCGGTGGCCTTGCCCAGGAGAGCCAGCTCAAGATCCTCGAGCTCGCTCACGGTCTGGTCGCTACTTCCTACGACACCTCCATGGGCTATCGTCACGGACCTAAGTCCTTCGTCGACGATAAGACGCTCGTCTTTGTGTTCGTCAACAACGACGCCTACACCCGTCAGTACGACATCGACATCCTCAACGAGATCGGTGGCGACAAGATCGCTCAGCACACTGTCGCCGTTCAGCAGGAAGGTGCCACCGTCTACGAGGGCGAGTCCTTCACCTTTAAGGGCTACGAGGCGCTTCCCGAGGGCTACCTTGCTCTGCCGTTCGTGATGTTTGCCCAGGCTATCAGCCTGCTCAACTCCGTCCGCGTGGGCAACACGCCCGATACGCCGAGCCCCACCGGCACGGTCAACCGCGTGGTTAAGGGCGTGACGATTCACCCCTTCACCGCTTAATCGCGTCCCCCTGTAAGGGCGCCCGTCCGCTCATAACGGCGGGCGGGCGCTTTTTGTTTTACGTGAGCTGGGTATAAGCATCACCACAGTCAACTGCTTTAGAAGCAAGGAGTGCATATGAGCACGTACGCAATTAAGGCTGACAAGTTCTTCTTGCCGGCAGGCCCGCAGCTGGGCGGCTATCTTATGGTCGAGGACGGCGTCTTTGGCGCCTGGCAGGCCGACGAGCCCTCCTGCGAGATCAGGGACTACACGGGGTCGTGGATCGCACCGGGCATGGTCGACACCCACATCCACGGCTTCTACAACCACTCGACTACCGATGGCGATCCCGAGGGCATCGATATCAGCTCGACCGAGCTCGCCCGTCGCGGTACCACCAGCTGGCTGCCCACGACGTTCACCGATGGCGTCGAGCAGATCAAGGACGCCTGCGCCGCCATCGCCCAGGCGGACGAGGGCCGCGGCCCCGACTTCTGTGGTGCTCGTATCCAAGGCATCTACCTGGAGGGCCCCTTCTTTACCATGAAGCACGTGGGTGCGCAGAACCCCGCTTATCTTATCGATCCCTCCGAGGAGGTCTTCGATCAGTGGCAGGAGGCTGCCGGCGGCCGCATCGTCAAGAGCGCCATGGCGGCCGAGCGCGATGGTGCCGCTGCTTATGCGGCTGCTCTGAACGCTAAGGGTGTGGTGACCAGCATCGGTCACTCCGACGCCACCTACGATGAGTGCATCGCCGCCATCAACGCCGGTGCCAGCTGCTTTACGCACACCTATAACGGCCAGCGCGGGCTGCATCACCGTGAGCCCGGTGTCGTGGGCGCTGCCATGTCCACGCCCGAGACCTACGCCGAGATCATCTGTGACGGCAAGCACGTTAACCCTGCCGCCATCAAGGCGCTGCTGCAGGCAAAGGGCTGGCAACACACGGTGCTCATCACTGACTGCCTGGGCTGCGGCGGCATGCCCGAGGGCAGCTACACCAGTGGTGGCATGGACGTCATCATGAAGGACAACCTGTGCTGGCTCGCCGACGGCAAGAGCATTGCCGGCTCGGTGCTCACGCTTGCCCAGGGCGTCAAGAACATCGTCGACTGGGGCATCGCCAGCGCCGATATCGCCATTCGTATGGCAACCGAGGTGCCGGCACGCTCCGCGCACATCGAGGATAAGTGCGGCAGCATCATGCCGGGTCGCGACGCCGACTTTGTCGTGTTCGACCATGAGCTTACCCTCGTCGAGACGTATGTTGGCGGCCAGAGCGTCGGCAACGCCTTTACCGAGTAACGATAGAAAAAGACGGCGGGCCCGAATCTGCTCGGACCCGCCGTATGGGTTAAACGCTCAAAAGCACCTTCACAGTTACAGCTTGTTAGCGATCTTCTTTGCCGTGCGCTTGACGCCGGCCACCAGGCCTCCTGCAGGATGCTCCTTCTCGTATGCTAGACGCTTCTCGCGCTTGGCGTACTCTTCGACGATGATATCGCCATATTCGTCTTCGATCTTATCGAAGAAGTCGACGGCGCCCTTAATTTCCTCAGCGGTTGGGTGTCCCTTTTGGACACCGCCGGCGAGTTTGAACGGCCCCCACGTATCAAAGCCGGGGCAGCCGTAGACACCCATAAAGATGGCCTGCCTCATGCGGCAGATGCCATCGATATCCTTGCCGTACCACTTGTTTTTGCCACCGTAGGTCATAAGGCCAAACACCTTGTCCTGCGGCTGCAGCACGTTCGTGAGCACTCGTGCCATGTCCTTGTCGATCTCGGAGTAATAGATGCCCGTGGCGACGCCAATCAGATGGTATTCGTGCAGGTCGGGGTACTCGTTTTTGCCAAGCGCCTTGACGTCGAGGGTATCGATCTCGGGGTGTGCCTCGACGATGGCGTCCACGAGCTTTTTCGTATTGCCGTGATGGCGCGAGGCGTAGAGGATGATGGTTCGCATAAGAAGGCCTTTCAGCTGTAATTGCATCAATGTCTGTATGGTACCCCGTTACATGGCTGGGATACCGGACGCATCGATGAACGTGCGGGTTTGTCCTTTGGTTAGGGCCGAGACGGGTACTTGCGAGCAAAAAGCAGTTGTTCGAAAGGATGGGCAATGGAATACGCTCTCTCCAACGATTCGATTTCTATTAAGGTGTCCACGGCTGGTGGTTCGTTTACCTCGATCGAGGCCGGAGGTCGCGAGTATCTGTGGCAGGGCGATCCCGCCGTGTGGTCCGGCCAGGCACCGATTTGCTTCCCGATTTGCGGAGGCTTGCGCGATAACAACGCCATGACGTTTGCCGGGCATCATGTAAAGCTCGCTCGCCATGGGTTTGCGCGCAAACAGGAGTGGAAGCTGCTGAGCCAGAGCGAGAACGAGCTGGCGATGTGCCTGGCTTCGGAGGATAACGCCGCGCTGCTGAGCGATTATCCGTATCCGTTTAAGCTTGTCGCCCGCTATACGCTCGAGGACGCTGCCGTGCGCGTTTCCTACGAGGTCACCAACGAGGGCACCGAGGACATGCCGTTCTTTATTGGCGGTCATCCCGGATTTAGGTGTCCGCTCGATGAGGGCGAGGCCTATACGGACTACGAGCTGCGCTTTGAGAAGGACGAGGCTGCTGAGCTTTGCACTGCCGTCCCCTCGACTGGCTTGATTGACGTGACCAATCGCTCCAAGAACCCCATGGTGGGAAAGACGCTGCCCCTGTCGCACGAGCTCTTCGATTTTGCGGAGACCATCTTTGACGTGCTCGAGAGCCGTCAGGTCACGCTTTCCAAAAAGGGCGAGGACAAGGGCGTCCGCCTGAGCTTTGAGGGCTTCCCATATCTCATTGTGTGGAGCAAGCCCGAGGGCGATTTTGTGGCGGTTGAGCCTTGGGGCGGTCTCTCGACCTGCTCCGATGAGGACGACGTGCTTGAGCATAAGCGCGGCTGCCTTGTCGCCAAGCCCAAGGAGACCGTCGTTCGCTCGTTCACGATTGAGATTCTGTAATTCCGTTTTGTCGACTCGTATCGCGAGGCACAAGGAGCCTGCGAGATAAGGAGCTAAAAATGATCCTCACCGTTACGATGAACCCGTCTGTTGATACGCGCTATCAGCTCGATGAGCTCGTTATCGACGACGTCAACCGCGTGACGCCCGAAAAGACCGCCGGCGGCAAGGGCCTCAACGTGGCCCGTGTGCTGGGTCAGCTGGGCGACGACGTTGTGGCAACCGGTCTGCTCGGCGGCCACATGGGCGCCTACATGGCTGAGCTCATGGACGCCAACGGTATTAACAACGACTTTGTGCCCATCAAGGGCGAGACTCGCATTTGCCTCAACATCCTCCACGCCGGCAACCAGACTGAGCTGCTCGAGAGTGGCCCGACAATTGCCCCCGAGGAGCTCGATGCCTTTACCGCCAAGTTTACTGAGCTTGCGGGCAAGGCCGACGTCGTCACCATTTCGGGTTCGCTGCCCCGCGGTGTCGAGGCAGACTACTATGCCAAGATCACGGGCATTGCCGAGAACGCCGGAGCCAAGGTGCTGCTCGATACCTCGGGTGCTTCGCTCGAGGCCGCCCTTAAGTCCGAAATTAAGCCCGAGCTGGTCAAGCCCAACCTGACCGAGATCAACGGCCTTCTGGGCACGAGCTTTACCACCGACGATGTGGACGAGCTCCGCGCCGCGCTCGCCTCTGATGCCCGCTTCTCCGATATCCCCTGGGTCGTCGTGTCCATGGGTGCTGCCGGCTCCGTTGGCTTCCACAACGGCCGTGCGTTCCGCGCAAAGACGCCCGATATCCCTGCCGTTAACGCCACGGGCTCTGGTGACTCCACTATCGCAGGCTTCGCGCATGCCATTGCTGCTGGCGCAGACGACGAGACGGTGCTGCGTACCGCCAACACCTGCGGCAAGCTCAACGCCATGGATCCCATGACTGGCCACTTGGTTATGGATCGTTGGGACGAGGTCTACAACGGCGTTGTCGTGACCGAGCTGTAAGGGCTTGGGCGTCGGCCCCGGCATCGATTGCTAGCTCATGTCGACGACAAGTGCGATAGCATTATGTCGGGGCGCGACGCCGACGTTGTCGTGTTCAATCCCGACCTTACCCTGGTCGAGACGTATGTGGGCGGCAACAGCGGCGGTAACGCTTTTATCGCGTAGCCGCCAAAGAAACGATCCGAGAGGGGATTTAGATGATTTACGGTGCATTGGGCGATATCGAGGAGTACCGCGGAATGCTCAAGGGCCTCGACGTGCTGATCGACTGGCTCGAGGAGAACGATCCGGCGCAGCTCGAGGTCGGCAGCCATCCGATTCTGGGCGACAAGGTCTATGCGAACGTCATGGCTCCCACGACGCGTCCCGAGGCCGAGGCTCACTATGAGACGCATCAGCGCTATCACGACCTGCAGATCGATGTCGAGGGTCGCGAGGCCTTTAAGGTCGCTACGGGCAGCTTGACGCTGGTCCAGGAGTTTGACGAGAAGGACGACTACGATCTGGTCGATTCCGACGCCTCGATCGCCGGCGATCTTGCTGACGATAAGTTTGCGCTGTTCGTTGCCGGCGAGCCTCATATGCCCACGCTCGAGTTCCCGGGCGATGGCGCGCAGCCGGTCAAGAAGATCTGCTTTAAGCTACTTGCAGATGCTTACTGGGAGGAGTAACGCGCTGCTCGGTTGAGCAGCTGTTCGCGTGTTGGCGTGATTCCCCTAGGGAAACCACGCTAGGACCCCGCCAAACGTGCTTTCCCTAGGGGAATCACGTTTGGCGGGGTTTTCTGTTATTGAATAGGGGAGCTGCCGACGTGGCGATGTTTGGATTGGCACACACGTACTCAAAATCGGCAACAAAAAAGCCGCCCGAAGGCGGCTATCTTGTGCAATGGAGCCAGCGACCGGGCTCGAACCGGTGACCCCCGCTTTACGAGAGCGGTGCTCTACCAACTGAGCTACGCTGGCGGCCATATGATGACGCAACTGAGGCGTCAACGGCTGTCTATGATACGGGACATCGCACATCCGCGCAAGGGTTCTGACGGCTTTTCTCACTTTAAATGCACCAATATTGGAGACGTGATGTCTTGCCCTTACGGGTCTCAAAGAGAATGGGGCAGCGATGGCTCAACCCAAGATTCTTCTCACACGCATCGATGACCGATTTATTTACGGGCAAGACGTTGAGCTGTGGAATGAGGCGACTGGTTCCAACCTTGTCCTGATCGTCAACGATGAGATCGCGGCGGATTCGCGCCAATGGGCACCCATGAGGGTGGCGGCGCCAGAAGGCGTTTGGACGCGGTTTTTCTCGGTGCAAAGGACTGTCGACATCATTTATACCGCAACGCCGCGCCAATGGATTCTTATCATGGTGGCGTCGCCCACGGATGCGCTCGCACTGGTTAAGGGTGGTGTGCCGATCACCAAGATCAGCATTGGCCATATGCAGGCAGGGGAGGGCAAGCACCCCATAACGCCCGCAGTCGCCGTAGACGGCGCAGATGTCGCCTCCCTCAAAGAGCTGCAAAAGCTCGGCATAGAACTAGAAATTCGCTACCTCCCCAGCTCCAATCCCGACCCCATCCAACTAGTCATTTAAGAACGTCCCCAATGACTAGGTAGCAAAGCGCCCGTCGGCGGTGGTGCCGGCGGGCGCTGCTGTGCGATATGTCGCGCTGTGGGCTTAGTGCCTCATAAAGTGGTATTCGATCACATTGCTGTAGGGGTGACCCGGGCCCACAATGCCCTGCGGGAACAGCGGCTGGTGCGGCGTGTCAGGGTACATCTCTGCCTCGAGGGCAAAGCCGGCGCCCCAGCCATAGTTGGCATCGTCCTTGGCGTGCTCGTCGCCCAGCCAGTTGCCGGTGTAGAGCTGCACGCCCGGGGCGGTGGTGTAGTAATCCAACTCACGACCGGTCCACATCTCCTCGACGTGCATCGCGCGGCGCAGATTACGGCCGTACTGATAGCCATCGATGCACAGGCAGTGATCGTAGCCACGGGCCTGCTTAATCTGCGGGTCGTCGGCTTCCATGCCAGGAGCGACGGGGCGCAGCTCACGGAAGTCAAACGGCGTGCCTTCGACCGGAGCGATCTCGCCGGTGGGGATGTTCTGCTCGTTGATGGGCAGGTAGTGGGCAGCGTTGGCAACAAAGAAGTGCTCGCAGTCCATGCCGGCGTTATGGCCGGCAAGGTTAAAGTACGTGTGGTTGGTCATGGACACGTAGGTGGCGCGGTCGCTCTCGCAGCCATACTCGATGCGAAAGACGCCGGTGCGTGTAACGGTAAACACGGCCGTAAAGGTGCGGTTGCCGGGAAGGCCCAGTTCGCCATCCTCAAGCGAGGTGGTCATGCGCACGGCGTTATGGGCCTCGTCGAGCTCAACGTCCCACACGCGTTTATGCAGACCGTGCTCAAGATCGCTGTGCAGGTTGTTGGCGCCCTCGTTGGCGGGCATATGCCAGTCCGTGCCGGCGATGGTGATCGTGGCGCCCGCGGTGCGGTTTGCCACGGGGCCGATGGTCGCGCCAAAGCAGGCGGGGTTGTCAAAGTAATCCTCGAGCTTATCGAAGCCCAGCACCACATCGCGCACGTTGCCGGGAATGTCGGGCACGTCGACACCAAGCACGGTGGCGCCATAGTCCATAATGCGAACGCAGATCTCGGGCCCGTTGAGGGTGTAACGATGAACGGGGGTACCGCACGGCGCGGTGCCGAAAAGCTCGGAAGTGATCATTTGGTTCCTAACATCGAGGTATTTCCGACAAACTGTAGCGCGAACAGGCGAGATTATCACTACACCCCACTAAAGCAGGGGGTATTTTTCTCAAAAAAGTGATGATTGGAGCTGTGCGGGCGTTCATTTTTGACGCGCATGGGTCTGATACAATTTGTTCGTTACTGTTTGAATGATATGCACGCATAGAACGGCGAGGATTCATCGTGATTAAGGCAGAGCGACAGGATAAGGTTCGTCAGCTGCTCGATGAGCAGGGCACGGTTTCGGTTAAGGAGATTTCGGATGCGTTAGGTGTCTCGGACATGACGATCCGTCGCGACCTTGAGGAGCTTGCAAGCCTGGGCGAGATCGAGCGCGTGCACGGCGGCGCCCGTAGTGCGCAGAGTCGCCCGCACGCTATGTTGCGCCATGAGTATTCGCACAGTGAAAAGCGCACTAAGCATGCCGAGGAAAAGCTGCAGATCGCGCGCCGCGCCGTTGGGCTCATCGAGGAGGGCTCGACCATCTTTTTGGGGACGGGCACTACAGTTGAGCAGATGGCCTCGATGCTGCCGGCGTGCCGCCTACGCATCGTGACTAATTCGCTTTCGGTGTTTAATCTGCTCGAGGCGCGCGAAGACTGCGAGCTGTGTCTCGTGGGCGGTATGTACCGTCGCCGCACTGCCGCCTTTGTGGGCCCCACGGCCGAGGACACCTTGCGCGCACTGGGGATCGACGCAGCCTTTATCGGCGCAAACGGCATTCTGGACGGCGACGTGTCTACGTCTAACATGGAAGAGGGCCGCATCCAGCAGCTCGCCTTTAGCAAGGCCGATTCACGCTACCTCATCGCCGACTCCAGCAAGATCGGCAAGCGCGACTTCTACACCTTCTGCCGCCTGGACAGTTTGGACGCCGTGGTGTGCGAGCCGGGTATCGCCGCCGAGGATTGTGTCGCCATCGAGGAGCACACGCAGGTCATTTGCTAGCTAGCGCTACGGGATTGCCAACAGGCGATGCGGGAGGACTTTTACCTCCTGTCATTGTGGAAACCAGCGCGTCAGCGCTACGCGATATGACGCGCAAATGAGGATTCCACTATCAAATCGTCTCAACCTGTAACAGGTAGGGGTGAAACCACCAACCAGATGTTGCAGATTGAGATTTTTGACCCGGCCTATTCCGTTTGTCTCGATCTATAACAGCTAGGACCGAATAATTCAGCTAGTTGTTACAGATTTAGATTGGGGATATTGACCTGTGCATTCATCTCAATCTGTAACATCTAGACGTCCAAAACCGGTCTTAGTGTTACAGATTGAGACAATTCGGCGGGGTCTACCTTGTTTGTCTCGATCTGTAACGGTTAGGACTTAAAAACTCGGCTACGTGTTACAGATCGAGACAAAAGAAAAAGAACATTAGGACTTGAAAATAAAGTTTTGATAAGGGATTCGCCCAGTTAAGACGGTGCGGCAGACAATTGAGATTAGTTTGCCTCCGGAGTCGTAAGCATAATGAGTCAGTTCGATGACCGGAAGTTTTGCAACACCATAATTACTGGCTTCGGAATCGCTAAGCAGACGTGCTCTATAGCTTTCCCTAACAGATTGGATAGACTTGGACAAGTCGTCCATGATTCTGCTAAATGCCTGAAAATCTAACTGGTTATTCGGAACGCGCGACTTTGAAATGAAGAACGTATCAGCGCCTATGAAGCTGCCTTCAAGTTCGTAGGTCAATTCAAGACGCTGAATTTCATCGCGACTTTGACATCCAAATTGTTGGAGCATCATTACGGAAATTGGACGACCTGATGTGAGGCCGCCGAAATGTTTGGTGATGGCATCCGGATCAACGCCATCGCAATGGCTTGCAAAGTCAAAGTCTAAAAGTGAATTGAGCTCGCTAACGCGTTTCGGTGCAACAAACGATCCCTTACCTTGGATTCGATAGATACTTCCACGACGCTCCAGCTCACTCATGGCAAGTCGGACGGTTGTTCTGCTTACGGCGTATTCGTCGCAGAGTTCCATTTCTGTTGGAAGTTTATCGTCTGCTTCATATTCATCGACGATCTGCTTGAGCAGCGCGTCGGTGAGCTGTAAATAGAGTGGCCGTTTTTCGTGTGTATCGAGCATTAGAGCCTCAGTTTGCATGTTGGTTATACCTGATGGTTGCCTCAGTCGGGATGTAACGTGGGCAAGGTAACCTTAACGTATCACAGAGCGGCTCAGCATGACGATCTGATGCCTGTATCCACGAAGGGCTTGTCCGAGCGTGAAGATATTCTGGGGTAGGCAAATACCGTTCATGGAGTCCCCGATATGTTGGAGGTCAGCGCCGGCTGCTTTTGCTGCAAGGCCTATTTTCTTAATGGTCTCGCTGTCGCAGGAGTCTTGACTCGTCCCGTTTGCCGCCATGACGAGAACCTTCTCTTCAATTGACTTGCCTACGTTGTGGGATCGTACAAAGTCTACGATGGCGCGCAGGTCTGCTTCTTGGAAGCAAGGGACGGTGTAGGGGGCTGGCACGAGAAGGATATCGACGCCGAGGTCAACAAACTTGCGCGCAATTTCGAGCGTCATGACAGGTTCTGCAACGCCCGCTCCATGCATTTTTCCGGCTATGACCAGGCCATTGAAATGCTCTTTGGAGAGTTTAATCGAATGGGCGATTGCATCGTTGGAGACGCCGGTTCCAGGGTTGCCCGTCAGGCAGATAAAATCAAATCCGAGTTCGTTAGCCTTTTCTAAGGTCTTGGGAGAGACGCGACGACCCATGGGGATTTCCGTTCGGGATTCAGACATCTCTGCCTCGTTATCAACTGGCTCCAGATTGACGCCAATGGGCCTTCCGCATGCTCGCTTCACCCAAGTGACCGGGTTTTCATTGAGATCATCTGGAATACCGGCAATAACTGGATCGAACACATCGAGCGCGTTAAACAGAAGCAGGTCGGCACCTGCGGCACGTTCGATTTCTGCATTAGTAACGCCGCCGAGAAATTGGGAAGAGGGTACGTTTTCCGCCATGATGGTACGTCCCTCGGAAGCCAGAATTGCCTGTTTTAGATCCATGGGTGACGTGGCGGCAAAATCGGATGCGGACATGTTCAGTAATCGTTTGGGCATTGTTACTTCCTTTGACTAGAACGACAGGCTTGTGACATTGTCTCTAATATTGTTACAACAATATATTCAATATGTTATATCCAATCGGTGAACGGTTGCAAACTTATTGTACTGCTCGGAAAAAATAGCCACTAGCTGGGAAAACCTTAAATTAATCAACTACCGTTCACCGAATAAGTATTTGAATTCTTGACATATCGACAAAGCGGAAAAAGAATTGGTTATGACAAATCGCGCAAATGATATTACATTTCGCACAAGAACGTATTCACTTACATAAGTGGATACAAACGGGGACGACGACGGTTGAGTCCGGATAAATCGTTGTGTGCCCGGGAATCATGAAAGGATGTGTTATGGACGCTATCGTCAAATTCCTTGAAAAACACCAGCCCCTCTTCGACAAAATCTCGAGGAACATTTATCTGGTGGCGATTAAGGATGGCTTTCTCTCGAATATGCCAATTGTGCTGTTCTCGAGCCTGTTCCTTCTTCTTTCGACGCTCCCTGCCTATGTAGGCATCACGCTTCCGTCTGAGGTGCTGGATTTCTTCAATAAAATCTATGCATATACCATGGGACTTCTTGGCATTATGGTGGCCGGCACCACGGCGAGCTCACTTGCCATGTCGATGAACCGTCGCATGCCTTCGGGTAAATCTCTCAACCCCACCTCGTGCATGGTTTGTGCCATGTGCGGCATGCTCTTGCTATCGGTGACGAACGATGTTGTCTCGATTGGCGGAGCAGATACATCTGTTTTTGAAACCGGCTATATGGGAACCAAGGGTTTTCTCGCTGCGTTCGTAGCCGCATTCTTGACCGTTAATATCTATAAGGTGTGCATTAGCCATAATGTGACGATCAAGCTTCCCAAAGAGGTCCCTGGCTCTATTGCGCAGAGTTTTCGCGATATCTTTGCATTTGGGTTTTCGATCCTTGCGTGCGCTTTTATCGATCTTGCGAGCCGCAAGCTGCTTGCTGTGCCGTTCGCCAATTTGGTATCCGCTCTCATCTCGCCGCTGTTCTCCGCGGTCGACACCTATCCTGGCATGGCGCTTATCGAAGGCGCGGTCGCGCTTTTCCAATTTATGGGTATCCACGGTGCTTCGGTTGTCATGAGTCCGATCAATGCTGCGCTCTACGGCAATACCGTTACCAATCTTGAGGTTTTCCAAGCAGGTGGACACCCGTCAATTGCTCTCACGCAGGACTTTACAAGCTTCATCGGCGGTCTGGGCGGTTCTGGCTGCACGTTCATCGTTCCTATTATCCTGATCATGTTTATGCGCTCCAAGCAGCTTAAAGCCATGGGCAAGGCATCGATTATCCCGGTGATTTTTGGAGTTAACGAGCCCGTTATCTTCGGTATGCCGATTGTTCTCAATCCCTATATGTTCGTGCCCTTCCTAGTGGCTCCTATGGTCAACGCCATTATCGGTAAATTTTTCATTGACGTCATTGGAATGAACGCCCCCATGTATACCATGCCGTGGGCGCTTCCCGGCCCAATTGGTGCGTTCCTCACCACGGGTCTCGATCTGCGTTCTCTCGTATTGATGGCAGTGCTGTTGGTCGTTGACTTTGTGATTTACTATCCGTTCTGCAAGGCGTATGACCATCAGCTTTGTTTGGAAGAGTCTGCAAAGGAGACTGCAGGAAACTCGGATGCAGATGCTATTGCCGCACAGGAAAATGTCGCAAAAGCTCTCGAGGCGGTAAAGGACAAGGCGGAGCAGATCCGCGTGCTTGTGCTTTGCCAGGGTGCCGGCACTTCGACTCTCTTGGCAAATGCTCTTCGCGAAGGTGCCGCTGCTAAGGGTATCGATTTGGTTTCTCAGTCCGGTGCGTACGGAAGCCACTATGAGACGATGGATCAGTACAACGTGATTGTTCTGGCGCCCCAGGCACGCATGTACTATGACGCTATGAAGGCCGATACTGATCGCCTTGGAATTAAACTGCTCACCACAAGGGGCAAGGAGTATATCGACCTTACCAACGATCCCGAAGGTGCAATTGACTGGATCGTTCAGGAGCTGGCCAAATAGTGGATGCACTTCGTCGTTGATTCGTCGGTATATGGTACGGCCCCGCAGCTTATTGAGCTGCGGGGCCGTATTTCGTTGGGTATCTAATTGAGACAATGAGCGCAACCGTCGTGAGATCGCATTGGCGCTCTCCGAGTCACCGACAAACTGCCTTCTATCTATGTGACCAATTCGCTTTCGGCCTTTAGCCTGCTCGAGGCGCGCGAGGATTGCGAGCTGTGCCTGGTGGGCGGCATGTACCGTCGCCGCACCGCCGCCTTTGTGGGCCCCATGGCCGAGGATGCCCTGCGCGCACTAGGGATTGACACGGCGTTTATCGGTGCCAACGGCATTCTGGACGGCGACGTGTCCACGTCCAACATGGACGAGGGCCGCATCCAGCAGCTCGCCTTTAGCAAGGCCGATACGCGCTACCTCATCGCCGACTCCAGCAAGATCGGCAGGCGATACTTCTGCCCCCCCCCTGCCGGCGCAGGGGTACCGCTTTAAAATGACGCGTAAATGACTTTGGGCAACAAGGATGAGGCTATTCTGAGATATGACTAGACTCCGTATTTCGTCTTTATGTCCATTGAGAATGAATCGTAGTCTTCATAGAGCCCTTCTCTGCTTTCATCCTCGGCGTGGTTTACACGTTCAAGGAGTTTATCCTTTGGAGACTCTTTTGTTATTGCGGCCTCGCCATCGGGTATTGTGGCTTGTAAGAATAGTTCTAGAGCATGGGCGTCTTTGAGTATGTAGCCCGTCGAACGACCCGCTCCTGTTTTTTCGATTGCGCTGCAACTAACAAGCTGACCGAGGGTTCGTTTAACGGTTACCTCGCTGATATCGGGGCAGTTGGACCGGATGTCGGATTTCTTAATGACGCCGGGTCTCTGTTGAAATAGAACAGCGATGCGCGCTTGCTTCGACATGGGACGAGTGCTTGATTCAATTAAGGTACGCTGCTCGAGCTGTCGGTAGGCGGCCAGGGTTGTTCCGAGCATGAAACGGATAAAGGGTACTTCGGTGTTTTGATTTTCATTCCATCCAGTGGAGCTTGCAGCGAGGGCGTTGTAGTAAAGCGCTTTGTTGTCTTCAATAAGTCGCTCGATGCTGATGTAACGCGCAACGTCGTATCCAGTCTTTTCGAGCAGCAGCGTTGTAAGGAGCCGACTCATCCTGCCATTGCCATCGTTGAAGGGATGAATGCTAACAAAATCGAAGATAAAGCGGAGCGATATAAGGAGGGGATCGCAAACTTGGCGAGATAAAGCATCGTTGAGGGACTGGCAGGCTTCTTTAATAAGTCCCGGGGTTGCTAGAGCCGAAGGGGGCCTAAAGCGCACAAATCGATTACCTTGATCGTCAATGGAGACGATTTCGTTATCGCCATCTTTCCAATGGCCTCCATACGAGATTGCCGTGTGCGCCATGAGGTCACGATGCAACTGCAGAATGACCGATGGCGTTACGGGAATGGAATCGTGTTGCTCGTGAATAAGCGACAGCACATCTCGGTATCCAGCGATTTCTTCCTCTGCACGGGAGCTTGGCTTGGCGGAATACGCCATGATCGCTTTGAGTCTTTTTTGGGTGGTAACAATTCCTTCAAGTCCGTTGGAGGATCGGGTGCTTTGGATCTTAGCCTCCTCCATTAGGGACGATAGAAGCTCGGGTTTGACTTGACTCAGAGCAAGCTGACGGCCTTTATGCTCGCGTATCGAGAGGAGGAGGTTGGTGATTGGAGTTGCTTCGAGTTCCGCTGGGACTGTGGTGTAATCGAACTGACGCATGCGGCTCCTTTCGGTATCACGAACATACTTTCGATATCATAATATCATTAAATGATACCGAAAGTATGTTCGTGATACCGAAAACTGGAAACCATGGTTCATAACTGCTTGGAAAGTTCGGATTTGACTATCTTATTGTCTCGATCTGTAACAGGTAGACGGTCGAAAGTGGGCTATGTGTTACAGATTGAGATATTTCTGCTCGGGCGTTCTGTTTGTCTTGATCTGTAACAGCTAGGGCCGAAAATCCCTGCTAGATGTTACAGATCGAGATAAACGGCCCGCACGGGCTCACCAAAAACAAAAAGGCCGCATGCGAACCCGTGGAGGGATTCGCATGCGGCCGACAGGGGGTATGCGGCAAAAGTTAGGCCATGAGCAGGCCGGTCTCCGCGACGTTCTTGTACCAGTACGCGCTCGCCTTGGGATAGCGCTTCTGGGTCTCAAAGTCGATGTAGAACAGGCCATAGCGCTTGTTATAGCCGTTGGTCCAGGAGAACTGGTCCTGCAGAGACCACACGAAGTAACCGTCGACGTTTACGCCGCCGTCGATTGCCTTGAGGATCCATGCGAGATGCTGACGCATGTAGTCGATGCGAGGGGCGTCGTCGATAAAGCCGTCCTCAAAGTCGTCCTTATAGCCCATGCCGTTCTCGGTGATGTAGATCTTCTTGTAGTTGGGGTAATCGTTCTTAATGCGGAGCAGCAGGTCGTAGAGGCCCTCGGGATAGATAATCCAGTCCCAATCGGTGGTGGGTACGCCTTCGCGCACGCATGACTCGCCCACGCCCTTGAGGAACCAGCGCGAGGAGCCCTTGTCGCCGGTGCCATTGTGGTTGATGTCGTTTTCGCCTTCGGCGGCACGCAGGAACTGGCACTTGTAGGTGTTGACGCCCAAGCAATCGTTGTAGGGGAGCGCGGCGGTCAGCGCGGCGATGTCCTCGTCGCGGACGTCGAGCTCGCCGCCGGCGATATGGGCCAGCTTGGTCGCAGCCTCCATGGTGTCAGCTGCATAGTGGCCGCGGAAGGTGGCGTCGAGTACCCAGCGGTTGTTGATGACGTCGGCCATGCGAGCTGCCTCGCAGTCGGCGGCGTTGTTGGGATCGAGGGGATACTTGGGCTCCAGGTTCTGGACAATGCCGATCTCGCCCTCAAAGCCGCCCTCATGGAAGGCAACGACAGCCTTGGCGTGGGCCACCATCATGTTGTGCATGAGCTGGAAGGCCTTGTCCAGGCGATACTTCTCGCCGTGCGGCCAGTTGCCGACGATAAAGCTGCCCTCGGCGGTCGCGGGAATCTCGTTAAAGGTGAACCAGTGCTTGACCTCGGTGAACTCGGCAAAGCAGAACTTGGCGTACTCGACAAAGGCGTCGATCGTCGTGCGCGTCAGGAAGCCCTCGCCGCCGTTCTGGTAAAAGGCCTCGGGCGTATCGAAGTGATCGAGCGTGACATAGGGGGTAACGCCGGCTTTATTGCAGGTGGCGAAAAGCTCGTGATAGAAGGCGACACCCTCGGGGTTGATCTCGCCAGTGCCGCTGGGGAAGATGCGGCTCCAAGCGATGGAGACGCGGATACCGTTGATGCCAAAACGCTGGCACAGGTCGATATCGACCGGATACTTGTTGTAGAAATCGCTTGCGGGGTCGGGGGAGAAGCGACCCTGGGCAGCCAGGAAATCGTCCCAGGGCACTTTGCCCTTGCCGTGCGTGCGGGTCTCGCCTTCAACCTGGTAAGCAGCGGTGGCGCCGCCAAACACAAAGCCGTCGGGGAACTGCATGGGGTTGGTCATGAGTCATCCTTTCTGTGGGATTCGAATAGGGAGAGGTGCCCGAACTGGGGATCCGGGCACCAACAGAGGGAGGAACCTAGTCGAGGTTCTCGCGGAGCCACTTGATGGCGCCAGCGGGGTCGCGAGTAAGGTCGATATATTCCTTACCGCGCGGGGCGAGCAGCTTAATGCCCAGGCGATCGGTGTCGGCCTTCATGTCGTTGTAGTAGCTACGGACCTGCGGGGCAAGCACGATAACGTCGTACTGATCCATGATGGCAGTGTGCTGGCCATAGGCGCCTGCGGAGGAAGCGATGTTCTCTCCGGTCTGCGCGGCACCTTCCTTGATGGCGTTGGCAAGCATGGCAGAGGTGCCGGCGCCGGCGCACAGGACGAGGACCTTCAGACCGTCGACATCCTTCTTAGCGGATGCATCGGCAGCGGGCTCGGGCTGATCGGCGACAGGCTTGCTGTCAGCGGCAGCGGCGGTCGGCTCGACGGCAGCGGTGGCCTGCTCGACAGCGGGCGCAGAGGTGCTGGCGGCGATGGTGGCAGCACCATCGGACTCGAGACCCAGCTCGGCGGCGCGCTCGGCTTCCTGGTCGCAGAGCAGCTTATCGTATGCCTTCAAGAACGGCAGGTAGATGATGGCGTCCAGCAAGATGATGATCGCGACAAATACCAGGGCGATAAGCTGGAAGTTTGTAGTGATGAAGATGCCGATGGGGGCAGGGGTAGCCCAAGGCACCACGAAGGAGAAGCCGTTCATGCCCACGTTGTCGATAAAGAACTTGGCAACACTCACGTTGACGCAGCCGGCGGCAACAAAGGGGATGAGCATGTAGGGGTTAAGGATCATCGGCGCGCCAAAGAGCAGCGGTTCGTTGACGGCGAAGGCAACAGGAACAATCGAGGCCTTGCCGACGGCTTTGAGCTGTTTGGACTTCATAAAGAGAATCAGCAGAAGCGGCACGATGAACGTGGCGCCGGTGCCGCCGAACTCACCCACGAGCGACATGTTAAAGGTGAGGGAGTGGGCGGGGTGGCCACCGGCCAGCAGAACCTGCAGGTTCTCGGCCTGGTTGGCAAGACGGATGGGGTCGATGCCCGGCTGGACAATCGAAGGGCCGTGGACGCCGATGAACCAGAAGAACGCGGTGGCCGCCTGAATAAGGATGAGTCCGGGGTAGGTCTCTGCCGCAGTGAAGAGCGGGGAGAGCAGTTTGATAAGCAACTCGGAGAACGGAACGCCCATGAGGTTGCGCACAACGACATCGACGATGCCGCAGATGATGACAGCACCGCCAAAGGGGATGATGTCGCGGAAGTTCTGAGCGATGGCGCCCGGGACCTCCTTGGGCAGCTTAATGGTCAGATCGCGCGAGACGCAGAATTTGTAGACCCACACGGTAATGAACGCGGCGATATAGGCCGAGAACAGACCGCGCGTGCCCATGCTGGTGCAATCGAAGACCGAAAGTTCGGAGCCGTTGAACTTGGTGGTGAACTGCGTGACTGCGAGCAGCAGCATGCTGCACTGGGCGGCCACCATGGTGGAACCGTCGTTGAGCACTTTGCCGGCGGGCATACGACGGTTCATGGATGCCGTGAAGTTCTTGGCAGTGGTGCCGGCAACCATGATGCCCATGACGCCCATGGTGAAGTTGTACAGCTTGTTGCACCAGTCGATGAGCGGCTGGGGCAGCGTGATGCCGACAACGCCGGGAAGGGTGGCAATGAGCAGAAAGATCGAAGAGGTGAGGACAATGGGCATGCACCCAAGGAATCCGTCCTTGATGGCCTGGAGGTAGATGTTCCTCGAGATCTTCTCAAAGAACGGTTGATGCTTTTCGAGCATCTTTACGATGGCGTCCATAGAGCTCCTTTGCTGCTTGATGCGCGATGCATGTGGATGGAACTGGTCGTCGATGGATGGTCAGGACTGCCCGGAAACCTTCCTGCTTAAGGAAGGCATTGCGAAATGACAACGTTGTCATTTCATTAATGACAACGTAAGACATTTTTGGAAGAGCAACAAGGATATACGGGTGAGCGGTCGATATTGTTCGGTAAACGGTTGATTTATCAGTCAGGCAGGTAGTGTATGCTAGAACGCAAAAACAAGCGATGTAAAACCGACTGGAGAAGCAGTGGCAACGATGGACAAGAAAAATGTCTCAATGAATGATGTGGCGATTGCCGCTGGTGTTTCTCTCAAGACGGTTTCGCGCGTGATTAACGAGCCCGATAGCGTGCGAGAGTCGACACGCGATAAGGTTCATTCGGCCATGGAGGCGCTCGGGTTTCGAGCCAACTTTGCCGCGCGTTCGCTCAAGTTGGGCCGTTACGGGTGCATCGGCGTCGTGCTGTTCCACTTGTCGGGCGGTGCCGTGGACATGATCGACGGTATCGCCGATGCCGCCGAAGAGCGAGGCTTTGCTCTTACGATGATCAAAAAGCGGGCGGGGGAGAAGATGACCCTTGCCGAAGCGGCGCGTAGGATGTCGCAGCTCCCCGTCGACGGCATGATCTTCAACCTGCGTCAGATGGTCGATGACTTTGATACCTTTGAGGCGCCGAAAGACCTCAAGACGGTGATTATCACGCCGATGGAACATCCTACCTGCTCCACCGTCAGCGACGACCAAGAGGGCGGCGCGCGCATGGCGTGCGAGTACTTCTTGGATCATGGTCACAAGAACGTGTATTTCGTTTCGGGTAAGAAAGAGTCGCTGTCGAGCCAGTGCCGTATGAAAGGTTGGCGTGCGGCACTCGAGGCGCGTGGCATTGAGCCGCCCGAGCCTCTGCAAGGCGATTGGAATGCGGATAGTGGCTATGCCGCGGGCCTTGTGCTTGCCGATAAGCCCGATTGCACGGCGGTCCTCGCTGCTAACGACTGCATGGCAAACGGCGTGATGATGGCTCTACGTGACAAAGGGCTCAGTGTGCCCGACGACGTGTCCGTGATCGGCTTCGACGATGAGCTCTACAAGACGATTCCCAACTCGATTCTGACGTCGGTGAAGTTTCGCCACCGCGAGCTGGGCATCCGTGCGCTTAACGAGGTCGTCGCAGGTCTGGAAGCCCCGAGCTCCAGAAGCCGTACGCTCGTCTCGGGCGTGTTGGTCGAGCGTTCCAGCGTAAAGGACTTGCGGGCGTAGACGTGCTCGGCCTGTTTGTCTCAATCTGTAACAGGTGGGACCCGAAAACTCGACTAGGTGTTATAGATTGAGATTTTGTCTACCCAGCCATCATCTTTGTCTCGATCTGTAACAGTTAGGAGTGAAATGACCAGCCAGGTGTTACAGATCTAGATTGATTGGATTGACCCATCTGTTTGTCTCGATCTGTAACATCTAAGCGGTCAAAAGCGGTCTACATGTTACAGATTGAGATTTTTGGCTTGGCCTGTGCGTTCACCTCGATCTGTAACAGCTGGGACCCAAAAACTCGGCTAGATGTTACAGATTAAGATGAACAGGAGGACGGGTGCGGTCTAAACAAAATGGCCCGCGCATCACGCATCGATGCACGGGCCATTTTTTTTTCTGCGAGCGGCAGGTGGCGTCAGCGTCTTATGCCTCGAGGTTTTCCTCGATCCAGGCGACGGCACCCTTGGGATCCTTAGTGAGGTCGATGTACTGTTTGCCCTTGGGCGACAGCAGCGTGATGCCCAGGCGGTCGGTGTCGGCCTTCATCTCGTTGTAATAGGTGCGAACCTGCGGAGCCAGGACGATGACGTTGTACTGGTCCATGATGGCGTAGTGGCTGCCGTAGGCACCGGCGTTGGCGGTAATGTCGATGCCCAGCTCGTCGGCGCCTTCCTTAAGCGCGTTGGCGAGCAGTGCAGAGGTGCCGGCGCCAGCGCACAGAACCAGAACCCTCAGATCCTTGCCCTTAAGGGCGGACGGAGCTGCGGAGGCCTCAGTGGCAGAAGCGGTCTCGACAACAGGAGCCTCAACGGCGGGGGCGGCAGCGGTCTTGACGGCCTTGGTCTCCTCGGCCTCTTCTTCGGCCAGGGTCTCGGCCTCCTGCTTGCACAGGACGTTGTCGTAGGCCTTGCAGAACGGGTAGTAGATTAAGAAGTCAACGACCAGCAGGACGACAACCAGGACCAGAGAGATCGGCTGGAAGTTGGTGTCGATGAAGGTGCCGATCGGTCCGGGGAGTGCCCACGGCATGGCATAGATAAAGCCGTTCATGCCCAAAAAGTCGATGAAGAACTTACCAATGAGGACGTTGGCCACGGGGGCAAACAGGAACGGGATCAGGAAGTACGGGTTGAGGATGATGGGCGCGGCGAACAGCAGCGGTTCGTTGACGGCGAACATCACGGGTACGACAGAGGCTTTGCCGACGGCCTTGAGCTGCTTGGAGCGCATAAAGAGCAGGAAGATGATCGGGACAATGAACGTGGCGCCGGTGCCGCCGAGTTCGCCGATGTAGTTACCGAAGTTCTCGGTCAGGGCGAGGGCGGGGTGACCGCCGGCCTGCAGCGTGGCGAGGTTGGTGGTGATGTTGCCAAACAGCGCGGCGTTGAGGGCAGGCTTAACGACCGAGGGGCCGTGGATGCCCATGAACCAGAACAGCGGGATCATGAACCAGATGAGGGCGAGGCCGGCGTAGGAATCGGCAGCGGCGAACAGCGGGCTCACCAGCGTGGAGATGACGTTGGCAAACGGGACGGCCAAGCAGGTGCGGCAGATAACGTCGATGACGGCGACAAACAGGATGGAGAAGCTGAAGGCGAAGATGTCGCGGAAGTTCTGGGCGATGGCGCCGGGGACTTCTTTGGGCAGCTTGATGGTGATGTCTCGCTTAATGCAGAAGGCATAGATGTTGACCGTGGCAAATGCGGCGACAAAGGAGCTCAGTAGGCCCTTGGTGCCCATGTTGTCGGTAAAGAACACCGAGACATCGGCGCCGTCGATCTTGGCACTCGTCTGGGTAACGGCCAAGATGAGCATAGCGCACATGGCGGCGACCATGGTGCTCGTGGCGTTGATGGCCTTGCCGGCAGGCATGCGGCGGTTCTTGGAGCCGGTCAGCGCGCTTGCGGTGGTGCCGGCGACCATGATGCCCACGACGCCCATCGTGAAGTTGTAAACCTTGTTGCAGAAGTTCACGACGTCGACGCTCCACCAGTCGGGCAGCGTAAAGCCGCCGACCGTGGCGACAACGCCCGGCAGGGTCGAAATAAGCAGGAAGACAGAAGAAGACAGGATGATGGGCATTGCTGCCAAAAAGCCGTCTTTAATGGCCTGAAGGTAGATGTTCTTAGAGACCTTGTCGAAGTACGGCTGACCTTTCTCCAAGAACTTAACGATCGATTCCATAGTTCACGCTCCTCTTTGCATGAAATCTTAATGGCATGGACGTTGAAAACCTATATGGTCTCCCGCTTGCTAAAAGCCCGGGTGCAGGCGGGGTCGGTCCCAGGGGGAGAGAGGGGAGCGGCTGGGTTTGTATCGCATAGGGCCGCTCCCCTCTCGGGGGAAAGCGAGGCGATGCGCTACTGCGCGTTCGCCATAGTGTCGGCGAGCTCCTTGTACCAGAGTGCCGACTGCTTGATGTAGCGTTTTTGCGTGTCGAAGTCGATGTAGAACAGGCCGTAGCGCTTGTTATAGCCGTTGGCCCACGAGAACTGGTCCTGCAGGCTCCAGATAAAGTAGCCCTGGACGTCGACGCCCTCGGCGCGCGCCCGGAGCACCTTCTCCATGTGCTGGTCGACAAAGTCGATGCGCTCGGGATCGGCGACGATGCCGTTTGCGTCGGGCTCGGGGTCCTTGTGGCCCAGGCCGTTTTCGGTGATATAGATGACGGGGAGGTTGGGATAGGTGGCGCTGATGTGCTTGAGCGTGTCGTAGAGGCCTTGCGGGTAGATGAGCCAATCCCAGTCGGTGGTGGGGATACCCGGCATATCGACCTGCTGCCCGACGCCCTTAAACTTAAAGCACGAGGTGCCCTTGTCTCCGGTGCCGTTAAAGCTGTTGGTGGACTCGCCATCGTAGGCGGCGATAAACGCCGACTGATAGTAGTTGAGGCCGAACATATCGTTGCGGGGCGCCGCCTTGGCGAGCTCCTCCATGTCGCTGTCCTCAACCGTAAGCGTGGCGTTGTTGGCACGCAGAATCTCGTTGATGAGTGAGAGGGTGCGCGCGGAGTAGTGACCCAGGAAGGCGCCGTCCATGATGAAGTCGGTGTAGAAGGCGTTGTACAGGTCGGCGGCGTGCTGGTCGGCGGGCGAGTCTGTGGCAGGATATGCCGGCGTCAGGACGTTGACCATGCCAATGCGTCCGCCCAGGTGCTCGGTCTCGTCAAGATCCTTATACAGGTTGACGGCGCGGGCGTGGGCAACGAGCTCGTTGTGCTGGCTCTGGATGCCGCTCGTCACATCAAAGTGATGGTTGGGCGGGAAGTTGCCTTGGATGTATTGGGAGTGCGAGAGGCTGATGAGCTCGTTGATGGTGAACCAATTCTTGACCTCGCGGAACTCGCGGAAGCAGAACTCGGCATAGCGCACATAGGCGTCGACGGTCTTGCGGTTGAGCCAGTCGCCCTGGTTGAACAGGGCGGCGGGGGAGTCAAAGTGATGCAGGGACACATAGGGCTCGACGCCATACTTTTTGCAGCAGGCGAACAGCTCGTGGTAGTGCTTAACGCCCTCGGCGAGGGGCTCGGCATCGTCGCCGTTGGGGAAGATGCGGGTCCAGGCGATGGACACACGGATGGCGTTGAGTCCATGCTCGGCAGAAAGGCGGATATCCTCCTCGTAGCGGTTGTAGAAATCACTGGCCGGGTCGGGCAAAAAGCGACCCTGGGCGACAAGATAATCGTCCCACATGGTCTTACCCTTGCCTGCCACCTTCGTGGAACCTTCCGTTTGGTACGCGGCGGTTGCGGCGCCCCAAACAAAGCCCTTCGGCAGCTGCTGTACGCGGTTTAGCAAAGACATATGCATACACCCTCTCGTCTCGCTGTTCGATATTGTGCGTTTGCGCTCAGGAGGCTCCCTGGTTAGCGTTCAGCGGTGAAAAAGCCCGATAAACACTATCTTAAAATGATTAGAACCAAAATGAGCACGTGAACATTTGACAATGAGCACGTTAACATCCGGCTGGGATGTATAGAAACAAAACAACTTCAAACAGCCGCGAACGGTTGTATTTGTTCGGTAAGCGGTTTTGATTGACAGAAGTTTTCATGTTGTGGTATATGGCTCGGGTATCATGAGCACGTTATCGATGTATGTACGATGCGCCATGGGCGCGGGGAATAGTTGGGAAGCAGGTTAGCGTGGAAGGCATGGCTCAGCAGACAAGGAATGGTCATTCGGCGAGCGCGGCAGAGGTTGCGGCGCTCGCTGGCGTGAGCCGCCAGACTGTGTCTCGCGTGGTCAACGGTATGCCCAACGTGACGGAAAAGACGCGCAAGCGTGTGCTGGCCGCCATGGAAGAGCTGGGCTTTCGTCCCAATTTTGCTGGAGCGGCGTTGCGCGGCGGGTCGTATCGTTCTATTGGCCTGTGCATGTACAACATCACACGTGTCGGTAACCTGGCGACGCTCGAGGGTATCATGCAAGCGGCGCGCGAGCACGATTTTGCCGTCACTATGATCGAGATGGGCGGCGACAAGCCCTATACACTTGCCGATGCCTCGCGCCGCATGGTCGAGCGACCCGTCGACGGCATGATTCTCAACATGAACCGCATGGCTCCCGATTTTGAGGAGTTTGTTCCCCAGCCGGGAGTGCGAACGGTCATCCTGTCCATGTATGCGCATCCGCGCTGCACGACGATCGACTCCGACCAGTATGGTTCGTGCGAGCTGTTGACCAATTATCTGCTGGAACATGGTCACTCGAATATGCGGTTTGTGGCGGGTCCGGAAAACTCGATTTCCTCGCGTTTTCGTGAGGCCGGTTGGCGCGATACGCTGGGTCGTGCTCATGTCGATGCCGCTCCGATGCTGCGTGGCGATTGGAGTGCGGACAGTGGGTACGCCATGGGCGAGCGGATTGCGGCCGAGGTGCTTGCCGGCGGGTCGCAGGCGCCGACTGCCGTGCTTGCGGCAAATGACCAGATGGCGCTGGGCGTTATCGCCGCGCTCGAGAACGCGGGCCTGTCCGTGCCCGACGACGTGAGCGTGGTTGGTATCGACGACGCACTCGAGGGACTTGTTCCTCACAATCGGCTGACGACGCTGCGATTTGATTTGCGCGGTGTCGGTAAGCTTGCGTTTGAGGCGGCGATTGGAGAGAGCTCGTCTATCGAGGCGATTCATGTGCCGAGTACGCTGGTCGAACGCTCGACTGTTAGGGACATACGGGGTTAGGTCCTACTCCGTTTGTCTCGATTTGTAACAGGTAGACGGTCAAAAGCGGGCTACGTGTTACAGATTTAGATTCTTCGGAAAGAGCAATCCTGTTCGTCTCAATCTGTAACAGCTAGGACCAAAAAACTCGGCTAGATGTTACAGATCGAGACAAACGGCTCCCGACCAGCCCAAAAACAAAAAGACCGGGGGCGGCGCGCCGTGTGACGTGCCGCCCCCGGCTGAGAAATGGGGACAGGTTGTGTGAGCGGGCAACCCCGCCAGCCACTAGTCCAGACGACGGGTCTGCGCCACGTGCTTGTACCAGTAGGCGCTTGCCTTGGGCGTGCGCTTCTGGGTTTCAAAGTCAACGTAAAAGAAGCCGTAACGCTTGTTGTAGCCATTGGTCCAGGAGAACTGATCCTGCAGGCTCCACAGGAAGTAGCCGCCCACGTTGACACCCACCTCCATGGCCTTGAGCAACCAGCGCAGGTGCTGCTCGATGTAGTCGATGCGCGGCTGGTCGTCCACAAAACCGTCCTTGTAGGGGTCCTTGTAGCCCATGCCGTTTTCGGTAATGAAGATCTGCTTATAGTTGGGGTAGCGCTGCTTAATGTAGACGAGCAGATCGAACAGGCCCTCGGGATAGATGATCCAGTCCCAGTCAGTGGTGGGGATGCCAGGCTTGTTCACATGCTCGCCAATGCCCTTAACGCGCCAGCGGCCAGTGCCCTTCTCGCCCGTACCGTTGTGGTGCAGGTCGTTCTCGCCGTCGTAAGCCTTCAAGAAGCGGCACTGGTAGTTGTTAACGCCCAAGTAGTCGTTGTAGAGCGCGGCCTCGCGCATAATCTCGAGGTCCTCGTCTAGGATCTCGATGGTGCCGCCCGAGACGGCAGCCAGGCGGTTGGCGCACTCGAGGGTGTCGGGCGCGTAGTCGCCGCGGAAGGTGGCGTCGAGCAAGAACTGGTTTTGCAGCACGTGCTCGTTGTTGGCGGCCTTGATGTCGGCGGGGTCGTTCTCGTTGAGCGGATACTTAAACTCCAGCGACTGAATGACGCCGATCTTGCCCTTAAAGCCACCGTTGTGGAAGGCCAGTACTGCCTTGGCGTGGGCGAGCATCATGTTGTGCTCGCACTGGAAGGCTTCGGCCAGATGCGCCTTGACGCCACCGGGGAAGGTGCCCTCAATGTAGGTGTTGGAGGCGTCGGCCCAGATCTCGTTAAAGGTGAACCAGTAGGTCACCTGGTCGGCGTACTCCTTAAAGCAGAAGGTGGCAAAGTCCACAAAGGCGTCGATAGTCTCGCGGTTGAGGAAGTCGCCCTTCTCAAAGAGGGGCAGCGGCGTGTCAAAGTGATGCAGCGTGACAAACGGCTCAACGTGGTGCTTATGGCATTCGGCGAAGAGATCGTGATAGAACTGCACGCCCTCGGGGTTGATTTCGCCGGTGCCGTTGGGGAAGATGCGGCTCCAGGCGATGGAGAGGCGAATGCCGTTGATGCCAAACTCCTCGCACAGCTCCAAGTCGACGGGGTACTGGTTGTAGAAGTCCGAAGCGGGATCGGGGGAAAAGCGCCCCTGGGTCTCCAGGAAGTCGTCCCAGGCAACCTTGCCCTTACCGTGAGTGCGGGTCTCGCCCTCTACCTGGTAGGCAGCGGTGGCGCCGCCAAAGACAAAGTCCTCGGGAAACTGTGCGGGCGGGTTGGTGACGCTAGCAGGGTTAACGGACATGATGATCCAATCGTCTAAATCGAAGGGCCAGCCGGTCTTGGATGGTCGGCTGGCCCTGAGCGTTACTTACTTCGAAAGCTGCTCACTCACGAAGGCGAGAGACTTGTCACCGTTCTGGGAGAGCTCGATGTACTGCTTGCCGCGGCAGGCTACGCACTTGTTGCCCACGCGCTCGCAGTCCTTCTGCAGGTCGGCCAAGTAGCTGGCGGCCTGCGGGGCCAGGACGACCAGGTCAAAGTCGGGGAGCATGTCCACATGGTTGCCATAGGCCTCGGCAGCGGTCTCAAGATTGATGCCGCGCTCCTTGGCGGCCTTGGCCAGCGCGTTGGCGAGCAGGCCCGAGGTACCGCCACCCTGGCAGAGCACGAGCACGCGCTTGCCGTTGAGGTCGCTGGCGGCCGTAGCCTCGGCAGCGGGGGTAGAGGCGGGAGCGGCATCGGTCTTTACGGCCTCGGCAGCAGCGCCGGCGGCAACGCTCTTGGCGTCAGCCTTGCCCTGGAAGGCATCGTTAAGCTTGGCGGCCTTCTCGGCGTTCTTGGCGGCGAGCTCCTCCTGGGAAATCTCGGCCTCCTCGGCGCACTTCTGGGCGTCATAGGCACGGAAGAACGGATAGTACAGGACAAAGTCGACGACCAGGATAAGGGCGAGCATCACAAAGGCGAGCGGCTGGAAGCCCAGGCCCATGATGGTGCCGATGGGGCCGGGGACGGTCCAAGGCAGGGTGTACATAAAGCCGTTCATGCCCAAGAAGTCGATAAAGATCTTGAGGATCCAGATGTTGGCGATCGGGGCAAAGACAAACGGGACAAAGAAGACGGGGTTGAGCACGATGGGCGCAGCGAACAGCAGCGGCTCGTTGACGGCAAAGCACACGGGGACGATAGCGGCCTTACCGACGGCGCGCATCTCCTGAGACTCGGCCAGGAAGCAGAACATAAAGACCAGGACGAGCGTGGCGCCGGTGCCGCCCATGCAGACGACGAAGTACTGGGCACCCTGGGTCAGGACAGCGGAAGCGTGCTGGCCAGCCTGGAACGCGGCCAGGTTGTCGGTCATGTTGGCAACGAGGGCGGCGGCGATGGCGGGCTCGACGATCGAGGGGCCGTGGACGCCGACGAACCAGAACAGGCTCATGGCGCCGTAAATCACAGCGAGGCCGATATAGCCATCGGCAGCGGTGAACAGGGGCTGGAACACCTGGATGACACCCTGGGCAAAGCAGAAGCCAAAAGCAGCGCGGAAGACGATGTCAAAAACCCAAAAGACGGTGATGCAGACGGAGAAGGGGATGATGTCCTTAAAGGTCTGCGAGATGTTGGGCGGAACCTGCTCGGGCATCTTGACGGTGATGTTGCGCTTAATGAAGAACTTGTAGATGATGCCGGTCACAAACGCAGCGATGAAAGCGGTCAGCAGGCCCTTGGAACCAAGGTAGGTGGTGTTGAAACCGCTGGCAGCGTCCGTGGCGATGGTGTCGCTCGAAAGGAGCAAGAAGCCGATGATGGCCGCGCACATGCACGAGATAAAGTTGATCTGGTTGTTCTTGGGCAGATCGCGGTTCTGAGCGTCGGCGAAGTGCTTGGCCGTGGTGGCGGCGCAGGCGATGGCCAGGATGCCCATGGAGTAGTTGTAGCACTTCCACAGGGCGTTGTTGATGTCATCGGGCCAGTAGAAACCCCAGATGTTGGGGACCGAGGCTACCAGGCAGAAGATGGACGAGAAGATGATGATGGGGATGACGGAGATAAAGCCGTCGCGGATCGCCTTGAGGTACTTGTTGCGGGCGATCGCGTTGAAAAAGGGCTGGCCCTTTTCGATGATGGCGATGAGTTGCTCCATGCAATGCTCCTAAGAGTCGGTGGGTTAGCAACGATGGTAGCTTTTGGCGTTCGGTTGCCAAAATGTTGACGTTGCCATTTTGCGACACAAAAAAAGACGCGAACCGGTGGTTCCTGTGCCTGCGAACCGTCGATTCCTTATGCGTAAACGTTTGAGCCGCCCGGTGGCTCTGTTTTTGCGCAATGGCAACGTTAACATTTGGACGACAAAAGCCGTTCGGGGAAGCAAAAATGTCGGTGAACGGTAGGTTTTGGGTGGTGAGCGTATGGTGGGGGAGGCGTTGGATATACTTGAAGGCGGTAAAAATGACTGCGCAGGGTGCCACCAATGGCATCGTTGACATAGAAAGATCGACCTATGGCCGCTGTTAAAAAATCGGTATCCGTCAAGGATGTGGCACGTCTCGCGGGCGTCTCGGAGCAGACAGTCTCGCGTACGGTGCACGATTCGCCCAGCGTACGCCCCGAGACCAAGGAGCGCGTGCGTGCCGCCATGCGCGAGCTGGGGTATCGCCCCAATTTTGCCGGTCGATCGCTGCGCCGTGGCAAGTTTAAGACCGTCGGCGTTGCCATGTTCAACATTACCGGTACCGGCAACCTCGACCGTATGGAGGGCTTTGCCGCCGCGGCTGACAAACATGGCTATGCCATCACCCTTACTAAAGTAGATGGACACCCTTATACCCTCGAGAGCGCATCGTCGCGTATGAGCGCACTGCCAGTGGACGGTATGGTTGTGATCATGAATCGCATGCCGGCGGACTTTGGCACCTTCGAGCCGCTACCTGGCATGCAGACGGTGCTCGTTACCATGCTGGAGCACCCGCTCTGTTCAACGGTCGATAACGACCAGTTCGATTGCTCGCGCCAGGTGGTCGAGTACTTGCTGGAGCGGGGGCACAAGACTGTGCACTTTATCTCGTGTCCCGAGCGCTCGCTTTCGGGCATGCGGCGCGAGGAAGGCTGGCGTGAGACATTGCGTGCGCATGGCATTGAGTTCCCGCAGCTCGTGCGTGGCGACTGGACGGCGCAGAGTGGATATGCTGCCGGCCAGGCGCTTGCGGATGATCCGACCTGCACGGCCATTTATGCCTCCAACGATGCCATGGCATATGGCTGCATCCGTGGGCTCGAGTCGCGCGGGAAGTGCGTGCCCCAGGACGTGAGCGTGGTGGGTGTTGATGACAGCCTGGGCGATATCGTGCCCGATTGTCGCCTGACCACGGTGCGCTTTGACAACAAGCGCGTCGGCATGTGGGCGGTTGACAAGATTGCCGGCGCCGAGGGCGTTGAACCCGGTGTGGAGCACATGCTGTTTCCGGGCGTGCTCGTCGAGGGCGATACGGTGCGCGATGTACGCTAGGGCGCGGGTCTGTTTGGGTTTCCGCTAATTGTGTTCGATATTGTTCAGATTGGTTTAAAAACCGTTCACGGTCGAAAAGTGACCGTTCATAGCTCGAAATTACGTTTTGCGCTGTTCTTTTTTGTTTGAATGTTATTGTTTCTGTCATACACAACGCAGCGCGTATGCCCGGACGCGATGCTCTCCATTGGTTCATATGTGAAAGGAACGCAACATGGCAACCAAAGAAGAAATCTCGATGGTTGGATTCGAGATCGTCGCATACGCAGGTGACGCCCAGACCGATCTGCTTGCAGCGCTCGATGCTGCTCGCGAGGGTGACTTTGAGAAGGCCGAGCAGCTGCACAAGGATGCCAGCGATGCGCTCATCGGTGCCCACGACACGCAGACCAAGCTGCTTTCGCAGGAGGCCGGCGGTGGCGAGATGGAGATGACCTTCATCATGGCTCACGCTCAGGACACCCTCATGACCACTATGATTCTGGAGAAGCAGGCCCGCTTTACCATCGATGCCTACAAGCGCATTGCCGAGCTCGAGGCCAAGCTCGCCTAACGAGCCCTCACAACCAAGCCCCTTTCCAAAAGCCCTGCCGCTACCCGCGGCAGGGCTTTTTCTGTCCTCCTCCCCGCAACTCATTCCGAGATAGTCATTGGGGACGTTCTTAAACGACTAGTCATTGGGGACAGTCTTGGTGCGCTCCGTTCGTCCTCCCGTTCGATTTTTGCTCGGTGGGTATACTTCCTTTCGCATTAAACGCCGGACTGAGGAGGTATCCAAATGCCGGATAACGGGTCAATACAAAAAAGAGGCGCGCACGAGATGGCTCATGGGCGTCCTGTCCAGATAACCGAGCACACGACGGTAACCGAGCTGCAGCCCAGCCTGTCCGATGTCGTGTGCGCAAACAAAAAGCTGCAGATTGGCTTTATCGTTGCGCTCGTGGTGCTGGCGCTGCTGTCGGGCTTTGTGGCTCGTCCGCATTTCGCCGATACCAAAACTTGGGACTCCACCATCGAGGTCATCGACCAAAAGAAGGGTAACGTACTGGCGCTCACGACCTCGTGCGTGGCGCTGTCTGCGGGCATTACCGCGCTGCCGGGTGATACGGGAACGCCGGTTGCCGAGCAACTCGCGCAGCTTTCAGGCAACCTTGGTATCGTGCTTGCCGTGCTCTACCTCGAGAAATACCTGCTAACCATTTTGTGGTCGGTTGGCCTGGGCATCTTAATCCCGTTTGCGTTGGTGCTCTTTGCGGTGTCGCTCGGCATTCACGGGCGCTGGAGCACGAGCGCTGTCCTGCGCCGTGTGGCGACGCGCGTGCTGGTGGTTGCCGTGATCGGCATGGCGCTCGTGCCCGCGAGCGTATGGGTGTCGCAGAAGGTCGATGAAACGTATCGCGTAAGTATTGAGCAAGCTGAGCAAAAGGCTGCGGACGCTGCGGACGCGGCCGACACCACGGACAAGTCAGCCGAGACCAGCTCAAAATCGAACAAGAAAAAATCCGAGACCACGGAGTCCAAAAACGTGCTCGAGCAGTTGACTGATGGGGCATCGAGCCTTGTTACGTCGGTGACCAGCGGCGCCAAGCAGATGACCGATGAGATCGTGCGGCAGGTGACCGATCTGATTGAAGGCGTCATCGTGATGATCGTGACCTCGTGTGTGATTCCTCTACTGGTGCTCGTGGCGTTCCTATGGCTAGGACACGTGCTACTGGGGATCGATATCTCCGGCCCGGCGAACTATTTGACGGGCCGCTTTCTGAGCGCTCCTTCCAAGCACGCCAAAAAGGGCGGGCAGTCCGAGTAGCTAAAACAGCTGTATATACCGGGGAATACCGCCGAAGGGCGGCCGAGACACGTTCTCGGCCGCCCTTTTGTTTGTTGAACACATGGTCGCTGCGTCCGCGCCCGGCTCAAACGGTCAGCAATCACCTGTGAACGGTATTTGTTCAAAAAAGAACAAAGATAAACAAATAGTTGTTGCAGTTACTGTTCGAATGTGTTCAAATAAACATGAACAGTGAAGAACCGCACATTCAGATGCCCGGACCTGAACGCGATTCAACACTTCCAAACAGAAACTACGCACCTGCGTATCTCTCAAGGAGGATGTCATGAGGGTTGTAATCGCTTCCGATGCCGACGGTATGTCGATGAAGGAGTCCATCAAGGAGATGCTCATCGCCGACGGTCACGAGGTCGTCGACTATTCCGAGACCCCTGCCGCGGACTTTGTCGATTCCGCGACCGCCGTTGCCAAGGACCTGCTGGAGCACAAGGATTCCCAGGGCTTCGCATTCGATAAGTACGGCGTCGGCTCCTATATGGCCGCCGTCAAGATTAAGGGCATGGTCGTCGCCAACATTTCCGACGAGCGTTCCGCCTACATGACCCGCGAGCACAACGGCTCGCGCATGGTCACCATGGGCCCGGGCGTTGTGGGCACCGAGGTCGCCAAGAAGATCGCCCGCGAGTTCCTGCGTGCACAGTACGCCGGCGGCCGTCACCAGATCCGTGTCGACATGCTCAACAAGATGGCCTAACGAGAGCCACCGAGAACTCGAACTTCTACCTCAACTTGTGAATTCAGACGAAAGGACGTTCTGATGAAGAAGACCATCGCAATCGGTTGCGACCATATCGTTACGGACGAGAAGATCTATCTGGCCGACCGCTTGGAGCAGGCTGGCTACAAGGTGCTCGACTGCGGCACCTACAGCCACACCCGTACGCACTATCCCATCTACGGTAAGGCCGTGGGCGAGGCCGTTGCCAGCGGCAAGGCCGACTTTGGCGTGGCCCTGTGCGGCACCGGCATCGGCATCACCAACGCCGTCAACAAGGTTCCCGGCGCCCGCTGCGCCCTGGTCCGCGACATGACCTCTGCCCTGTATGCCCGTCGCGAGCTCAACGCCAACATCGTGGGCTTTGGCGGCAAGATCACCGGCGAGTTCCTGATGGCCGATATCATGCTTGCCTTCCTTGAGGAGCCCTACGAGAAGACTCCCGAGCACGATGCCCTGATCGCCAAGATCGATGCCTGCAATAAGGCCGACGCCGAGGCTCAGGCTGACCCGCACTTCTTTGACGAGTTCCTCGAGAAGTGGGACCGCGGCGAGTATCACGACTAATTAGGTTCCGGCGTTCTGCCGAACGCCGGACCGGTCGACGCTGCGCGGCGCTCAGGCACCCCATCTCGCCGCTCAAACCGGCGCTCGCGTACATGAAGTACGCGTCGCTCCTCTTTCGCGGCGACCTGGGGCACCTGAGCGCCGCTCGCTCATATGACCCAATCCGCTGTCAAGAGCCACAATGGCCCCGCCGACC
>CATZIU010000012.1:0-71417 GCA_958420165.1 uncultured Collinsella sp. | reverse complement strand
AAGATCGTCGACGAGTTCACCGGCCGCATCATGGAGGGCCGCCGCTACTCCGAGGGCCTGCATCAGGCCATCGAGGCCAAAGAGGGCGTGCTCGTGCGCGAGGAGAACCAGACTCTTGCCACCATCACCCTGCAGAACTACTTCCGCCTGTATGACAAGCTCTCCGGCATGACCGGTACGGCGCTCACCGAAGACGCCGAGTTCCGCGAGATCTACAAGCTGCCCGTCGAGGTCATCCCCCCCAACAAGCCCGTGCAGCGTGTTGACCACGAGGACCTGGTGTACCGCACCATCCAGGCCAAGTACAACGCCGTTGCCGACGACGTTGAGCGTCGTCACGCCAAGGGCCAGCCGGTCCTGGTGGGCACCGTCTCCATTGAGAGCTCCGAGAAGCTGTCCGCCGCCCTTACCAAGCGCGGCATCGCACACGAGGTTCTTAACGCCAAGCACCACGAGCGCGAGGCCCATATCGTGGCCCAGGCTGGTCGCTATGGTGCCGTGACCATCGCTACCAACATGGCCGGCCGTGGTACCGACATCCTGCTGGGCGGCAACCCCGACGAGCTGGTGCGCGAGCGCCTGGAGTACGAGGGCCTGACCATGGAGGACGTGACGCCCGAGCAGCTCGAGCAGTTTAACGCCGAGGCCAAGGAGACTTGCAAGGCCGAGCGCGAGCGCGTGCTTGCCGCCGGCGGCCTGACCGTTATCGGCACCGAGCGCCATGAGTCCCGCCGTATCGACAACCAGCTGCGTGGCCGTTCCGGCCGTCAGGGCGATCCGGGCGAGACCCAGTTCTACCTGTCGCTCGAGGACGACCTCATGCGCCTGTTTGGCGGCGACAAGATGGACCGCGTCTCCAAGATGATGGTCACGGCCGATATGGGCGATGACATGCCGATCCAGCACAAGATCATTTCCAAGGCCGTCGAGAGCGCCCAGCACAAGGTCGAGAGCATCAACTTCTCCATGCGTAAGAGCGTTCTTGAGTACGACGACGTCATGAACAAGCAGCGCCAGGTCATCTACGCCGAGCGCAACAAGATTCTGGATGGCAAGGACCTGACCGACCACATCACCGAGGTCATGCACGATACCGTGTACCGCTGCGTGCAGGAGTTCTGCACCAAGGACAGCCACGAGGGCGAGCGTGATCTTGAGGGTCTGCGCAAATGGGTCGTCGAGCTGACCGGGCATATCGATACCCCTCAGTTCCCCGACGAGGACTTTGAGGCCCTGGCTGCCGATGTCCTGGCCTATGTTGAGAAGTGCTACAACATGAAGGCCGAGCGTCTGGGCGAGGACCTGATGCGCGAGCTCAACACCCAGGTCATGCTGCGCGTCATCGATACGCGTTGGATGAACTACCTGCAGGAGATGGACTACCTCAAGACCGGTATCGGCCTGCGCGGCTTTGGCCAGCGCGACCCGCTGGTCGAGTACAAGACCGAGGCCTACGGCGCGTTCCAGATGCTCGTCGATACCATGTACGAGGATTACCTGCGTACTGTTCTGCGCATTGAGATCAAGGCTGCCCCGCAGGCTGTGGAGCACAAGGAGGAGCCCGCCCTTAAGGGTGCGCGCTTCTCTGGTCCCGCCGATATCGATGGCGACAACAGCGATTCGGTGCTGCGCAAGCAGGCTCAGGTGCAGGCTCGTACCGCCGTCCAGGGTGGTCCGGCTGCCGTTAACAACGGCGGCAAGGTGACGACCTACCGCAAGTCCGAGAGCGATGACCCTTATGTCAACGTGGGTCGCAACGACCTGTGCCCTTGCGGTAGCGGTAAGAAGTTCAAGTACTGCCACGGCAGGAATCGTTAATGGCCGAGACTCTAGAGGTGACGCCCGCCGAGTTGGACGCGTTTGCGGACCGACTCGGCGAGGTCGAGTCGTATCTCCATTTGGACGAGAAGCGTACCCGCGTAACGGAGCTCGAGGCCAAAAGCGTCGCCCCGGGTTTTTGGGACGACGCCGATGCCGCTCGCGCCACGATGGAGGAGATTGCGCGCGCTAAGGAGGACATCGCCGCCGTGGATACGGCGCGCGGTGAGCTCTCCGATGCTCGCGCCGCGTTGGAGCTTGCCGAGGAAATGGGCGATGATCCCGATGCCGCTGCGCTGCGTGAGGAAGCTGCCGCCACGGCGGAGCGCCTATCCCGCGCCATCGATGAGCTTGAGCTTTCGAGCTGGTTTACCGGTGAGTTCGATCACGGCGATGCCATTGTGACCATCAAGCCCGGACAGGGTGGTCTGGAGGCCCAGGACTGGACCTTCATGCTCTTTAAGATGTACATGAAGTACTGCCAGCGTCGCGGCTGGAAGGTCACCATTAACGACTGTCCCGCGGCCGAGGTCATCGGCATCGACCGCGCGACCTTTACCGTCGAGGGCAAGGACGCATTTGGCATGCTGCGCGCCGAGGCCGGCGTTCACCGCTTGGTTCGCATTAGCCCCACCGACGACAAGAAGCGCCGCCAGACCACGTTTGCCGGCGTCGAGGTCATCCCCGTGCTGCCCGATGATATCGACATCGAGATCAGTCCCGACGACATCCGCGTGGACGTGTACCACGCGAGCGGCCCGGGCGGTCAGGGCGTTAACACTACCGACTCCGCCGTGCGCGTGACGCATTTCCCCAGTGGCATTGTGGTCACCTGCCAAAACGAGCGCAGCCAGATCCAGAACAAGGCCGCGTGCATGCAGATCCTCAAGGCTCGCCTGTACGAGATTGAGCTCGAGAAGCGCGCCGAGGCGCTCGATGAGATTCGTGGACCCAAGACCACGATCGGTTTTGGCAACCAGATTCGCAGCTACGTGCTCTACCCGTATCAGATGGTTAAGGACCTACGCACGGGCGTGGAGACCAGCAATGTCGAGGCAGTTCTTGACGATGGCGACCTGGACCCGTTTGTTATTGGCTATCATCGCTGGGCGACCGGCAACGCCGATGCAGAAGGCTCGGAGGTCTAAAACATCGGGCGGCTTCAAGCCGATGCCAAGCCTAACGGTTGGACGGGTTTGTATCCAGAACAAACCCTGCGCAGGGGTGGTTTTTGTTCGGCGAATCGGTAGAATCGAATACAGCAAGAAGTTCAAAGCGCATCCGTTTGGGTGCGCTTTTTTGAGGGAGGCAGCATGGCATATCGTCTGGACATCAAGCGCATTCTTTCGATGAACTTCTTTCACGACCTGCCCCAGATCATGTTGGGGTGTGCCTTGGCCGCCATCGCGACCGACTTGTTTTTGATTCCCAACGGTCTTGCCGCCGGTGGCGTTACGGGCCTTGCGACTATTATCCAGGCTGTCGGCGCGGCGCGAGGCGTGTCGCTTCCCGTCGGTATCCAGACCATCGTGATGAACGCCTTGCTGTTGTTGGTCGTTATGCGCGAGGGTGGCATGTTCTACGTGGTGCAGACCGCGACGGGCTTTGTGCTGCTGGGCTTCTTTACCGATCTGTTCGCCCCGTTTGTAGCACCTCTGGCGGATGCGGACCTGATGCTCCCTGCCATGTGGGGCGGCATTATTACGGGCATCGGTTACGGCATGGTGTTGCGCGCCGGCGCCAACACCGGCGGCTCGGACACGATTGGCCAAATCATCTCGCGTAACACCTCGCTGCCGGTGGGCTCGACCGTCATGGCGATCGATGTTGCCGTATGCGCGCTGTCGGCTCCGGTCTTTTCAATCGAAAACGCACTATATGCAGGCCTTTCGATGGTCATTAGCGGATACGTGATCGATGCCGTGGTCGATGGTGGCAACAAACGCCGTATGGTACTCATCATCTCGGACAAGTTCCCTGATATCGCTGCCGATATCATGTATGGCCTGGGTCGTGGTTGTACCAAGTTTAAGGCGACTGGCATGTATTCGGGTGCCGAGAAGCCGGTGATTATGGTCATCGTGAGCCGTCGAGAGCTCAATACCCTCAAGACGATCGTGCGCGAGCGCGATCCTCACGCCATTGTGACGGTCGCTGACGTTACGGAAGCCTTCGGCGAGGGATTCAAGGACATTAGCGCGTAGGGTCGACCGCGTTCCATCCAAAAGACGTTCACATTGATAAACCGTTTCATCAGCGGTTCTGCCTGCTAAATTGTTCAAATAATGATAAAAACTCTGGTAAAGCCATCGGTTTCCAGCATAATGAATGACGTACGTGCATTGCGGCTGTGTTGGGATTACCTTCGGCGCCGTGCGCATTTTGTCTAATGAGGATGAAAGGAAGGCACAATGAGCGACGAAGAGCTCAAAAAGGTTGCCAACGAGGTAAGGAAGGGCATCGTCACCGGCGTGCACGCTGCCAAGTCCGGCCATCCGGGCGGTTCGCTCGGCGCTGCCGACATCATGACCTATCTGTACTTTGAGGAAATGAACGTCGACCCGGCCGATCCCCGCAAGGCCGACCGCGATCGTTTTGTGCTCTCCAAGGGCCATTGCGCTCCGGGCCTGTACGCCGTGCTCGCCGAGCGCGGATTCTTCCCCAAGGAGGATCTCGAGACGCTGCGCCATATCGGCAGCCACCTGCAGGGCCACCCCAACATGAATGACACCCCGGGCGTCGACATGTCCACCGGCTCGCTCGGCCAGGGCATCTCCGCCGCCGTGGGCATGGCGGTTGCCGCCAAGCACTGGGGCGATACTTACCGCACGTACGCCCTGCTGGGCGATGGCGAGAGCGAGGAGGGCCAGGTCTGGGAGGCCGCCATGTTTGCCGGCAACCAGCAGCTCGATAACCTCTGCGTGATCGTCGACCACAACGGCCTGCAGATCGACGGCCCCGTCGAGGAGGTCAACGACCCCATGCCGCTCGCCGACAAGTTCCGCGCGTTCAAGTTCCACGTGGTGGAGCTCGCCGACGGCAACGACTTCGACCAGATCCGCGCCGCCTTTGCCGAGGCTCGCGCCACGAAGGGGCAGCCGACCGCCATTATCGCCGAGACCATGAAGGGCAAGGGCGTTTCCTTTATGGAGAACCAGGTTGGTTGGCACGGCAAGGCCCCCAACGATGAACAGTTTGAGCAGGCCATGGCAGAGCTCACGGCCGCCGGAGAGGAGCTCTAGGATGGCAGACGTCAAAAAAATCGC
Organism: uncultured Collinsella sp.; assembly: GCA_958420165.1. GTDB lineage: Bacteria > Actinomycetota > Coriobacteriia > Coriobacteriales > Coriobacteriaceae > Collinsella. Next base: position 66,333 of record CATZIU010000012.1, on the reverse strand, counting down.
CACGCGCGTAAGCTACGGCGAGGCCCTCGTCGAGCTCGCCAACGAGCACGATGACTTTGTGGTCCTCGACGCCGACCTGGCCGCCGCCACGCAGACCGGCAAGTTCAAGGCCGCCTGCCCCGACCGCTTCTTCGACGTGGGTATCGCCGAGAGCAACCTGATGGGCGTCGCCGCCGGTATCGCGACCACCGGCCGCGTTGCCTTCGCGAGCACCTTTGCCATGTTCGCAGCCGGCCGCGCTTTTGAGCAGGTCCGTAACTCCATCGGCTACCCGCACCTCAACGTTAAGATTGGTGCCACGCACGCCGGTATCTCGGTGGGCGAGGATGGTGCCACGCACCAGTGCTGCGAGGATATCGCCCTCATGCGCGTCATCCCCGGCATGACTGTGATCGTTCCTGCCGACGACGTCGAGGCCCGCGCCGTGACGCGCGCCGCCTACGAGTGCGACGGTCCGGTGTACATGCGCTTCGCTCGTTTGGCCTCGCCGGTTATCAACGACCCCGAGACCTACAACTTCGAGGTGAGCAAGGGCATTGTCATGCGCGAGGGCGCCGACGTCACCATCATCGCCTGCGGCCTGATGGTCGGCGAGGCTCTCGAGGCCGCCGAGCAGCTCGCTGCCGAGGGCATCGACGCCGAGGTCATCAACATGCACACCATCAAGCCCATCGATGCCGACCTGATCGTCAAGAGCGCCACCAAGACCGGCCACGTCGTGACCGTCGAGGAGCATTCTGTAATCGGTGGCCTGGGCAGCGCCGTTGCCGACGTCCTGTGCGAGCAGTGCCCGACGCCCCTCAAGAAGATCGGCGTCAACGACACCTTTGGCGAGTCCGGCCCGGGTGCCGAGCTCTTGCACAAGTATGGCCTGGACGCCGCCAACATCGTGGCGACCACCAAGGAGTTCTTGGCATAAGGCAAGGCGGATCTCAAGGACTGCTTCGCCAGAACTATGGAAACCCGGCAGGGGCGCTCTCTTGGAGAGCGCCCCTGTTTCAGTTGCGGTGAAATAGGGACTGATTAGACCTTTTAACTGGTAAAACAGTCCCTATTTCACCGCAACTTATGAAGACGCCCCTCAAGCACGGTCCCATCAGGGAAAAGGGCATATATCGACAAAGCGCAATTCAGACCCTTCCAACTTTGTATATGCAGCACCCCAAGATAAACGCGGCGACCCCTTAGTTATCGCAGGCCGGGCATAGGGTTACTCTCCAAATCTTTCCGCAGGACGGAGGAGCCCCCGCCGCGCGAAGCGCGCAGCGGGGGCTCCGACATGTCCGAGGACGATTTGGAGAGTAACCCTGTGCCCGGCCGACGGGATCCCTAAGCACGCCATGCTTCTTATGTGCAGCAAAGCTAATGCTGCTAAAATACAAAGCGCTCATGTAGTTTAAACGCACGACGATAAGGAGCACCAGTGGGTAACCACTTCCGTACCTCCGGTGCGGGCGATGATGCCCCCAAGACGCAGGCAGGCGTCCAGGGCAGTCGTTTCGCCACTCCGGATTCAGAGGGCCAGCCTGTTGCTCAGGCCCCCGCTCAGCCGGCAGATCAGGCACAGCCGGCATCCGATCCCTTTGCCTACAATCCAACCAGCGATGTCGCGCTTTCCGGCACGGCGGGTTTTGAGCCCGTTCAGGCCGTGACCGCTCGCGTGGAGCAGCCTCAGGCTGGTACCGCCACGCCGCAGCCTACCATGGCCGGCATTCCCGACCCCTTGGCCCCTGCGACGCCGGCTCCTCAGCCTGCGCAGTCCGGTCTCTTTGCCGCTATTCCCGACCCCACGCAGCCTGCTGCCCCGGTGGTCGAGAGCGATCAGGCAGCCGAGGTCGCAAGCCTCGATAACGCGCTCAACAACCCCGATTTTACGTCGGTGTTTGCGCCCATCGATCCGCAGGCCAGCCGCAAGAAGATGGCCAAGCAGGCCGGTGTCGAGCCCGTCATCCTTATGGAGCATGTCACCAAGATCTATCCGGCACAGCCCAACAAGCCTGCACTCGACGACATCAACATCGAGATCTATCCGGGCGAGTTCGTCTTCCTGGTCGGTCACTCCGGCTCGGGTAAGACCACGCTGCTGTCGACGCTCAACCGCGACGTCAAGCCGACGAGCGGCCGCATCCTGGTTGCCGGTCAGGACCTCATGAAGATCAAGAACCGCAAGGTTCCGTTCCTGCGCCGCCAGATTGGCGCCGTGTTCCAGGACTTTAAGCTTCTGCCGCAAAAGACCGCCTACGAAAACGTGGCGTTTGCCCTGCAGTGCATCGGCAAGCCCAAGGGCGTCATTCGCAGCCAGGTGCCCGAGGTGCTGCGCCTGGTCGGTCTGGCCGATCAGATGGACTCGCTGCCCGACCAGCTTTCCGGTGGCGAGCAGCAGCGCGTTGCCGTCGCCCGTGCTATGGTCAACCGTCCGCCGCTGCTGATCTGCGACGAGCCCACGGGCAACCTCGACCCGGCGATCTCGCTGGGCATCATGAAGCTGCTTGAGCGTATTAACCGCACCGGCACCACCGTGATCGTCGCCACGCACGACCGCGAGATGGTCGATAGCATGCACCGTCGCGTGATCGCCCTCGAGGGCGGCCACGTCATCCGCGACCAGGAGAGGGGAGGTTACGGCAACTATGGCACCAACTAACGTGGGCTACTCCTTCAAAGAGGCAATCAGCCACTTCTTCCGTAACTGGACTACCTCGCTCGGCGCCGTCATCACGATCTTCCTTTCGCTGTTTATCATCGGCCTGTTCATCATGGGCTCTGCGATGCTGAACTCCGTGATCGGCACCGTCGAGGATCAGGTTGTCATCAACGCGTTCATTAGTGATGACGCCGATCAGGCCGATGTTCAGGCTTTTGAGGCCGAGCTTAAGACGTGGAATAACGTCAAGTCCGTGACCTATAAGGACAAGGACGACGCGCTGGCCGAGTATACGAGCAAGATGTCGGGCAACGCCGACGCCACCATGAGCGCGCTCGATGGCCAGAACCCGCTGCCGGCTTCCTTCGCTATTGAGATGGACGATCCGTCCAAGGTCGAGAGCACGGCAAAGAAGCTCAAGAAGGATGCCGATTTCCAGAAGATCGCGGATGACGGCGACGTCAACGCGAGCGTGCTGTACGGCCAGGAGGAAGTGAGCCGCCTGTTCCAGGTGACCAACTACATCCGCATCGCCGCCGTGGTGCTCGTTGGTCTTCTGACCTTTATCGCATTCATCTTCATCAACAACACGATTCGCCTGTCCATCACGGCGCGTCGTCGTGAGATTGCGATTATGCGTCTGGTCGGCGCCAGCAACGGCTTCATTCGTGGCCCGTTTATCACCGAGGGCGTGCTGCAGGCCATTTTGGGCTCGCTGCTTTCCATCGGCGTTCTGGAGCTGCTGCGCAATCTGATGATTCCGCGTCTGCAGGAGAGCATCGGCTGGATGTCGTTTGCCCTGCCGATGCAGTACTACCTGGTGACCTATGCTGCGCTGATTCTGGTCGGTGTGATTATCGGTCTCTTTGGTTCTGCCATCGCCATGCGTCGCTACCTGCGCGTGTAGGCATGCCTGGAATTCATCCCTTCCAACGGGTCGTCTCTTATGGGGCGGCCCGTTTTTTGATCCCTAGGGGACGGCAGGAAAGCGAATCATTTGGGTAGACTCTTTGGAGTTCGCAATCGATAGTTAGGAGGCGCCATGGGGCGCAATAACAAGCATAAGCGTGGAGCTCGCAATAAGCGCGGGCCGGTGCGCAGCGAACGCCGTCCGAGCCTGACCGGGCGCGTGCAGCTCCATGAGCACAGTGCCTATGTCATAACCGAGAATGGCGACTACAAGGTCATGGGTCGCGGCAAGCGTGAGATCATGGACGGCGATACCGTTGCCGTGAGCATTAAGAACAGCCCGCATGGCGAGCGTCGCGCCGTGATCGATGGCGTAGTTGAGCGCGCAGCCATAAGCGTGGTGGGTACGTACCAGACCGCCGGTCCGCTCGGTGTGATCGAGCCGCTCGATTCGCGCTTGAAGGCCGACTTCTTCATTCTGCCCGAGGATACCTCGGCGGATCGTCTGGGTGTCCACCCGGGTGATGCCGTTGTCGCGCGCATTTTGACCTACCCGACGCGCCTGGAATCGGGTACCGTGACGATCGAACGCCGCATTGGCGGAGATGACGCGCCCGATTTGGGCGTTCAATATGTGATGGCGCGTTACGGCTATACCGATAGCTATCCCGAGGCCGCGCTGGACGAGGCCGAGGGGCTTTCGCTCGATGTGTCCGCGGCGCTTAAGGACCCGCTCCGCCGCGATCTGCGCGACCGCTTTGTCATCACGATCGACCCGGTCGACGCGCGCGACTTTGACGATGCCATTTCGTTGGAGCGCGCGCCCGAGGGTGGCTACAAGCTGGGTGTGCATATCGCCGACGTTTCACACTATGTGGCTTGGGACGGGCATATCGATCTTGAGGCTCGCCATCGTACGACATCGGTGTATCTGGCCGATCGCGTGCTTCCCATGCTGCCCGAACGCCTGTCCTGTGACCTGTGCTCGCTTCGCCCTGACGAGGACCGTCTTGCGTTTACCGTCGATATCGAGCTCGATGCGCAGGGTCGCGTGCGGCATTACGATCCGTATCCCAGCGTGATTCGCTCGCGTGTGCGTATGGACTATGACGGCGCCGAGGCGCTGCTGGTGCGTGCCGGCGCGGTTGAGTATTCGGTGCTGGAGGGTGCAGCCGAGGATGTTGCGGCTGCCGAGACCTCGCGCGAGGAAGCGCTTGAGCGCGGTCTTGCGTGCGAGGAGGCCGCCCGCGGCTACAACATCGACCTCGGCGATTTCCTTGTCGCCGCTAACGAACTCGCCGAACTTCGCCGTCGTATTCGTCGCGCCCGCGGCTCAGTCGATTTTGACACAGCCGAGATTCGCGCTCTATTGGATGAGGACGGAGTGCCCGTGCAGATTGTGGCGCGTGAGCGTTCGTGTGCCACGTCGCTTATCGAGGAAGCCATGCTGCTCGCCAACGAGTGCGTTGCAGAGTGGCTGGCAGACCGTGATATCGAGGCCTGCTATCGTGTGCATGAGGATCCGAGCCCCGATAGCCTGCACGGTGCCGCCGTTGCGCTGGCGCAGCTAGGCATCATCGACGATCGCCGTGCTGCCGGTATTGCCCTGGGGAGCCCCGATGAGCTGCAGGCTGCAGTTGATGCTGCCGCCGGTACGGCCAACGCACCGCTCGTCAACACGCTGCTTCTGCGCAGCATGCAGCGCGCGCTGTACAAGCCGCGCAACGAGGGCCACTTTGCGCTCGCCGCGCCGTGCTACTGTCACTTTACGAGTCCCATCCGTCGCTACCCCGATCTAGTGGTGCACCGCGTGCTCAAACTGCAGTTGGCCTATGAGCAGCTCGGCGGCAAGGACGCCTTGGTCCGTACGCCGCGGCTGATCGGCAAGGGGCGCGAGTCGCTGCCGCGCATTCTGCCGCAGATCTGCCGCGCATGTAGCGATGCCGAGCGCGCGGCAGATGCCGCCAGCCATGCGACGCAAAAGATCAAGATTGCCCAGTACTATGAGGACCGTCTGGGTGAGCGCTATGCCGGAACCGTCTCGTGGGTTAGCAGCATGGGCCTCTTTGTGCGCTTGGACCTAACACAGGTCGAGGGCCTGGTTTCAATTAAGAGCCTGGGCAACGAGTGGTTCGAGTTCGACGAGGACGCGCTTACGCTGACGGGCGCCGACACGGGGACTCGCTATGAACTGGGCCAGCGCGTGATTATCGAGGTCTCGCGCGTCAATACCACGCGTGGACACTTGGACTTTAAGCTTATCCATTAGCTAAATCCCGACTCATGGTGGGGGAGCGGAGGGCGGTCTTTCGGGGTCGCCCTCCGCATTTGAATAGTGGCTACCTTGCCGTCTGCTCGGCCGCCCGCTTACCTGCTATTTGAGAGGTAAAACCTACCAAAATAAACCTGTCCCTTTTGGCAGGTTTACAAGAAAGCGGGGATGAGATGGCGACGGTGTACGGGTATGCGCGGGTGAGTTCGCGCGATCAGAATCTGAATCGGCAGCTGGATGCGCTGGGCGCCTATGGCGTGGGCTCAGCGAATATTTATGCCGACCATGCGAGCGGCAAGGACTTCGATCGACCGCATTATCGCGAGCTGTTGCACGTCCTGGGAGACGGGGACGTGCTGGTGGTGCTTTCTATCGACCGACTTGGCCGTAATTACTCCGAGATTCTTGAGGAATGGCGACGCATTACCAAGGAGCTCGGGGTTGCCATTGTGGTGTTGGACATGCCATTGCTTGACACGCGCGTCAGGGCCAGCGGCGCGCCGGATGTGACCAACACCCTGATTGCCGATATTGTGCTGCAACTGCTGAGCTACGTGGCGCAGGTGGAGCGCGAGAATATCCATCGGCGCCAGGCGGAGGGGATTGCAGCGGCGCGAGCGCGAGGGGTCCGTTTCGGTCGACCTCGCAAGCCGTGCCCTCCTCAGTTTGAGCTGGTGCGCGATAGCTATGAGGCAGGCGATATTACCCGCAGCCAGGCAGCAAAATGCCTGGGCGTGTGCGTGGGGACGTTCGATCGCTGGATGCGCGAGGCGGGGTAGGGGTTTGCGTCGCTTTGTCGCTTCCTGTTGCGATTCAAATTTTGATACGGTGACGATGCCATTTGTGGCTACACTCGCTGATATTCAAAAAAGGAGGTTGGCCCTTGGCTCGCGTAAAACAAATAATCGGATGGACCGCGATCGTTCTGTTCGCTGCAACGCTGGCGGGCATCTGGGTGCTGACGGAGCAAAACGCGGTGCAGACGTCGTTGCTGAGCGAGTCCACCGCGCGTGTGGTGGAGGGTCAGGCTACGGGCGTTCAGGCTGCCGATGCCACGGGTGAAGCCCAGGCGGAGAACGGAATGACCGGGGGCACCGATTCGGCTGCCTCGAATGTCCGGTCTGGCCGACTTGCTTCCATTCGCATGTGGGTGGGCACGAACGTCCGTCGCGTTGCCCATACCGTAGAGTTTTTCTTCGTCGGATTGTTCGCCTCGGTGGTCGTGGTTTGCTTTTCCAGGCGTCCGTGGAGCGTATGCTCCCGTTGCGTGCCCGTATTGCTCTTTTGCGCCGCCTGCTCCGTTGGCGATCAGGTACATAAGATCTTTGTTCCCGGCAGGCATTTCGACGTTATCGATTTAGGATTCGATGCTGCGGGCTATGTCACCGCCATGCTGTTGGTATTGCTGGCGGCGGCGTTGGTGCGCCATGCGACTCGGCCGATCGGCGCCCATGCGAGGCTCTAGCCGGTAACAAACTCGTTTCTGATAATGCGACCTTGTTGAATTATTTTGTGTCGCGTGTATTTCCGAGCGGTCGGATTTGAGGGGCGAGCGGTAGAACGCTCGCCCTTTGCGCGCCACGATGCGGCACAATGTACCGCAAAAGCTGTTTGTATCCAGTACGAATCGTTCGTTGGTCTTTAATTCTTCTCAACGGAGGTGTTTGAGATGGCAAATGGATTGCTTTTGCGGCTTCGCGAGCGTGAGCTCAGCGCGAGCCCGGCGGAACGCAATGTCATCGCATATGTAAGCGCTCATCCGCACGAGGTGGTCGGGCTGTCCGTCCGCGGTCTTGCCGATGTCACGTTTTCCTCGCCCTCGAGCATTTTGCGCTTTTGCAAGCGTTTGGGTTTTGCGGGCTACAAGGAGTTCCAACGCGAACTGATTGCCGAGCTGGCGCTCTTAGGTGACAAGAAAGACGTTGCCCTCGAGGACATCTCCATGGATGACAGCGTCGAACGTATCGTGGGGAAGGTGATGAAAAGCAACGTGCGCACGATCGAGGCGACGGCGCGAACGCTCGATTACACCGTCTTGGAGCGATGCGCGGCCCGTCTTAAGCGGGCACGCGCGGTCAATCTGTTCGGTATTGGTGCTTCTCGTTTGGTCGCGCACGACCTGGCGCAAAAGCTCATGCGTGTCGACAAAGAGTGCCATCTGTACGACGACTGGCATGATCAGCTCTTATGTGCCAAGAACATGCATGAGGGCGATATGGCAATCGCCTTTAGCTACTCGGGCTTGACGCAAGAGGTGCTGGACTGCACCGCCGAGGCTCAACGTCACAACTGTCCCGTCGTGGCCGTTACCAAAGTAGATGGATCATCCAAGCTTGCCACCATGGCCGATGCCGTGCTCGGCGTTGCTGCGAGTGAGCCCTTGATCCGCAGCGGTGCCATGGCTTCGCGTATGGCCCAGCTTATGGTTGTCGATGCCCTGTACGCTGCTTACGTTGCCAGCGACTACGAACGGGCGACGCATGTCATAAAGCAAAACTACATCGAGAAACAGGAAAGATGAGGTGAATGAAATGCTCGATTTAACAAAATTCACGACCGAACAGCGTAATCAAAGGTCAATGGACCTCGATACGATGACATCGCTGCAAATCGTCACGACGATGAACGATGAGGATCTCCGTGCCGTCCAGTCGGTCACGAAAGTGTTGCAACAGGTTGCCACGGCAATCGACTGGGCTGCCGAGGCGCTTGAGCGCGGCGGTCGCGTCTTTTACATGGGCGCGGGCACTAGTGGTCGTTTGGGCGTGCTTGACGCTTCGGAGTGCCCGCCTACGTTTGGCGTATCGCCCGATCTGGTCGTCGGGCTCATTGCTGGGGGCGAGACGGCGTTTATCAAGGCTGTCGAAGGTGCCGAAGACAGCGAGGAGCTTGGCGCGAGCGACCTGCGGGGGCGTGGACTCTCGGACAAGGATCTTGTCGTTGGCCTGGCGGCAAGCGGTCGTACTCCCTATGTGGTGGGCGGCCTTGTGTACGCCAAGGCAACTGGGTGCAAGACCATTGCAATTGCCTGTAACCAAGGGTCGAAGATCGGGGAGAGCGCAGATCTTGCCATTGAGCCCGTGCCCGGTCCCGAGGTGCTGACCGGCTCAACGAGACTCAAGGCGGGAACGGTTCAAAAGCTCATTCTCAACATGATTTCGACCGGTGCCATGGTCAAGATTGGCAAGGTGTACCAAAACCTGATGGTCGATGTGCAGCAGACGAACGAGAAGTTGGTGGTGCGCGGCCAGAACATCGTGATGGAAGCGACCGACTGCACGCGCGAGCGCGCTGTTCAGGCGCTTGCGGATGCCGGCGGCCACGTAAAAACCGCTATTGTCTCGGTGCTGTTGGACTGCGATGCCGAGCAGGCTGCGGTAGCTCTTGAACGGGCGCACGGCCATGTCCGTACTGCGGTGAGTGGCCATGAGAAGAGCAATGCCGACGCCCAATAGGTGCGCGGCGTGAGCTGATATGACATCCAGACGAGATACCCAATACAAGGAGGAGTTATGACGAACAAAGAGCTGGCCCAAAAGCTGCTGGACCTTTTGGGCGGTAAAGACAACGTGCTCGCAAACGCGGCGTGCATGACGCGCCTGCGCGTGACCGTCAAAGATACGGTCAACGTCGACACGGAGGGTATTAAGGCACTCGACGGCGTGATGGGCCTGGTCGAGGACGACACGATGCAGATCGTGCTGGGTCCGGGCAAGGTGAATAAGGTGCTCGAGGAGTTCTCCAAGCTCACCGGCCTTGCGAAAGGCGTTGCTGACGAGAGCGTGGTTGACGCTGCGGCCACAAACAAGGCCGCGCAGAAGGCCAAGTACGAGTCTAAGCCGGTTCAGGCCTTCCTCAAGAAGATTTCCAATGTCTTCGTCGCCCTGCTTCCCGGCATCATTGCGGCTGGCCTCATCAACGGTATCTGCAACGTCATTAACGTCTCGACGGCAGGCGCGCTTGCAGGCGAGTGGTGGTACCAGGGCATTCGTTCCATGGGCTGGGCCCTGTTTGCCTATCTGCCCATCTTGGTGGGCTATAACGCGGCACGTGAGTTTGGTGGCTCCGCTGCGCTGGGCGGCATCGCCGGCATGATGTGTATCGCCAACAGCGCCATGCCCCTGCTTGCGCCTGGCGCGGCTGATCCTGCCGCTGCCATTCTGCTGCCGCTCACCAGTGCGCAGTACAACCCTGCAGCGGGCGGCATGATCGCGGCTCTCATCGCTGGCGCATTTTTTGCCTGGATGGAGCGTCAGATTCGCAAGGTTATGCCCAACGCACTCGACACGTTCTTGTCCCCGCTGCTGGTGCTCATCATCGGCGCCTTTGCTCTGATGCTCGTCATCCAGCCGGTTGGCGCATGGCTGACGACTGCCATCTTTAGCGTTTTGACCTTTATCTTCGAGAAGCTGGGCGTCCTGGGCGGCTATATCCTGTCGGCAGGCTTCTTGCCGCTGGTGTCCGTCGGCCTGCATCAGGCGCTCACGCCGATCCACGCTATGCTCAACGATCCCGACGGCGCTACCAAGGGTATCAATTACCTGCTTCCCATCCTTATGATGGCTGGCGGCGGCCAGGTCGGTGCCGGTTTGGCGCTGTACTTTAAGACCAAGAACGCCAGGCTCAAGAAGTACGTCGCAGAGTCCATCCCCGTTGGAATCCTGGGTGTGGGCGAGCCTCTGATGTATGCTGTTACGCTGCCGCTCGTTCGTCCGTTTGTGACGGCCTGCCTGGGTGCCGGATTTGGCGGCGCGCTCGCGGCGCTGCTTCACATCGGCACGGTTTCTCAGGGCGTTTCCGGCCTGTTTGGCCTGCTGATCGTTGTTCCTGGCCAGCAGCTCGGCTACGTTGCCGCTATGCTGCTTGCCTATGCCGCCGGCTTTGTCCTGACGTGGTTCTTTGGCGTCGACGAGCAGAAGATCAACGAGTTCTTTGGCGAGTAGTTTGATATCGCGAGCCGTGTTGCTCGGGGCTCGCGGTGCGCGGCAGATTTCTTGATGCTATGGTTGTGCCGGCGGGGCTAACTGCTCCGCCGGCCTTTTTTAAAGGAGCGTTGAAGCGTGAAAACGGGTATTTCGATTTATCTTTCCAGCCCTCTGCAGGATATTGAGCGGACGATTGAGCGTGGTGCCGCGGCGGGTGCGCGCTATGCGTTCACCTCGCTGCATATTCCCGAGGATGGGGGAGCGGCGTATGCCGATAAGGTCCGTCATGTGCTGTCGCTGCTTTCCGCCCGCGGCATTGCGCTCATTGCCGATGTGGGGCCTCGCATGTGCGATTTGCTCGGGCTTGAGCGCATTGAGGACCTGCGCGATCTGGGGTTGGAATACCTTCGTTTGGACTATGGCTTTAGCGCCCAGCGGGTCGCGGAGCTGTCCGGTGTATTTCGCATTGTGGTCAATGCATCGACGGTGAGTTCTGATGAAATCGCATCGTGGCGTGAGGCCGGTGCCGATGTGACTCGTTTTGCCGCCTGCCACAATTTTTACCCCAAGCCTTATACCGGTTTAGCTCTGGAGGACATTGCTCGGGTGAATCTTCGTCTTGCGGCGCTTGGATTCGAAATCATGGCTTTTGTGCCGGGTGATGCTAACGTTCGCGGGCCGGTATTCGAGGGACTGCCGACGGTCGAGGCGCAGCGCGGTCGCGCGTCAAAGGTTGCTCTCAATATGCTTGAGCTTGCACATGGCGCCGATTGCGACATTGTGTTGGTCGGCGACCCCGATTTATCCGATGCGGGCTGGGCGCAGTTTGCTCAAGTTTCCGCCGGATACGTGGACCTGCAATGCGAGCTTGAGCCCGGTTATGCCTATGTGCGCGGGCAGATTCATCACGACCGGCCCGACTCGAGCGTCCTCATCTTTAGGTCTCAGGAGTCACGTACGACGCATAAGCCGGATTCCGTGCCGACGGATGCCGGAGCCGGCCTGCCGCGAAAGGCGGGGTCGATCGCTGTGAGCAATAGCGGATATGGGCGCTACGAAGGCGAGCTTGAGATTGCGCGGGTCGATCTTCCCGGTGACGAGCGCATGAACGTTGCGGGCCATATCACGCCCGAGGCAATGGAGCTGCTGCCGTTCATCAAACGCGGATTCGGGGTACGGTTCGTTTAGTGTGTGACCCGTGGGTTACAATTGGCCCATCATACGAAGGCGCCTCGTGTGGCGTGTGCCTGCGTTGGCTGATCTATATTCGGAGGATTCCCATGACCGTACTGTTTGTTGAATATCCCAAGTGCTCGACCTGTAAGACGGCCAAGGCATGGCTGGACGAACATGGGGTAGAGTATATCGATCGCGATATCGTTTTGGACAATCCCACGGCTGATGAACTTGCGACCTGGATTGCTCGTTCGGGGCTGCCGGTGCGGCGCCTCTTTAATTCGTCGGGCATGAAATATCGAGAGCTGGGCCTGAAGGCGCGTCTGGATGCGGGCATGACGGATCGGGAGTGCTACGAGCTGCTGGCGACCGACGGCATGCTGGTCAAGCGTCCGCTGCTGGTGGGCGACGACTTTGCGATTCCCGGCTTTAGGGAAGCGGCTTGGGCCGAGGCGTTGCTGTAGCGGCTGCGGAAAGTGCGACCCGGAATTCGCTTCCAGAATGGGATGCACTTTCCCAAAGTGGCCGGTTGCGGAAAGCACGTCCCATTCTGAGCTTCGATTGTGGGATACGGTTTCCGGTTGAGGGCTCGACGGGAAAGTGGGGACCAGTTTGAGCTTGAAATCTGGGACGCACTTTCCGTCGGCGGGCCTGCCCCAGTCAGTCCGCCAGCTGTGCCCATTCGTGCGGATCGTAGACCTTTACGTGCTTGTTGGGCTTGCCGCTCCAGTACTCCTCGTCCATAAAGGGCAGATATGCCTGAACGCCGGGGCAGATAAAGGGAATCCGCTGCTGTTGCAGTCGCTCGCGCTGGCGCTGCTCCAGATGCGCCTCGGATATGACGGTCGGCATGCCGGACAGCTCGACGAGGCTTGCCTGGATTCGCTTAAGGTCGGGGAGTCCCGCGTGCCATGACATCCGCATGATCAAAAAGGATGCACGGCGGTATTTTGCCTGCACCACAGTAATGGCGGGGCGCAGTGTGGGATGGATTTTGTCCCGTTCGGGCCAAAGGTCGGCAGTGATCTCGAGGCCCAGGGTCTCCCATAGGTAATCAAGCTCTTCGTCCATGGCGCCTCATATCTACGCGATCATTGATACTTCGATTGTGTTGCCTGGCGCTATCGTTTTCACGGTAGAATCTGCCAACGGTTGACGGCTACCGCTCGCGGCGTTTTGCCCTTCGCGTACAGCGGTTGGCTTCACAGGTCCTTCACGGGTTGGACTAAATTAGGCCAATTTGACTGAATTTCAAAAAAGTCAAAATTGGGGCTTGCGTCACGGCGAGACTTCCCGTATATTTCTTTCTTGCGCAAAGGCACAGCCGAGCGCAGCGATGCAGTCATTGGGATGTCGTCTAATGGCAGGACAGCGGATTCTGGTTCCGTCAATGGGGGTTCGACTCCCTCCATCCCAGCCATTGCATTTGCTACATATGGCCCGTTCGTCTAGCGGTTTAGGACGCCGCCCTCTCAAGGCGGAGATCACCAGTTCGAATCTGGTACGGGCTACCAAAATTGAACGCCCGGGCCTCGTAAGAGACCCGGGTTTTGTGTATTGACCGTATATACGGCGCCTGCCGTGTTTCGCTCAGATCGAGGAGTAGCCATGGATCTGCCCATCAGCTTGCAAGACATCACGTATGCCGAGAACTATCTGGCGCAGGGCGACTTGGCTACGGCGACGCCGCTGCTGGAGCGTCTGGTGGAGCTCGCCGAGGAGTATATTGATGCTGAGTGCAAGACGGAGGAGAAGCGTCAATACTTTAGCTTCGATAGCAAGTTTGAGCGCTTGGCCTATCGCCGCGTGGAGAAGGATCCGCGCGAGCTCGTGCAGGTCGAGGTGCCGTTTGACCGCCTGTACTCTGACATGGCGTTTGCCTACATTCGCCAGCAGGATTATGTGAGCGCTCGTAATGCCCTGATGCAGGCTGTGCGTTGGGACCCCATGAACTGCAACTATCGCTTGGATTTGGCCGAGCTGTTCCGCGCACTCGAGGACAAGCAGGAATGGGCATCGCTCTCGTTCTCGGTGCTGGAGCGTGCAAGCGATGGCAAGTGCGCCGCCCGCGCTTACGCCAATCTAGGTCAGTACTTCTTGGAGCCCGAGACCGAGAACGTTTCGGCTGCCGTGGGCTGCGCGCGTCTGGCGCTGCGCCTGGCGCCCAACGATGCGCATACGACGCGCCTGCTCAACAAGATCCATACCACCTATCCGGATGCCGCCGATGAGAGCGACGACCACGTGATGGGTGAACTGGCCCTGCAGGGCGTGCCGACCTCGCCTTCGGCCGAGATTGCCATCTGCCTGATCATGTGCGCGACCGATGCTGCAAGCGACGGCGACAAGCAGGAGGCGACACGCCTGACGGTGCGTGCTCGCGACTTGGTGGGCGAGGAGGCTTGCGCGGCGATTATCAAACTGGTGCGCGAGAGCGACGCCGAGCTCAATGCTGAGCGCAAGGCAAAGCGCGACGCCGCGGGCTCAAACGCCGATGGCGCCAAGGAGGCCGGCGATGCCCAGTAAGCGCGAGCGCAAGCTTATCTCCAAGAATCGCTCGGCACACCACGAGTACTTTATCGATGAGACCTTTGAGTGCGGCATTGAGCTGAGTGGCACCGAGGTCAAGTCGATTCGCGAGCGCGCGTGCCAGATCACCGACACCTTTGCACTGATTCGTGGCGGCGAATGCTGGCTCGTGGGCCTGCATATTCACCCTTATAGCCATGGTGGCGTGTGGAACCGCGACCCTGATCGCCGCCGCCGCCTGCTGCTGCACCGCAAGGAGATCGACTTTCTTGACGGCAAGCTGCGTAATCGCGGCTATGCCCTGGTGCCGCTGGAGCTCTACTTTAATACCGACGGCCGTGTAAAGCTGCTGCTGGGCCTAGGCCGCGGCAAGAAGCTTTACGACAAGCGCGAGGATATGGCCAAGCGCGACGTTCAGCGCGAGATTGACCGCGCCCTCAAGGAACGCAACCGCTAGGCGCTCTGTATAAGTTGCGGTGGAATAGTTCCTGTTTGAGGCCAAATAGCCGACAAGCAGGAACTATTTCACCGCAACTTGGTGGAGGGACTTGGCTGACCTGCAATCTTGGCACATATGTGTATGGGGCGGCGTCCGTTATGGGCGCCGCCTTTTTTGTGGGTACATACATCCATGAGGTTCCAACCCGGGTTAGGGGAGTGATTGTTATGGACAAAACTGCGCTCTTTACCATGCCGAGCGGTCTGTACGTGGTGAGCGCCGCGGCAGACGGGCTGCACGCCGGCTGCGTCATCAACACGGCGGTGCAGGTGACGTCCGCGCCGCCGCGAATTTCGGTTGCCGTGAACAAGGACAACGTCACCTCGGGCGTCATCGCATCGGCCAAAGCGTTCGCGCTGACCGTGATCGACCAAACCGCCGACATGCTCTACATCGGTAACTTTGGGTTCCGCACCAGCAGCGATTATGACAAGTTTGCCAAGTACGAGACCCGCGAGACCGCTCTGGGTATGCCTTATGTGCCCGAGCACGCGGCGGCCCTGTTGAGCTGCCGTTTGATCGACACTGTGGATGTGGGCACGCATCTACTGTTTATCGGCGAGGTCGAGGATGCCGAGCGCCTGAGCGACGAGACGCCGCTCACCTACGACTACTATCACAAGGTCCTGAAGGGCAAGACGCCTCCGAAGGCCTCGTCCTATCAAGGCTAGAATTGTTGTAAAAACACTTGCATTATTTTATTGAGAACATATACTAATAAGCGAAGTACATCACCAGTCGCGTTCGAGAGGAGAACATCATGGCTGAGGAGAAGAAGACGTATAAGTTTGTGTGCGTCGTTTGCGGTTACGAGGTTGAGGTCGATACGCCCGAGCTGCCCGAGGACTACGTGTGCCCGGTGTGCGGCGTCGGTCCCGATCAGTTTGAGCTCGTCGAGGAGTAACTCGCAGGCACACGGCGAAAGCCGAACATAGCTCTGTCCAAGGGCCCCGGTCGGTCATCCCGGCCGGGGCCCTTTTCCTCCGTCCCCAAGGGATCACAGCTGTTGTTAGCCGATCCTGTCTGTTGTGAGTCCGGCCGACTGTTTGTCTCAATCTGTAACATGTGGCGGCTCAAAACGGGTCTATCTGTTACAGATCGAGACAAAAGATTGGAGCTGAAGAAATGTCTCGATCTGTAATATCTAGCAGTGAAAACGGGGTCTACGTGTTACAGATTGAGACAAACGGAGCTGTCCCTCGGAATGATCTCGATCTGTAACATCTAAACATCAAAAGCGGGTCTAGATGTTACAGATCGAGACGTTTGCCTGGGTAGGTGCCCCGTCCGATCACATCCCCGTTAGCAGCACGATGTCGAGAGCCGTCACGATGGCGCCGATCCCTACGAGCAACGCGTTGAGCGGGCGCGAGTTGGCGTATTTGCCCATGACGCGGGACGAACTGGTGAGCCGTATGAGCACAAAGACCGTAATCGGCAGCTGAAGCGACAGCAGCGCCTGACTCCAAATGAGACCCTCAAAAGGATTCGGGACGACTAGGCACGCCGCCACTGCGCCGACGAAACAGGTCGCCACTCCAATCGAGGAATGTCGGTCGTGGATGTCGTATTCCTCGTCGAACATGCCCGCGGTGATGGTGCCCGCCGCCATGCCCGCCGTCACGCTGCTCGATAGGCCCGCAAACAGCAGCGCCACCGCAAAGATGGTCGAGCTCGCCGGGCCCAAGATGGGGGAGAGCGTGGCCGCTGCGACGGCGAGGTCGTCTACGACAATGCCGTGCGCAAAGAAGGTCGTTGCGGCCAGGATGACCATGGCCGAGTTGATTGCCCAGCCCACGCCCATCGAAAAGAGCGTGTCGAAGAGCTCATAGCGTAGACGTTCTTCGATAACCTGCTCGCCTTGGCCTTCGAAGTGCATGGATTGGATGACCTCGGAGTGCAGGAAGAGGTTATGGGGCATAACGACCGCTCCTAGGACACTTACGATAATCGCGGCCGAGCCGGTGGGCATGCCGGGTGTGATCCAGCTTGCGGCGGCCTGCGGCCAGTCGACCTTGACCAGCGCAAGCTCGGCCAAAAACGAGAGTCCTACCACGCCGACGAAGGCGATGATCCAGCGTTCGGCGCGCTTGTAGGAGTTCGTCATGAGCATCGCCATCGATACTGCCGCCACGATGACGCAGCCCGCGCGCACGGGCAGCCCAAAGAGCATCTGGAGCGCGATCGCGCCGCCCAGGACCTCGGCCATGGCGGTGGCGATGGTCGCGAGATAGGCGCTGCCGAGCACCGCGCGCCCAACGAAGCGGGGGAGGTAACGTGTCGTGGCCTCGGCAAGACAGGCGCCCGTGGCGATACCCAGGTGTGCCGCGTTGTGCTGCAGCACAATGAGCATAATCGTGGACAGTGTGACGATCCACAGCAGCGCGTAGCCAAACTGCGAGCCCGCGGCCATATTGGAGGCCCAGTTGCCCGGGTCGATAAAGCCGACGGTCACGAGCAGCCCGGGGCCGATATGCCGCGCAATGTCTAGGCCTCCGTGACCACCGGTGCGTCGGGAGCCAAAGTGTTGTTTGAGATGGTTGAGCATGGTGCGCTCCTGCGTGCCGTTTGTTTGACGCCGTAAAGAATACCCGTTTTAGGCTTAAAAGTTAACCAAGACTAACAAGATTGTTGTATTTGAATAGGATGGTGAAAGGGGGCTGCCGAAATGTCTTGATCTGTAACAACTAGGGATGGAAATTGGGCCTAGGTGTTACAGATCGAGACAGGAAGAAATGGTCCTATGGAAAATCTCGATCTGTAACAGCTGACCGCCAAAACCGGCCCTTCGTGTTACAGATTGAGATGTTTGAAGCGGTGAGCTTGCAGGCCGAACTTGGGGCCCTTGCTGTCGCCCTTGAAGTCGGCGGTGTCCACTCGTAGGGCGTGCGTTACGCGATTGTTTCGAAACGGGCGGGAAACACAACGGGCCGGCGATGCTCCTAGTATGCCTATTCAACTGACTGTCTAAATATCTAGGGGAGGATCGCGATGCAGGCAGATTCCGCTCAGCAGCAGGGCCTTTATCGCCCCGAATTCGACCACGATGCATGTGGCATTGGCGCGCTTGCCGATATCAACGGTGAGCGCCATCACCAGATTCTGGACGATGCGCTGTCCATTCTGGTCAACTTGGAGCACCGCGGTGGCACGGGACTCGAGAAGAACACCGGCGACGGCGCCGGCATCCTATTCCAGGTTCCGCATCACTTTTTCCGTAAAGAGGCTCAAAAGTGCGGCCAGATTCTGCCGGCAGAGGGCGACTATGGCGTGGCCATGCTGTTCTTCCCGCAGGACGACAAGGGCGTAGAGGATGCCCGTCGCGTGTTTGAGGAGGGCTGCGCCGAGGCCGGCGTGCCGCTGCTCTTTTGGCGCGAGGTGCCGGTCGACCCGCACGATCTGGGCGAGACGGCTCGCGCCTGCATGCCCACTATCCTGCAGGCCTTCCTGGGCCGTCCGGACGACACGCCCGCCGGCGATGCCTTCGAGCGTCGCCTGTACGTGTGTCGCCGCACCATCGAAAAGAAGGCCGACGCCGAGTTTGCCCTGCGCGACAAGATCTTCTATGTGTGCTCCATGAGCTCTCGCACCATCGTGTACAAGGGCATGCTGGTCGCCACGCAGATGCGCCGCTTCTTCATCGATCTTAACGACGCCGCCGTCAAGACGGCCGTGGCGCTCGTCCACTCGCGCTACTCCACCAACACTACGCCCAGCTGGGAGCGCGCACACCCCAACCGCTTTATCATCCACAACGGCGAGATCAACACCCTCAAGGGCAACGTCAACTGGATCCGCGCCCGCGAGCCCAACCTGTACAGCCCCGTGCTGCAGCACGATCTTGAGCGCGTGATGCCCATCATCAACCGCGAGGGTTCTGACTCCGCGATTCTGGACAATGTGCTTGAGTTCCTGGTCATGAACGGTCGCCCGCTTACGCGTGCCGCGTCCATGTTGCTGCCCGAGCCGTGGGACCACAACGATAGCCTGAGTGAGGAGCGCCGCGCCTACGACGCCTACCAGTCCATGCTCATGGAGCCGTGGGATGGCCCGGCCGCCATCGCCTTTACCGACGGCCGCACGCTGGGTGCCGCCCTCGACCGCAACGGACTGCGCCCTGCTCGTTACTACGTGACGCGCGACGGTCGCTTTATGCTGGCAAGCGAGGTGGGCACCATCGAGGTAAGCCCCGAGAACATCCTGACGAGCGGTTGCCTGGGACCGGGTCAGATGCTCGAGGTCGACTTTGCCCGCGGGCGCGTCATCTACAACGACGAGCTGCGCGCCCGCTATGCCAAGGAAAAACCCTACCGCGACTGGATTGCCGAGGAGACGCTGACCGTCGACGCGCTCGAAAGGCCTGCCGCGGCAACGCCCGCCGAGGACGCCGAGGTACCCGCCGCCGTGCGCATGGCTAAGCTCGGCTATCACTGGGATGACGTTGACGAGGTCGTGCGTCCCATGGCCCAGCAGGGCAAGGCCCCGCTTGCCTCGATGGGCATCGATGCGCCGCTGGCCTGCCTGTCCAAGAAGACGCGCTCCTTCTACGACTATTTCTATCAGCTGTTCGCCCAGGTCACGAACCCGCCCATCGATGCCCTTCGCGAGCATATGGTCACCTCGACCACGCTCTACCTGGGCAACCACGGAAACCTGCTCGAGGACTCCCGTACGGCCTGCCAGCTGGTGCGCCTGGAGCGCCCGCTGCTGAGCGAGGAGGAGTTCGGCCGCATTTGCGCGATTGACCGTGTTGGCTTTAAGACCCGCCGGTTCCGTGCCGTGTACCGCCGCGACGCGGGTGAGGGCGCGCTGCAGGCTGCGCTCAAGCAGCTTGCCGAAGACGTTGAGGCTGCGGTCCGCGACGGCGTGAACATCGTGGTGTTGAGCGATCGTGCCGCTGCGGGCGAGGTGCCCGTGCCGTCGCTGCTCGCCGTGGGCTGCGTGCACAACCACCTGATCCGCGCCGGCGTGCGCACCTTTGCCGACATCGTGGTGGAGTGCGGCGACGCCGTGTCCCCGCACGACTTTGCGGCACTGGTGGGCTACTCCGCGAGCGGCATCTATCCGTACAACGCACACGCGTGCATCCGCGATCTGGCGGCGCGCGGCGACCTGGACGTGACGGCCGAGCAGGGCATCGCCAACTACAACAAGGCTGCGACCGCCGGCATCGTCTCCATCATGTCCAAGATGGGCATCTCTACGGTGCAGAGCTACCATTCGGCGCAGATCTTCGAGGCCGTGGGCTTTACGCCGGAGTTCGTCAACGCGTACTTCGCCGGCACGGTGAGCCGTGTGGGCGGTATGGGTGTCGAGGACGTTGAGCGCGAGCAAAACGAGCGCTACGACGCCGCACTCGCCATCCTTAAGAGCCCGGCTCCCGATCAGCTGCCCACGCTGGGTCTGACCAAGTGGCGCCCGCTCGGTGGCGAGGATCACCTGATTGACCCTCAGACCGTCTACCTGCTGCAGGCCGCCTGTCGCGAGGACAGCTACGACACCTTTAAGGAGTACAGTGCCCGCCTGCACCGCACCGGCCGCGCCGTGCGCCTGCGTGACTTGCTGGACTTTGACGGCAGCGGCCGCACGCCGGTTTCGCTTGACGAGGTGGAGCCTGCGCTCAACATCGTCCGCCGCTTTAACACCGGCGCCATGTCGTACGGTTCCATCAGCAAGGAAGCACACGAGTGCATGGCCATCGCCATGAACCGCCTGCACGGCCGTTCCAACTCGGGCGAGGGCGGCGAGGATCCGCGCCGCGAGACCCCGCTGGCTAACGGTGACTCCAAGAATTCTGCCATCAAGCAGGTGGCAAGCGCGCGCTTTGGCGTGACGAGCCGCTACCTGTGCAGCGCCTTTGAGATTCAGATCAAGATGGCCCAGGGCGCCAAGCCCGGCGAGGGCGGCCACCTGCCCGGCAAGAAGGTCTACCCCTGGATCGCCGAGGTCCGTCAGTCCACGCCCGGCATCGGCCTGATCTCGCCTCCGCCGCACCACGACATCTACTCCATCGAGGACCTGGCGGAGCTTATCTTCGATCTTAAGAACGCCAACCCCGGCGCACGCGTGTCGGTCAAGCTGGTCAGCGAGGCCGGCGTCGGCACCATCGCCACCGGTGTGGCCAAGGGTGCCGCCGACAAGATCTTGATCAGCGGCCACAACGGCGGCTCCGGTGCTGCGGCGCGCGATTCGATCTGGCACGCCGGTCTGCCGCTGGAGCTTGGCCTTGCCGAGGCCCAGCAGACGCTGCTGCAAAACGGCCTGCGCTCACGCGTGGTGCTCGAGGCCGATGGCAAGCTCATGGACGGCACCGATGTTGCCGTCGCCTGCCTGCTGGGTGCCGAGGAGTTTGGCTTTGCGACCATGCCGCTCATCTCCATGGGCTGCCTCATGCAGCGCGACTGCCAGCAGGATACCTGCCCGGCCGGCATCGCTACGCAAAACTGCCGCCTGCGTCGCGGCTTCCGCGGCAAGCCAGAGCACGTCGAGCATTTTATGCTCTTTGTTGCCGAGCAGCTGCGTGAGGTCATGGCGAGCCTGGGCTTCCGCACCGTCGACGAGATGGTCGGCCATCCCGAGTGCTTGCGCCAGATTGAGGTCCCGGGCAACCGCAAGGCCAACCTGCTCGATCTGTCGCCCGTGCTGGCGAGCGCGACCTGTGAGTTTGGTGCCCATATCCCGGGTGCCGACGGCCGTCACTTCCTGCCCCAGATGGCTGCGGACAGCGAGCTCGACAAGACGCTCGACTCCACGTTGTTTGTGCCCTATACGGCCGATGCCCGTGCGCACCTGCGCCCGATTCGCTTCCGCGCCGATATCGCCAACGTCAACCGCTGCGTGGGCACCATCTTGGGCAACGCGGTGACCAAGGCGCATCCCGAGGGCCTGCCCGCCGGCTCCATCACCATCGATTGCGATGGTTCGGCCGGTCAGAGCTTTGGCGCCTTCCTGCCGCGCGGCATTACGCTCAACGTGTGCGGCGACGCCAACGACTACTTTGGCAAGGGCCTTTCGGGCGGCGAGGTGTCGGTGCGCCCCAACCCGCATGCGACCTACAAGTTCGACGAGAACATCATCGTGGGCAACGTTGCGTTCTTTGGCGCTACGAGTGGCCGCGGCTTCATTAACGGCCTGGCCGGCCAGCGCTTTGGCGTACGCAACTCCGGTGCCACGGTGGTGGTCGAGGGCTGCGGCAACCATGGCTGCGAGTACATGACGGGCGGTCTGGCGCTCATCTTGGGCGAGGTCGGGCAGAACTTCGCCGCAGGTATGACGGGTGGCGTGGCTTATGTCTTCGATCAGTACGGCACGCTCGATGCCCGCGTGAACCACGAGAGCGTTGAGCTCAAGGCCCCGACGGCCGGCGAGCTGGCGCAGATTCGTGCGCTCATCCAGGAGCACGTGGACGCGACTCAGAGCCCGCGCGGCATTAAGCTACTCTACAGCTTTGAGACGATGAGCAAACACTTTGTGAAGGTCATTCCGACCGAGTACGAGCGCGTGCTGGCGATTGTCGCCGCCGCCGAGGCCATCGGTAAGACGCATGCGCAGGCTGAGGAGCTGGCGTTTGACATTGTGACCGGTCGCGCGAGCGCCGCGGATGTCGCTCGCTTTGATGTCGCGGGCGGTACTGCGGGTGCTGTGCCCGTGGCTGCCAGCCCTTTTGCTTCGACCAAGAAGGAGGCGTAAGTGCCATGGGTAAGCCAGGTGCTTTTCTTGATATCGATCGCGTGGCCCATGAGTTGCGCCCCGTGGAGGAGCGCAGCCGCGATTTCGATCCACTGTTCGTGGAGCTCGACGACGATGCGCGCCGTGCCCAGGCGAGCCGCTGCATGATGTGCGGCGTGGCGTTTTGCCAGATGGGCGCGAGCTTTGGCAAGGCACGCCTGAGCGGCTGCCCGCTGCACAACCTGATTCCCGAGTGGAATGAGCTGGTGTACCGCGGCCGCTGGAACGAGGCTGCCGAGCGACTGTCGCTCACCTCGCCCATGCCCGAGTTTACGAGTCGCGTGTGCCCGGCGTTGTGCGAGGCCGCGTGCAACCTGGGTTCGGTCGATGGCCAACCCACGACGATCCATGACAACGAGCGTGCGATCAGCGACCATGAGTGGGCAAATGGCGGTCCGCGCCGCTTTGAGCCGGCAGGGGAGGATGCACCCACGGTCGCTGTGATTGGCTCTGGCCCGGCTGGCCTGGTGGCTGCATGGGAGCTTGCACGTCGCGGTGCCCGTGTGACGGTATTTGAGCGTGACGACCGCCCGGGCGGCCTGCTCATGTACGGCATTCCCAACATGAAGCTCGAGAAGTCTGTGGTCGAGCATCGCGTGGCACTCATGCGCGAGCTGGGCATTGTGTTCGAGCTGGGTGCAGATGTGACGGACCCTGCGGTGGCAGCCAAGCTCGATGGCTTTGACGCTGTCGTGGTGGCTGCTGGTGCCCGTGCCCCGCGCGGGCTTTCGGCTGCGAACATTGACGCTCCCGGCGTGGTGTATGCCGTGGACTATTTGACGGCTTCGACCGTCTCGGTGCTCGATGGCGGCGAGCCCGCGGTGAACGCGCGCGGCCTGGACGTCGTGGTCATTGGCGGCGGCGATACCGGTAACGACTGCGTGGGCACCGCGGTACGTCAGGGTGCGCGCAGCGTGCGCCAGTTTGAGTTCTTGCCGGCGGCGCCTGATGCGCGCGCGGCGAGCAACCCCTGGCCGCAGTGGCCCAACGTGAAGAAGACCGATTACGGCCAGCAGGAGGCCATCGCTGCCATGGGCGGCGAGATGCGCGCTTGGGGCGTGGATACGCTCGAGGTGCTGCTGGACAAGAAGGGTGCGGCCGCGGGTCTGCGCGTGGTCGATCTGGACTGGTCGGCGGGAAAGCCCGAACGCATTGCAGGTTCCGAGCACGAGGTGCCGGCCCAGCTGGTGCTCATCGCCTGCGGCTTTACGGGTCCCGAGCATGGCGTGTTCGATGCGGTAGGCGTGCCTGTTGCCACCGCTGGTCGTCCGCTGCCGGTGATGGCTGCCGAGGGCTCGCACCTCGCGGCACGTGTCGACGGCGTCGCCGCGGGCGCCACACCGGTATACGTGGCCGGCGATGCTCGCAATGGCAGTTCGCTCGTGGTAAGCGCCATGGCCGATGCCCTGGCCTGCGCTGCCGAAGTCGCCGACGCGCTGGAGCTGTAAAGTAGTCATTTAAGAACGTCCCCAATGACTGGTCATTTTTGTCTAGTCGTTGGGGACACTCTTTGCGAGCGGTTCGTTCGTTTGTCGACGCGCGAGTGTCCATTCGGCGTCTTCTTGAGCTGCGGTGCTCTGCTGTTTCTGTGGTGGCCGGGGGCGCTTGGCTCAAAAGGGCGGGTTGGCCGCCTATGTTTACCTGCGGTTTTGTTCCAGTGCGCATTTTCGGTCAAGCTTTTCGTCAAGTGTTTGGTCAGCATCTGGTTTGCAGCCGGAGGCCTATTTTGCCCGCGCTGGTCGTGGCTGCCCACCCTCCTCGTAAGCTCAAATTGAGGTCCATCAGTTTGAGGAGGATGCCATGACTGATCACGCTTTAGATCGAGCGCAGCTGGCCGAAGCCGTCGGCAACGATATTGCCGACATGGCCCATTTTTGGATGCTGCGGAAGTTCCAGTTTTTGGAGCCGGCGCGTGAACAGTTCGAGATCATTGTCGACCCGTGGCTCAGCTATTGCACCGAGCCTTCGCAAAACGAAATCATGGCCTACAACATGGCATTTACCGATTGGCTGCTCTTCGAGCGCCCCTATCGCCATGGCAAGACGTTGCTCGAGCTGTATGTTGAAGAGCCGCCGACATTGCTTTCGCCTGCCTCGCTCAAGCGGCTCGAGCAGGTACGCGACACACAGTATTTCTCGCGCTTTGGCATTTTGGACAAGGATCCTGCGAACGGCATGGTTGCGCTGAAGGATACGCGCACCGACCGTCGCTTTGATGTCTACGACCCGCATATCGTGCAAAAGGAGCATTGGAGCGACGGCGCGATTGCGGTGCGCCTCGCCTGCGTCGACGATGTCTGGCTGACGGCGGGACAACTCTATCTGTATGACATCGCACGCCTGAGTGACACGGCGGTCGATGGGCCTGGTGCGGTGCATCCGGAGGACCTGCAGGATGGCTTTGACGCCTCGTGCATCAGCTTCTTTCTGAGGCTGGTCCGCGACATCATGGGTGCCCAGGGGCGCTACGTAAAGTCCCTCAACATCTACGAGCAGGAGTGGGAGTAAGGGATGGGCTGTCGCAGCGCCGCCGCGTGTCTATTTGTCTCGATCTGTAACGTTTAGGGACAAAAAACCGATCTACCTGTTACAGATCGAGACGAATGCTTGGGCGCTGCTGATTTGTCTAAATCTGTAACGTTTAGGGCACTGGAGAACGTCTAACTGTTACAGATCGAGACGTTTGGCACCTGGTTGGGGGAATGTCTCGATCTGTAACATCTACAGGCTAAAAGTCGACCTTGCTGTTACAGATTGAGACGGAAGGTTGGCGGCTGCCGAAAGATCTTGTTCTGTAACAACTAGAGGCTCAAAGATTGTCTTCCTGTTACAGATCAAGACATTTGTCAGCGGAGGCAACGGTGACGATGGTCCATTTGTCTGACGTGGTGGTGATGAAAGTGTCTAATACCGTTCTCAAACACAAACATGTGACTCGCAACACGTTGGCGCGGAATAGGATGCTCGCGCGGCTCACGGAGACGGCCAAGCAAGGTGCGCTGCTCGCAACGCATGACAATACCGAGCTCATGTGGCTGCGACGCCATGTTGGAACCGACGATATCGCGGAGCCCGAGCCGTACCTGTTCTGTTTTCAGCATGATTGGGATGCATTGACGCCGGCGGAGCGAGCGCTGAGGACTATCAGAGGGCTTGCGGAATTTCATCCCGATTGGGCGTTTTGGGGATATGACGCCGCACTGATATGGGGTCTGGAGGTGCCGAACGATCTGCTTGGGCCGCGTTTTCTTGTTAAGACGGGTTGTTCGGTGACGTTGAGCAGCGGGTGCAGGTTGTTGCGTCCACAGATGGCGGGCGCGCTCGAGCGTGTTGATGGCGTGCGGGTGACGTCGTTTTGGCGCACGGTGGAGGAATGCTTGCTGCGTGCGCCGTTCTCCTGCGGGTTGGCGATTGCCGATTCTGCACTGCGGGCGAAAGGCGTATCACGTGGGGATTTGTGCGAGCGCCTCCGCGCCGATTGCGAGGGCAGGCGAGGGTATCGCAGGGCACAGGTGATCGCGTCGTATGCGGACGGGCTGTCCGAAAACGGCGGCGAGTCTCGGTTCCGAGCGTTCTTTATTGCGTACGGCTTTCCGGTTCCGGAGCTGCAGGTGGAGTTTCGCGACCCGCTCGATCCGAGCCAGGTGTTTCGCGTCGACTATTTTTGGCGGTTCGAGGACGGAACGTGCGTGATTGGCGAGCTCGACGGAAAGGGGAAGTATGCCTTGCAGAACGGCGAGGGCTGGGAGTCGGTCGACCCATTCGTGGCAGAACGTCAACGGGAGTCCCATCTGACAATGCTCGGGCACAAGGTGCTTCGGTTTACGTTTGATGAGCTCAAGAATCCGGGGAAGCTGGTTGAGAAGATGAGGTTGGCGGGTATTCCGCGACGGCCCGATTTGGCTGAGGAGTGGAGACGTCAGTGGTATGGGCGCTGAGAGGTTTTGTCTCAATCTGTAACGTTTAGAGGTTATTTGAGCTCGTAACTGTTACAGATCGAGACAAACCGGTGAAGCGTCGACCGAATGTCTTGATCTGTAACAGCAAGGGGCCCAACAACCCTGTATCTGTTACAGATCGAGACATTTCCCTGGTGTCGCTGGGGTGGGACTGCAGCGTATTCCGTCCCCCACATCCCCTCTTCCCTCCGTTAACCGATATGTCTGTGGCAATCGGGCTACACTGGATAATAATGGACAGATGTTCAAGTTTTCTGAGGGGGAGGAGCTCGATATGGCGTCTGCCGATCGTTCCACGTTGTTTATCAATGCGACCGTCCTGGATGGTTCGGAGGATATGGAGCCGCAACCCGATATGGCCGTGGCCGTTGAGCGCGGTGTCATCACGTGGATGGGGCCGAGTGCTGTGGCGCAGGCGCCTGCGGGTGCCGAGGTTATCGACCTGGCAGGTGCGTATCTCATGCCAGGCCTCATCAATATGCATGTGCATCTGTGCGGTTCGGGCAAGCCTGTCTCGGCGGGCGATGCGGGCGCGCTGATGAAGAAGCTCGATAATCCCGTGGGGCGCGCCATCGTGCGCCATATTCTTAAGGGCAGCGCCCAACAACAACTGGCAAGCGGCGTGACCACGGTGCGCGGCGCGGGCGACCCACTGTTTGCCGACATCGCCGTTCGTAATGCCATCGACGCCGGCAAGTATCAAGGTCCTCGCCTGGTGGCGCCGGGAACGGGCGTCACGGTGCCGGGCGGCCATGGTGCGGGCTTGTTCGCCCAGGTGGCCAACAGTCCCGCCGAGGCAGCCGAACAGGTGCGCGACCTGTACGCGCGTGGTGCCGACGTCATTAAGCTGTTCGTGACGGGCGGCGTGTTCGATGCGACCGAGGTGGGCGAGCCGGGCGTGCTGCGTATGCCGGTGGAGGTTGCCGCGGCGGCATGCAAGGCGGCGCACGATATGGGCCTTCCGGTTATGGCCCATGTCGAGAGTACCGAGGGTGTGAAGGCCGCACTTGAGGCCGGCGTTGACACGATTGAGCACGGCGCTCCGCTGACGCCCGAGATCCTGGAGCTGTACCGTGGCGCCGCGGGCACGCAGCTCGAGGGGCGTGCGCCCAGCGTTACCTGCACTATCAGCCCGGCGCTGCCGTTTGTATTGCTCGACCCGGAAAAGACCCATTCGAC
This sequence comes from uncultured Collinsella sp., assembly GCA_958420165.1. Classification (GTDB taxonomy): domain Bacteria; phylum Actinomycetota; class Coriobacteriia; order Coriobacteriales; family Coriobacteriaceae; genus Collinsella. The sequence goes on along the minus strand of CATZIU010000012.1, from coordinate 38,513 downwards.
CGATACGCAAAAGAAGAACGGCGACATCGTGTGCTCGGGCATCATTGAGAGCGCCCGTGCCGCACTGGAAGCTGGCGTTAAGGTGGGCCTTGGCACGGACTCGAGCTGCCCGTTCGTGACGCAGTACGACATGTGGCGTGAGGTGGCCTATTTTGCCAAGTATGTCGGCGTGAGTAACGCCTTCGCGCTGCATACGGCCACGCAGGTCAATGCCGAGCTGCTGGGGCTGGGCGGCGAGACCGGCACAATCGAGTGCGACAAGGCCGCCGATATCCTGGTGACACGCAAGAACCCGCTCGATGACCTGTGCGCACTGCGTGAGCCGACGCACGTGATGTGTCGCGGCGATCTGGTGCGCAAGCTCAAGGTGAAGCGCATTCCCGAGGTGGACGCCGAGCTCGACGCGATTATGGCCATGCCTGCCGAAGCGCTTGCCGAGGAGCTCGCCCGCGATGGCGTAGCATAGGTGTGACAAAGGGACGGTCCCTTTGTCATAATCAAAAAAAGCCGAGGTCTCAACACGAGGCCTCGGCTTTTATTTTGTCCCATGGTATGGCGGCTAGGAGCGCGTCTCCATCTTGGCGTGGCACTTGGGGCAGGTGACGCGAATCTTGCCCTTGCCCTTGGGAACGGAGAGCATCTGGCCGCAGTTGGGGCACTTGAGGTATGCCGTGGTTTTGCGACCCTTCCACATCTTCTTGGCCGTGCGCTTGGCGCGCTCAAAGTCTTCCTTGCTGGTGCCGGCCGCGCGCGAGGTGCTGGCCGCTGCAGTTCTACCGCCCAAGCTGGCGACGAACTTGCCCAGGCCGGGGACGTTCGCGGTCGCGGCGACAAAGGCCTCGTTCTCCTTGCGACGTGCGTCGACGTTTTTGGACAGGCCGCGCAGCACGCCAATCACGATAACGGCGATGGCGATCCAGCTGAGCCACTGGATGCGGGCTATCGATCCGACCATCGCGATGACGATGCCGGCAAAACCCATCACGATGGTGAGTCCATCGGCACCATTGCGACCCTTCATAAAGTCATTCATGCAAATTGCCTTTCGTTCGATATGCTGCACGCCTTTATACCCGATTTAGAGCAAGGGGGACAGGTTAATCTGCACCAATGTGGTGCAAACATACCTGTCCCCAATGCCCCAATTACTTGGAGAGCTTGTCGACGACGCGTTCGATCTCGGCGAGCTTGGCGGCTTTGAGATCTTCGTCGCCCGATTCGATTGCCGAAGTCACGCAGCCCTCGATATGCGCCTTGAGCACGTCGGCGTTGATGCGCGCAATGAGCGCCTGCGTTGCCATGAGCTGCGTGGAAATATCGACGCAGTAGCGGTCCTCATCGACCATCCGCAAGATGCCGTCGATCTGGCCGCGTGCCGTCTTGAGCATGCGGGTCACCGATTTGTGGTCTGCCATCATGGCGGGTCCTCGTTTCTGGTCGATCTTCCGGATGCCCCCGTCAGTTGCGGTGAAATACGGACTGTTCAAAGGCCTAGGGCGGCCCAACAGTCCGTATTTCACCGCAACTTCTGAGGATTGAGTAGGCAGCGCCTGCTACGCGGCGGTTACGGACAGGGCGTGGAACTTCTCGCCGGCGCCCTCGACGGCGGCAGCGAGCTGCTCAGCGGTCACGGTGTCGGCGCACTCCACCTGTACGGTCTGAGTCTCGTGATCGGCGTCGGCGTCGGTCACGCCGGCCACGTTGAGCAACGCCGTCTCGGCGGTGGCGTCGCAGTGGCCGCACATAAGGCCGGAAGTCTTAATTGTGAAACGCATGGGTATTCCTCTCTGTTGTGTCGGCTTTCCCAGGCACCCGACCTTGACCTTCAAGCCGTCGCTCGCGTACCAAAGTACGCGTCGCTCCTCTTTCAGGTCAATCTCGGGCACCTGGAAAACCCGTTCTAAATGGACTGAATGGTGATCCTATTTTGCCACTTTGGGCTTAAAGGATTTTAGGCGCAGAGCGTTGCTTACGACACATACGCTCGACAGGCTCATGGCCGCAGCGCCAAACATCGGCGAGAGCTGCCATCCGGTGAGCGGGAAGAACACGCCCGCCGCCAGCGGAATGCCGATGCCGTTGTAGAACAGCGCCCAGAACAGGTCCTGCTTGATGTTGCGGATCGTGGCGCGCGAAAGCTCGATGGCCCGCGCAACATCCATGAGGTCGCTGCGCATGAGAACCACATCTGCCCCTTCTTTGGCGATGTCGGCGCCGGTGCCGATAGCAAGGCCCACGTCGGCGCGCGCCAGGGCGGGGGAGTCGTTGATGCCGTCGCCTACCATGGCAACCTTGCCGCCCACATCCTGCAGCTCGCGGACGTGGCGCTCCTTGTCGGCAGGGAGGACGTCGGCGATGACCTGTTCGCTGCTCAGCCCCACGCGGCGGGCGATGGCCACGGCCGTCACGCGGTTGTCGCCGGTGAGCATGCGCACGTCGACGCCAAGCGAGCGCAGTGCGGCGATGGCCTCGGCGCTCGTCTCTTTGACCTCATCCGCCACGGCGATGGTACCGACAAGCTCGCTGTTCTTGGCAAAGAACAGCGGTGTCTTGCCCTCGGCGGCGAGCTGTTCGGCAAGACCCGCGGGCGCGGTAACGCCCAGCTCGTTCATCAGGCGCATATTGCCGGCGGCAATGGCGTTTTGCCCCTCGCGCGCCGTAACGCCACGACCAGGCACGGCGGCAAAGTCCTCGACCGTGCGCGCGACAATTCCGCGCGTCTCGCACTCGGCCATAATCGCCTCGGCCAGCGGGTGCTCGCTCGAGCGCTCCAACGCGGCAGCGAGTTTCAGTAACGCCTTTTCACTCATAGTGGGCGAGCCGTCGGCGCGCGCGGCAACCACAATGTCGGTCACGGCAGGCTTGCCGCGGGTGACTGTGCCCGTCTTATCGAGCACCACGGTGCCCACGCTGCGCAGGTTCTCCAACGCCTCGGCGCTCTTGAACAGAATGCCCATCTCGGCGCCCTTGCCGGTGCCGACCATAATGGCGACGGGCGTGGCCAGGCCCAGCGCGCACGGGCAGCTGATTACCAGCACGGCCACGGCGGAGGTGAGCGCTTCGTTGATGCTTCCGGTCAGCACCATCCACGCCACAAAAGTTACGGCAGAGATTACAAACACCACGGGCACGAACACGCCGGCGACCTTGTCGGCCATGCGGGCGATGGGCGCCTTGGTGGCGTTGGCGTCCTCGACGAGCTGGATAATCTTGGCGAGCGACGTGTCGGCGCCCACACGCGTAGCGCGGAAGGTAAACGATCCGGTGCGGTTGACGGTGGCGGCGTTGACGGTGTCGCCGGCGGTCTTCTCCGCGGGGATAGACTCGCCGGTCAGCGCACTTTCGTCCACGGCCGAAGCGCCCTCGAGTACGACGCCGTCGACAGGGATGGACTCGCCGGGGCGCACACGCAGCACCTGGCCGGGAAGGATGGCGTCGACGTCCACAGCGGTCTCGGTGCCGTCGTCGGCCACGATGGTCGCGGTCTTGGGCGCCAGGTCGATGAGCGCCTCGATGGCGCCGCCGGTCTTGGACTTGCTGCGCGTCTCGAGGTATTTGCCCACGGTGACCAGCGACAGGATCGTGCCGGCGCTCTCAAAATACAGATTGTCCATGCCCGTCATCATGGCCTCGTGGACCTGGCCCGCGGCCAGCTGGTCGGCCATGATAAACATGGCGTAGAGCGACCAGGCGATGGACGCGGTGGCGCCGACGGCGATGAGGGCGTCCATGGTGGGCGCGCCGTGCGCGAGTGATTTAAACCCGTTGATAAAGTACGCGTCGTTGACGTAGGCGATGGGGATGAGCAGGACGAGCTCGGTGAGCGCGAGCGTCATGCTGTGGGTGTGGTCGGTGAAGACGCCGGGCAGTGGCCAACCGAGCATGTGCCCCATGCCTATGTAGAACAGTGGGATGAGGAATACGATCGAGACGATGAGGCGGGTGCGCATGGCGGAGGCGGCGGCCTCCAGCTTTTTGGTGGGCGACTCCATATGGGCGGCGCCGGACCTGGCTTGCGCACTGCCGTTTGAGCCGGCGGCACCGGTGCCCGCGTCGACGGGTGAGGCCGAGTAGCCCGCGCGATCGACGGCGGTGCAGATGTCATCGGGGGTGACCTGCGCGGGGTCGTAGTCGACCAGCATGGAGCCGGCAAGCAGGTTGACCGCGACGCTTTGGACGCCGTCGAGCTTGCTCACGGCGCGGTCCACATGCGCCTGGCAGGCGGCGCACGTCATGCCGCCCACGTCGAACTTATCTTGAGCCATGGCTTCTCCTTTCTGTGACGTAGTGTCGGAAATGTTAACCATCCGATACTATATACCCATACCCCCTGGGGGTGTCTAGTAATAGTTGGAATGTATGACTTTTCATTACAGATGAGGGTGGTTGGTTGGCCGATGGACCGTCCCAACCAATCATCTCAATCTGTAACATCTGAGGACCGTTTTGCCTGCTAGATGTTACAGATTGAGATGTTGTCTCGCGGGGTTGGGGTTTGTCTCGTTCTGTAACATCTAGACCTGTATCTGCCGAGCTAGTGTTACAGATCGAGACAATTGCCGGGGAGGGGTCCCGTCACGGCAAGACGCCCGCTCTCTAGATACAGAATCCGGGGATCACACAGGTTCGTTTGTTTGGCTTGTCCGCAGGCGTTGCGTACGTAAAGACGTCGCCGTCGTGTCCAACGCGATTCAAATAGAGCGTGCCTTCGGTCTCCGATGAGTCGGGGCTCACCGTGCGCTCCCACCAGCAGGTGTCCTTGCCCTTCCACTGGCGGACCATCGTCTCGTTCGTGGAATACGGGCTCACCTTGAGCTCGCGGAAGAGCTGATACTCCTTGCCCTCGCCGTTGTAGATGTCTGCCAGGTAGTGATAGTCCTTGGCAAACGAATCGGGCGGTTGCGTACCGCACAGCTCGACCATGGCGGGCAGCCAAAGGGTTGCGGGCAACTCGCTCAGACACGATGCACTGTTGGCGGCGCCCACATTGTTCGAGACCTTCTTGACCCCTTTAATGAGTGCGCGCAACTCGTTGGGCAGCAGCTTAAGGCCGTCGCCGTTGAGCCATTCCCGCAGCTCGCAATCTGCCCAGCCGGCGCTCGGCGGTTCAGCCGCAGCGTTGCGCTCGGCAATACCCGCATCGAACAAAAACGTCAGTCCGGCCTTGCCCGTCCCGTCCAGAAGTTCATCGTGGCGGATGCCCACAAGCTGCGCGCCAACCTGCAGCCCGTTGGTGAGCGTGACACGCTTGGTACACGGATAGGGGATACGCCCATCGGCATCGAGCAGGTGATAGCGCTGGGCAATCTCGCGTGCCTCGCTACGGGTCTCGGCGGCCTTAATCTTGAGCGAAATCTCCTGCAGCTGATCCCAGGCGTAGTCGTCAAGCGTACCGCGGATGCCGTCCAGGTAGTCGGGGATGCCAAAGCCATGGGTTGCCGCGCCAACGACGCTGAGCCCCGCAACGACTGCAACGACGCCACCGATAATAAACCGGCGGCGGGTCATGGCATCGTGCCGGGCCTGCACCAGAATCTCTCGCGCGCGCTCGCCGGCGACGTCGACCTTAAGGTGCGTACCGGAGTCGATGTCGATTGCGGCGTCACTGCCCGCGCCCTCGCGGCCCTCGGATTCGGCGTCGGTGAGGTATGTCGAGAGCACCTCGAGCATCTGCTGTTCGGTGGGACGATCGCACTGCTCGACCGAGATGCCTTTCATGATGATTTGGACGAGCGTCTCGTCGTCACTGCATCGCGGCTCGAGCGGCGTCGGCTTGGTCTTGGTCTTTATGAGGTAGAACGAGCCGGTTGCCGCGGCGCCCGTCGACTCCACATCGAACGGCTTGCGACCGCTGTAGAGCTGGTACAGAATGCTCGAAAGCGCATAGACGTCGACCGCGGGCGAGCGGCGAAGGGCCGCGATGCCTTCGATATCCTGCGTGAGCATCTCGGGCGCGGCGTATGCGGGCGTGGCGAAGCGCCAGATGCCGGCACGCCGGGTGATCGTGTCGTCGCCGAGGGCCATGGTCGCGGAGCCCATGTCGATGAGGCAGGGGTCAAAGGAGCAATCGGCAATCTGTTGCTCGAGCGTTCGGCTGGTGGTACGGAACATGATATTGGTGGGCGACAGGTCGCGATGGACGACCGGATTCACGAGCCCCTGGGTCATCAGGAGTGCGCGAAGCACGGCGTTTCCAACGGCGGCCACCATCTGGGTGGTTAGCCCGCCCGAGACATCGTGCGGAAGCAAGGGCAGCGCCTGCTTGAGCGAGGTGCCCTCGACCCATTCCATGAGGATGAGTGGGTCGTCCTCGCAAGAACCGTAGCCATAGACACGCGGAAATCCGCGAAGGTGTGAGACGGTGCACAGATGACGGTACTCCTCGAACAGCGCGGCGGTGTTGGCCAGATGCGCGGCCGATTGCTCGGCGGAGCGGTCGGGGGCTTGGCCGGAAAGGATGGCGTTGTCCTTGAGTAGCTTGACGGCAAAGACCTCGCCGCTCGTGTTGGTCGCGCGCAGCACGTGCCCGATGTTGCCGTTGTCGCGGTGGGTCGTCTGGAGAGTAAGCGTCATAAACCGACGCTTGGCGTCGTCCTCGGCGCTGGGGTCGACCGCCACGGCGGTGTCGAACGTGTCAAGACGGATGAGTTTGTCGCCATAGGCGCTGTCGGTAGTATCCATGGCGTTCCTTTGTCTGGCATGGGTTGTCGCACGTGTGCGTGAACAGTGCGGTTATCGGTAAAGTACCATAATAGCCGCACTGCTCACGTATGCCGCTGAGTATTGTCGTTTACGACGTAGAAGGTAGCAGACGAAAGACGGGCGATGGCCGTCTTTCGATCGCCGCCCGCGCTAGTCCACAATAACGAGAAACGTTGTATAGAGACCCAAGTGAAGTCTGTCGCTGTTTTCGATTTCCACCGGGGGATAGACTTTGCCGGGCTCTCGTTGGTCGCGGGGCGGCTCGATTACGATATCGCCGTCGCCTGCACCCGATTCGAGCACCGTGCCGTTGGTCGATCCAAGGCCCTGGGCGTACCAGTGCTCACCCTCAAGCCATATGCGAAGATGTTCGCGCGATGCGTCGGCGCCCACATCGGTGATGCTGGGCGAGGTTTTGGGCAAAGAACCAATCACGGTGCCGCGCGGATCGCGTGTGAGGGGATGGATTTGCATGTCGACGCAGTTGTCGGCATGTGTCCTGAGCAGACCGAGGTTGGGGGCGACGGCGCGCGGCTGCTCCAGGCTGCCCATAAAGTCACGTCCGACGGTAGTTTCGGTGGTGCCAAAGTGCCCGCCCGTCTTGCTGTCGCAAAAGCGCTCGACGGTGGCCACGCCTTGAACGGGATCGGCAAGTGTGTCCGTTGCCACAAAGAGCATAAGGTAAAGCGTGCTTTTCTCGCGCACGGCATTGCCGTCAAAGTTGTCGATGCGATTGAGGGCATTTGCATATAGGCGGCTGTCCAGCTTGTAGCTGGTGAGAGCCGACATCATTTCGTTGGCGGCCGGACCGCGATAGTGCTCGGCGATTGCCCGATAGGCGGACTCGCCGCCGCCGAGCTTGCTGCAGATTGCCGCGGAAAGGTTGAGCGTGGTGACGGTAAAGTCGCTGTAGATGGCGGGCGCGCACTGGTCAGGCTTGCGATGGACGATGTAACGGGTGAGATACGAGCGGTTGGAAGAGCATTTCTCGAGCAGGGTACTGCCGAGATAAGAGTTTCCATTGATGAGCATTCGGGCGATCTCGAGATGTTTAAGACCGCCGAACGAGCGAATATCGTTATAGAGGACCGAGCAAGGCGTCTCTGCTGCCACGGATACCTCCTTTGATTGCTTCCTAGCCAATATGGCGATAGGAATTAATGGCCCCCGGTGGGCGACGTATTAAATGGCTGCGCAATATATAGCGTAACTAAAGCAACATTATAGGCCACATGTTCGAAATTGCAGGAAGACTGAGAGATTTGGTTTGGACTGGACGGAAATCCCCCTCTGTCTTGTTCTGTAACATTTGGACCCGGTTTTGCCCTGCATCTGTTACAGATTGAGACAATCGGCCAGGCCCGCCCCGTCCGCCTCGTCATCTGTGGTTTACGTGGGGGCATACGGAGTGCGGGTATACTAACCGGCGGCGAATCTGCTCCATCGCTTAGAGCTGCTGCGTCTGGACGGCGCGTGATAGGGCTGCCAAAGCGATCGCCAGCGTGCTGAGCAACGTCCCCTCTGTGCGCACCTGTTTTTGTATGTATTAGCGCACTACCAAGCACGCCCGCGCGGCCGCATGCCGTGCCCATTGCGCGTGCAGATAAGGAACAACAACATATGCGTAATTCTGTATCTGACGTCACCGACGCCGAGATTCTGGACGAGACCCGCGAGGCCATGACCCAGGCTGCCTTCGATGCCGCCGATGAGGCCAATGCCGCCCAGGCCGTCGAGTCCGCTACCGAGAGCCTGCCCGCCTTTGACGAGCTGGGCCTCTCCGACGAGATGCTTCGTGCTATCGAGAACCTGGGCTACACGGCGCCCACGCCCGTGCAGGCCGGCTCGATCCCCGTAGTGCTCGAGGGCCGTGACCTGCTTGCCGCCGCTCAGACCGGCACCGGCAAGACGGCCGCCTTTTTGCTGCCGACTATGAACAATCTGGAGCACATCGCTCCTCCCAAACCCGTGCGCGAGCGTGGCGGCCGCAACCGCCGTCGCGGTGCTAAAAAGCCCGAGGGCAACGGCCGTGGCCCCGTGATGCTCGTCATCACCCCCACGCGCGAGCTTGCCCAGCAGATCGACGAGGTCGCAAGCAAAATCGCCGACGTCACGGGCCACGTTGCCGTGACCGTCGTGGGCGGCGTGAGCTACAAGCCGCAGACCGCGGCACTCAAGTACGGTTGCGATATCCTAGTTGCCACGCCGGGTCGTCTGGTCGACCTGATCGAGCAGGGCGCCTGCCACCTGGACGAGGTTAAGGTCCTGGTGCTCGACGAGGCCGACCGCATGCTCGACATGGGCTTTTTGCCCGCCGTCCGCCGCATTGTGCGCGAGACGCCGGCCGAGCGCCAGACGCTGCTGTTCTCGGCGACGCTCGACGAGGAGGCCGTGGGCGAGATCACCGACCTGGTGAGCGACCCGGCCCGCGTGGAGATCGCGCCGGCCACGTCGACCGCCGACACCGTCGACCAGTTTGTGTTCCCGGTGTCCATCGAGGCCAAAAACAACCTGCTGCCCGAGTTCCTCAAGAAGGAGGGCCCGGAGCGCACTATCGTCTTTATGCGCACCAAGCACCGCGCCGACAGCTGCTGCCGTCGTCTGGAGCGCAAGGGCATCAAGGCCGCTGCGATTCACGGCAACCGCAGCCAGGCCCAGCGCGAGCGCGCGCTTTCTGCCTTCCGCGACGGCACCGTCGACGTACTGGTGGCAACCGACGTGCTTGCCCGCGGCATCGACATTAGCGACGTGCGCTACGTCGTGAACTTTGACGTGCCGGCCGAGCCGACCGACTACATCCACCGCATTGGCCGCACGGGCCGCGCCGGCGAGCTGGGCTGGGCCATCACGTTTGTGACCGAGCAGGATGTCGATGAGTTCTACGAGATCGAGAAGCTCATGGACAAGACCTCCGACATCTACGAGGCCGGCGACCTGCATGTGGGCCCCAATCCGCCCGCGGTTGACCCCGAGCGCGATCCTGCGGCCTTTAAGGTGAAGAAGAAGACCAAGCGCGGCAAGTCCAAGAGCAAGAAGAAGCTTGAGCAGGCGCGTCGCGACGGCAAGCGCAACGGCGACGATTACGGCGATGTGGCCGGTCGTTCCAACCGCGGCCGCGACGAGCGTCGAGGCGACGGCGAGCGTCCGAGCCGTCCCAAGCGCGGCGGCAAGACCCGCGTGCGCGAGGGCGTTCAGGCTCGCGTGGACGAGGCTGTGGAGAGCGTGGCCCGCGAGGTGGCTGCCGAGGAGCGCGGCGGTGCTGACGCCGTCAAGCAGGCCCCGCGTGGCAACCGTGCCGAGCGCCGTGCCAAGCAGTTCCAGGGCGAGGCGCACCGCCGTCGTCGTGAGGACGAGGACCGTGGCGGCCGTCGCCGTGTTGAGCGCGAGGACGAGGGCCGCGGTTCGCGCGGCGGCAAGCGCGGTTCGGGTGACCGTCGTCGCTCCGGTCGTAATGACGAGCGCGGTGGCCGTGATGAGCGCCGTGGCGGCGAGGGCCGTGGTGAGCGTGGTGCCCGCGGCGGTGAGTCCCGTGGCGGCAAGCGCTTTGAAGAGCGCGGTAGCCGCGGCGGCGAGCGTCGCGAGGGTGCTCGCGGCAATGGCGGCCGCGGCGGCGCCGGTCGTTCTAACGAGTCGCGCGATCGTCGTGACCCGCGTGCCAGCCGCGATCGTCGCGATGATTGGCGCAACTACGACGATACCCGCGAGGAGCGTCGTGGTGGCAACCAGGCCGGCTCCCGTGGCGGCCGTGCCGGCGGTCGCGATAACCGTGGCAGCTATGGCAACAGCCGTGGCGGCAAGCGCGGCGGCAGCTCCCGTCGCCCCGGTGACGGCGGCGGCAAGCGCAAGTAACATACACATCGCACGCTAGCGTGAGACAAGCTAAGGGCCCGAGCAAACAACGCTCGGGCCCTTTTGTTTGCCGTGTCCATCGCTAATTCAAACGTGATTTTCTCGGGAATGCATCTGGGGGATGCTGAGGACCTATTTTCTGCCATGCAGCAATGGGCCCCATGGGGTGCGCCGTGCATTTTTTGGAGTATTCTGCAGTTCGAGTTGTCTGCATATGATCCGACGTCGCCAACGGTGGCCTTCGGATATCCCTGGCGAGCGTTCTGAGTCAGATTTCGCCGTTTTCCGGAGCAGGGGCGCGTCATTCTCGCCATGTCGGGACTTAGAATGATACGGCGCCCTACAGTTTTGCCCACCCGCGGCGGTGCTGGCGTGGTTACGTTGCAGAATACTCCGTTTTTTGCACGGGCTAGGATGGGGTACCTCAGGAGAACACAGCGGTATCCCGTAAATATATACAATTTGTACCGTAATTTATACAAAACGAAGAGGCAGACAGCGTAGGGTTGGTGCATTGGGGTGCTTGATGCACCAAAATGGGGATCCCACGTGCCGTATACTCTGGCTGGATGTGAAAACGGCTTGACGCGTTGCCAGGCGTAGGGGAGGGTGCCTCGATGAGCGTATTCGAAATTGTGTTTAGTCCGACGGGTGGAACGCGGAAGGTGTCTGGCCTTGTGGCCGGGGCACTGGGCAAGAATACCGTTACCGTCGATCTGACCGATAGCGGGCTAGATTTCAGCGCTGTCTCGATGACTGAGGACGACGTGGCCGTAATCTCTGTGCCGGCGTATGCCGGTAGAATCCCGGCTGTGGTGGCTGACCGGTTGGGTATGGTGCGCGGCAACGGGGCTCGGGCTGTTTTGGTTTGTGTATACGGAAACCGCGCGTTTGAGGACACGCTCGTAGAGCTGGAAGACGTTGCGAAGCATGCGGGATTCCGGGTGATCGCGGCAGTCGCAGCCATTGCAGAACATTCCATCGCGCGACAGTTTGCTGCCGGTCGTCCGGATGCGCAGGATGCGGCGCAGCTCGCAGAGTTTGCGCAGCAAATTCAGCAAAAGCTGTTGGCTGAGGATGCGTCCGAGCCCTCTATCCCCGGCAATCGTCCTTATAAACAAGCCAGAGGTCACCGCATGGCACCCGAGGCAACAGGGGATTGTGTCTCCTGCGGTGCATGCGCCGCGGCGTGCCCCGTTTGTGCTATCGACAAGGGTGACCCCAAACGAGCAGCTGGCGAGGCGTGCATCTCCTGCATGCGCTGCATCGCCGTATGTCCGCGAGGTGCTCGCAAGCTTGATTCCAGCAAACTATCCGCTGTTTCCCAGATGCTGAGCAAGGTTTGCGTCGTGCGGAAGGAATGCGAGCTCTTCATCTAGCGCATACGAAATTGGCGCAATGGGGGCAGGTTAATCTGCACCAACCTGGTGCAAACAAACCTGTCCCCAATGCACCAGAGTGAGGAGTGCTCCCGAGTGCCGGCAGAAAAGGAACGTCCCTAAGTGCCGCTTAAATACCGTTTATCGGAGAAAAAATACCGTTCGCCGGTCATAATGATTGTTCCGGCTTTGGGCTTGTCTATAATAACCCACGTAAAAGAAATGCGGAAGGTTACCGAGTCCCCTCGGACGTGGGCCTAACCAAAGTCTTAGAACGGGTGTGTCTCAATGGGTGCATTCGATTGATTTTGGTTGGGCTATATTTATGAAGGGACATGTCACCATGGGTTTCTTTTCTCGCCTAATGGGTGGTTCGGATAAGCAGACGACTGCGGCTTCCGAGTTCGAAATCCTCGCTCCCGTTTCCGGCGAGCTTGTTAATCTAGAAAAAACCAATGACCCCGCTTTTAGCAGCCGTGCAGTGGGCGATGGCGTTGCCGTGGTTCCCCAAGAGGGAACGGTGTGCGCTCCTGTTTCCGGTACCGTCGCCGCTCTGTTTCCGACTGAGCACGCGCTGGGCATCATGTCCGATAACAGCTCTGCTCAGGTGATGCTGCATATCGGAATCGACACTGTTAAACTTGAGGGCAAGGGCTTCCATGCGCTTGTTGCCCAGGGTGATCACGTTGACGCGGGCCAGCCCCTCGTCGAGGTCGATTTCGACGTGGTTCGCGCTGCCGGCTTTGATCCCACGGTCTTCGTTATCGTGTGCGAGCGTTCGGAGAACTCGACTCTTCGTGAGCATGCTTCCGGCCCTGTTGCTGTTAAAGAGCCTGTCGTCTGGCTTTCCGAGTAAATTCTTGTGGTGGGTACCGTGGTTATCAAGCGAGTTTTTAACAACAACGTCGCAATGGTCACTTCGGACGATGGCTCCGAGCTCATCGTCACCGGTCGAGGCCTCTGCTTTGGCCGTCATGCCGGCGATGCCATCGACGAGGCGTCGATCGAAAAGACCTACGCGTTGCAGGAGGGAACTTCTCAGGACTCGCGTACGATTGACCGCTTGGCACATCTTTTGGAGTCCATCCCCACCGTCAACCTCGTGATTTCCGAGGAAATCGTTCAGATGCTTCGTCGAGAGCTCAATGCCGACATCAACGATAAGATTCTCATTGCTCTCGCAGACCATATCAGCCTTGCTTTGGAGCGCGAGCGCAAGGGCGTCCCCTGTGAGAATCCGTTGCTACTCGAGATCCAGCAGTTCTATCGCAAGGAGTACGCGCTTGCGGGCCGTGCGCTGCAGATTATCAAGGAGTATATGGGCATCCAGATGAGCGAAGAAGAGCAGGGCTTCATTACGCTGCATATCGTCAACGCCACCATGCCGCAACGCTCCGATCGTTTGATTGTTTCGGTCCAGCTTGTTCGCGACGTGCTCGCGATTGTTTCCAAGCGCTATGCTACGACCCTCGATGACACCTCGCTGCCTTACGAACGTTTCGTTCGTCACCTGCAGTTTTTCGCACAGCGAGCGCTCGATCCTACGGCAGGGCAAATCAACGGAGACGCGCTGTTCCGAATCGATGAAACGGCGTATCCCTGCGCATTCTCGTGCGCGGACGCCATAGCCGCCCACTTGTCGTCTACCTATAACGTTGTCGTTACCGATGCCGAAAAGAGTTATCTCGCATATCACATTGTTAACCTGCTTGGAGAACCTGGTCTCTAGGCATAACGTGCCCACACATCGATTGATATAAGGCAAGGCTCACGGTCTTGTCCAGGGCACATCTGTCTTAATTTGCGGAAAAGGAAGGGGAGTACCGCTATGACCGCAAAAAAGAAGTTCAATTTCAAAGCGCCGTTGGAGGTGTTCGCGAAGTCGATCGTCCAGCCGATGATGTATCTCTCGGTTGCCGGCATCCTGCTCATTGTGGGCATCATTCTGACCAACAAGACCATTTGCGCTTTGGTCCCCGTACTGGGCTCCGGTCCGTTCCAGCTTGTGGGCGCCGTTGTCTACCAGTCGCTGATGTTTATCATCAACAACCTCTCGATTCTGTTCTGCGTGGGCATCGCCGGCGCCATGGCAAAGAAGAACAAGGGCCATGCTTCGCTGATCGCCCTGATGTCGTTCTTCCTGTTCCTGCAGGCTAACAACATCGTGCTCAACGCCACCGGCTCTCTTGCCGATGCGAGCGGCATGCTCGGCCTTACCGGAACCGGCCAGGCCACCGTTATGGGCATCCAGGTGCTCGATACCGGCGTGTTCGGCGGCATCATTCTCGGTTGCATCACCGGCGCCGTGTTCAACAAGTACTCGAACAAGCAGTTCCCCATTGCCCTTTCGATGTTCTCGGGCGTTCGCTTCCCGTTCCTGATCATGATCATCATTTCCTGGATCATGGGCGCTGGCTTCTGCATCGTTTGGCCTCCGGTTCAGGGTGCCATCTCCTCCGTTGCCGGCATCATTAAGGAGTCGGGCAACATCGGCCTGTTTATCTACGGCATGCTCAACAAGCTGCTCGTTCCCACCGGTCTGCACCACCTCATCTACACCCCGTTCCAGTTCTCCGATGTGGGTGGCACCCTTACGCTGGGTGGTCAGGTTATCGCCAGCGCCTATCCCATCCGTGTTGCCGAGATGGCAATGACGGGTCAGCCCTTCTCCGATAGCACCTACTTCAACAGCTACACCTTCAACAATCTGTGGCCCTACATCGGCATCGGCCTCGCCTTTATCGTCACCGCCTACAAGGGGAACAAGGATAAGACCAAGGCCGTTATCATCCCGCTGATCATCACCGCCGTGCTCTCCTGCGTGACCGAGCCCATGGACTTCCTCTTTGTCTTTGCCGCTCCCGTGCTCTTTGTCGTTCACTCGGTTCTTTCCGGCATCTTCCTGGTCCTGCTCAAGGTCCTCTCCGTGCCCGCTTCGACTGCAGGCGGCATCATCAACATCGTGGTCTCCAACCTGGTCCTGGGCGTCGATAAGACCAACTGGCCGGTTATGCTGGTGCTTGGAGTCGTCAACGCCGCGCTGTACTTCTTCCTCTTCACCTTCCTTATCAAGAAGCTCAACCTCCACACGCCTGGCCGCGAGGAGGAGTCCGAGCTCGCCGAGTCCGTTGCCGAGGGCGAGGCCGCCGCGTCTGTCGCAGTGAAGCAGGGCGCCGTTGCCGCGGCTCCCGCAGAGGGCGTCGATGCAGGTATTGCCGACCTGGTCGCAGGTCTTGGCGGCAAGGACAACATCGAGGAGCTCGAGAACTGCTTTACGCGTCTCCGCGTGAACGTTAAGAACCCGGACCTCATCAATGAGGACCTCA
Organism: uncultured Collinsella sp.; assembly: GCA_958420165.1. GTDB lineage: Bacteria > Actinomycetota > Coriobacteriia > Coriobacteriales > Coriobacteriaceae > Collinsella. The sequence goes on along the minus strand of CATZIU010000012.1, from coordinate 23,257 downwards.
TCAACCACGTGCCCAACAGCGGCATCAACCGCAACGGCAATAATATCCAGATCATCTTTGGCATGAAGGTCGCCGAGATGCGCGACAAGGTCGAAAACGCAATTGAGAAGGAGCAGTAAACAATGATCATTACTCTGTGTGGTGGCGGATCCACCTTTACCCCCGGCATCGTCAAGTCCATCGCCCTGCGCAAGGACGAGCTCGACGTTGACGAGATTCGTCTGTACGACATCAACGAGGAGCGCCAGCGCAAGGTCGGCGTGCTCGTGGACTGGATTTTGCACGAGGACCTCGGCCTGGACATCAAGCTCACGGTGACCACCGACAAAAAGACGGCTTTTACCGACGCGAGCTTCGTGTTTGCCCAGATGCGCGTGGGCGGCTACGCCATGCGCGAGCAGGACGAGAAGATTCCGCTGCGTCACGGCTGCGTGGGTCAGGAGACTTGCGGTTGCGGCGGCCTTGCCTACGGCATGCGCACCATCTTCCCCATGGTCGAGCTGATCGATGACGTTGAGAAGTACGCCAAGAAGGATTACTGGATTCTCAACTACTCCAACCCTGCTGCCATCGTCTCCGAGGGCTGCCGTGTGCTGCGTCCCAACGCTCGCATCATCAACATCTGCGACATGCCGATCGCGATCATCGACGTGGTTTGCGCCGCGCTCGATATCGACAAGAAGGATGTCGAGTACGATTACTTTGGCCTCAACCACTTTGGTTGGTTCACCTCGATCCGCCACAAGGGCGAGGAGGTGCTCCCGCAGCTGCGCGAGTACATCAAGGAGCACCAGATCCTGCTGCCCGACTCCTACCTCAAGGGCATGGGCTCGCTCATGGCAAAGAAGCCCGAGGAGGCCACCGACGAGCATCCCGAGCAGAATCGCCACACCAAGGGCAGCTGGTACTACGTCTGGAAGGGCGAGTACGAGATCATGGAGTGCTTCCCGGAGTACCTGCCCAACACGTATCTGAACTACTACCTGCAGCAGAAGGAGTTCGTCGAGCATTCCAGCCCCGAGCGCACCCGTGCTAACGAGGTTGAGGAGACGCGTGAGAAGAACCTCTTCGACGGCATCGACCACTACGAGAAGACGGGCGAGATCGACGAGAGCACGTTCTATGCGGGCAGCCACGGCGACTGGATTGCCGACCTGGCTATCGCTCTGAAGAACGACACCAAGCAGCGCTTCCTGGTCATTTGCGAGAACAAGGGCGCTATCCCCAACATGCCCTACGACGCCATGGTCGAGCTGCCTGCCTACATTGGCAAGAACGGCCCCGAGGTCATCAGCCGCGACAACATTCCTCTGTTCCAGCAGGGCCTCATGATGCAGCAGCTGAACTCCGAGAAGCTCGTGGTCGAGGCTACGATCGAGGGTTCGTACGAGAAGGCGCTCAAGGCCTTTACGCTGAACAAGACCGTGCCGTCGATGAAGGTCGCCAAGGAGGTTCTCGACGACATGATCGAGGCCAACAAGGGTTACTGGCCCGAGCTTAAGTAAAAGCAACAGGGTCGCTGGCCGCATACCTGGAGCAATGCCCCGTCCACGTGATTGCGTGGGCGGGGCATTGTCATTTGGTAACGCGTTTTATCAAATATGGCATTTATCTGCGGTAATGTTCTATTTCACCGCCGAGGGTGACATTTCATACCGCCTGCCGAACTGCGTGGAGACCTAACAACTTTTTAGGTCAGTGTTGTGCGTGTAGCAACTTCGCCCGGCCTCGCCTCCGGGCTGCCGCATGAGAGGGGATCTTATGGCACGACTGCACGTAATGGAACGCAGCCACGCTCAGGCCGTCATGGACGACCTACATGATGCGCTTGGGCGCCGTCTGGCGGTGAGTTCGCTCGCCCCGTGCCCCGTTGAGTTTACGGCGGCGCTCGTCAACCTGTGCTCCACCCAGAGCTGCGGCAAGTGCACGCCCTGCCGTGTGGGCCTGAGCGCGCTGAGCGATCTGCTCGCCGATGTGCTCGAGGGCCGCGCCGACGAGTCCACGCTCAATTTGATTGAGCGCACGGCCCGCACCATCTACCTTTCGAGTGACTGCGCTATCGGCTACGAGGCTGGCGCCATGGCACTCACGGCCATTCGCGGCTTCCGCGACGATTTTGAGCACCATATCCGCGAGCACTCCTGTGGCTTTGACCGCGAGGCCCGCGTCCCGTGCGTCTCGGGCTGCCCGGCGCACGTCGACATTCCCGGTTACATTTCGCTGGTCGAGGCTGGCCGCTATGCCGATGCCGTCAAGGTCATCCGCAAGAACAACCCGCTGCCGCTCGTTTGCGGCCTGGTGTGCGAGCATCCCTGCGAGATGCACTGCCGTCGCGGCATGGTCGACGACCCCATGAACATCCTCGCCCTTAAGCGTTTTGCCGTTGAGCACAGTGACCTCAACGACCACAAGCCGCATGTAGTGGACAACACCGGGAAGCGCGTCGCCGTGATCGGCGGCGGCCCGGCCGGTCTTTCCTGCGCCTACTACCTGGCCGTGATGGGCCACAAGGTGAGCATCTTTGAACAGCGCCACCACCTGGGCGGCATGCTGCGCTACGGCATCCCCAGCTATCGTCTGCCGCGCGAGCGCCTGCAGGCCGAGATCGATTGGGTCTTGAGCGCCGGTATCGACGTGGAGCTCGACCACTCCGTGAACGGCGAGGAGCTCGCCCGCCTGCGCGACGAGTTCGATGCCGTCTACCTGGCCATTGGCGCCCACAGCGATAAGAAGCTCGGCCTTCCGGGCGAAGAGGCGCCCGGCGTGGAATCGGCCGTCAAGATGCTGCGCGCCATCGGCGACGACGAGCTGCCCGACCTGAGCGGTCAGCGTGTGTGCGTCATCGGCGGCGGCAACGTGGCCATGGACGTGGCGCGTTCTGCCGTGCGCTGCGGTGCCGAAAAGGTGAGCATCGTCTACCGCCGCCGCATCTGCGACATGACGGCCCAGGATGCCGAGATCGCCGGCGCCCAGGCCGAGGGCTGCGAGGTTTTGGAGCTCACCGCACCGCTCGCTATCGAGACGGGTGAGGAAGGTCGCGTGAGTGGCCTGCGCGTGCAGCCGCAGATTATCGGCGAGCCCCGTCGTGGGCGTCCGGCCCCGCGTGCCGCCGCCACGCCCGAGCGCGTCATTCCCTGCGAGCGCGTGTTTGTGGCCATTGGTCAGGACATCGACTCCAAGCCGTTTGAGGACATGGGCATCGCCTGTAAGTGGGGCTGCGTGGTCACCGATTCGGATGGCGCCGTGCCTAACTTTGATGGCCTCTTTAGCGGCGGCGACTGCCAGACCGGTCCCGCCACCGTCATCCGGGCCATCAACGCCGGCCGCGTGGCTTCGGCAAATATCGATCGCTATCTGGGCTTTGACCACAAGATCAAGCTCGACGTTGAGCTGCCGACCGTGCAGTTTAAGGGCAAGCACGAGTGCGGCCGCTGCGAGCTGGGCGAGCGCGAGGCCGGCGAGCGCATCCACGATTGGAATCTGGTCGAGCAGGGCCTTACCGAGCAGGAGGCACGCCAGGAGGCAAGCCGCTGCCTGCGTTGCGACCACTTTGGCTTTGGCGCGTTCCGCGGAGGGAGGAACCTGGAATGGTAGAGCTCAACAACCCCACTGTCAGCGACAACACCGAAAGCGGAGCACTCAACATGGTCAAGCTCACTATCGATAATTGCGAGGTCGTGGTGCCCGAGCACACCACGATCCTGGATGCGGCCAAGTCCGTCGACATCCAGATTCCCACCCTGTGCTACCTGCGCGATCTAAACGAGATCGGCGGTTGCCGCGTGTGCGTGGTCGAGGTTGAGGGCTGCGACCAGCTGGTTGCTGCCTGCAACAACTACGTGCTCGACGGCATGGTGGTCCACACTAACAGCCCCAAGGCCCGCGAGGCGCGTCGCACCAACGTGCAGCTGCTGCTGTCCCAGCACGACTCGCGCTGTACGAGCTGCGTGCGCAGTGGTAACTGCAACCTGCAGACCATCGCCAACGACCTGGGCATCTTCTATCTGCCGTACGAGCAGCACCTGGCGCGCGAGGGCTGGGACTTCGATTTCCCCATCATCCGTGATAACGACAAGTGCATCAAATGCATGCGCTGCATCAAGGTGTGCGAGAGCGTACAGGGCTTAGGGATTTGGGACCTGACCAACCGCGCCACGCATACCGCCGTGGGCACCCGCGGGCGTGCGCCGATCGGCAAGACCGATTGCGTCGCGTGCGGTCAGTGCATCACGCATTGCCCGACGGGCGCCCTGCGCGAGCGTGACGATACCGAGACCGTGTTCGACGCCATCGCCGATCCCGACAAGATCGTGCTGGTGCAGATCGCGCCGGCCGTGCGTAGCGCCTGGGGCGAGGAGCTCGGCATTCCGCGCGAGGAGGCTACCGTCGAGCGCCTGGCTTGCGCGCTGCGCCGCGTGGGCTTTGAGTACGTGTTCGACACCGACTTCTCGGCCGATCTCACCATTATGGAGGAGGGCTCCGAGCTGCTCGAGCGCCTAGGTAAGGCCGCCAAGAGCGAGGGCGACAGCCGCAACTGGCCCATGTTCACGAGCTGCTGCCCGGGCTGGGTGCGCTTTGTGAAGGCACGCTATCCGGAGTTTGTCGACAGCCTGTCCACGTCCAAGTCGCCGCAGCAGATGTTCGGCGCCATCGCCAAGACCTACTACGCCAAGGTGCTGGGCGTGGAGCCCGAGCGTCTGTTTGTGGTGTCCGTGATGCCGTGTACGGCCAAGAAGGCCGAGTGCGCGCTGCCGAGCATGGTGGGCGAGGACGGCACGCCCGATGTGGACGTTGCGCTGACGGTGCGCGAGATGGTGCGCATGATCCGCGCGAACCACGTGAGCGTGGATACGCTGGTTGAGGAGCCGCTCGATACGCCGCTGGGCTTTGGCACGGGCGCGGGCGTGATCTTTGGCGCCACGGGCGGCGTGATGGAGGCCGCCGTGCGCTCGGCCTATTACCTGGTGACGGGCAAGAACCCCGACGCCGACTTCTTTACCGATGTGCGCGGCCTGGACGGCTGGAAGGAGGCCGTGGCCGATATCGATGGCACCAAGGTGCGCGTCGCCGTGGCACACGGGCTGGGCAATGCCGCCCGCCTGCTCGACGCGATTCGTGACGGCCGCGTGAGCTATGACTTCGTCGAGGTTATGGCATGCCCGGGCGGCTGCGTCGGTGGTGGCGGTCAGCCCATCCACGACGGTTGCGAGCTGGCTGCCGAGCGTGGCCAGGTGCTCTGGGGCCTCGATGCGAACGCCGAGATTCGCTTCTCGCACGAGAATCCCGATGTTCAGGCGTGCTATAGCGAGTTCTTGGGTGCGCCGCTCTCGCCGCTGGCCGAGGAATTGCTGCATACCGACCATCACGCATGGACGATGCCCAACGAGGGGACGTACTAGCGATGCGCGCGTTTGATGTTGAGATGTCGCGCCGGGGGTTTGCCTCGGCGCTCGCCGCGGGCGCCCTGTCGCTTGCGCTCGCGGGCTGTGGCGGCGGGGCTGCCGGTGCCGGGTCCGCCGCGGGTTCGGCTGCCGGGCCTGCCGCCGACGGTGCCACTGCCGAGCCGGTTGAGGTGCACATCGCCTCGCTCAAGGGGCCGACCTCGATTGGCCTGGTGCAGTTTATGGACCAGGCTGCCGATGGCGAGACGGACAATGCGTTCGACTTTGCGATCAACACTGCCGCCGACGAGATTGTGCCCAAGGTCATTCAGGGCGATATCGATATCGCCCTGGTGCCCGCCAACGTGGCGAGCGTGCTCTACAACAAGACCGAGGGCGCGGTGCAGGTCATCGACATCAACACGCTGGGCGTGCTGAACGTTGTGACGGGCGACGCGAGTGTGGCCTCGTTTGGCGATCTGGCGGGCCATACCGTCTACATGACGGGCAAGGGCACCACGCCGGAGTACGTCATGAACTTCCTGCTGGAGCGCGCGGGCCTGACCGGCCAGGTGACGCTCGAGTTTAAGAGCGAGCCCACCGAGGTGCTGTCGGCGTTGCTTGTCGACCCGTCCGCCGTGGGCGTGCTGCCGGAGCCGTTCAAGACGGCGGCCATCGCCAAGAGCGAAGGCAAGCTGTCGGCGCCGGTAAGTCTGACCGATGTGTGGGATGAGCTGGCGGGTGACACGGGCTCCCGTTTGCTGACGGGCGTGACCGTGGTGCGCCGGGCCTTTGCCAAGGAACATCCCGAGGCCGTGGCGGAATTCTTGAGCTGCCATGCGGCGAGCGTTGAGGCCGTGAACGCGGCGCCGGCAGACTGGGCTCAGGCCGTGGTCGATGCGGGCATCGTCGATAACGCCAAGATCGCCGAGAAGGCGATTCCCGGGTGCATGCTCGTGTGCCAGACGGGGAAGGATATGAAGGCGGCGCTCGACGGGTATCTGCAGGTGCTGTCCGACGCGGACGCGAGCGCCGTGGGCGGCAAGCTCCCGGCCGATGATTTCTACTACATGGAGTAGCCCGTGCGTGCGTTTGCTCGACAAATGACAGTGCGTGTGAAGGCGGTGGCGGCAGCAGGTGCCGTTGCCGCTTTTTGGCTTGCCGTGTGGGTGCTGGTGGCGGGTCTCGTGGCGCAGCCGTTGATTTTGCCGGGGCCGGGCGCTGTTGTGGTGGCGTTGCTGCGGCTGGTGTGCGATGGCGGTACCTGGGCGATTTTGGCGGGCTCGGGCGCGCGGATACTGGGCGGGCTGGCGCTTGCCGCGGTGTGTGGTGGCGTGCTTGCCGGGATTTCGTCGCGTTCGCGGGCGTTTGCCCGCCTGGTGGCACCGGCGCTTTCGTTTGTTAAGGCGACGCCGGTTGCCTGCGTGGTGGTCCTGCTGCTCATTTGGCTGGGATCGGCGCGCGTGAGCATCGCCGCGGTCTTTTTGATGGCGCTGCCGGGCGTGTATTTTTCGCTGGCCGAGGGCTTGGCACAGGTGAATAAACCGCTGGAGCAGATGTTCCGTCTGCATGGCGTGCGCGGCTGGCGCCTGTTTTGCGCCCATACCTGGCGCGAAGTCCTGCCGTTTGTGCTTTCGTGCGCCCGCGCCGTGATCGGCATGAGCTGGAAGGCCGGCGTGGCAGCCGAGCTGATCGGCATGGCGGTGGGCACCGTGGGCGAGCGCATCTATCAGGCAAAGCTTTTGGTTGAGACGGCTGATTTGCTGGCGTGGACCGTGCTGGTCGTTGCCGCCTCGTGGGCGTGTGAGCGCGTGCTGGTGTGGCTGCTGCGGGTTTCGGGACCCGTGGCGTGGCGCGCGGCCGTGCGGGCGCATGGGCATGGACTGCGCGGGCGTGCGGGGGCTGCGAGCGATGGCGCCGCAGCGGAGCTTGCGCTTGCCGTGGGCGATCGTGCGCCCTGGGCGCCGGCGCTGGATGGTCTGGTGCTCAACGTGCCTGCGGGTGGGCGTATCTGCGTGATGGGCGCTTCGGGCATGGGCAAGTCGACGCTGCTTTCGTTGGCAGCGGGGGAGTGCGCGCCGTGCTCGATGGTGTTTCAGGATGCACGCTTGGTAGAGGGCAGCTCGGCTTTGGATAACGTGCTGGTGTGTGCCGATGCGCGCGTGGATGCTTCGAACGCTACGACCTTGCTGCGCCGGTTGGTGCCGGGAATCGACGTGCATGTTCGCGTGGCTGAGCTTTCGGGCGGGCAGCGCCGTCGTGTCGAGATCGCTCGAGCCCTGCTGTGCCCGGGCGGCGCGGTGATTCTTGACGAGCCCTTTACCGGCCTGGATGCCGCCGCGCGCGATGCGACGACCAAGGTCGTGCTCGACCTGCTCGACAGCCGCACGCTCTTGCTTGCCACGCACGATTTCGTCGACGCTCAGGCCCTCGATATCTCGGACATCATCACGCTCTAAATACTAACTCAGCAACAATATGATTCGTTTTTCTCCGTCCCCATGGGGTCGGGTGTGGTATTCTATCTGCGGGGTAATACTTTGGAATACCAAGTAATACCAACGCCGCAGAAACAAACTCCGGATGCGGGCCAATCGGGTTGCCTTCACAGCCCGTCGCCCAGCCGCGTGGCCCGCATCTATCCGCACTACCGTCGTTTCAAAAAGGAAGCGCCATGGCAGAACACATGACCCCCGTAGTCGCGAAGGTCTTGCCCGAGGAGAAGGCAGCCTTCGCGGCGGCAACCCAGCTCGTGGGCACCACGCCGTCCAACGCCATCCGCATGTTTATCGCCGCGTTTAATCGCTGCGGCACCTTTCCGTTCGACATTTCGCCCAGCGGGGCCTTTGGCACTGCGCCCGATTCTCATCAATAAGTGATCCGTTTTCCTCCGTCCCCATGGGATCAGCTCTCTGCCGAGTTGTGGTAGAACTAGGGAACGGTTTTGAGGAGGTTGGCATGCTCAATGCGATGATTTGGGCGCTTGTCTGTTTTGGCGTTGTTGCTGCCGATATAGCCCTGAGCGTGGTTCTGTTTTCAGTTCTCGATGCCGTATCGGTGCTGACGGGCTATTCGATCGACAATCTCGATATCCAATGGTTCCAGGCCGCCGCTCAGACGGCGTCGTTTTTTATGGCGCTGCTGTGGTGGCGCTATCTGTGGCCCCGCTCCTTCATGGCGCGCCGGCAAGGCGAGCGCCCGCTCGGTGGGGGAGCAGGCGCGGCATGGAAGCGCATCGTCTGCGTTGTCGTGATCGGCCTGTCCATGCAGGTGGTCATTAGCTACCTATGCGACGGCGTGCTGTCGCTGCTGCCCGAGGTCGCGGCAGACTATGGCGAGCTCGTCGAGGAAACAGGCATGGGCGACACGAGCTATCTGGCCGTTCTGACCACGGTGATTGGCGCGCCATTTTGCGAAGAGCTCCTGGTGCGCGGCGTCATCTTTGAGTTTTTGCTGCGTGCGTTTAATCCACAGTGCCGTCCGCTCTGGAAACGCCAGCGCCGCGCGAACGCGCAAGGCGGCGCCATAGTGCCCTGGGCAGCTCCGAGTACCTGGGGCGTCGCCGCGGCAATCGTGCTGCAGGCGGCGGTCTTCGGCTTTATGCACATGAACTGGGTGCAGGGCTGCTATGCGGGTGTTGCCGGCCTCATCTTTGGCTGGGTGCTCGTGACCACCGGAAAGCTCCGTTACACGATCCTGCTGCACTTTGCCTTTAATGCCGGGTCGTATCTCATGGGGCTGCTGTGGTTTGTGAGCACACCGCTCGACGTTGTGGTCACGGTTGGCATCGCCGGCTTTGTGCTGGTAGAGGCGATGCGCTCGCTGCTTCGATTGTGCATTCCCGTGTCGCGCGAAGCTGATCGGTCTGAGTAATAACGCCTTTAATTAGACCGATGCGTCCTGAACGCACCTGGCGTTTCGCCGAATGCTTCTTTGAATTTTGAGTAAAAGAATGACATGTTGGAGATGCCGACTTTTCGGGCTACATACTGCACACTGCGCTCGGTGTTATTGAGAAGATATGCCGCCTCTGTGAGCTGCTGGTTGAGCTTGATTTGCGAAAACGTTTTGCCGGTTTTTTGCTTGATCAAGCTGCTGAGATAGCTGGTGCTATAACCCGTATCGCTCGCAATGCTTTCGAATGTGCAGTCGCCGTAGCTTCGCTCAATATGATTCAGAATCGACACGATGCGTTCGTCCGACATGATCGCCTGGTTATCAGTTGCGGAGCGTCGGTACAGTCCTCGAATGAGAACAAGGAATAGGCTGACGGCGAGGTGCCTCATGAGTTCATTGGAATAGGCATCTTTAAAGTGATATTCGATAAAGAGCATCTCGATGAGGCGTCGCGCATGTCGGGCGTATTCCTCTGGAAGAATGAGATATTTTCGGGCCTCGCGGTTTTTGGACACAAAATCAAATAGAAGATTCGTTAATGGTGACGCGCCGGGTAGCTGGCTCAGGAACAACGAATCGAACATTTCTTTTTTGAAGACGATCGAAATGACGATATCATGCTCGCCCTTAACGTATGGAACGCTTCTGACTACGCCGGTGTTGCAAATGAGCACGTCGCCCTTTTTAAGGAGTAGTCGCCGTCCGTTGACGATAAACGTGCAGACGCCGTCGTACACGTAGTTAAGCTCCATATCCCGATTGATATGAGGAGGAATATCGGTAAAGCGCGACTCCTTGATAAGGCCCACGGGGTTTTCGTCGAGAGTTTCTTTCCAATCAAACAGATAGACCTCTTCGCCGTTAATGGTTGTGGTTTCCACCCTGTTATATCGCGGGCTGAGCTCTCCCGGATGTGTGCGATGCCACTCTTCGGTCTCGGTATGCGTATAGAGCAGCTGTTTGAGATTCGAATCCATGGGGTGCTCCAGGGGTGAACGGTAGAATCGATGCCTTAAACGGTATTATATCTAAAAAAATGTTATAAACCCACGCTTTCTATGCGATATCTTATGCTTCTTGTTCTTCCTAGTATTGGGTTATCCGCTGGAGCATCCGATCAAGGAGGGCAAATGAGTAAGTTAAAACATGGGTTTGACTCCGACTTTTTATGGGGCGGAGCCATATCGTGCTCGCAGGCCGATGGCGCCTGGAATGAGGGCGGAAAGGGAAAGTCGACGCAGGATTGTCGATGGCTGGATGGTACCTGGACTCATGACCAGATTGAGGACAAGCATCAAAACAACCCCTTCTGCCATGACGAACTAATGAACGCTCTCGCAGATGATGGTGTTGAGTTCTACCCGTTTAGGCGCGGTAACGACTTCTATCATCACTACCGTGAGGACATCGCGCTTTTTGCGGAGATGGGCCTCAAGCTGTTCCGCACTTCTATTTGCTGGAGCCGAATCTATCCTAACGGAGATGATCTTGAGCCTAACCGCGAAGGCATCGAGTGGTATCGAAGCATGCTGGGTGAGTGCAAAAAGCACGGCATTAAAACCTTCGTCACCATGCTCCACTATGACATCCCGGTAAATCTTGTCACCGCATATGGGGGATGGAAGAATCGCAAGACGATTGATTTCTTCGCCCGCTATGTCGAGACAATCGTTACGGAATTGGGCGATCTGGTCGATTTCTGGCTGCCTTTTAACGAGTTCAATGCAGCGCGTTTTTCGCCTTGGGACGGGGTCTGTCTGGTCAAAGACGAAGAGGGGGAGAACTTCGATCGAGCCATCTTCCAGTGCCTGCACCACGAGTTCGTTGCCAATGCGCGTGCCGTCGAGATTGTCCATCGTCTTTCGCCCGATACTCCCGTTGGCGGCATGATCGCTCGATTCTGTACGTATCCCGCCACCTGCCGTCCCGAAGATAACATGCAGGCTATTCACGACGACCAGTATTCCAACTGGTTCTATACGGACGTGATGGCTCGTGGAAAATACCCCGCTTATATGAATCGCTATTTCGATGCGTGTGATATCGAGATTCAAATGGAACCGGGCGATGAAGAGCTCATCGCTCGCAACACGGTCGACTTCCTGGCCTTTTCGTACTACTTTTCCCAGGTATCCACCTGCGATCAGGGATGGGAGAAGACTGCGGGTAATCTGGTCATGGCAAACAAGAACCCTTATCTCGAGACGAGTGAGTGGGGCTGGCAGCTCGATCCCATTGGCCTGAGGGTTACCCTTAACCAGATGTATGACCGCTATGGGCTGCCCCTGTATATCGCCGAGAACGGCCTCGGTACATCTGATGTAGTCGAGGAGGATGGCAGCATCCACGACGAGTATCGAATCGATTATTTGCGCCAGCACATAAAGTGCCTTAAGGAAGCAGTGATCGATGGCGTTGACGTGCGCGGATACATGATCTGGGGATTCATTGACCTTGTTGCCTGCGGTCCTCTTACGATGGACAAGCGCTACGGGCTTATCTATGTCGATCTGGATAATTGCGGCAACGGCACTGCGGAGCGCTCGCGTAAAGACTCTTTCTATTGGTATCAGAAATGTATCGCCACTAATGGCGAGGATCTTGGGTAGGAGTGATTGTCGTGGCAGACAAGAAGGAACTGGCCGCTTGTGTCCTCGAGCACGTGGGCGGCGCCGATAACGTTGTTATGGCAACGCACTGCATTACAAGGCTCAGATTCAACCTGAAGGACGATAGCAAGGCAGACCTTGAGGCCCTTAAGACGCTTGACGGCGCCTTGGGCGCGCAGGTTAAAGACGGACAGTGGCAAGTTATCATCGGCGCCAGCGTGGGGTCGGTATATGACGAATTGGAGCCCATGCTAGGTGACAGGATGGGTGGCGAGGTCTCCGCCGACGCCGAGCAGCCTGAGCTCCAAAAAGGTTCGGCTCGCGTATTCGATATCATCACCGGCATCTTCTCCGCTATCATTCCCGCACTGGTGGCGGGAGGCATCGTAAAGGGCATCCTGGCTGCTATCGCGGCTTTTGGAATCGACACGGGTGCCGGCGACTTTGCGATATTCAATATGATTTCGGATATCCCGTTCTACTTCTTGCCGTTTTTGCTGGCAATGTCTACAGCTGATAAGTTCCGGGTCAACCGTTCGCTTGCGCTTTGTGTTGCCGGATCGCTGATGTACCCGACCATTGTCAACGCTGTCGGTACGGGCGAGACGCCCCTTGCGCTGTTCGGTTTTGAGGTGCCGATTTTTAGCTACGCCGATTCCGTGTTCCCGGTTATCTTTGGCGTCATTGGCTTGTCTTTTGTATATCGCGCAATCGACAAAGTCGTGCCGGATCTTTTTAAGCTCGTTGTCGTTCCGGCGCTCTCCCTTGCTATCGTGATTCCCGTCAACCTGTTTGTGCTCGCTCCGATTGGTGCCTGGTGCGGTCTTGGTCTTGCCAACGGTATCGTTTGGCTATTCTCGACGTTAGGCCCCGTTGCCGGTTTTCTGCTGGGCTTCTTTATGCCGCTTATCGTGCTCTTCGGCATGCATCAGTCAACGAGCCCTATCCAGATTTCCAATATCGCAACGCTTGGGTATGACTATCTGCTCCCGATCTCTTTCTGCCATAACCTCGCCGAAAGCGGTGCGTCTTTTGGTGCAGCCCTGCGCATGACCGACGAAAAGCTCAAGTCCGCTGCAATGACGTGCGCCTTCTCAGCATTTATGGGAATTTCCGAGCCCGCCTTGTTTACCGTTCAGGTTCCTAACAGGACTCCGCTTATCGCTGCGATGATCGCGGATGGCATTGGCGGTGCGCTTACCGTTGTTCTCGGCGCAAAGTGCTTCGGCTTTGTTATGCCCGGCATTACCTCGTTGCCCGTTTATGCCGATCCAAGCGGCAATCCCATGAACCTGATCATGATTGTCGTCTGCATCGCTTTGACTTGGGTTATCTCTGCGGCGCTCTCGTTTGCGCTCTATGGTCGTTTCGACAAAAAGTAACGACGTTTTGAGATAGACAATATTAATCGGCCGCTCGCAGGGGAATCGTTCTGCGACGCCCCGGCGAGCGGCATTTTATTGGTGGGGCGTGTCGTGTCGCCAACGGCGGCATGCCGCCTCGCCGCGCTAGTTGCGGCGACCGCCTCCGTTGGCGCCCTGACGCCCCTGTGCCGCGCGGTTGCGGCCTGCGGTGTTCTGCGCGCGGGACATACCGCCGTATCTCTTGCTGCCCTTAGACCCCTTGCCGGCATCACCAGCGCCACCGTGGGCCTTGCCGCCCTTCTTGCCGGTGCCATGCCCACCGCCAGCAGACGTCTCGCCCGGGCGCGGCGGCACGGGACGGATCAGGCAATGCTTGGTGTAGCCGATCAGGTCGCGGCGGCCAGCCTTTTCCAGCGCCTCGCGCACGAGCTTGTAGTTCTCGGGCTTGCGATACTGGATGAGCGCGCGTTGCATGGCCTTCTCATGCGGGTCGCGCGCTACATAGATCGGCTCCATGGTGCGCGGGTCCACGCCGGTGTAGTACATGCACGTCGACATGGTGGACGGGGTGGGGTAGAAGTCCTGCACCTGTTCGGGCATGTAGCCCATGTCGCGCACGGCTTCGGCAAGGTCCACGGCTTCCTTCATGGTTGAACCGGGGTGGCTCGAGATCAGATACGGCACCACGTACTGCTTGAGTCCGTATTCGCGGTTCAAGCGCTCAAATTTGCGGCAGAACGCATCGTAGACGGCGCGGCTCGGCTTGCCCATCACGGACAGCACCGCGTCGCTCACGTGCTCGGGCGCTACGCGCAGTTGGCCCGAGACGTGATGCTCCAGCAGCTCGCGCAAAAACTCGTCCGAGGCGTCGGCCATGGTGTAGTCAAAGCGGATGCCGCTGCGGACGAAGACCTTTTTGATACCCGGCAGCTGGCGCAGGTCGCGCAGCAGCTGCGTGTAGCCGCTTTCGTCGACCACCATGTTCTTGCACACACTCGGCCACAGGCAGCGCTTGTTCTTGCACACGCCGTGCTTGAGCTGCTTGTCGCAGGCGGGACGGCTAAAGTTGGCCGTCGGTCCACCCACGTCGTTGATGTAGCCCTTAAACTCGGGATCGCGCGTGAGCAGCTCGGCCTCGCGCATGATCGAGTCGTGGCTGCGCATCTGCAACACGCGGCCCTGGTGGAAGGTGAGGGCGCAAAACGAGCACTCGCCAAAACAGCCGCGGTTGGAGCTGATCGAAAACTTGATCTCGGCAAAGGCCGGCACGCCGCCCGCCGCGTCGTAGTCGGGATGCCAATCGCGTGCGTAGGGGAGTTCGGCCACCTCGTCCATCTCGTCGGTGGTGAGTGTCGCCGACGGCGGGTTCTGCACCACATAGACGCTGTTGGGATAGGGCTCTACCAGGCGATGTCCGGTGATGGGGTCCATATTCTGCTGTTGCACGTTAAAGCTGCGTGCGTAGTTGAGCTTGTCGGCGGTAAGGTCGTCCCAGCTGGGTAGCAGGTCGTAGTCGTAGACCTCGTCGAGCGAGCCTGTGCGGTAGACGGTGCCGTTGATATAGGTGATCTGATCGATGGGCAGCCCCGCGTCGAGCGCGTCGGCAATCTCGACAATCGCGTGCTCGCCCATGCCGTAGATGAGGATGTCGGCGCCCGAGTCGAGCAGCACCGAGCGCTTGAGCTTATCCTGCCAGTAGTCGTAGTGGGCCAGGCGGCGCAGGCTTGCCTCGATGCCGCCGATGATGATGGGGGCGTCCTTAAACGTCTGGCGGATGAGGTTGCCGTAGACCGTGACGGCTCGGTTGGGACGGCGCCCCTCCTCGCCACCGGGGGTATAGGCGTCGGTGTGGCGGCGGTGTTTGGTCACCGAATAGTGGTTGACCATGGAGTCCATGTTGCCGGCACTGACCAAAAAGCCCAGGCGCGGCTCGCCGAGCACGGTGATGCTGGCGGGGTCGGTCCAGTCGGGTTGGCAGATGATGCCCACTTTGTAGCCGTGCGCGTCGAGGACGCGACTGATGATGGCCATGCCAAAGCTGGGATGGTCCACATAGGCGTCGCCGCAGATGTAGACAAAGTCACACTGGTCCCAACCGCGCGCGTCCATATCGGCGCGGCTGACGGGGAGGAACTTATCGCGGCCCGGGCGCCAGGGACGGGCGGGCGCTGCCGGGGTATGAGCGGCGTGGCCGCCCTGGGCCTTGCCGCCGCGCTTTTGCTGCTGGCCCTGTTTGCCCTGCTGACTGCGCTGGTTATTCTGAGCGTGCTGAGGCTTTTTTGCCACGATCCCTCCCGGTGTTTGTATGCTGCACGTAATTGTAACCAGTCTTTTTGGGACGGGGCTAAAAAGACTGGTGGAGTACATGGGCTGGCGGATCGGCGTGCCGATGCGGGCGCCGTTTGTTTCCAGACTGTGTATCCCCGTGTCGAAGGAGCCGTCTCGCGCGCACGCCATGTTGTCAATGGGTTACAGTATGAACGGCGGCTATGTTTCCGCCAACGCACGAGAGGGTCGTCAACAAGGAGGATGCACGACGATGCAGCGTGCCAAACAGATATCGGAGTCCATCGAACTGGGCATTATCCTGGCGCTCGCCGGCGGCTTTATGGATGTGTATTCGTACATTGGGCGCGACCATGTTTTCGCAAACGCGCAGACGGGCAACATCCTGCTTGTGGGCGTGAGCATCTCGGAGGGCAATTGGACACTTGCGGGGCGCTACTTCTTCCCTGTGGTGTCGTTTGCCGTGGGCATTATGCTTGCCGACCTGGTGCATGAGCGGTTTGGCAGCGTGATTCACTGGCGCCAGGTAACGGTGTTCTTTGAAGCCGTCATCTTGCTGGGCGTGAGCTTTATCCCGGGCGGCAATTTCAACCTGCTCGCCAACTGCCTCACCTCGTTTGCCTGCGGCATGCAGGTCGAGAGCTTCCGCAAGATCCACGGTCACGGCATCGCTACGACCATGTGCATCGGCAACTTGCGCAACGCGCTGCAAAACGTGGACGATTACATCATCACCCACAGGCGCGGCTTTTTGGAAAACGGCCTGCTGTACTTTGGCGTGATCTTTACCTTTGTGTTTGGCGCCGTGTTGGGCAACTGGTGTATTGAGCGCATGGGCCTGCACGCCATCGTCGTGGCGAGCTTGCTGCTGTTTGTCGCGTTTGCCATCATGTTCATCGACCGCGAGCGCGACTTGCGCTTACGCTGGAAGGTTGCGGCCGAGGCTTGGAAAGAGGGCTGCCGAAAGTAACCGAATGCGGCAAAGGGGCTGTCCCTTTGCCGCAATATTTTTCATCATCTGTTGAAACGCTTTAACAATTTTGACGTTCTCACGCGTTTTTCGTTTCAAAAGCGTTAGGATGGGACTCATAGCGTGGGGCGTAATGGGTGCCCCGCACACGATGGGAGGCTATCAATGGCTAATCGTTTCGTTCTCAATACCATCTCTTATCATGGTTCCGGCGCCATCAAGGAGATCCCCGGCGAGCTCCAGCGTCGCGGCTACAAGAAGATCTTCGTCTGCTCCGACCCCGATCTGGTCAAGTTTGGCGTTACCGCTAAGGTGACCGACGAGCTCGACGCTGCCGGCATCGCTTGGAGCCTCTACTCCGAGATCAAGCCCAACCCCACTATCCAGAACGTCAAGGACGGCGTCGAGGCCTTCAAGGCCGCCGAGGCTGACGCTATCGTGACCATCGGTGGTGGCTCCTCCATGGACACTGCTAAGGCCATCGGCATCATCATCAACAACCCCGAGTTTGCCGATGTCCGCAGCCTCGAGGGCGTTGCTCCCACTAAGAACCACGCCGTGTTCACCATCGCCGTGCCGACGACCGCCGGTACCGCTGCCGAGGTGACCATCAACTACGTCATCACCGACCCCGAGAAGGTCCGCAAGTTCGTGTGCGTCGACACCAACGACGCCCCCGAGGTCGCCGTCGTCGACCCCGACATGATGGCTTCCATGCCCGCCGGCCTGACCGCCTCCACCGGCATGGACGCTCTGACCCACGCCATCGAGGGCTATACCACCAAGGGCGCTTGGGAGCTCTCCGACATGTTCCACTTTGAGGCCATCAAGCTGATCAGCGAGAACCTACGCGACTCCGTTGCCGAGGCCAAGTCCGGCCAGCCCGGCTCCGGCCGCGAGGGCATGGCCCTTGGCCAGTATGTCGCCGGCATGGGCTTCTCCAATGTTGGCCTGGGCATCGACCACGCCATGGCTCACACCCTGTCCGCTCACTACGACACCCCGCACGGCGTCGCTTGCGCCATGCTGCTGCCGATCGCCATGGAGTTCAACAAGCCGGTTTGCGCCGAGCGTCTGGCCAAGGTTGCCGTCGCCATGGGCGTTGACACCACGGGCATGAGCACCGACGAGGCTGCCGACGCCGCTATCGCCGCCGTCAAGCAGCTTTCCGCCGACGTGAATATCCCGCACGTCTGCGAGGCCATGAAGGCTGACGAGATCGAGGTCCTGGCCAAGGACGCCATGGCCGACGCTTGTTTCCCGGGTAACCCGCGCGAGGCAACGCTCGACGACGTCATCGAGCTCTTCAAGAAGATCTGCCCGGCTGCCTAGCCCAGTTTGGTGGTCCTTCGCCCGTAGGTGTATGGTCTTTTGACGTGCCGCTGGCCCCGCCGTGCTACGCACGGCGGGGCTTTTTGTGCTGCGTCGATGCCCTGAGACGGACAAAACCAAGGCGTACTGCCCGCTGCGGATAGGTGGTGCACTTCCCTGCGTGCATTTTTGGGAGTATTCAACAAGCTCTTAAAAATGCATAACGTTGTGAATGGGCGGTAGTGATCCGCAGGCGCCCATCGACAGCCATTGTGGGCGGGCTATCGATGAGTTGAGGGGGTTGTTACTGAGTTTCTGCTTTGCGACGACCTGCAACACTGCTGTAACCGCGTCGTTTTGTCGTTCGTGATGGGGCCGTTGGGGCCCACGGTGCTGAATACTCCGTTTTTTGCACGGTCCAAGGTGGGGCACCCTGAGACGAGGCAAAAAGATGCCTCATTTCTATGCAAATACCAATAGGATTTATGCAAGATTGAGATTGTAAACCGTGCACGTGCACAAAACCGGTGCGGGGACGTCTGGAGGCGGCTCGGCTCCTGGGGCATTGCACGTGCAGAACGGTTAAAATCGGGACTCGGTCTTAGTTTTACTTGGAAGGATGCATATGACTTCTAATATTGATGCTTCTCTAGAGGAGACGCTCTCCTATATCGCAGGACAGCTTAAGACGCTGACTTCTATTGCCTCCCCTACCGGCTATACCCGTGCGGCGACTGATTATCTGATGGAGACCCTGCGCGATATGGGGTTTGGGCCTGAGCGTTCTAATAAGGGTAACGTGCTCGTTGAGCTTGGCGGCGAGGGCGAGCCGCTCGTACTGGCGAGCCATGTCGATACCCTAGGCGCCATGGTGCGTTCCATTAAGGACAATGGCCGCCTGCGCCCCACGACGCTCGGTGGGCATCAGTGGTCTACGGCCGATGGCGAGAACTGCACCGTCTACACGCGCGACGGCAATGTCTACACGGGCGTGGTTCTTAACACCGAGCCTTCGGCGCACGTGGCCGACGAGCCGGTCAAGACCATCGAGAAGAACATGGAGATCTTGCTCGACGAGAACGTCGACAGCAAGGACGATGTGCTCGAGCTGGGTATTCAGACCGGCGACATCATCGCTATGGATCCTCGCACGACGGTGACGGAGAGCGGCTACATTAAGAGCCGCTTCCTGGATGACAAGCTATCGGCCGCCATTTTGTTGGGCTTGGCGCGTGCCGTCGCCGCTGGCGAGGTGACGCTTTCGCGTAAGGTTTCGCTGCTCTTTACCGTGTACGAGGAGGTGGGCCACGGCGGCGCCTTCGTGCCGGCCGACACGCGCGAGATGATCAGCGTTGACATGGGCTGCGTGGGCGACGACCTAGGCTGCACCGAGCACATGGTGTCGATCTGCGCCAAGGATTCGGGCGGTCCGTACAACTACGACCTGGTGACGGCGCTGTCCAATATCGCGCGCGAGCTTGAGCTCGATTACGCTATCGACGTGTATCCGCATTACGGTTCGGACGTCGAAGCCACGCTCTCTGCCGGCTACGACATTCGCCATGGTCTGATCGGCCCCGGCGTGTATGCGAGCCACAACTACGAGCGTAGCCACATGGACGGCGTGCGCAACACCTTCGAGCTCGTCCGCGCCTACGTACAGCGCTAGCGATGCAGCGGCCTCGGCTGATACGGCAGTACCGACCGAGGCCGTCCTCTCTAAGTTGCGGTGAAATAGGGACTGTTTGGCGGTTTTAAACGCTTAAACAGTCCCTATTTCACCGCAACTTATGAAGGGGGTGGGACTACTTGATGGCGGCAGTCACGGTACCGCCGCCCAGGACGATGTCGCCGCGGTAGACTACAACGGCTTGGCCGGGGGCGATGGCTCGCTGGGGCTCGTTAAAAGTTAGCAGCATTTGCCTGTCTGCGCCGCGCGTAAGGGTCGCTGCCTGGTCTTTCTGACGGTAGCGGTACTTGGCGTCTACGCGAATGCCGCCGGCATCCAGCTCGGCCTCCATGCGCGCGTCCGGCGCGCTCCAGATCCACTCATCGGCCGTGAGCGCCGCGGCGGTCAGGTCCTCGGCCTCGCCCAGATGCACGGTGTTGTTGGCGGTGTCGACGCCCGTCACATACACGGGATGCGCCATCGCGACGCCCAAACCCTTGCGCTGGCCGATGGTATAGCGCAGTGCGCCGTTGTGGCGCCCGACCACGCTGCCGTCGCGCCATACGATGTCGCCCGGTGCAGCGGCATGTCCGCAGCGGCACTCGATATAGCCCGCGTAGTCACCGTCTGGAATAAAGCAAATATCCTCGCTTTCGGCCTTCTTGGCGTTGATGAAGTCCTGCTCGGCGGCAATGCGGCGCACGTCGCGCTCCTTGTCCAGGCCTGCCAGCGGAAAGATTGTGCGTGCCAGGCGCTCTTGCGTGAGCGAATACAAAAAGTAACTCTGGTCCTTTTTGGGGTCCTCGCCGCGATGCAGCTGCCAGGTGCCGTCGGGTGCCTGGCTCGTTTTGGCGTAATGTCCAGTTGCGATGTAGTCGCAGCCCATATCCAGCGCCGCATCGAGCAGCGCGCCAAACTTAATGTGGCGGTTGCAGATGATGCACGGGTTGGGCGTCAGCCCTTCCTGGTAGGCGGTCACGAAGCGCTCGATCACGTTGCGGTCGAAGGTCTGCTGCAGGTCGAGCACATGGTGGGGTATCCCCAGGCGCTCGGCGACGGCCTTTGCATCGGCGATGTCGCGGTCGACCTTGCTCATGCCCGTGACGGGATCGGGCGCGGGGCAGGTGAGGCGCATGGTGGCACCGACACATTCGTAACCCTGACTTTTGAGCAGATACGCGGTCACGCTGGAATCGACGCCGCCGCTCATGGCGACGAGCACGCGCTTGTTGTGCATGGGGAGGTTCTCCTTGGTGGCATGTGGCCAAAAAAGAAAAGCGGCGCGGGAGGCTGGTTCCGCGCCGCAGACATTGTAGCAAGTTCGGACGTCTCGTGGGATACCCTAACGAGATGGGCTCAGGCAGCCAGAAGAGAGGGGAGGCCGGCGTGCCTTGGGCCTATCGACAAGCGACGGGCCCTTAGTCCTGGAAGAGCGCCGTGGACAGGTAGCGCTCACCGGTATCGGCGAGCAGCGCCACGATGGTCTTGCCCTCGTTCTCGGGGCGCTTGGCCAGCTGCAGTGCGGCCCACACGGCGGCGCCGGACGAAATGCCCACGAGCACGCCCTCCTTGTGGCCCACGGCGCGGCCGGTCGCAAAGGCGTCGTCGTTCTCGACGGGGATGATCTCGTCGTAGACTTGGGTGTCGAGGACGTCGGGCACAAAACCGGCGCCGATACCCTGGATCTTGTGCGGGCCGGCCTGGCCCTTGGAGAGCACCGGGGAGGTGGCGGGCTCGACGGCGACGACCTGAATCTCGGGGTTCTGCTCCTTAAGGAACTCGCCCACGCCGGTCACGGTGCCGCCGGTGCCGACGCCGGCGACGAAGATGTCGACCTTGCCGTCGGTGTCATCCCAGATCTCGGGGCCGGTCGTGGCCTTGTGGATGGCGGGGTTGGCGGGGTTCACAAACTGGCCGGCGATGATGCTGTTGGGCGTCTCCTTCTGCAGTTCCTCGGCTTTGGCGATGGCGCCCTTCATGCCCTTGGAACCGTCGGTGAGCACGAGCTGCGCGCCATATGCCTGCATAAGCTTGCGGCGTTCGACGGACATAGTCTCGGGCATGGTGATGATCACCTTGTAGCCGCGAGCCGCCGCCACCGAGGCGATGCCGACGCCGGTGTTGCCACTCGTGGGTTCGATGATGGTGTAGTCGCCGCCGCGCACGAGCTTGCCGGCCTTCTCGGCCTCGTCGATCATGTTCTTGGCGACGCGGTCTTTGACGGAGCCGGCGGGGTTGAAGTATTCCAGCTTGACGAGCACGCGGGCCTTGAGGTCCTCATCGGCCTCAAAGTGAGTGAGCTCCAGAAGCGGAGTGTGGCCGATAAGCTGATCGATGGACGTGTAAACATTGCTCATGGTGAACCTCCAAAGTGTTCAAATGACTGGATACCGTGTGGTTTTACGGTGTGTGTAGCAGCGAAACCCACAAACCTTATGGGTTGTTCGTTTTGCTGTTGGCAAGCATAGTAGACAGTAAAGCCTAGTAATGCAATAGGAAATAGAAGATTATTACGAGCTGATTAACCATCTTGACCGGAACGGGTATTTTCAAAACCAATTTTTCGGCTAGAATTTCTACGGACTAAATGACCGAAAGGCAGCACTATACATGTTGGTTTCTACAAAGGGCAGATATGCCCTGCGCGTTATGGTCGATCTGGCCGAGCACCAGGCGGCCGGTCGCATCCCGCTCAAAGAGATCGCGGCGCGACAGGGGATTTCCGAGAAATATCTCGAGAACATCTTGGCTACGCTCGTGCGCGCCAACATGCTTTCGGGCATGCGCGGCAAGGGCGGCGGCTACGTGCTCACGCGCCCGCCCGAGCAGTACACGGTGGGCGAGATCCTGCGCCTGACCGAGGGCAGTCTGGCACCGGTTGCATGCCTGGATGGCGACTGCAAGGGCTGCTCACGCTCGGATGAGTGCCCCACGCTCGACGTGTGGAAGAACCTGGACAAGCTCATCAACGACTACCTCGACGGTGTGACACTCGATCAACTTGTCGCTCCCAACCATGGCTACGACTACGTCATCTAACCCACACCTGCCATTTGGGGACGGGGTAGAAATGGTAGATTCTCTCGCCCTTTGAGACTTGACAAATAAGAAGGCCGCCCATTTTTGCGATGGGCGGCCTTCGTTTTGGGCTGTTGAGACGGGCACGGCCGGAATGGCCGTTTTAGTCCTCGGCGATGCTGTCGAGGATGCTGCGCGTGATGGATACCAGGATACTGCCCATAAAGGCCGATCCAAAGCTGGCGATGGAGATGCCCGCGCCCAGCAGATTGACCGACAGGTAGCTGGCCAGCTCGAGCATAAAGCTGTTGACTACGAGCTGAAAAACACCAAGCGTAATAATAGTGAGCGGCAGTGAGATGACGGTCAGGAACGGTTTGACGAACGAATCGACAATGTTCAGGAACAGTCCCACAAAGGCAAAGCAGACCCAGGTCTCGGCAAAGCCGAAGGGTTGGATACCGGGGACGAGGAACGTGGCGATCGCGATGGCGATCGAGGTGAAGAGCCAGTTAAGCATAAAGCGCATGGCGTGAATCCTTTCTTGCGCCGGGATTGCTGGCGTCGCGTGAAGCGGCTTACGGCGGCGACCTGGATGGTTGCGCGGGCGCGCCGCGGTGTTTGGGCGCCCATTGTCTCAAATATTCGTGGAGCTTACGTGCGCATATGGTTTCTAAACGGCGTTCGTCCTGAAAAAGGTTGATTTCCGATCTCAGCCGAACACATTGAGCAAATAGGCCATTCCCGCAGTT
>CATZIU010000011.1:0-75151 GCA_958420165.1 uncultured Collinsella sp. | reverse complement strand
GAGCGTCCGGCTGATAACCGGGAGGTCACAAGTTCGAATCTTGTCAGGTCCACCATCAAAACTGTGAAGAGCCTCGAGGCATGGCCTCGGGGCTTTTTTCTTGTGTGTGATAAAACTCATTTTGGTTTTGTGTGCTGTGCGAAAGATTGGGTAGTATAGCTATTCAATGCGGCGAAGGCGCCGCGTGTTAACCGCTACGTACCGGAGGTGTTCCATGGTTCGTGTCGACATAGAGACCATCGTCATGGCCGCCGGTCCCGTGCCATCGCTTATCGTGCTTCGCGAGCGCTGCAGCAAATCGGACTCCCCTGCGCCGCTGCGCTCCCTTTCTATCCAAACTGGTTCGTTTGAGGCTGCGGCTATTAGCCGCGGTATCGACAGCGGTCGTGCCGAGCGCCCGATTGCCCATGACCTGCTGCTCGACACGCTCGATGTCCTGGATGCAAAACTCGAGCGTATCGAGATTGTCCGTGCCGAGCCTCCCGTGTTCTACGCGACGGTCGTTGTTTTGGCCGACGGCAGCGAGCGCGGTATCGACGCCCGTCCGAGCGACGCCATCGCCCTCGCCGTGCGCAGCAATGCCCCCATGTTTGTGGAGGATGACATCATGAACCGCCTGGGGACCGTCTCTCCGGTCGCCGAGGAAATCGATGACGAGCAGGAATTTGAGAAGTTCGACGAGTTCGTCCATACGCTCTCGCCCGATGATTTTTAAATGACGGGTCGCTATGAGACGGAGTGTACGCTGATGGAGCGTGGCGTCTCGGCCGAGGTCGCCGCCATTGCCCGCGAGGCCCAGATGCGCTCGGAGGCGTCCGAGGCCGCACGCATCGCCTATGTGACGCAGGCCCGTACGCTTCGCGAGCGCCGTGCCTCCTTTATCAAGATGGTTGCCGTCTCCGCACTTGTCGCGGCAATCTCATCGCGCCTTCGTGGTACAGTTGGTGCGCTTGGGTTTTCGATTTCGACGGGCTTGGTCATCTGGGGCGTGGTCGATGCCGTGATGCTGACTAACCAGATCAAGGTACTCGACAAGCGCGCGGCCGATATGATGCGCGCCCGCGACGCTGCCGCCAAGATCGCTGCCGAGGCACAAGAGATGTAACGACGCCGGACTCGATGGGAAGGTCTAAAAATGGCACAGGATATGCAGGACGCCGGAAACGTCTCCGCCGAGCTCGACGCCATGGTGTGCGACCTCATCGGGGCCTTTTTGGACGATCTCGCCGCTGGTGAGAATCCGGGCGTTGTCGTTGCGATCGAGGACGCCGCGTCCAACCGCTATCTGGCGGCACTCGACGAGGACGGCGAGGAGGCATGCCTCGAGGCTGCCACCAACTTTATCTCCGAGCACAAGATGGGCCTTAAGGACGAGGGCCTGGGTCGCATCGCCCGTTACGCCATCGGCTACACCGGTTGTGTCGAGATCGATGGCGGCTACCATGACGCCCTGCTTGTGAGTTTCTTTGAGACGACGCTCGAGAGCGGCTTTTCGGCATACGTACTGTACGAGGGTGTGGGCGCCGGCGATGGTTTTATGTGGAGCGACCCTGAACCTGCAGGCGAGGAAACCCCTCTTATCTAAAATCGCTAAAATAAACGAGTTTTCGGTAAAAGGCTCAAAATTCCCGCCGAGCGTTGTGTTGCTGGGCGGGTCGCATACGCGTGCCGGTTGTATATAGATAGAAGATAGGGGAACTACATGCGCGTAGACAATCTGAGGAACATCGCCATCATCGCTCACGTCGACCACGGCAAGACGACGATGGTCGACAAGCTCCTGCGTGCCACGGACGCCTTCCGTGCCAACCAGCAGGTCGAGGACCGCGTCCTGGATTCTAACGACCAGGAGCGTGAGCGCGGCATTACGATTCTCGCCAAGAACATCTCTATCGAGTACAAGGACGTTAAGATCAACGTCATCGACACCCCGGGCCACGCTGACTTTGGCGGCGAGGTCGAGCGCGTGCTGCGTATGGCCGACGGCGCCCTGCTGCTGGTCGATGCCTTTGAGGGCCCCATGCCCCAGACCCGCTTCGTGCTGCGTCACGCCATCGACACCGGCCTCAAGATCATGATCGTCATCAACAAGATTGATCGCCCGGGCGCCAACCCCGAGAAGGCCTACAACGACTGCCTGGACCTGATGGCTGACCTGGGCGCCACCGACGACCAGCTTGAGTTCGCCATGGAGCACGTGGTCTACGCCAGCGCCATGAATGGCTTTGCCCGCCTTGACCCCAACGACGGCAACATGGACATGTATCCGCTGCTCGATATGATCATCGACGACATGCCCGCGCCCGAGGTTGACGAGAACGCCCCGCTGGCCATGCAGTGCGTGACCATCGATCACTCCAACTTCGTCGGCCGCATCGGTATCGGTCGCGTGTACTCCGGCATCATTCACCAGGGCGATCAGATCCTGGTCGTCAAGAACGACGGTTCCAGCGCTACCGCTACCGTCAAGCAGCTCTTTACTTTCGACTACCTGGGTCGCACCGAGTGCCAGGAAGTCGGCGCCGGCGATATCGCTGCTGTCGTGGGTATTGACCGCACCGATATCGGCGATGTCTACACCGATCCCGAGAACCCTGTCGAGCTCGAGCCCATCGAGATCGACCCGCCGACCCTGTCCATCGTCTTTGAGGCTTCGACCTCCCCGCTCGTCGGCCGCGACGGCGACATCGTGGGTGCCCGTCAGCTCAAGGAGCGCCTGTTCAACGAGGCCGAGAACAACGTGACCATGAAGATCGAGGAGCTCGAGGACAAGAGCGGCGTCGAGGTCTCTGGCCGCGGCATTCTGCACCTGTCCGTCCTGATGGAGTCCATGCGTCGCGAGGGCTTTGAGTTCCAGGTCGGCCGTCCCCGCGTTCTGTTTAAGAAGGACGAGAACGGCAATAAGATGGAGCCCGTCGAGCAGGCCGTCGTCGAATGCCCGGACGAGTACTCGGGCAAGGTCGTTGAGGTCTTCGGCACCTCCGGCGGCATCATGACGAGCATGGATACCTCGGGTATCGTGACGCACCTCGAGTTTAAGATCCCGACCCGCGGCATCATGGGTCTTAAGAACCGCATCATGAACGTCACTCACGGCGAGGGCGTGTTCTACCACACCTTCCTGGAGTACGGCCCCTATGCCGGCGAGATCGGCAACCGCCAGAACGGTGCTATGATCTCCATGACCACCGAGAAGGCCGTTGCCTACGCTCTGGGCACGCTGCAGGAGCGCGGCCAGCTGTTCGTTGAGCCGGGCACCGAATGCTACGAGGGCATGATCGTGGGCGAGCGCAGCAAGGCCGGCGACATGGTCGTCAACATCGCCCGTACCAAGAACCTGGGCAACCAGCGCTCCTCGACCTCCGATATCTCCGTCCAGCTGGTGCCGCCCCGCACTTTCTCGCTGGAGGAGGCGCTGGAATACATCGCCGACGATGAGCTGGTGGAGATCACTCCCAAGAACATCCGCCTGCGCAAGCGTCTGCTCAATGCCACCGACCGCAAGAAGGCCGCCGTCCGCGCCGGTCAGGTCAACAAATAAGCGCTGGGGCTTATAACCGCCAATAAGAAAGGGCGTCGACCGCAATGGTCGGCGCCCTTTTTGGTGCAATGGGGTCAGGTTGCTTTGCGCCACCACAAATGTGTCTGGCCCTTTTGTGGCAGTTGCTTTTATGGGGGTTGACGGCTAGGCGGAGGGAAGGCCCGGAGTATTGGCGGCCTGCTGCGGTTTGAGGCGGGCGTTGCGCCAGATGATCTGGATGACGTAGCCGAGCGTAAAGACGAAGGCTACGCCGCTGACAAAGCTGCCCATAAGGGGAAGTCCCGTGAGGGCGCCTGCGATTATGCCGCCCACGGCTGCCATGGCGTAGCGGTTCTGGTTGTGTCCGACCATGCGGACGATCGCGCACCCCGCAAAGGCACTCGACACCAACGCGATGCCGATAACGCCGCACAAGAGGGCTCCGGCAAGCGACAGACCAGCGATAGAGATAATCAGCAGTAGGACGGCGGGGACGATAACAATCGTACCCAGAAGACCGCTCACCCACAGGGGCGTGGGGTGCTGGTGGAGCATGCCGGCGGCGCTGGCAGTCGCGCGCGGAAAGACGAGCTCGAGCAGCAGAGCGACAAAGCAGGTCGAGAGTGCCGCGGCGACGATACCGCCGATGGTGTCGTTAATCGTTGAGGTGTTCTCGTTCTCGGTACGGTCGATCTTGAGGGCTCCGACCTGAGCGCCCTCGGCCCGCTCGGGGTCCTCGGAAACATGCGCGCTCACGGTGCCGGTGATGCGGGCGTTTTTGCCCAAGACGAGCTTATCGGCCCAAACCTCGACATCGCCCTCGACGGTGCCATCGATGGTCACCGTATCGCCCGCAAGCGCTGCCGACTTGGTAGAGCCGCACAGGGCAACCGTCTCGCCTATCGCGTAAAAACAGTTGGCGGTGCTGTCGGAATTGAGCACAACGTGCTGGCCAGCGACGGTCACGCTGCCATCAACCGTGGTCTTGGCGATATCGATAGTGCGTGCCGCCAAGCGGACGGCGCCGCCTACGTTGCAGTCGCGGATCGAGAGAGTATCGCCCGCGGCGATGATATCGCGGTCGATGGACACATCATCCAAGTCGAGGGCCTGGCCGGCCCAGTACAGGTCACCCTCGACGCCGGTCGGATTGGCGTCATTGTCGGTCGCAAGTACGTTGCCTGCGGTGTCCGTGCCGGCGAACGACGCCGTGGGAAGCACGGTGAGCGCGAGCGCGATGAGCGCAAACAGGATGGTGATGCGGCCCCACGCTTTACGGCGCTGGGTCGACGGGAATTGATTGCAGGGCATAGTGAATCCTTCGTTAGATACTCGGCATATATCTAACAGGGTACCCAACGTGTGAGCGCTCTAAAAGAACCTCTCGGTTTCATTTCGAAGGGTCGTGCCGTGCTATCTACTTTTTGCGATGTAAAAAGTGCGCGATGTCTTCTTCGGTGGGGCTTTTGATGTCAAAGCGCAGCGAGAGCCAGCGCAGACCCATGGTCACGATAACGCATACGACCAGCGCGGCGACATTGCTGACCAAGCCACTCATGACGAGGCTTACATAGCTTGCCGATCCGGCGATGGCCGCGATGGCATAAAAGTTGGTGCGCTGGAAAATGCCCGGAACCACGCCCATAAAGCCATCGCGCAGCATGCCGCCGCCTACCGCGGTAAAAAAGCCCATCATGATGCACACCGCCGGCGCAAAGCCGTAGACCAGCGCCTTGTCTGCTCCAGTGGCGGCGTAGATGCCGACCGAGATGATGTCGAGCAGGGGAATGAGTTTCTCGGGTTTGTCGACGATTGCCGGGAAAATATAGATGATGGCTGCCGTGGCAATGGAAAGCGGGAGTGCCATCGGCTGGTTGAGGATGTAGACGTTGCCCACCTGCAGCGTCATGTCGCGTAAAAGACCGCCGCCCAGGCCGCAAACCACGGCGAGTGCGACCGCGCCCACCAGGTCGAGCTTGTGTTCGCGCGCAACCAGCACACCCGAGATCGATGCAGCGACAACGGCGAACATCTCGAGCCAAAATGGGATAGCGACCATGGCATCCGAGGCATGTGAGGTAACGGTTATGGCGGCGACGACGGGCAAGATGGGGTCCTTTGAGTTACGGGATTGGACAATGCCCGTACATAGTACATGTTCGGCGACGATCGCGACCCTATTGCTCGGCAAACGGTCGGGACTGGGTGCGGTCATAGGTTTCAAGTATGTACATCAGCCTCCAAAGATGTCGAAAAATATCGTTTTTGGAGGGTGATGTACATGTTTGGGGATCTGGGTTGATGCTGAACGCGATGGGGGCGTGGCTGAATAGGAGGGATGTCTAAATTTTGAGCAGAGCTCAAAATTTATCCGGTCGGCTTACGCCGACCGCGCTGCGCTAAAAACGCGCCAGCGGCGCGTTTTCTTTACGCTCCGCGCCCTGGCGGGTTCGAATCCCTCCCCCTCCGCCGTATTTGCTTGTTAGGGACTCAAAACAAAAAAAGCCCCCATTCCTGGGAGCTTCCTCAATCTAAATGGCGGAGGAGGAGGGATTCGAACCCTCGTGACCTTATACAGGCCAAACGGTTTTCGAGACCGCCGCATTCAACCACTCTGCCACCCCTCCGCGTGGGGTAAAAACAAAGCAGGCTCTAAGGCCTGCTTTGGAATTAACTGGCGGAGAGTCAGGGATTTGAACCCTGGAGACGCTTTTGACGCCTACACGATTTCCAATCGTGCTCCTTCGGCCACTCGGACAACTCTCCGTTAAATGCGAAAGTCAGTATACACGAGGAATCGAAAAGTGCAAACAGAAAACTTGGCATTTTTTAAACCGCTATCGCCGCGCTCGTATCCGGCATGTGCCGGATACGTACTAAAAAAGCATCCTGACCAGCCAGATCCCGCTCGATGATCTGTTCAAAATAGGTATTCATGAATGACGTGGCAGCGAATTTAAAAATTTTGAGGCAATCGATCGAACCGGTGGTATGCATTTCGCGACCACAACCCTGCAATCGGCGACCTGCGGTTTGACTCAGGTTGTCCTCGCCGCAGCGTATCTTGCTATCGAATTCGTCAAGCTCTTGGTCAGCATTTGGTTGGAATACGCATGAAGAGCCGTGTAAGCATGGGCATATGTGGAGGTCATGAGGTTGTAGCTGCATATTCTTGCAGCCTGGGAGGTTGAAAGATATTATTACCAAGTCTTTTCCTGCTTCAGGCGCACCTTCACGACCTGAAGCCACATTTGCCCAGAGGAGGTGACAATATGAAGGCTTATGAACTGCTGTTCTTTGTTGACCCGTCGCTCGACCCCGAGACTCGTCTCGCTGTTATGAAGCGTATCGATACCACGATCGCTGAGGGCGCTGGCAAGGTCGACTCCGTTGACGAGTGGGGCAAGCGCAAGCTCGCCTACGAGATCAACGACCTCACCGATGGTGACTACACCCTCATCAACTTCCACGCAGATCCTACCCAGATCGCCGAGCTTGATCGCGTCCTGCGCATCACCGACGCTGTGGTCCGCCACATGATCGTCCGTCGCGACGACCAGGAGTAAGACTGTCGTTTTGGACTGGGCTTGTGCCCCAAGAGGAAGTAGTGAGTTATGAGCATCAATCGAGTGAACATCACCGGTAATCTCACCCGCGATCCCGAGCTGCGCGCCACCGCCGGCGGAACCCAGGTTCTGTCCTTTGGCGTCGCCGTGAACGATCGTCGCCGCAACGCGCAGACTGGCGAGTGGGAGGACTATCCCAACTTTGTCGACTGCACTATGTTCGGCACCCGCGCCGAGGCCGTGAGCCGTTTCCTGGCAAAGGGAAACAAGGTCGCGATCGAGGGCAAGCTGCGCTACAGCTCTTGGGAGCGCGACGGCCAGCGCAGGAGCAAGCTTGAGGTCATCGTCGATGAGATCGAGTTTATGAGCTCCCGTGGTGGCCAGGGTGGCTACGATCAGGGCGGTTACGCCCCCGCAGCTCCCGCGCCCGCAGCACGTCCTACCGCACCGGTGGCTACGCCGCCCGCGGTCGACGTCTACGATGAGGACATCCCGTTCTAAGGGTTGTTCACCTATTTTTGAGTGAGAGGCGGCTTCGGCTCGCCGAAGTTGCCAAACGAAAGGTATTTTGACATGGCTAATGATTATTCTGCACGTCAGCCGCGTCGTAAGTACTGCCAGTTCTGCAAGGAGAACACTGAGTTCATCGACTATAAGGACACTCAGCTTCTCCGTAAGTACATGACCGACCGTGGCAAGATCAAGCCCCGTCGCGTCACTGGCGCTTGCACGCAGCATCAGCATGACATCGCCAACGCCATCAAGCGCGCCCGCGAGATGGCTCTCCTGCCGTACACCGTCCCCGTGGTTTCCTCTCGTGGCAACCGCGACCGCGGCTAAGAAGGGAGACGCATCATGAAGGTTATTCTTCTCGATGAGATCAAGGGCAAGGGCGGCGAGGGTGACGTCGTAGAGGTCGCTCAGGGTTACGCTGAGAACTTCCTGTTCCCCAAGAAGCTCGCTGTTGCCGCCACCAAGGGCAACCTCAAGCAGCTTGACGAGCGTCGCAACAACATCGCCAAGCGCGAGGCCGTCCGTCTGGCTACCGCCAACGAGACCAAGGCTGCCTTCGAGGGCAAGACGGTCACCGTTGACGTCAAGGTCGGCGACGAGGGCATCCTCTTTGGCTCCGTTACCGCCGCTATGATCGCTGACGCCATCAAGGCTCAGCTCGGTATGGACATCGACCGCAAGCGCGTCGAGCTCGGTAAGCCCATCAAGGTTGCCGGTGCCCACACCGTTGCCATCTCGCTGTACCGCGAGATTAAGGCCGAGGTTGTCGTTCTCGTTGGCGTTACCGCCGAGGAGCTCGCTGCCGAGGCTGAGGCTGAGGAGACCGCTGAGGTCGCCGAGGCCGAGACCGCCGAGGTCGAGACTGAGGCTGCTGCCGAGTAGCATTTGCTGCAACGCAACAATCTTGTTCTAAGAAGGGCGCTCTGGGAGACCAGGGCGCCCTTTTGTTTTTTGCGCTGAGTGAGTGTCATGGTGAACGTTGCGTCGAAGTCCTATATACGGGACCGTTCATCCGTTTCGTTCGGTGATGATTGCCGGGGCGCGGCCCGTTTTGGGACCGTGGCTGATACTATGGATGCTCGCAAGCGATATGAATGAGGATGCTCATGGCATATGACGATAGGGAGACGGGGCTGACGGTCGAGGACCGTGGCTCTAAGTTGGGTCTCCCCCAAAACCAAGACGCAGAGGCCAACGTACTGGCCGCTATGCTGCTGTCGCCCGAGGTGGTCGAAGAGGCCCAAGTCGAGCTGCAGCCCGATGACTTCTACCGGCCCATTCATAAGACCATCTATACCGCGATGGTCGATATGTACAACAGCCGCATCCCCATCGACTCCATCTCGCTGATCGATTACCTGCGAAGCATCAACAAGCTCGATGCCGTGGGCGGCGAGGCATACATTTTGGAGCTGATGGGTCAGACCCTGTCGCTCGTTAACTGGCAGCACCATGCCGCCATCGTTCGTCGCGACTCGATGCTGCGCGAGCTGATTGGCGCCACCAACGAGATCAACGCGCTGGCCTACAACGCCCCCACCGACACCAAAGAGGTCGTGGAGCTGGCCGAGAGCAAGCTGCTCAAGGTCACGGCGCGTGAGGTTAAGTCGAGCTACAAGACGCTGACCGAGTTTATGGTCGAGGCCTATAACGAGGCCGAGGAAGTGTGCAAGGCCGGCGGTCAGGCTGCAGGCGTGCCCACGGGCTTTCCGTCGCTCGACCGTATGCTCATGGGTTTCCGCGAGGGCCAGCTCATCATTATCGGCGCCCGCCCCGCCGTTGGTAAGACGTCGTTCGCCCTGAACTTGGCGCTCAACGCCGCCGCCGCGGGCTATACCGTCGGCTTCTTCTCGCTGGAGATGTCGGGCAAGGAAATTGCCCAGCGTCTGATTTGCGCCTATGCCATGATCTCGATCAGCGACTTCCGTACGGGCCGCATTAGTCCCGAGCAGTGGGCCAACATCAATGAGGCCACGCAGACGCTGTCCAAGCTCGATATTCTGATTGACGATACGCCCGGCACCACGGTGACCGAGATTCGCGCCAAGAGCCGCCGCATGCTCCATAACAAGGAGAAGGCCATCATCATCCTGGACTATTTGCAGCTGGTGAGTCCCCCGCCGGGACGTCGTTCCGAGAGCCGCACCGTCGAGGTCTCCGAGATGTCGCGTGGTCTGAAGATTATGGCCAAGGAGCTCAAGATTCCGCTGATCGCGTTGTCGCAGCTGTCGCGTCAGGTTGAATCCCGTACCGGCAAGCGCCCGCAGCTGTCCGACCTGCGTGAATCGGGCTCCATCGAGCAAGATGCCGATATCGTCATGTTCTTGGACCGATCCGCCGACGAGGCCGAGGCCTCGCGCGACGACCGACCCGACGAGGGCGTTACGCGTATCGTCGTGGCCAAGAACCGTTCGGGCCCGATCGGCGACGTCGACCTGATGTTCCTGCCGGCGTCCACCAAGTTCTATGAGCTTGATGGGGCGCATACCGAGGAGTAGGACAGGCGCCCGTTGCACGGGTATACTGGGAATGTTTTGTGCTTCTGCGCACTTGCGGTGTGCGGACAGTCCATGAATGTGAGGAGTAAACATGCCGTCAACCGTTTTGGTCGGTGCCCAGTGGGGCGATGAGGGCAAGGGTAAGATCTGCGACCTGGTCGCCGGCGACTTTGATGCCGTCGTGCGCTATTCGGGCGGCAACAACGCCGGCCACACCATCGTCGTCAACGGCAAGAAGTACGGCCTGCACCAGGTGCCCTCCGGCATCATGTATTCCGACCACGTGTCGGTGATCGGTAACGGCTGCGTCGTCAACCCCAAGGTCGTCCTTGAGGAGATCGACATGTTCGAGGCCGACGGCATCACCACCAAGAATCTCAAGATCAGCGGCAACGCGCATGTCATCATGCCGTACCACATCGACCTGGATGGCGCCTTTGAGCAGAAGCTCGGCAAGAAGAACATCGGTACCACCAAGCGCGGCATCGGTCCGTGCTACCAGGACAAGATGGCCCGTATTGGCCTGCGTATGCAGGACATGCTGGATGAGGCGCTGTTCCGCGATAAGCTGGAGACCGCTCTTGCCCGCGTGAACCCCGAGCTAGAGCTCATCTACAACCTGCCCACCTACACCGTGGATCAGATTTGCGATGAGTACCTGCCCATGGCCGAGCGCCTGCGCCCCTACATCACCGAGACGAGCCTGCTGCTCAACAACATGATCGATGAGGGCAAGGATTTGCTGTTTGAGGGCGCCCAGGCGACGCTGCTCGACATCGATCACGGCACCTATCCGTACGTGACGTCTTCTAACTGCACCGCCGGCGGCGCCATTACCGGTTCCGGCGTCGGCATGAAGAACGTCGACCGCGTGCTGGGCGTCATGAAGGCCTATAACACCCGCGTCGGTTCGGGCCCCATGCCCACCGAGCTTTCCTATGAGTCCGAGGCCGGCCACACGCTGACCGAGGAGGGCTACGAGTACGGCGTGACCACCGGTCGCCGTCGTCGCTGCGGCTGGTTTGACGGCCCTATCGCCAACTATGCCTCGCGCGTCA
The DNA here is from genome assembly GCA_958420165.1 of uncultured Collinsella sp. Lineage (GTDB taxonomy): Bacteria > Actinomycetota > Coriobacteriia > Coriobacteriales > Coriobacteriaceae > Collinsella. The sequence goes on along the minus strand of CATZIU010000011.1, from coordinate 63,996 downwards.
ACGGCCTCACCGACATCGCCGTGACCAAGCTCGACGTGCTTTCGGCCTTCGACACCATTAAGGTGTGCGTTGCCTATGACGTCGACGGCGAGCGCTACACGAGCGTGCCCGAGCACCAGGTGCGTTTTGAGCATGCCAAGCCCATCTACGAGGAGCTCCCTGGCTGGAAGTGCGACATCACCGGCTGCCGCAGCTTTGATGAGCTGCCGCAGGAGGCTCAGGACTACGTGGCATTTATCGAGGATCTGGCACACACCCGCGTGACGTTCATCGGCGTCGGCGCCGGTCGCGAGCAGATCATCAACCGATTCTGGAAGTAATCGGCGTTATTTGGTTATTGCGATATACCCCTTTGCAGCCCAGATGGGCGGCCGAGGGGTATATTTGCTTGTAATGGGCCCGCGCGGAGCGGGCCGGTAATCCATAGAGGAGGCACCCTTGAAGGCGGACACTCAAACCATCGACATCCTGTTGTTGGGCAGCGGCGGCCGCGAGCATGCTCTGGCAGCCAAGCTCGCAGCATCACCGCGCGCCGGCAAGCTCTACATCGCGCCGGGTAACGGCGGCACCGCGAGCTGCGGCGAGAACGTGGTTCTCGACGATTGCGATCCTGCGGCCGTGGCGGCGTTTGCCCAGAGCCATGGATGCGGACTCGTGGTGATTGGCCCCGAGGCTCCGCTCGTGGCGGGCGTTGCCGACGCCGTCCGCGCGGCGGGCATTCCGTGCTTTGGCCCGGGTGCCGAGGGCGCCCAGATGGAGGGCTCCAAACTGTTCTCCAAGCAGCTCATGGAGCGCGCTGGTATCCCGACGGCAGCCTATGGCTCATTTACCGACGAGGCTTCGGCTCTTGCCTATGTGCGCGAGCAGGGCGCTCCGCTGGTCGTCAAGGCCGACGGCCTTGCCGCGGGCAAGGGCGTTATCGTGGCAACCGAGCTTTCGCAGGCCGAGGAGGCTGTGCGTGAGTGCTTTGGCGGCACCTTTGGCGATGCCGGCAGCACCGTTGTCATTGAGGAGATGCTGACCGGCCCCGAGTGCTCGCTGCTGGCCTTTACCGACGGCAAGACCGTTCGTCCCATGGCTACCTCGCAGGACCACAAGCGTGCGCTCGAGGGCGACAAGGGCCCCAACACGGGCGGCATGGGCGTCTACAGCCCGGTGCCCATCGTGACCGACGAGGAGCACGCCACCATGGTGAAGGTCATGGAGCAGACCGTGGCAGAGCTCGCTGCCGAGGGTATCGACTATCGCGGCTGCCTGTACGGCGGCTTTATGCTCACCCCTGCCGGCCCCAAGGTGCTGGAGTTCAATGCCCGCTTTGGCGATCCTGAGACGCAGGTCGTGCTGCCGCGCCTTAAGAACGACCTGGTCGAGGTCATGCTCGCCTGCGCCAACTGCGAGCTCGATCAGATTGAGCTCGACTGGCGCGGCGAGTGGGCCGTGGCCGTTGTCCTGACGAGCGCGGGCTATCCCGGCAGCTACGAGAAGGGCAAGGTCATCACCGGTATCGCCGATGCCGAGGCCATGGAGAACGTGACCGTGTACCACGCGGGCACTGCCGTGGTGGACGGCCAACTCGTGACCAACGGCGGCCGCGTGCTTGCCGTGACCGCTCTGGGCGACACGTTCGAGAACGCTCGCAACCTTGCCTACGAGGCCTGCGAGAAGATTGATTTTGAGGGCAAGACCCTGCGTCACGACATCGGCCTGCGCGCGCTGCGCGGCCGCGACGCCTGGGATGCCTAAAATCCGAGAGGAATGAGACGGATGGACGAGAAGAACGAAGAGCTCGTGGACGCGCAGATCGTCGAAGAGGACAGCCGCATGTATGGGCACGCCGAGGGCGAGCCTGGTGGCGAGGTCGCTGACGAGCCGGCGCTGGTGCTGGGCGACGACGACCCGCACGATACCGAGCTGCACGAGAAGATTCTTTCGGAGGAGTGCGCCTGGAAGGGCAAGATCCTCGACGTCCACCGTCTTGAGGTTGAGCTGCCCAACGGTCACCGCAGCGCCCGCGATATCGTTCGCCATCCGGGTGCGGCGGCCGTTGTGGCACTGACCGAGAGTGGCAAGATCGTGCTGGTACGTCAGTATCGCACCGCCATCGACCGCGTGACGGTCGAGATTCCCGCCGGCAAGCTCGATCCGGGCGAGGACCCGCTCGATTGCGCCAAGCGCGAGTTGCATGAGGAGACGGGCTTTAGGGCTGGTCGCATTCGCTTTTTGACGTCGATTGTCACGACCTGCGGTTTTTGCGACGAGATCATTCACATCTACCTGGCCACCAAGCTCGAGTTTGATGCGCCCGACCCCGACGATGACGAGTTTGTCAACGTCGACCTGGTGCCACTGCATGAGCTGATCGACGCCGTACTCGACGGCAAGATCGAAGACGCCAAGACCGTTGTGGGTGCCTTGGCCTGCGATAGCATCGCGCATCGCCTTGGGGGCGCGGAGCTCTAACGAGTGGGGATAGCCCTGGGACAAGTACTGATGATTGCTTTGTCCCAGGGCCTTACGTTGCTGATATTTCTTTGAGGATCACATGCTGAAGAGGTTTCTTTCGTATTACAAGCCCCAGATGGGGCTTTTTGTTGCTGATACTCTTTGTGCTCTGGTGCTTGCCGCCATTGACCTGGCGTTCCCCATTATCTTGCGCAATCTGACCGGCGGGCTCTTTACCCAGGGTCAGGCTGCCATTATGCAGGCGCTCGGTATGATCGCGGTGGGACTGGTGCTGATGTATGTCATCCGCTGCGCCTGCCGCTATTTTGTGAGCTATTGGGGTCATGTGATGGGCGCGCGCATGGAGTCCAAAATGCGCGAGGACCTGTTCGATCAGTACGAACGGTTTAGCTTTGCGTACTTTGATCGCAACAGCTCGGGCGACATGATGAGCCGCGTGGTCAATGACCTGTTCGATATCTGCGAGGCGGCGCACCACGTGCCCGAATGGATCATTATCTGCGGTATCGAGATCATCGGCTCGTTTGTGATTCTGTTTACCATCGCGCCGGTGCTCGCACTCGCCATGGCTGTGGTGACGGTGGTGTTCGCGGTCATTATGTTTTGGCAGAATATGCGCATGCGCGAGGTCTTTAGCGATAACCGCAAAAAGATTAGCGGCATCAACGCGCAGCTGCAGGATTCGCTGGCGGGCATGCGTGTGGTCAAGAGCTTTGCCAATGAGCAGACCGAGCGCTCTAAGTTTCGCGCCTCGAACAATCGCTACCTTTCGTCCAAGGAGAACATGTATCACGCCATGGGCGTCTATACCGCGACGTATGGCCTGCTCTCGGGAGTGCTTTATGTGATCGTGGTGCTGCTGGGCGGTTGGCTCGTTGCCCAGGGTCAGCTGCAGGCGGTCGATATGGCAACCTTCGCACTCTACATTTCGCTGTTCTGCACGCCGCTCGAGACGCTCGTCAATTCGGCTGAGACGTATCAGAAAGCCATCGCCGGCTTTAAGCGCATGGATGAGGTGCTCTCGACTGTCCCCGATATTCAGGATAAGCCGGGTGCTGCGGATCTGCAGGTGACGGCTGGTGCTGTGGAGTACCGCGACGTGTGCTTTAGCTACGAGGATGTTGAATTGGGCGAGCGCGGCGCCGACGGACGCCCTGTTATCGACCACATGGACCTGTCCATCAAGCCCGGTCAGACCATCGCTTTGGTTGGCCCCTCGGGCGGCGGCAAATCGACGACTTGTTCGCTGTTGCCGCGCTTTTACGACGTTGCCGCCGGCTCCATTAGCATCGACGGCCAGGATGTGCGCGACGTGACGCAGCATAGTCTGCGCCGTGCCATCGGCCTGGTGCAGCAAGATGTGTACCTGTTTGATGGAACGATCGGCGAGAACATCGCCTACGGCAAGCCGGGCGCCACGGCAGAAGAGATCGCCGAAGCGGCCCGCCGCGCCAATATTGATACCTTTATCGAATCGCTTCCGCAAGGCTACGACACCGTGGTGGGCGAGCGCGGCAGCCGTCTTTCGGGTGGTCAAAAGCAGCGCGTCGCCATCGCGCGCGTTTTTCTCAAGAATCCCAAGATCCTCATTTTGGATGAGGCGACGAGTGCTTTGGATAACGAGAGCGAGGAAGCGGTGCAGGAGTCGCTCGAAGAGCTGGCACGCGGCCGTACCACGATCATCATCGCCCACCGTCTCTCGACTATTAAGCATGCTGACGAGATTGCGACCGTTGAGCATGGTCGCGTTGTGGAACGTGGCACGCACGAAGAGCTTCTCGCCCGTGGCGGCACCTATGCCCGTTACTATCGAATGCAGTTCGAAGGTGCGCATGCGCACGAGCTCGACTGATTGATATGACAGGAAGATCATGGCTGATAAGAACCCTTTGACTCCGGAAGAAGTGACGGAGTTATTCTCCGAAATCGATGCATCCGGCGTCTTGGATCCTACGCTCGCCAAAAAGCGTACCGAGCGCATGCGCGAGAAAGAGGCTGCCGTCAAGCGCGGTGACAAGGCGACGCTGGCGCGGCTGCGCAGCGAGGACCGCGCGAGCCAGGCAAAACATATCGACCCGCTGTCCGAGGACGACCCTTCGGGTTCGCAGGTGAGCCATACCATTACGAAGACTGCCATGGCCGTGGTTATCGGCATCTTGGTGCTGATTGTGGGCATGCAGATTGGCTACGGCGTGATGCGACGCCTGAATACCGCGAACCTCTCCGAGAGCGTTTCGGTAGATACCGTCTCGACCGCGCTCAAGGGTGGACTTGAATGGGGCAATGGCTTTACGCAGTTCCCGCTCGATTTTACCGTCGACGAGGCCGATGAGCGCACGGGCACGGTTGAGGTGACAGTGCTGGACACGTCTTCTGCCAATGAACTCGAGCTGCTGTCCAACGGTCAGATTCAGGCGGCGGCGCTCGCAACCAACGCCCTGCTCAACGACAAGATCGACCGCGTGGTGTATAACGTTCACGCCTATATCGACGAGGACAGCAGGATCCAGCATGATTCCTTCTTTGGCATGTTTCCTGCTCAGGGGCACCAAAGCGCCATCCTGACGTTCGTTTGGACCAAGAGCTCGTCCAACGCCACGAGTATCGACTGGAAGATGCGCATCGTAAGCATGGACGACACCATTGGCGAGCGCATTCAAAAACAGGTCAACTCGGTTTCGTCGCTTATCGAGGACCCGGTGGTGAGCCAGACCAAGATCACGGAGGAGCAGGCCGAGCGCGATCTTGAGCATCGTCTGCACGGTCGAGAGATCTTCCGCGGCGGAAAGCCCGATCGCACGCCGTCCGAGCTGCTGGAGCAGGACAAGCAAAAGTAGTCCGCAGCCACATAGAACGATGTCATCCCGCGTGAGTCGCAAGCCCACGCGGGATGATTTTTCTGGGACGGGGATTAAAAAATCATTATGCACAGGAAGTCATAATTATCATTTTGTAAACAATTCTATGTAATTAATGCCATGGGCGATGCTTGCGGTTAGAATACCGCGAGGCCTAACTACACACCTTTAAGCCGGTCCTGTGAGACCGGGAAGGAGAACTATGGCGAACAACCATATTGCGGGCGCTGCCGCCCGCACCATCGCGCCCAGCGAGCTGTGCCAGCGTATGCTGGCAAAAACCAGCAAGGGCACCAGCGGTCCCTGTATCCTGTACCTTGAGGATGGGACCATTTTTTATGGACGCGCATGCGGCGCCGAGGGCACCGCGACCGGCGAAGTCTGCTTCAATACCTCGCTCGAGGGCTATTTTGAGGTCATGACCGACCCGAGCTATGCCGGCCAAATCGTAACCATGACCTATCCGCAGATCGGCAACTACGGCATCGACGGGACCGACGTCCAGTCGGCCTTCCCCGGTGACGCCGCTCGCCCCGCGAGCGCTCCGGCCATGCGCGGCATGATTGTGCGCGACATGTGCGCCACGCCTTCCAACTGGCGCTCGGCCGTCAGCGTGCCGGAGTACCTGCGTGACCACGGTATCGTTGCCATCGAGGGTATCGATACCCGCGCCCTGGTGCGCCATCTGCGCGACAACGGCTCCAAGATGGGCATTATCTCGACCGAGGTCTTTGACGCCGACGAGCTTGCCGAGCGTCTGGCCGCAGCGCCGACGCTGGTGGGTGAGAACCTGGTCAAGACCGTGAGCTGCCCCGTGCCTCACGAGTTTGCAGCTGCCGACCTGCCCGCTACGCATGACTTTGCGCTCGCTGCCGCCGCTCCTGCCTGTCACAAGGTGGTCGCTTACGACTGCGGCGTGAAGCGCGGCATTCTGGAGGGCTTGGTCCGCGCCGGCTGCGATCTCACCGTCGTGCCGTGGGATACGCCCGCGAGTCAGGTCCTCGATATGAATCCCGACGGCGTTTTTTTGTCCAACGGGCCCGGCGACCCCGACGCCGTGGTGGAGACCTACGAGCAGGTGCAGCAGCTGATTGGTAAGGTGCCGGTCTTTGGCATTTGCCTAGGTCATCAGATGATCAGCCTGGCCTGCGGCGCCCAGATGGAAAAGCTTAAGTTCGGTCACCGCGGCGGTAACCAGCCGGTTATGAACCTGGTGAGCCGTCGCGTGGAGATTACCGCGCAAAACCATGGCTTTGGCCTGCTGTTCCCCAGCTTGGGCAAGCTAATCCCCGAACTCTCCGGCGGCGAGACCGAGCATGTGGCCGATGGCGATCTGCGCGCCTGGGTGCGTCGCGGCATCGCGCCGGTCGTGATGAACGAGCGCTTCGGCCGCATTCGCCTGACACATGTGAACCTCAACGACGGCACCGCCGAGGGCATCCAGCTGCTCGACGCCCCGTGCTTCTCGGTCCAGTATCATCCCGAGGCCTCGCCCGGCCCCACCGATGCCCACTATCTCTTTACCGCCTTTACGCGACTCATGGACGGCGAGGAGAACTATCTGGACATCGACACTGCGAAGGACCGCCTTGCCGGCTGGAACTTTTCTGAGACCGCAGCGACCGAGACCGAGGAGAACTAACATGCCGAAACGTACTGACATCAAGCGTATCCTCGTCATTGGTTCGGGCCCCATCGTTATTGGCCAGGCCTGCGAGTTCGACTACTCCGGCGCCCAGGCCTGCAAAGTGCTCAAGGAGGATGGCTTTGAGGTCATCCTGGTCAACTCCAACCCGGCGACCATCATGACTGACCCGGGTCTTGCCGACCGCACCTATGTCGAGCCTATCACCGCCGAATTTATCGAGCGTGTGATCAAGAAAGAGCACCCGGACGCGCTGCTGCCCACGCTGGGCGGCCAGACCGGTCTGAACGCCGCCGTTGAGCTGGCGAAAGACGGCACGCTGGACAAGTACGGCGTCGAGATGATCGGCTGCGACCTGGCCGCTATCGAGCGCGGTGAGGACCGTAAGCTCTTTAACGAGGCCATGGCCGAGATCGGCCTGGAGGTCGCGCGCTCGGGTTATGCCTACAGTGTGGAGGACGCCGAGGCCATCGCCGAGCGCGTGGGCTATCCCTGCGTGCTGCGTCCGAGCTTTACCCTCGGCGGCGCCGGCGGCGGCATCGCTCACACCCACGAGGAGCTCGTCTCTATCGTGAGCCAGGGCCTGGAGCTCTCGCCCGCCCACGAGGTACTGGTCGAGGAGTCCATCGAGGGCTGGAAAGAGTACGAGATGGAGGTCATGCGTGACCACGCCGGCAACGGCATCATCGTGTGCTCCATCGAGAATCTCGACCCCATGGGCGTGCACACCGGCGACTCCATCACCGTGGCGCCGGCGCAGACGCTTTCCGACCTTGAGTATCAGCGCATGCGCGTCGCCTCGCTCGCCATTCTGGAGAAGATCGGCGTCGAGACCGGCGGCTCCAACGTGCAGTTCGCCGTGAACCCCAACACCGGTCGCCTGATCGTCATCGAGATGAACCCGCGCGTGAGCCGTTCGTCCGCGCTGGCCTCCAAGGCCACGGGTTTCCCCATCGCCAAGGCCGCCGCGCGCCTTGCCGTTGGCTACACGCTCGACGAGATCGTCAACGACATCACCAAGGCCACGCCCGCCTGCTTTGAGCCCACGATCGACTACTGCGTGGTCAAGGTGCCGCGCTTTGCCTTCGAGAAGTTCAAGGGCACCGACCCCACGCTCACCACGCGCATGAAGGCCGTGGGCGAGATCATGGCGATCGGTCGCACCTTTGAGGAGGCCTTTGGCAAGGCCATGCGTTCACTGGAGGACGGTCACCAGGGCATTTGCGCCGGTGGCAAGGAGGGTGCCGACAAGCTGAGCGACGACGAACTCGCTCAGGCCGTGGTCACCCCGACCGAACATCGCATCTTCTTTGTGGTCGAGGCCCTGCGCCGCTGCTGGGGTATCGCGCGTATCCACGCTATCTGCGGCATCGACCCGTGGTATCTCAACCGCATCAACGACATGGTGCAGGTTCAGGAGAGCATCCGCGGCCTGCGTGTGGAGGACATTGACGCCGACGCGATGCGTCTGCTCAAGCAGTACGGCACGAGCGATGCCGAGATCGCCGCGCTGACCGGCTCGGACGAGCGCTTTGTGCGCGCCTACCGCAAGGGTCTGGGCGTGGTTCCCAGCATGAAGACGGTCGATACCTGCGCGGCCGAGTTCTCGAGCGCCACGGAGTACCACTACAAGACCTACGAGAACATCTACCGCACGAGCCCGGATGCCAAGAAGTGCGTGGCTCCCGACGAGACCACGCCGGCGGACAAGCCCAAGGCAATGATCCTGGGTGCCGGACCAAACCGCATTGGCCAGGGTATCGAGTTCGATTACTGCTGCGTGCACGCGAGCTACGCGCTGGCGGCCCGCGGCTTCGAGACCATCATGGTAAATTGCAACCCCGAGACCGTCTCGACCGACTACGACACCTCGGACCGCCTGTACTTTGAGCCGCTCACCTACGAGGACGTCATGGATGTCATCGATGTTGAGCGACCCGACGGCGTCGTGGTGACGCTCGGCGGCCAGACCCCGCTTAAACTGGCGCGCATGCTCGAAGAGAGCGGCGTGAACATTATGGGCACCAAGCCCGACGCCATCGACTTTGCCGAGGACCGCGAGCGCTTTGCCGCCCTGCTCGACAAGCTGGGCATCATGTACCCGCCGGCGGGCCAGGCCACCTCGTTTGAGGAGGCCGAGGCTGTGGCCGCGCACATCGGCTACCCGCTGCTGGTGCGTCCGAGCTACGTGCTGGGCGGCCGCGGCATGATGATCGCTTACGATGCCGAGCATCTGCGCGATTATATGGCCGAGGCTGCGCGCATCAGCCCCGACTACCCGGTGTATCTGGACCGCTTCCTGGAGGGTGCGATCGAGTCCGATGTCGATGCCCTGTGCGATGGCGAAGAGGTCTACATCGGCGGTATTCTGGAGCACATCGAGGAGGCCGGCATCCACTCCGGCGACTCTGCGACCTGCATCCCGCCGTTCAGCTTTAGCGAGAGCCTGCAGGCGAAGCTTCGCGAGACCACGCGCTGTATCGCGATGGCGCTGGGAGTCCGAGGCCTGGTCAACGTGCAGTATGCCATCAAGGGCGAGACCGTCTACGTGATCGAGGCCAACCCGCGTGCCAGCCGTACCGTGCCGTTTATCTCCAAGGCCACCGGCGTGCCGCTGGCCAAGTGCGCCGCGCGTATCATGGCGGGCGATTCCATCGCGAGCCTGGGCCTGCCGAGCGACGAGCGCCGGCTCGATTGGTTCTGCATGAAGGAGGCCGTCATGCCCTGGGGCCGTTTCCCGGGTGCCGACGTTATCCTGGGGCCCGAGATGAAGTCGACGGGCGAGGTCATGGGTATCGCCAAGAGCTATCCCGAGGCATACGCCAAGACGCAGCTGGCGATTGACTACAAGCTGCCCGACCCGAGCGCCGGCAAGGTGTTCATTAGCGTGTGCGACCGCGACAAGCGCCATATCCTTTCGGTCGCCCGCATCCTGCGCTACTTGGGCTTTGATATCTGCTCCACCGAGGGCACGGCGCGCGTGCTGCGCGGCGGCAACGTGACCTGCGAGGTCGTGGAGAAGATCGGCGGCCCGCACGACGGCGAGCGTCCCAACATCGGCGATTTGATCGCCGACGGCAAGATCGCGGTGATCATCAACACGCCGTACGGTCCGGGCTCGCGTGGTGACGGCTACCTGCTGCGCACCGAGGCCGTGCGCCGCGGCGTGACCTGCGTGACTGCGATGTCTGCGGCCAACACCTACGTGAGCGCCATCGAGGCGGTGCGCGAGGACCAGCAGGGCCACGGCAGCGCCAACGACATGGGTATGGACGTCATTGCCCTGCAGGACCTGCCGCAGTACACGGTGTAAGACTCATCCCGTCGCCCGGGGCGTGATCGGGCGCTTTCTCTCGGAAACTGGGCTTCGAGAAGTTTTCCGAGAGAAAGGTCCGCCTCCCGCCCCGGCCTGTGCTGACTTGGCTGCATCGTGCGCTGCCGAAGGGACTTTGCGCGATGACTAGGGCTAAAAAAGAGAATGTGTGGGACAAACAACTCAGAGTTGTTTGTCCCATTTTTTATGGGCCGAGCGTATGGGCCGAGCGGGATGTTGCAGGATTAGACGTCTACGTATGTAACATCTGGAGCCCGATTTTTGGCCTAACTGTTACAGATTTAGACGAACCCCTCGTTTCATTTTTAGACATCTAAACATGTAACAACCAGTGTCCAAATCCGCCGTCAGATGTTATGAGCTTAGACGCCTAAATCTGTAACGGTTCGATCATTGAGTTTAACTGCTATATAAATCGGGGGGTTAAAAATAACATTCTCATGACGATTTAAGTTCATACCTAACAACTGGTATGGTCAAAATAATACCTGATAAACAGTGTAGTTTTGTCTATCTGGTACTGGATTTAAGAAGCTATTGGTATTGCTATTTAAGCCCACTTGACCTTTGACGGTTGATTTATCACCGCCTGGCGAATTGAGGGGGAGGGCATACTTCTACGCGCTTATGCTACCAGCACCGTATGGGCGGTTATCTGGTTACTACCAGTTGCCCAAGTAACGGGTGGGCCCATTGCACGGAATGTACCGAACATCCCACCCGTTGGATGCGAGCGGCTTGCTGCTTCGCGAGCATCCATGACACTCTCGCTTGTCGGGGGGAAGGAGTCCAGGTGCGCAAGAATTCGATTTTTACAAAAAGGTGGGTGAAGGGCAGCGCGGTTCTCGTCGCCACGGCAGCGACGCTCGCCTTCGCCGCGCCCCAACAGGCAATCGCCACGCCGCTCAAGGGCGTTGAATCGGCAGCCGTGTCGCAGACAGCCTCGAACGTCGTCGATATCAACTTCGCCGACGGCATCAAGGGACGCATCACGTTCCTCGAGGACGGTATCTTCCGTTACAACGTCGACCCCAAGGGCGAGTTTTCCGAATACGCCACGCCGCGAAGCAAATCGCACACAGCCAAGATTCAGGCACAGCCCGATACGTCCGATACCTACAGCAAGCCGAGCGCGACGGTGTCCGACAAGGGCGATGCGATCGAAATCACCGGCGGCAAGGCGACTGTGATCCTCGACAAGGCGACGGGCAAGATGAGCATCAAGAGCGGTGACCGCGTCGTGGTCTCCGAGTCCCAGTCGCTCGACCTCGATAAGAAGGGCACCGTCCAGACGCTCGCCAAGGATAAGTCCGAGAACTTCTTTGGCGGCGGCACCCAAAACGGGCGTTTCCTGCACACCAACCAGACCATCGCCATCTCGAACACCAACAACTGGACCGACGGCGGCGTGGCCTCGCCCAACCCGTTCTATTGGACGAGCGACGGTTACGGTGTGCTTCGCAACACGTTTGCCGAGGGTTCCTATGACTTCGGCTCGTCGGACGCCTCGACGGTCAAGACCTCGCACAGCGAGAACGAGTTCGACGCTTACTACTTTGTGGCGACGGATGGGGGCGCCTCGAACGTGGCGACCGAGATGCTCCAGGACTACTACAAGGTGACCGGCAATCCCGTTCTCCTGCCCGAGTACGGTTTTTATCTGGGTCATCTCAACGCCTACAACCGCGACGGCTGGTCCACCACGGCAGGCCAGAAGGCCTGGGAGACCAAGGGCAGCATATCATCGAGCGAGAAGGGCGACGTCAAGTACGAGTCCGGCATGGCCACCGGCTACAAGCTTGACGGCACGCTCGCGTCAGAGACGCTGAACGGCGAGGGTCCCACGGTCGACACCGAGAACATGAAGGCGACCGACTTCGACCGCCAGTTCTCCGCCCGGCAGGTCATCGATGACTATGCGAACAACGACATGCCGCTCGGCTGGTTCCTGCCTAACGACGGCTACGGCGCGGGCTACGGCCAAAACGGCTACTACAAGACGGGCGGCGTCAACGAGGACGGCACAAGCTCGGCCGAGCGCCTCAACGCCGTGCGCGCCAATGTGGATAATCTCAAGAAGTTCACCGAGTACGCCAACTCCAAGGGTGTGAGCACGGGTCTCTGGACTCAGTCCAACCTCGAGCCCGATAGCAACCCCGAGACCCCTTGGCACCTGCTGCGCGACTTTGAATCCGAGGTCAAGGTCGGCGGCATCACCACCCTCAAGACCGACGTCGCTTGGGTGGGTTCCGGCTACTCCTTTGGCCTCAACGGCATCAAGACGGCATATGACACCGTGACGACCGGCGCCAACAAGCGCCCCAACATCATCACGCTCGACGGATGGGCCGGCACGCAACGCTTCGGCGGCATCTGGACGGGCGACCAGTATGGCGGAAACTGGGAGTACATCCGCTTCCATATCCCCACGTATATCGGCCAGAGCCTCTCGGGCAACCCCAACATCGGGTCCGACATGGACGGCATCTTTGGCGGCAGTCCCGTCATCTCCACCCGTGACTACCAGTGGAAGACTTTCACGCCCACGATGCTCGACATGGACGGGTGGGGCTCCTACCGCAAGTCGCCCATGACGCACGGCGATCCATACACGGGCATCTCGCGCTTCTATCTCAAGCTCAAAGCACAACTCATGCCCTATATCTACACGAGCGCGGCCTCGGCGGCCAACATCGACACGGGCAACGGCGATACCGGCCTTCCCATGATCCGCGCCATGCTGCTTTCCGACAACTCCGAGTACGCCGCAAGCACCTCGACGCAGTACCAGTACATGTTCGGTGAGAACTTCCTGGTGGCACCGGTGTATCAGGATACCCAGGCAGATGAGAACGGCAACGATGTCCGCAACGGTATCTACCTGCCCAACTACGGTACCGACGAGAATCCCACCATCTGGATTGACTACTTCTCGGGCAAGCAGTACCGCGGCGGTCAGGTCCTCAACAACTACGAGGCTCCGCTTTGGAAGCTGCCACTCTTTATTAAGGCCAACGCCATCGTGCCGATGTACGCCGAGAACAACAACCCCGAGGCCGTGACCGAGACCAACACCAAGGGCACCAATCGCAGCCAGCGTATCGTCGAGTTCTTCGCCACCGAGGGTGAGGGCAGCTTTACGCAGTACGAGGATGACGGCTCCTCCATCGAGAACAACACGACCGAGGACGATTCCTACGGCACAATCGACAATATTTCCTACGGTGAGCATGTGAGCACCGTCTATAAGTCGAGCGTGGTGGGCGGCACGGCGACCTTTACCGCCGAGGCATCGCAGGGCGGCTACAGCGGCTACGACTCCAACCGCACCACGACCTTTGTGGCCAACGTCTCCGCCAAGCCCACGAGCGTCTCCGCCAAGAACGGCGGATCCGCGCTCAACGTGGTTGAGGTCGTTTCGCAGGAGGCCTTTGACGCCGCGACCCCCGAGGCCGGCCAGGCGGTCTACTTCTACAGCGAGTCCCCCAACCTCAACCACTACGGTAGCGACGCAGGCAGCACCGAGGCCGAGCAGGGCGAGAGCTTCAACAAAACCAAGATCACCACGAATCCCAAGGTCTACGTCAAGTTCGCGAAGACCGATGTCGCCACGGCAGCGCAGACGCTCGAACTGGGCGATTTCGTGAACGCCGATGCCACGCTCGCGGCCGACCGCTTCAACGAGAACCTCTCCGCACCCGCGAACCTTGCTGCCCCCGAGGACGCCACGACCCCCACGAGCATTAAGCTCACCTGGGGGAAGGTCGATGGTGCTACCTCCTACGACCTTAAGGTAGACGGCACTGTGTTCGCCGTGGGCGATGCGGCAGAATTCACGCATACCGATCTTGCCTACAACAGCAAGCATACCTACCAGATTCGTTCGCGCAACGCCGATGGCTACTCCGCATGGAGCGACGTGCTTGAGGCGAACTCTGCGCTCGACCCGTGGCGGAACGTGCCTGAGGCCGAGGAAATCACTTGGGAGGGCTCGCTCTACGGTAGCCATAAGGCCGAACTCGCCTTCGACCATGAGTTCCAGTCGGGCGACGGCGGCTTCCACTCCGGTGGCAACGATCTGGGCAAGGCGCTTACCGTTGACTACGGTCGCGCTTACAAGCTCGACAAGCTCGAGTACTATCCGCGCGATGATGCCGGTAACGGCACTGTGACCAAGATGCGCATCGAGACGAGCCTCGACGGCGTGCATTGGACGACGCAGGAGGTCGACTGGGAGCGCTCCGCCGCTTGCAAGACGGTGGCGTTCGACGGCACGGTGGCCGCGCGCTACGTGCGTATGACGCCGCTCGCGTCTGTGGGCAACTTCTTCTCCGCCTCCGAGATCGCCATCTACAAGACCGACGGCACGGACGGCTTCGCTGTGGGCTCCAACCTCAACAAGGCCACGGTCTCCGACGGCGACTACTCCAACATGAAGAATTACCTGGGTCTTGAGAACCGCGAGCCCGACACCTCGACGTTCGACTCCCAGATCCGCGCCCACTTCGCCGACCTCAACGGCAACGGCGTCTACGACGTGTACGACTACTCCTTCACCATGGCGGCGCTCGACGGCGGCACCAAGCAAAAGGGCAAGGCTGCTGGCACCCTCGCGGTGATCCCGAGCAAGATGGAGGTCGAGGCCGGCGACGAGATCACGGTCGACGTCTACGCCACCGACGCCGAGAACATCAACGCGCTCGGTGCGCTCGTCAACTTCAACAGCGACCAGTTCGAGTATGTCTCCGAGAGCATCGCGCAGGATGCGTCGACGGCGGGCATGGAGAACCTCTCGCGCGAGAAAGTGCAGTTCACGGATGGCCACCAGACCATCAACCTGGCCTTCGCCAACCGCGGCGACGCCAAGCTCTTCAACAGTACTGGTGTGGTCGCGAGCTTCAAACTCAAGGCTAAGACGGCCGGCAAGGTCGAGCTGCCCTCGACGTCTTGGCTCGTCGGCCCGGCGTGCGACGCGCTCGAGTTCGTGAGTGATGGCACCGTGACGATGCCCGGTGTCCCGCAGCCCACCAAGTCCGAGTACGGCCGCGACGCCTTTGACATCACGATGACCAACGACGAGCTCCCCACCGACGACGGCACCAACGTCGAGAAGCTCATCCAGCAGAAGAGCTATGACGGACTGTTCGACAACAATGAGGGCGGCAACGACTTCGAGTTCCTGTGGAACTATGAGCCCAACTGGATCGACGGCAAGATGCCGACCTACGTCAAGCTGCCCGCCACGATGACGTTCGCCTTCAAGACGCCGTCGAAACTCGATAGCGTCGAGGTCGTTAACCGCAACGGTGGCAACGGCACCGTGCAGAAGATTAAGTCCGTCGTGACGTTCGAGGACGGCTCGACCCAGGAGTTCTCGGGCGGAAGCTTTGATTCCTATCAGGCTCGCTACGCCTTTGACCTCTCTGCCGAGAACAAGGGCAAGAAGGCGACCAAGGTCGAGATCACGCCGCTTGAGGCATCGGGTGACCAGATGCTCACGCTGCGCGAGATCAACTTCAACTACACACAGGGTGTCGAGGCCATCGAGGGTGTCGAACTGGGCAAGAACCAGACCGAGTTCTTCGAGGGCGATGTGACGCTCGTCGACGCCAAGGCCACGCCCGAGAGCGCCGGCTACCCCTTTGTGACGGTCGAGAGCTCCGATCCTTCTGTGGTGAGCGTCTCCGCTGTCCAGGCCGGCGATAGCGTGAGCTACTACCTGCGCGCCAACAAGGCCGGCAAGGCAACGATCACGGTGGCGTCGGTGCTCGATCCCTCCAAGACCGCATCCTATGAGGTCGAGGTCAAGGCTGGTGTCGACACCTCTGCGCTCATGGCAGCGCTTTCCAAGGCCGCGGGCTACAGCGAGTCCGTCTACACCAAGGATTCCTATGCAGCCCTCACCGCTGCGGTCGAGGCGGCTCAGAAGCTCCTCGATGGCGGCCAGGGCAGCTATAGCAAGAAGGATGTCGCAGACGCCACGGCCAAGATCGAGAAGGCAATCGACGGCCTCAAGATGCGCCCCGTCGATGAGAAGAGCCTCATCAACACGCCCGAGAACCGCGAGAACGTCAAGGTGACCGGCTTCTCGAGCGAGGCCGACTATGAGGGCAGCAACGCCGTCAACGCTCTTGACGGCGATGAGCAGACGCTCTGGCACAGCGACTGGGCCTATAAGGCCGGTATGCCCCAGTACCTGACCGTCGACCTGGGCCGCGACTACGATCTCACCGACGTCACGTTCCTGCCGCGCCAGGACGGCGGCACGAACGGCGATATCTTTGAGGCCGAGGTGCTGGTTTCCGACACCGCCGACGGTTATGAGATGGGCACCGCCACGTCGATGGGTACGTTTACCTTCGACAACGACGGCCGCGTGCTCACCGACCGTGGCGACTGGAAGCAGATGAGCTTTGGTGCCGCGCGCGGTCGCTACGTGACCGTCAAGGTGCTCCACGCCGGCGGTGGCAGCGTTGACGCCTACTGCAGCATGGCGGAGCTCAAGTTCTACGGTACGGCCGTTCCCAATCCGGTGGCGAAGGACGACCTCACTGCCGCGATTGAAAAGGTTGATGCCGAGGTTGCAGCCGGCGACCTTAAGGCCAGCGACTACACCGAGGCTTCCTGGACCGCGTTCCAGAACGCCTTGGCGAGCGCCCGCGCCATCCTGAACGACGAGAACGCCACGCAGGACGAGGTCGACCAGGCACTCAAGGCACTCGAGAGTGCTCGCGACGCGCTTGAGAAGACTCCGGTGACCCCGGTCGAGAACCCGACCAAGAAGCAGCTCAAGGCCTTGGTCAAGCAGGCGAAGGAGACTGACACCAGGGGCAAGACGGACGAGTCTGTCAAGGCCCTGACGGATGCCATTACCTACGCCGAGGACGTCTTGGGTGATGAGAATGCTTCTGACACCCAGCTTCAGGCGGCCTATGACCAGCTCAAGCTGGCAATCGAAGGTCTCAAGGATGCCGATTCCGGCAATCAGGGCGGTTCGGGTAACCAGGGTGGCTCGGGCAACACCGGAGGTTCCGGCAGCCAGGGCTCCGGTAACGGTGGTCAGACGTCTGGCGGCGGTTCGAACGCCGGCGGACAGACGGGCAATAAGGCCCAGGGCGGTAAGAAGGGCGGATCCGAGATCCCCAACACCGGCGATCAGACGGTGACGACCGTCGCGGCTGTCGGCGGTATCGGCGCCATCTTCGCGGCGATCGGAGCGTTCTTCCGCCGTCGCAACAAGGCGTAACGCAACCCGGGAAATGGGACAAACAACTCAGAGTTGTTTGTCCCATTTTTTCGGTCAATATCGGATTGGATTCGCATCCTAGAAGGTTCTTTCGGTTGCGCGGCACAATGCAGCAAAAATGAATGACAAAAAGAATTCATTTTTAGGAGGTATCTATGCCTGCATTGCAGATGCTCGACAATCTTGTTCCAATTAGCGATTTCAGCCACGGCAAGGGCTCGGCTGCCTTTTCGAAGGTTGGGGACGACAATCCTGTTGTGGTCCTCAAACACAACAAGCCAGCGTTTGTAATTGTTACTCCCGATGAATACAGGGAGGCGAAGCAGGCGGAAGAAGACCTCGCCTTGTTAACGCTGGCTCTTAAGAGGGCAGCTGAGACGAGCGACGACATGCTTGTCTCCCTGTCTGATGTTATGGAAGAGCTGGGCGTGAGCCAGGACGAACTCGATCAGATGGATGAGGTCGAGTTTGAATGAGTAGGCACGAAGTCGCTTTCTACCCGGATGTTCTCAAGGATATTAAGCGCCTGGACGGCTCTCAACGAAAGATTGTCCTTAAGAGAATCTCTAACCTCACCCTATTAATCTTTCTTCCCAACCAAATTCAGCCAACGTATGTCATGGCAATCCCCGGTAGGTCCCCGGGTCCCCCGCGGCGGGCTGGGTTTATTATCTGAGCGACTTTGCGAAGCAAGGGGAGTGAAGATAAAAACCCAGCCCGCCGCGGGGCACCCGGGGACCGCAGGGACGGGAGCAGCTATACTACTCTCAGTAGTTAAGGGTCGCGGATTCGCTGCGTCACCGCTCTCAACAGGAGGTCTTTGTTTATGGCAGATCAGAAGCCGGTTGTCGGGATCATCATGGGCTCCAAGTCCGATCTGGGCGTTATGGAAGGTTGCACCGCCGAGCTCGAGGCGCTGGGCGTGCCCTATGAGCTCGTGATTGCAAGCGCGCACCGCACGCCGGCGAAGGTCCATGAGTGGGCCTCGACTGCTGCCGACCGCGGTATCAAGGTGATTATCGCTGCTGCCGGCAAGGCTGCTCACCTGGGCGGTGTCGTGGCTGCGTTTACTCCGCTGCCGGTTATTGGCGTGCCTATGAAGACGAGCGATCTGGGTGGTATGGACTCGCTGCTGTCGATGGTTCAGATGCCTTCGGGCGTGCCCGTTGCCTGTGTGGCCATCAACGGTGCCAAGAACGCTGCCATTTACGCCACGCAGATTCTGGGCGCATGCGATGTCGAGTACCGCAAGGTTATCGAGAAGATGAAGCAAGAGATGGCTGACGCCTAAGCGCTCTGCCAGTCCATTTGCAGCATAAGGAGAGCCATGTCCGACTATCAGGGAAAGCGTTTTTCGGCTTCTCGGATTCCCGATCCAGCCAAGTCGGGAGCAGCCCGCGCACCGCAGCAGGGTCGGACATCCTCTCCTCAGCAGCCGCGCGCGCCGCGCCCCGTGACGCCGGCGAAGCATCGCCGTCAGGATACGCCGGCTGCATATCGTCCTTCGTCATACAGTACGGCCAAGAAGTCACCTCGCTCTTCGGCGCATGCCGCGCCATCAAGCTATACCGAGCCGCCGCGCAAAAAGCGCCGCTCCGTCATTCCCATTCTGCTCATCATCCTCGGCATTGGCCTGATCGTTGCTGCGGCCGCTATCTTTATCAACGCGCAGATTGGCTACAAGCAGGCGAGCGAGTCGTATCAAAAAATCGAAAAGCAATATGTGAGCGACAAGGACGCCAGCGGCGTGCCGATTATCGATTTCAATGCGCTTGCCCAGACAAATCCCGAGGTTGTGGGTTGGATTTACGCGCCCGGCACCAACATCAACTACCCCGTGGTGCAGACCAACAACAACTCCAAGTACCTCAACACGCTATTCGACGGCACCGCTAATGCCTCGGGAGCCATCTTCTTGGATAGCGACGACACCGCGCCCGGCATGGTTGATCAGCAGACCACGATCTACGGCCACCACATGAACGACGGTTCGATGTTCAACGTGATTTCGGATACGACCGATCAGGCGACGTTCGACAGCATGGAATACGTGTACTACATCACGCGCAATGCGACGTATAAGTTGCGCCCGCTGGCGACCAAGGTGGTCGAGGACACATATGCCAAGGCGCGCACGCCCAACTTTGAGGGCGATGACGGACTGAAGAATTACCTGTCCGAGATGCTCGACGGCGCCTCGGCCGTGGCGAGCGATGCCACCGATCGTGCCGCTTCGGCAACCAAGGTCGTAACGCTTGTGACTTGCCGTTCGCTGTCATTTAGCAATACGCGCGCAGTCATGGTGCTCACGCCGGTCGAGGAATAAAGTGTCCGGGAGCCCCGTCCCAAAAGATTACCCTGGAAATCAAAAGGAGAAATGATGCTTGAGAACGGCAAATCGATGCCTTCGGTTGATGCTTGGCTGCGCGAAGCCAAGGCCGATGCTTCGGCGGCTGATTGTGGGATGTACCTGACACACAACGGCGTGGTGCGTGCGACGCCTAAGTCCGAGGTGCGTGGGATCGAGACAAATGGTGTGGCGCCTGGACATAAGGTGGGCGGCATGGTGTTTGGCTTCGATGCCGAAAAGGTGCAGGCCGCTATCGAGGCAACGCGCGCGATGCCGGGTATCGGCTATGTGCGCGTGTGGCTGGCGAGTGGCGAGCTTACCGTGGGCGACGACATCATGCTCGTACTCATTGGCGGAGACATCCGCCCGCATGTCGTCGATGCGCTGCAGGCGCTCGTCGGTGCCATCAAAAATGAGTGTGTGAGCGAGGTCGAGCGCGAGGCGTAAGGCCGGCAGCAGCACTCGCCAACAAAAAGCCCGCTGGCAGTTCAATCAGTCTGCCAGCGGGCTTTTCTGTGCGTTGAAAAATCTCGGCATTGCGTGGCGCTACACGCGCGTCGCATCCTTGGGGCTCATGGTCATGCTCTGGAAGCGGTTCTCCATGTAATCGTTATCGAAATACTTGCCGTAGAACTGCGCGACGGGAATATCCGGCTCCGTGCCGTTGACGCGCTGGTACCAGTAGTCGAGCGACTGTAGCGTCATGACGCCGTCGACCAGCATAATGACGGTAAAGATGACGGTAGCCGAGTAGCGACTCTTCCACGGAATCATGTTGATGAGCTTGAGCAACCTCGGCAGCAGCAGCTTGATCCAGATGAGGCCACCCAGGCCCCACATGCAGGCAAACGGCGTGCATGTGCGTCCCCCGGTCAATACCGCGATGGGATCGGGCATGCCGAATAGCCTAATGTGTGAATAGCTCCACGACACCACGCCAAATGAGGTCTGCATAAACCAGCCTACAAACACCTCGAAAGCGCCGCCGATCAGGGCACTTACCAGGAAAATGATCAGAGGATTCTTTTTATAGAAGCGGTTGAGCGCCATGGTCATGAGCACCGCGCCAAATCCGTAGATGGGGCTAAAGGGGCCAAATAGCATACCGGCACGGTCCTGATAGACGCCGGGATCGACGACGACCATATGCCAGACTTCCTCGAGAATGAGACCTAACACGCAGCAGACGAGGAATACCCAGAACAGGTTGAAGTAGTTGAGCTTGATGTAGCCCTCGCCGGTTTCATCGCGGCCGAGCATGCCCTCGGCGGCGGCGTCGCGGTCGAGCATCTCCTGCAGGCGGCGCTGCAGTTCGCGCTCCTGGCGAAGCGTAGGATCGACGGTGGCTGAAAGCGCGATGAGGATACCGAGCTGAATAGCGGGACGAAGCAAGAAGAGCCCGATACCTTGGAGCATCACGTCGACCAAAAGCTCGACGACGGTGAATGCAATAAGGATGTAGGACAGGCGGGCGGCGTTGCGGCGCTGGTTTTTGATAAGGTCCAGGCCAAAGATGATCAGGATGACGGCACTTGCCGCAGAGAGCATGATGCCGGCGACGATGAGTCCAACCGCGACGAGCGTGTTGTCGCCGAGCTTGGCAGCGGCGTTGCCGTTAATGAGCGCGGTGATGACCTGCCACATAAAGGCGGCGACCGACGGGAGTGTGCCCACACCGGACAGGATGCACAGGACGGCGTACACCTTAATGATGAGGGGAATCTTCTTGACCTCCGTGGCGCTGGGGACGCTGGGGTCGAGTCCGTTTCGATCCATACAGAACCTTTCTCGCTTTGTCCTAGATTACAAGGATACGCCGTCGACCTGCCAAAAGACAGGACGAACGTCCCAATTGCAACAATGCAACCCTCAACGGTGGACGCGGCGGCCATCTGGGGGCGCGGGCGCTTGCACTGGACAGACCGATAAAATGTTTGGCCGCAAAACGGATTATTAGCTCGGTGGGCTTTTAAAAAGCGCTGCTCATGCGCTGGGGAGCGCGTCGCGCCGTGCGTATAATAAGGCGGGTAACGCCAAAATACGAGGCTCTGAGGGGATGCCATGTCTCAAGAAACCATCCGCGCGGCCGAGCGCGCCGCGGGACAGGTGAACGCCATGTCGACGTATGATCCGGACTCCGACCAGCTGCATGAGGAATGCGGCGTTTTTGGTGTCTGGGCGCCCGATCGCGACGTGGCTCGACTGACGTACTTTGGCCTGCGTGCACTGCAGCACCGCGGCCAAGAATCGGCGGGAATCGCCGTTGGTGACGGCGGTACGGTTATGGTCCGCAAGGATCTGGGCCTGCTCGACCGTGTGTTCTCCAATGCCGACTTGTCGACGCTCTCCGGTCAGCTGGCCGTGGGTCATGTGCGCTACGGCACCGCCGGCGCCAAGAGCTGGGAAGCCTCTCAGCCGCACCTCTCTACCATCAATAGCGTCATTATCGCGCTCGCGCACAACGGCACCCTCGTCAACACCGACGAGCTGCGCCGCCAGCTGATCGAGCTGGGCGTGCCGTTCCTCTCCAACTCGGATTCCGAGGTCGCGACCAAACTTATCGGCTACTTTACTCAGCGTACAGGCCATCTGCGCGAGGGCATTCGCAAGACCATGGAGCTTGTGCGCGGCGGCTACGCCATGACGCTCATCAACGAGCAGGCGCTCTACGCATTCCGCGATCCGCACGGCATTCGCCCGCTTGTGCTGGGCAAGCTGGTGGACGAGGGCCTGGACCAGGCCGATGCCGCATCCGTTTCGCAGCTGCCGTCGCAGGACGGCGCCGCGACGGTCGACGCCACCACCCATGTCACCCGCGCCGGCGGCTGGGTCGTCGCCTCCGAGACCTGCGCACTCGATATCGTGGGCGCCGAGTATGTCCGTGATGTCCGTCCCGGTGAGATTTTGCGTATCAGCGCCGAGGGCCTTGTGTCCGAGCAGGGCGTGCCTGCCGCCGAAGAGCCTGCTAACTGCATCTTTGAGCAGGTCTACTTCGCCCGCCCCGATTCCATCATGAACGGCAAGAGCGTCTACGCCTGCCGTTATGACATGGGTCGTCAGCTGGCACATGAGGAGCCCGTCGAGGCCGACCTAGTCATCGGCGTGCCCGACTCCGGCCTGCCGCCCGCGGAGGGCTATTCGCACGAGAGCGGCATTCCCTTTGGCGAGGGCCTCATCAAGAACCGCTACGTGGGACGCACGTTTATCGAGCCCACGCAGGAGCTGCGTGCCATGGGCGTGCGCATGAAGCTCAACCCGCTGCGTGACAACATCGAGGGCAAGCGCCTGGTCGTCATCGATGACTCCATCGTCCGCGGCACCACCATGGTGCAGCTTGTCAAGATGCTGCGCAACGCCGGTGCCAAGGAGATTCATATCCGCATCAACTCGCCCGAGGTCATCTGGCCGTGCTTCTACGGTATCGATACCGACGTGCAGTCGCAGCTTATCAGCGCCAACAAGACGGTCGACGAGATTTGCGAGTACATTGGCGCCGATTCGCTGGCCTTCCTTTCGGTCGAGGGCCTGCTGAAGGTCATGCCCAAGGGCGGTTACTGCGATGCGTGCTTTACCGGCCGTTATCCCGTGGCGATTCCCGAGAGCTTTGGCCGCGACAAGTTCATGGAGGGCTTTAAGCCCCGCAACCTGGACAAGCCGCTGCACTTTGACGACGACGCCGTGGTCGAGAAATACGACGACCGCAGCTGGGAAGAGGAGCACGGCGAGGCCTAAAACCCGCCATGTGAGGACAGGTTTATTTTGGTAGGTTTTACCTGCCGTTTTGTTGATATGACGGCGCGTGCTGTTATGGTGCGCGCCGAAATGAACGCAACTATGAACACCGTTTGGCGCCCGCGCGGCGCCACGGTAGTGGGAGAGGAAGGCCCAGATGAGCGACAGCAAGCATGTGACGTACGAGGACGCCGGCGTCGATACCGCTGAGGGCGGCCGTGCCGTCGACGCTATTAAGCAGATGGTCAAGGACACCAACCGCCCCGAGGTTATCGGCGGCATCGGTGGCTTTGGTGGCCTGTTCTCGGCTGCCGCGCTTAAGGATATGGAAGACCCGATCCTGATCAGCGGCACCGACGGCGTGGGCACCAAGCTCGTGCTCGCCCAGATCATGGACCGTCACGAGACGGTGGGCCAGGACCTGGTCGCCATGTGCGTCAATGACATTTTGGCTTCGGGCGCCGAGCCGCTGTTCTTCCTGGATTACGTTGCCATCGGTCACATTGAGGCCGAGCACATGGCAAAGATCATCAAGGGCGTGGCCGACGGCTGCAAGCTCGCGGGCTGCGCGCTCGTGGGCGGCGAGATGGCCGAGCACCCGGGTGTCATGGCCCCCGCCGATTACGACCTCGCTGGCTTTACCGTGGGCGTCGTCGACCATCCCAAGATGCTCGACCCCGCGAACGTTCGCCCCGGCGATGTGATCCTGGGCCTGCCCTCCACCGGTGTGCACTCCAACGGATACTCACTCGTGCGCAAGGTTATCGGTGTCGACGGCATCAAGCCGGGCACGCCCGAGGCTGCTGCTAAGGCCGAGGAACTGAGCCGTCCGCTCGAGGAGCTCGGCGGTGCTTCGCTGGCCGACGCTCTGCTGGCTCCCACGCGCATTTATGTGAAGCCGATTCTTGAGCTGCTGCGCGGTGGCGCTCCGGTGCACGCGATTGCCCATATCACCGGCGGCGGCATTACCGAGAACCTCAACCGCGCGCTGGCCGACGACGTCGACGCCGTGGTCACCCGCAACGGCGCCGAGATGGGCTGGGATGTTCCGCCCGTCATCACCTACGTGTCGCGCCAGGCCGAGCTCGCGCCCAACGAGGCATGCAAGACCTTCAACATGGGCGTCGGCCTGTGCCTGATCGTCGCTCCCGAGGACGAGGCTGCCGTGACCGAGGCACTGGTCGCGCTAGGCGAGAAGCCGTTCCGTGTGGGCGAGTGCGTCGAGGGCTCCGGTAAGGTCGTGTACTCCGATGAGCGCTAACGAGCAGATGGCTGATGCCGAGGGCCTGGGCTTTGTGCCCTATACCCGTCCGACCGGTACCGATACGGCTGAGCCGCTCAAGATCGGCGTGCTTATCAGCGGTTCGGGTACCAACCTGCAGGCGCTGATCGACCTGATTGCCGCCGGCAAGCTCAACGCTTCGATTGAACTTGTGGTGTCGAGCCGTCCTTCGGCCAAGGGCTTGCAGCGTGCCGAGCGTGCGGGCATCCAGACACTCACGCTGTCCAAGGATGTCTACGCCGACCCCATCGCTGCTGACGAGATCATCGCGCATGAGCTGCTTGAGCGCGGCTGCGAATATGTGGTCATGGCCGGCTACATGCGCATGGTGCATACGCCGCTGCTGGCGGCGTTTCCCAACCGCGTGGTCAACTTGCATCCGGCGCTGCTGCCGAGCTTTACCGGCGCGCATGCGATCGACGATGCCTTTGCGCGCGGCGTCAAGGTGACCGGTGTGACCGTGCATTTTGCCAACGAGATCTACGACAACGGCCCCATCATCGCCCAGCGTGCGCTGGCTGTCGAGGAGGGCTGGGACGTCGACACGCTCGAGGAGCACATCCACGCGATCGAACATGTGCTGTATCCCGAGGTCGTGCAAATGCTCGCCGACGGCCGCGTTCACGTGCTGGAGAGCGGCAAGGTCGCAATTGATGCGCCTCGCGGCTAGTGGCGCACAGTACAATTTAGCCGAGTAGTCAGGGTGGTCATTGGCGCCAAGGCGCAAGTGGCCACCCTTTGTTTTTGGCAGTCATTGGGGACGGTCTTTAACGACTAGTCATTCATGAACGTCGCAGGTGACTAGGTGAGAGAGGTGAGCGCATGGCGGATAACGAAGCGCTGTTTACGCCTGAGCTGGTGTTTTTTGATTGGGAGTGTGCGACGCCGGATGAGGCGTTTGCGCGGCTCGAGGGTGAGCTTGCCCCACGCGGCTACATTGCCGAGGGTTGGCTCAACGCCGTCCGCACGCGCGAGGACGCTTATCCCACGGGTCTCGCTATGCCGGCGGCAAACATCGCCATTCCGCATACCGATCCGGGATTTGTGGTCAAGCCCTATATCGCTGTGGTAAAGCCCGCCGCACCTGTGACGTTTAACGCGATGGCGGGCATGGGCGCCCCCGTGCCGGCGCAGATCATCGTCAATCTGGGTATTGCCGAGCCGGGCGGCCAGGTCGAGGCTCTGCAAGCGCTCATGAATATCTTTATGGATGCCGATGCCGCAGCCGATGTACTCGGCCAAACCACGTGCCAAGGCATGGTAGACGCCATCCGCCGCCACTTTTAGGGCCGGCACTTGGGGAGTGTCCCTAACTGCCGGCAGAAAAGGAACGTCCCTAACTGCCAACTGCCAGACTTGTCCCCTTTGCACCAAAATGGTGCAGATTAACCTGTCCCCAATGCACCAAGCGTGCCGCGGGGGCTGCGTTGTGACACAATGGCGTTTGTTCGATTCGTTATGCGAAAGGCCAACTATGGCAAATAAGAAAAAGAACTCCGAGGCCGCGCCGACGCCCGAGCAGCAGGCCCGCGCTGCCTCCAGCTCTCGCAAGAAGCAGCGCAAGACGTACGTGTCTAAGACCGTCAAGATCGTCTTGGTGGTCATCGGCGTGCTGGCGATGCTGCTTTCCGTCTCGGCGATGGCGTGCTCCGGCCTTATGTCGCAGGCCGAGGACACCTCGGGCTACAAGCTGACCGGCGGTGTTGCTGCAACTATCAACGGCACCAACCTCACCGAGGACACCGTGACCAAGCAGATCATGAGCATGCGCACGTCCTACGGCTACACCAAGGACAAGGACTGGGCGCAGTATCTGGTTGACAACGACCTGACACCCAAGAAGTATCGCAAGCAGCTCATCGATTCCTACACGCAGCAGATTCTGCTTCAGCAGGCGCAGAAGGAAAACGGCGTGACGGTGTCGGACGAGGAGGTCGAGAAGGCTTGGAAGGACGCGTGCAAGAGCGCAGGCGGCGCCAAGACTTTTAAGGAGACTCTCAAGACCTACGGCTACACCGAGGACACCTACAAGGATTCGCTCAAGGAGAGCCTGGCGCAGCAGAAGCTCAAGGATGCCGTGGCACCCACCAGCAAGCCCAAGGACAGCGAGATTGTCGATTACATCAATGAGAACCTGTCCAACTACAACGATGCCCGTCGTTCGTCGAATATCCTGATCAAGGTCGATTCTGACGCTTCCGACGAGGACAAAGCTGCCGCCAAGGCCAAGGCGCAGGAGTGCCTGGACAAGATCAACTCCGGCGAGTTGAGCTTTGAGGACGCCGTGGAGCAGTACTCCGATGACACCGGCTCCAAGGACAAGAAGGGCGATGTTGGCTGGGACAAGCTCACTACCTTCGTCGACAGCTACCAGGCGGCGCTCGAGGGGCTCAACAAGGGCGATGTGAGCGACGTCGTCGAGTCGACCTATGGTTATCACATCATCAAGTGCACTGACTACTTCCATGTCGATAATCAGGTCGATGACATTAAGCAGGTACCCAAGGACATCGAGAAGTACGTCTCCAACGTGGTGAAGACGCAGGCGGCAAGCACCGCGTACAGCGAGTGGCTGGAGCAGTACAAGAAGGATGCCGACATCACCGTTAACCCCATGCCCAAGGACGTGCCGTACAACGTCAGCCTGAAGGGCGTCACCAAGAGTTCGACCGACGATTTGTCGACGACTGAGTAATCTGAGTAATCATGGGGCGGTGCCCGCGTGAGTGCCGCCCACGCTATTGAGGAGGATTTGCAGATGACCAACGAAGAGCTGCAGCAGGAAATGATCGCCGCCATGAAGGCCAAGGATAAGGTTCGCCTGTCCATCATTCGCCAGGTCAAGGCCGAGGTGAAGAATATTGAGGTCAACGAGCGTCGTGATGTGACCGAGGAAGACGTCAACAGCATGATCAAGCGTCTGATTAAGCAGACGAGCGAGACGCTGGAGATGTCCATTAAGGCCGGTACCGACCAGGAGCGTACCGACAACCTGACCGAGCAGGTCAAGATTCTGGAGAGTCTGCTGCCCGCGCAGGTTTCGGGCGAGGAGCTCGAGGCCCTGATCGAGCAGGTCATCGCCGAGCTGGGCGCGACCTCTAAGAAGCAGATGGGCCAGGTCATGGGCGCTCTGGGCAAGGCCACCGGCGGCAACTTCGATAAGCCGGCAGCAGCAAAGATCGTCGGCGCAAAGCTTGCGTAATTTGTTACGCGGTTTTACCAAACCGCGTAACGGCTCGACGCTGCAAACCCGTACACGCGGCAATCTGACGTTCAATTTCAAGGGCGGTTGTATTATTGTCGGGTCTTGAGGGGCGTGACCATTGCGGTCGCGCCCCTTTTTTGGCTGGGTACTCATTGGGGACAGACTTAAATGAGTACCCAATGAGCGGGTACTCATTTAAGTCTGTCCCCAATGAGTAGGTGGAAGGTTGCGGGTTCTTTACGGGAATGTAGTGTGG
Source organism: uncultured Collinsella sp. (assembly GCA_958420165.1). GTDB lineage: Bacteria > Actinomycetota > Coriobacteriia > Coriobacteriales > Coriobacteriaceae > Collinsella. Next base: position 35,625 of record CATZIU010000011.1, on the reverse strand, counting down.
GCTGCGGAAACGTGGTTCTTTCCGTACAATAGTTCAACTCGTGTAAACGCAGGGAAGGGACATTCATGGCAGACATGATCGAGATCAAGCATCTCAACAAGTACTTTGGCGACCTGCATGTGCTCAAAGATATCAATCTCACCGTCAAGCGCGGCGAGAAGCTCGTAATGATCGGGCCTTCCGGCTCGGGTAAGTCGACGCTCATCCGTTGCGTCGATTATCTGGAGGAGCCCACGTCGGGCGAGGTCGTCATCGACGGTACGCCGCTCACCAAAAAGAATCACCTGGAGATGGCTCGCAAGTATAGCTCCATGGTGTTTCAGCAGTTCAACCTGTATCCCAACATGACGGTGCTGGGCAACCTGACGCTCGCGCCCATCAAGCTGCAAAAGAAGAGCAAGGAGGAGGCGACCGAGATCGCCATCGCCGCGCTCAAGCGCGTCGGGATGGCGCATAAGGCCGGCGAGTACCCGCAGAATCTCTCGGGTGGTCAGCAGCAGCGCATCGCCATCGCCCGCGCCCTGTGCACCAAGCAGCCCATCATCCTGTTTGACGAGCCGACCTCGGCGCTCGACCCCGAGATGGTCCAGGAGGTTCTGGACGTTATGATTGAGCTCGCGCAGGAGGACATCACCATGATCTGCGTGACGCACGAGATGGGCTTTGCGCGCCAGGTGGCCGACCGCGTCATCTTTATGGAGGACGGCCGCATTCTGGAGGAGGGCACGCCCGAGCACTTCTTCGATAACCCCGAGAACCCGCGCTGCCGCGAGTTCCTGTCCAAGATTCTGCACTAGGCGCGGTGATGGACATGACGGATATGACGAGGGCGACCGTGACGCGCCGCCGCTTTTTGCAGCTGGCTGGCGCCGGCATGCTTGCGCTGACGGGGACCGCGCTTACCGGTTGCGGCAACTCCACCAGCGGCGAGGGCTCCGACAAGGGGTCCAAGCTTGCGGCCATCAAGTCGCGTGGCCATCTGAATGCCGGCGTTAAGAAGGACGTTCCCGGCTATGGCTATTACGACACCGCCAAGGGCCGCTTTGAGGGCATGGAAGTCGATTTGTGCTACCAGATCGCCGCTGCCGTCTTTGGCGTGAGCTACAAGGAGGCCCGCGCCCAGGAGCTTGTCGAGTTTACCGACGTAACGCCCAAGACGCGCGGCCCGTTGATCGATAACGGCCAACTTGACGTGGTCGCGGCGACCTACACCATCACTGACGAGCGCAAGAAGAGCTGGGATTTCTCGACGCCGTACCGCACCGACTACGTGGGGCTCATGGTCAAGAAGCGTTCGGGCTTTACCTCGATTGAGGATCTGGATGGCAAGGTCATTGGCGTGAGCCAGGGTGCCACCACGCAGGGCCTGATCGAGCAGATGATCAAGGACAACGGCTTTAGCTGCAAGCCCGAGTTTAGGGCCTTTAGCGGCTACCCCATCATCAAGAGTTCGCTCGACGCCGGCAATATCGACGTCTTTGCCATGGACCGCTCCACGCTGGCCGGTTACATGAACGAGACCGTTGAGCTGCTGCAGCCCGAGGTCAAGTTTGGCGAGCAGGGCTACGGCGTGGCGACCAAGAAGGGCTGCGACCTTTCGGCCGTGGTCGATCAGGTGATTTGCGATCGCCTGGCCGACGGCTGGCTCGACCAAGAGGTCAAGACCTGGGGTCTTGTATAGGTGCATCGTCCAAGGAAGGAATCAAATGCTCGAAGGATTATTTGACGCCGACCGTTGGTCGACGACATTTCAAAACATGGGGCCCTTCTGGGAGGGCTTTGGCGTGACGCTGCAGGTGGTCGTCGCCGGTCTGCTGCTGTCGCTGGTGCTGGGCACGCTGCTGGGCGTGTTCTCTACCACTCGCTCGCGCGTGCTGCGCGCCATAAGCCGCGTGTATGTGGAGTTTTACCAGAACACCCCGTTGCCCGTGCAGGTGCTCTTTATGTACATGGCCGGTCCGCAGTTTTTGCAGGCCATAACCGGTGCCGACCAGCCGGTCCGCATCGCGCCGTTCGTGCTGGGCTTCTTGGGTGTGGGCCTGTATCACGCGGCCTACATTTCGGAGGTCATCCGCACTGGTATCGAGGCGGTTCCGCGCGGTCAGATGGAGGCGGCACAGAGCCAGGGCTTCACCCGTGCGCAGGCGTACTGGTACATCGTGCTGCCCCAGACGTTCAAGATCATTCTGCCGCCGCTGTGTAACCAGGCACTCAACCTGGTCAAGAACACGTCGGTGCTGGCGCTTGTGGCCGGCGGCGACCTTATGTACCGTTCCGACAACTTTGTGAGTCTGTACGGTTACCTGCAGGGATACATCGTCTGCTGCCTTATGTACTTCATCATCTGCTTTCCGCTCGCCATGCTGGTGCAGTGGCTCGAGCGTCGCTCCAAGGAGCGTCCGCGCGGCGTGAGCCTGGCCGAGCTGGGGCTCGACAACGTAGAGGAGGCCTAGCGCATGGAAATCTTCAACGCGACCAACCTGCTCTACATTTGGGGCGGCTTTGTTAAGACCATCGAGATCTCGGCGCTGTCGATCTTTTTCTCGCTCATCTTTGGCACGGTGCTGGCGCTCGTTAAAAGCTATGCGCCCCGCCCGTTCCGTATTTTGGTGAGCGCCTATATCGAGCTGTTCCGTTGCACGCCGAACCTGCTGTGGATCCTGTTTATCTACTTTACGGTGCAGGGTTTGGACATTGTGATTTCGACCATCGCCTTTACGCTGTTTACCAGCGCTGTTATGGCCGAGATTGTGCGCGGCGGCCTCAACTCGATTCCACGCGGCCAGTTTGAGGCAGCACAGAGCCAGGGCTTCGGCTTCTTTGCCACCATGCGTTACATCATTCTGCCGCAGACGTTTAAGACGATCATTCCGGCGCTGTTTAGCCAGTGCACGACCGTCATTAAGGACAGCTCGTATCTTTCGGGCATTAACGTGGCCGAGCTCATGTACACGGCAAACGTCGTGATGGCCCACGCGATCGATCTGTCGCAGGTGCTTATGCTCTACGGCCTGGTGTTTGCGATGTACTTTGTGCTCAACTTTGGTATCTCGTTGCTGGTCCGAGCCTACCAGCGCCGTATCGTAGCCGCATAGCCTGGCTTTCCCAAGCACGGCACCTTGCCCCTCAATCGTCGCTTGCGTACATTTAGTACGCGGCGCTCCTCTTTCGGGGCAATCTGCCGCACTTGGGAAACCAGGACGGTCGTAAGTGACAAAATGGGAATCAGGAATCGCCTATTTCTCATTTGTTAGAAAGGAATCGCGATGAGCGATCTGGAGAACAAGAAGAGTCCCGTGGTCATTACCATCGCGCGCGACTTTGGCGCCGAGGGCCACGAGATTGGTCGCATGCTTGCCGACGAGTTGGGGATTCCGCTGTACGATAACGAGCTGCTGGTGCGTGCGTCGCTGCGCGCGGGCGAGTCGCTCGATAAGATGGCCGCCTACGACGAGCGCCTGGCCGTGGAGAACATGGCGTTTCTGCCCGACCGTTACGACGCGCGTTCGTGCTCGGACAAGTTATTCCAAAAGATGAGCCAGGTGATTTTGGATCTGGGCGAGACCGAGAGCTGCATTATCGAAGGCCGCCTGTCCGATTACCTGCTTCGCAACAACCCCAACCACATTGCCGTGTTGGTGACCGCTCCCTTTGAGGACCGCGTCGAGATCGTGCGCAAGAAGCGTGGCCTTAATAAAAAGAAGGGCGCCAAGCTGGTCAAGCAGCAGCAGAAGGCGCGCGAGGCGTTCTACAAGCGCTACAGCGCCGGAAAGTGGAAGATGACGAGCGGCAAGGATATCGTTGTCAACCGCGCCAAGTTGGGACGCGAGGGCTGTAAAGACGTCATCGCCGCTGCCTACCGCTACAAAGTGGCGCAGCTCGAAGGCTAACCGACCAAAACCATCACAAGGGGACAGGCACCTTGTGATGGTTTTTGTTTTAGGACGAGGGGAAGGCCTTGGTGAGACCGGCGCGCGTTTGCGTGTCGGTCTTTTGGTAGATGGAGCTCAGGTGACGCTGGACCATGCGCATCGAGATGCCGAGCTCCTCGGCGATCTGCTTGAGCGGGCGCTCGTCTTGGGTTACAGCTATGAGCACGTCGACTTCGCGCGGGGTGAGAGCGTGGTTGACGATGAAGGCCTGGCGCTGTTCCTCGATGGTGGGGGCGGCGAGTGCCTCCTCGGCAAGCTGTTGATGTTTGCGCTCCTGCTCGGTTTGGGGTAGGCGGAACAGGCCGGCTGCCACGAATGCCGCGCAGGCGGCGACGAGCAAAACGAGCGCACCAATCATAATGAGGGCAACGTTGCCCGAGGTCACAAGGGCAAGCGAGATGCCCGATGTAGTGAATGCGCATGCATTGTTGGCGGCGCGTCCCATGCCGGCCCAAAGAGCGGGCGCGTGCATACGCGGTGCCAGCTGTGTAAAGGTGGCGGTAAAGAACGTGACAAAAAAGCCCGAACTCAGATAAAAGACGATGAGGCCCAAGTTGGGGTCGGCGCCGGCTTCCACGGCCAAGATCGAGATGGTGGAAAGTACCGTGACGCCGAGCATGATGAGGCCCATGTAGCGACGCTCGGCAAGATCAAAGACGATACCGGCGACGAGACCGCTTGCCGCCAAAAAGAGGCGCGGCCAGGTTTGCACGGCAATGGTGCCGTGGGCGTTGGAGAGTGTGACCACGTTGTCGAGGGTCGAGAACAAGCAGGCAAGAATCATGACGAGTGCGATGCTCCAGCATGCCTGTTTGGCGAGGGCGTGAGAGGGCTCAACAAAGGGATTGATGGCGGGGCTGGAGCTCTCGGCAGCCTTTTGGGGAACGAAGCTGAGGGCGGATACGGCGATAGTCGCTGCGCCAAGGACGATGAGCTCTGCGATGCCGCCGCAATTGAGCAGGTTGATGGCGAACTGTATCAGGATGCCCGCGGCATATGCCGCTCCTGCGCCAGTGGCGAGTTTTGGGTCATCCTGGAATGTCAACGAAAAGGCGTGGTGAGCAGCGGCACCCAGCAGACCGAGCCCAAAGAATGCCACGCAGCCCAGAATCTCGAGGGCAAGCGGGGCCGTAGGGAACTGGACCTGGGTCAATCCCAGGATGGCGATGGGAACAGCGGCGTTGACGACTGCCAGTGAGTGGCCTTTGCGCTGTGCGAGCCCGAGCAGCGGCGCGTACCCGATAAAGCCGAGTACACTCGCGCCCAGAATAAAGCCCTGTGCGATCACAACGCGTTCGGCACCGGCGAGCAGCCCGACGTTGACGTCGAAGCGAAACTCGGCGGCAAGGAAGGCGAAGGTGAAGAGCGCGAGTGCCAGAAGCGCGTTGATTTTAGGCCTGCTCAGGTTCAAGGACGGTCCTTTGGGTGGACGAATGATCGTGTCCTCGATTGTAGCGTTCCCGGGACGAGTGTGGCGATGGCGAAATCATATTGAATTAAACCGCAGGTAGAGACCTAGGTTCACATCTGCGAACCTAGGCATACGGAGCCATTTGGCACATCTTGGTGGTACAGAACCACCACAAAGGGGACGGACACCTTTGTGGTGGTATGTCCCTACGACCAAGGAGGCCGTTATGAACGCAAGTCACTTTGACAAGCAAGCTCAACGTGAGTCCACCTGCTCGCTGGTTCACGGTACTTGGCGTTGTGTGGGTGCCAAAATAGCTTGCGCCGGCGCGTGTGCGCTTATGGTCGGTCAGTTGCTGCTGCCGAGCGTGGCGCTGGCGACGGAATGCGCCGATCCCGCCGCTGGGACGGATGGGGTTGCCGCGGCTCCGGTGACGCCGACGGTTGCGGAGGATGCGGCGGCTCCGGCGCCGGTACCGGTGGCTCCGGCTGCGCCGATGACTGACGCGGCTCCGGCGGCACCGTCCACGGCAGAAGCTCAGCAAGATCAGCAGGACGCACCGGCGGCAACGGTGAACGATACGGTTGCTGTCAACCAAGATGGCTCTCTTGGTGGCACCGACAGCTCGTCGGCAAACAACGCCATCATGCCCTGCGGTGTGACCGATGTTGTTGGCGGCAGCGACGTTAGGGTCAACACGACCGTGGTCCCCCACTATACGGACTGCGCGCTTCCGAGCAAGGTCACACTCAAAAAGGGCCAGCCGTATACCCACGATTTTCTCGATGTAGAGGGTGGCATTCCAGAAACGCTTGCGAGCGAAGTCGTCGAGGTTAAGTACTACAGGGCCGATGCCGCTTCGGGCATTCTGGTCGAAGTTCAGGATGCGTCCATGTCCGACGTGACGGCTCGCTTCGAACCCGTTGGCAATCACATGAGGCTGACGCTGACCTTTACGGGTGGCGCGGCAGGCGGCTCGTATCGACTCACGCGCAATGAGGCTCTCTATATTGGCACGGCACTGGAGTATACCGGAACTGACTATGAAGGCAGCTCGACTATCCTCAACGAAACCAGGTACGATTATTACCTCCGCTACGCCATCAATAGCGAAATTACGCTCGTTGCGTCAGAAAACGAAGCCCTCCATAACCTGAACGTCAACGACGTGAAGACCAACTACGCGCCCGGCGAGGCGCCCCGCGCGACCGCGACGATTCCCGCTGCTGACGCCGACAAGTACGAGATCGCCTACGAGTGCTGGGAGGAGATGGATGGCAGCGACCCCGCGGAGCTCACGCCCGTTGCCTTCTGGTATTCCGACCCCGCCAAGTATCCGACGGGCGCGAGGAGGATCGAACACTTCGAAGAGGGCAAGTTCTACATGTATTCCGTCGAGCTGAGGCTCAAGGGCGACAATACCGTGGGCAATGACTGCATGATGTACGTCAACGGCCATTGGACGCACCACATCAAGACCGTCAACGGCGTCTTCGCGCCAAACGCTGACAATATGCTGTGCGAGCAGCCGATCGACGAATGGCGGGCCATCGACGTTATAGAGATCAACGGCGCCACGACCACCTTCAAGGCGGGCGATAAGCCGGTCTTTACGGCGAATGTTCCGACGGGCTCCAACTCCCTTCCTCAGTGTGAGTTCTGGACGGGTAGCGACGGCAGCGAAGTGAACTCCGTGGATTTCTGGGATCAGAACATCACGAATCACATCGACGTCTTTAAGCCTGGCGTGACCTATCGCTACGGCATCTACCTCAAGTCCGCGCGCGGCTTCTACTTTACGCCCGACACCAAGCTGGTGATCAACGGCCAGGAGTGCGGCTACCAGATGGGCGAAGCGAGTGTAGTTGATCCCGAGAGCGGCTGTATCTTCACTCTGTGGCTCAACACCGATCTGACGTTTACGCCCGAGGCCACGCCGGCTCCGGTCGACCCCGAAAAGCCCGCGCCGCAGCCTGAGGTCAAGCCTGAGCCCAAGCCCGAGGTGAAGCCCGAGACCAAGCCCGCGGCTAAACCGGTCACGACAACCACCACGGCCAAGACGGTTGAGAAAACCACGCAGGCCAAGAAGGGCGATGCTGTCCTGGCTACCACGGGGGATACCACCGCGATGACGGTCGCCGCCCTAGGCATCGCCGGCGCAACCGTAGCCGCCGCCGGCCTCGCCGCGACCAAGCGCCGCAAGCATTAGAGCTGGGTGACGGCTCTCGTTCTCGGCCTCAGCAAAATCTCAATCTGTAACACCAAGCCAGTCAAAACGGCTCTAGATGTTACAGATTGAGATGAACCGAATGGCCGCCAATCTAATGTCTCGATCTGTAACACCAGGCGGGGAATTTGACCTCTAACTGTTACAAATCGAGACAAACTGGCCGGCCGAGTCCAGAACCACCGCAAAGGTGCCTGTCCCCTTTGCGGTGGTTTGCGCAGGTAGAACGGTAGGTTCGTATATATGAACCTACCGTTCGCTTTGTTTTTGAACAACGATTACGCTGGATGACTTTTGGTTTGCAGGAAAGGAACGACCATGAGGTGGACTACTGCTCGAGCGCTTTGCCGACGGCTGACGGTTGCCACGGTGACCCTCGCGATGGTGACGGGTTCGTTTCCCGCGGGCGCGTTTGCTGAGGCCCTCAACACCGACGGCACTTTTGTGCAGACGGATAACGGCCAAGCAGCCGACGCCGCTCCCGCCGATTCGGCTGACGCCCAAACGTCAGACTCTGCTTCCGCCGACCCCGCGCCCGATGCCGGCGTCGCCGACCCCACAGTGCTCGATAGCGGTGATACCCCTACGCCCCCGCCCTCCGAGATTGCATCGGCGGCGGGCCTAACGGACGCCGGGCAGACCGAGAGCACACCTGCGGGTACGCTCGCCACTGATCTTGTCGAGGGCAAGGAACTCGCCGAGCAGCAGAAGCAAGAGGAGGCTTCCGGTGCCGAGGCAACCTGGAACGAGGAACTTGGACTCTGGGCAACCTCGAAGGGCACTACGGGCGTAAAGGGTGAATACGACGATGGCTACGTGGCCGGCGAGCAGACCCCCGCGCAGTACTACTTCTCGATCGATAACCTCACCAACGAAATTTCTATCGAGTATGGCGACGCGGGCATTACCACGTTGGAGGTGCCCTCGACCATCGACGGCAAAAATGTCGTGAGTCTTAAGGGCATGGGAAACGTTGCGCTCACATCAATTACGTTTGCCCCCGATTCGCATATCCGCTCTGTGGGCGGTTTGGGCGGCAGCAGCATCAAGGAAATCGCACTGCCCGATTCGGTTGAGGAACTGGGCTGGAATGCGTTTACCGGAAGCAAGACACTTCACACGGTGACCTGGCCCAACAACGCGGCCTTTACCACGATTCCCGAGCAGGCCTTTGAGGGCTGCGAACAACTTGACGACAATGTGGTGGCAACGCTGCCGCCTTCGGTTAAGACTATCGACTATCGCGCCTTCGCCAATTGCGGCGTACCGCAGTTCTATGTCTCGGACACAACGGTACTCACCTTTACGCAGATCAACGTGCCGGGCACGGTGGAGCGGATTGAGCGCTATGCCTTTGACGGGTGCTCGCATGTGTCGTCGGTGACGATTGGCGATGGTGTCAAATCTATCGGGGCGCTCGCGTTCGCCTCTCTTGATCCTGCGATTGCCGGCAAAGAGATTGTGCTACCCAAAAGCGTGGAAATGATAGAGTGGGGAGCTTTTGAGAACACGAGATACGGAAACGAGACGAACCATAATGCCGTTGCCCTGCGCGTGATGAACCCCGATCTTCAGTTTGGTGAGGCGGGCTATCCGGGCGACTATAATGAGCGCGTGACAATCGATGGCGTAACGTATGCGATTCCCTTTGGTGAAGGCCAGACCATCTATGCCTATGCGACCGATTCGGCTGGCAACCCCTCGATGGTCAAAAAGCTTGCCGATGCCGTGGCCGATCGCAAGGACTCCGTCGATTCCTCGAAGCCTGCCTACACGTTTGAGTGGATGGGCGAGGCGGCCCAGGTGACGGGCAAACTTCCCCAGAGCGTGACGGCTACACTCGTGCAGGCGGGGCAGTCCACGCCGCTGGCGGTTGGCGATGACGGCAGCTTTACAGCGGACGCTCTCTCCAAGACAGCAGCCACCCTGCGCATTTCGCTCAGCGGTTACTATGACATGGTGCTGGCGCGCCCGGGCGACCAGATGACGGGCACATGGAATATCGGAGAGATTAAGGCTGAGGACTTTACCAAGATTCCGGCTTCGCGCGCGATTGAACTTAATGTGGCCTATCTCGAACCGGTCGCAGGCCAGGATAAGACCGAACGCATTGAGCTCGATAGTCTCGATAACATCGATCTGACGGTGAAGAGCGGCGGCAAGACGCTTAAGCCTGCCAAGGGCGACAAGGAAAACGACTACCGTATCCAGGGTACAGCGCTCGTGGTGTCGCAGGCCATTGCCGATGCAGACCAGGATCTGGAGATAACGCTCGAGCCCAAAGACAGCCTCAAGCTGGGTGGGGCGACGGCGACGGTGAAGCCTTCGGCCGGCAAGGTCGATATCGACTTGAAACCCTGGGGCACGGCGACGGTCACGACCAAGGGCGACTACCAGGGCGCCAACCGCGTGCTGGTGTTCCGTACGTCCGACGGCAAGCTAGTCGCCGACGGCGTCACCTATTTGATGGGTTACGAAGACGATGGCACCACGCCTATCATGAAGGCCGAGACGCCGCGCCTTAAGGCCGGTTCGTACACCATCGTCGCCTTTAACAAGACGAGCTACGACATCCAAGCGACGAGCTATTCCACGTTTAGCCGCCTAGGGCTGACCGTGGGTAAGCATATCGCGCAAAAGCAGGTGAAGATTGAGGACGGCAAACAGCTCGACGTGACGCTCGACGTCCCCACGTTTGACGTGGAGACGTATCGTGCCGAGCGCGGGCTGACGGCGGGCTCGGTTATCGCTGATTCGTCCGCGGTCGTTGGCGCGGAGACCGAGCTGCGCATTCATTACGAGCTCAAGGACAGCCAGGCTGCCAAGATTGAGATTCCTCTGGCCAAGGATGCCGTCGAGGATGTGTCCGCAGGCGCTCGCGAAGCCGGCGCCAGCTCCGATGCCATGTGGGCTGCCACAACTTGGGAGGGCGACAACCTCGTTCTCGATATGAAGAAGAGTGCGGGCGCCGATGTGTTTGTGCGCTTTAAGCCTAAGGCCGCGGGCATCTATGCCGTCTCGCCGCTTATTACGCTGGGCGAGGTGACATTGCCGCTGGGAAGCACCACACTCGAGGTTAGCGGATCGCGCATCGAGGTCGACAACACCGACGTTCACAGCCTGCTGGGCAATGTGGCCTACGTTTATGCAGCGCCGGGCAAGAGCGTACAGTTCGCCGTGGGGACGGGCTCGTCGGCTGCAAAGTACACCGGCAAGACCAATAAACTCGGCCGTGCCAAGATTGAATACGACCTGCCGCAGGATACGCTTGCCGCCGAGCGTGTGACGCTCGAAGCGCGCGTGGGCTCGACCGATGTTGCCGCCGCTGCTGCCGAGGTAACGGCTCGCAATTATGTGCGCTATGTTCCGAGCGCTTCGGTCTGGAACTTTGATGTGACGTATCGTGGCGGTACGCAAAACTTGGTCAAGGACGGCAAGGACACCGGCAAGAGCCTGTGGACCTTCCATCATCTGCCACAAAAGAAGAACGCCTACTGGACGTTCGATATTACGCTCGAGGTGGGCAACGAAGAGGCCGCCGACACGCTCGACCTGTACGTGGACTGCGTGGATGGCAAGACGGTGACGATTCCTCTGACTCAAAAGTCGCGCGAGGGCACCCGCGTGCGCTATGCGGCGGAGTATGTGGACGAGGGCTACCTTAAGCTGCTTAATGAGTTTAACAAGGCGAATGACTCGACCTATGTGAACTGCGGCAACTTTGAGCAAATCTTTATGCCGCAGACCTACCGCATCTCCAATGCCCAGCTTATGACCATGCTGAGTTTTGACGCCAAAGCTTCGGCCAAAAAGCATTCCGCCGCGGCCGAGGAGCGCCAGCAGGAGTTCTCGAATGCCGTGCAGCAGTGGCACGAGTATATGATGGATAACTCGTTTAATGATGTCGACGAGGCCTTTAACGACGCGATTGACCAGATGGTCGCCGATGCGTTTGCCGAAGAGGACAAGGACGGTAAAGAGGACGAAGCCCAAGGTGGAGCTGCGCGTAAGGCTCGTCGCGCCCCTGCCGCCAGCGACGGCGAGGGTGATGGTGCTGGCAACGACGAGGCCGCGCAGTTTGCGGCTGAGCTCAAGGCCGCGGTCGGCGGGTCGTCGGCGCTGCTGACCCAGCAGGGCGACAGCTATGGCGTCAATGTGGACAAGATGATCTTTGAGGATGCTTACGGCACCAGCGAGGATTGGTATCAGGAACTCGCGGCGGCCCAGGGCGCGAACGCTGCGGATGCGGCCGCCATCAAGGAGCTCGTCGACCATGCATCGCGAGCGGAGTTTATTGCCCAGCAGGCCGAGGATCTGGTGGGCCAGTCGATGGGTATCGGCCAGCTCAACCAATACGGAAGCTGGAATGACGCAACCGCTGCGGCGCTCAACAAGTGTGCGGGCATTAAGGCCAGCGAGTACAACGGCCAGTCGACGAGCGGGTTTAACGATTTGGGCCAGGTGCTCGGCAGCTCGCTGAGCTACAAGGCGGCTGATGACGATACCGTCAAGGGCTTTAAGGTCGCCGCGCCCGATGGCGAGCAGACGGCCTATATCGAGTCGGAATTTATCGAGAACTCCAATAACAACAAGAACCAGGCGCTTCTGTTTAACTCGATCGCCATGCAGTGCGACATTCTGGACAACCTGTACGACAACTGGAATGTGGTCCATAGCCTCAACAACTCCAAGGTGCGCGGATGGCTCATGGCCTGGAAGCGCAACGGCGACGTGAGCGCCCATATGAAGCTCATCCGCACGATCCGTTCGCTCAAGAGCTATAAGATCGAATGCGAGATGTTCGGACAGGTCTTTAAGACCGATGCGTGGAAGGCGGCCGGCCAGGCGTTTCCCGCGGCGACCCAGGGCATCGGCATCTTTACCGGCATTTACGGCGTGAACGATGCCAGCAAGAACTGGGAGAACGTGAACGTCCGTATGCAGAAGGTGAAGGGCGAGCGCGAGGGCTATGAGCTTCAGCACACGCGCTTGCTTGCCAAGCCCGAGAAGACCGAGGACGATTGGAAGTGCATTTACGCGCTGCGTGACGCCATGGAGAAGGCGCGTGCGTTTGAGGATCTGCTGTATCGCCAGCTCTGCCACGACAGCACCGATGTGGCAGTGGGCTCCATTATGACAATCGCCGGCGTGCTGACGGCCGGTTCGGCGGGTACCGTGGTGGGCGCTGCCTATGACGCGGCTTCGACCAGCGTGGGTTCGGAGCGCGCGATTAAGCTGACCAATGCCGAATGCGCCTACGATGTTGCCTGCGAGCAGGTGGAGCGCGCATGCCAGAATCGCATTACGGTCAACTGGGGCGAGCTGACCGATGCCGAGGTCTACAAGGCCAACAGGGACGGCTTGATCTCGGACGAGAAGATGCAGTCGATCTTCGAGGCGCGTTATCGCAATGTGGCTGCCAAGGCTGCACCCGACCCCGCGGGCGTGGTGTACGAGGGCCTGCTGTCCAATACGGTTGAAGGCGCGACGGTTGAGCTGTGGAGCGCCGACGATGCGGCCGGTACCAATGCGGTATGTTGGGATGCCGAGGAGTATGAGCAGGACAATCCGCTTGCAACGGGTGCGGACGGTGCATACAACTGGAATACGCCGACCGGCTGGTATCAGGTGCGCGTGACCAAGGACGGGTATGAAGAGGCGCGTTCGGCTTGGCTGCGCGTGCCGCCGATTCAGACTGAGGTGAACATTGGCTTGGTGTCGACGGCGGCACCCGAGGTGGCTTCGGCCCATGCCTATACCGATTGCATCGAGGTTGAGTTTGCGCAGTATATGGATGCGAGCGACGATGCCCTGGTCGCATTGTGCGCGCAGGGCTTGGGCGACGTGACGTATACGTGGCTCGACAAACAGGACGATCCCAATGGCAAGCCGCTATCGCGCGTGCTGCGTATTCGCTATGCCGATGCGCGTGAGGCGGGCTCGACGGTGGCGTTTGAGCTCGACGGTGCTCGCAACTACGCCGGCACGGCCATGGCGCGCTGGGCAAGTGGCGAGCTTGTCGTGGGCGTTCGTGCCGACAAACTCAAACTCAACGTGGAGCAGGCCGTGACCATGCTTGATGGCGGTGACTTTGAGCTGGTGGCGCACGTGACCGATAAGGCGGGCAAGCCGTTTGCGGGCGCCAAGGTTAGTGTTGGGCTGGAGTCCTCGGCTATCTGCTCTGTCGATGCCACCCAGGCCGTGACGGGCGAGGACGGCGCGGCGACGTTTGTGCTGCATGGTGCTCTGCCCGGTTTGACGACGTTGACGGCGACGGTGGATGACACGGCGCTGTCCAAGCAGGTCGACGTTCGCGTGTCTGCCGAGGCAGTGCGACCGGCGCGACCGGTGGCGACGATTGGTGCGACGACGTTTGGTGCATGGTCGCCCAAGGAGAACTACATTACGGTGCCCAAGGGCACGAAGCTGGAGCTTTCGGCCGAGGATGGCACGACGATTTGGTACACCACCAACGACACCTGCCCCTGCCGTGACGAAGGCCGCGTAAAGTACACCGAGCCTATTGCGCTCGATAGCAACATGTATGTGCGTATTGCGGCACAGCGCCCTGGCATGTCGTACAGCGAGTATTCCGAGCGTCTGAACATTACGATTACGGTGACCGATGAGGCGGCGCCTGATCCGACGCCCGATCCCGGTCTGAAGCCAGAGCCCGAGCCGACGCCTGGCGACGGCGAGCAGGGCGGCGGTGCGGATGGCTCTGGCGGCACCGGGGTACCTGCGGGCGGTTCGACTTCGACGACGACCACGGTGACGACGAACAAGTCCAAGGGTAAGGGCGAGAACGGCAAGAAGTCCGGCGGCACGGAGCTCGCCAGCACGGGTGACTCCACCGCGATGACGGTCGCCGCCTTGGGCATCGCCGGCGCAACCGTTGCCGCGGCCGGCATCGCCGCGACCAAGCGTCGCAAGCGTTAGGTTTTGGCGACAACGCCCATTCTCGGCTTTTGCAAGATCTCAATCTGTAACACCAAGCTGCCCAAAACGGCTCTAGATGTTACAGATTGAGATGAACTGCTCGGCCGCCAATCTAATGTCTCGATCTGTAACACGTAGCGGGGAATTTGGTCTCTAACTGTTACAGATTGAGACAAAGCGGAGGCGGCTGGCGCAAGATCTCGATCTGTAACAACTACAAGGCTCAACGGGCTCCAGGTGTTACAGATTGAGACAAAACGACCGACCAGGCCCCCAACCACCACAAAGGTGCCTGTCCCCATCGTGGTGGTTTGGGCGGCCGGCATAGAAAAAGTCCCCGCCGGGCGTGTGCTCGACGGGGACTTTGCCGTTTGATGGCTAGCGCTGCGGGTGATTACTCGCCCAGCAGGCTCTTGGTGATGGAGGCAGCGGCCTTCTTGCCGGCGCCCATCGCCAGAATGACCGTAGCGGCACCGGTGACGATGTCGCCGCCGGCCCAGATGCGGGGATCGGTGGTCTGGCCGGTCTCTTCGTCGGCAACGATGTAGCCCCACTTGTTGAGCTCCATCTTGCCGCCGATCTTCTTTGCGAAGGGGTTGGCGTTGGTGCCGATAGCCGAGATCGCGACGTCGCAGGGGATCTCCTCGATGGCGCCCTCGATGGGCACCGGACGACGGCGGCCGGACTCGTCGGGCTCGCCGAGCTCCATCTTCTGGACCTTGACGGCGCACACGGAGCCGTCCTCGCCAGCGACAAACTCGAGCGGGGAGACGAGCGGCAGAACCTCGACGCCCTCGGCCTTGGCATGGTGCAGCTCGGCGCGACGGCAGGGCATCTCGTCCTCGGTACGACGGTAGGCGATGATGGCGTGCTCGGCGCCCAGACGCTTGGCGGTACGGACGGCGTCCATAGCCACGTTGCCGCCACCAAAGACGACGACGTTCTTGCCGTGCTTGGTGGGGGTGTCGTACTCGGGGAACTTGTTAGCCTTCATCAGGTTCACGCGGGTGAGGTACTCGTTAGCGAAGAAGACGTTGGGCAGGTTCTCGCCGGGGACGTTGAGGAACTTGGGCAGGCCAGCGCCGGTCGCCACGTAGATGGCGTCGAAGCCCTGCTCGAACAGCTCCTCGGCCGTGGCCATGTTGCCCACGACGGAGTTGTACTCAAACTTGACGCCCATGTCCTCCAGGCCGTCGATCTCGCGCTTGACGACTGCCTTGGGCAGACGGAACTCGGGGATGCCGTAGACCAGCACGCCGCCGCCGGTGAAGAATGCCTCAAAGACGGTGACGTCAAAACCGTTACGGGCGAGCTCGCCGGCGCAGGTGATGCCGGACGGGCCGGAGCCGACGACGGCAACCTTCTTGCCGTTCTTGGGGGCCATCTTGGGCGTGGAGGCGAGCTCGGGGCGGTCACCCAGGAAGCGCTCGAGCTGGCCGATGGCCACGGGCTCGGACTTCTTGCCACGGATGCACTTGCCCTCGCACTGGTTCTCCTGCGGGCAGACGCGGCCGCAGATGGCGGGAAGCATGGAGTCCTCGCGGATGGTATCGAGGGCGCCGCCGAAGTCCTTCTCGCGGATCTGCTCGATAAAGCGGGGGATGTTGATGTTGACGGGGCAGCCCTCAACACAGAACGGCTTCTTGCAGTTGAGGCAGCGCTCGGCCTCGGCCAGCGCCATCTCCTCGGTGAAGCCCTTGTCGACGGGGCGGAAGTCGCAAGCGCGCTCGGCAGCCGGCTCCTCGTTATCGGGGGTGCGGGGTGACTTCATATCGGCAACGAAACGACCGTTAACTAGTGGCATGCGCAGCTCTTTTCCTCATAGGCCTTGAGGGACTCGCCCTCTTCGGAACGGTAAGCGGCCTGGCGGGCACGAAGGTCATCCCAGTCGACCAGGGTGGCATCGAAGTCGGGGCCGTCGACGCAAGCGAACTTGGTCACGCCGCCCACCTCGACGCGGCAGCAGCCGCACATACCGGTGCCGTCAACCATGATGGGGTTGAGCGACGCGGTGATGGGGGTGTCGTACTTCTGGGCGGTGAGGGTCGAGAACTTCATCATCGGAACGGGGCCGACGCAGAAGACCTGGCTCACGGCCTTGTCCTGCAGCAGGCGCTCCAGCGGAGCGGTGACAACGCCCTGCTCGCCGTAGGAACCGTCGTCAGTGGTGATGTGGATGTGGTCCTCGTCGAGGAGCTCACGGAACTGGTCCTCCATGAGCAGGAGGTCCTTGGTGCGGGCGCCCATGATGGCGTGGACCTCGTGGCCGGTCTCGACCAGGTGCTTGGCGACCGGGAAGGCAATTGCCAGGCCGACGCCGCCGCCAATGACGGCACAGGGGCCCTCAGCCATCTCGGTGGGAACGCCCAGCGGGCCCACGACGTCGCGCAGCGACTCGCCGGCCTCGTAGGTGGAAAGCATTTCGGTGGTCTTGCCGATCACCATGAAGATGAACTCGACCCAGCCCTCGTCACCGTTCCAGCCGGCTAGGGTAAACGGGACGCGCTCGCCCGTCTCGTTGGCGCGAACCATGAGGAACTGTCCAGCGTGCGCATGCTTGGCGATTGCGGGCGCCTCGATGCGGAACTTGAACACCTTCTCCGAGAACTGCGTCTTCTCCAGGATCTTATACATAGAACCCCTCTCTTGTTAGGGCTGCCGAACCGTGCCTCCACGGAAATGGGCGGTAGCCCGAATAAAACCGTACGCGCACAGGCGCTGTGCAGACATACGGTGCAAATTATACCCTCATGGACATGTCGCTTACGTGTATCTTCGGCGGTTGGGAGCAGGGTTTATCCACTTTGGCCTACCAAATAGGGGCAGGTTTATTTTGGTCAGTTTTATCGGGTAAAACGGCAAAGGGGGCCGGCCTCGGGTTGTGATGAGGTCGGCCCCCTTTGGGGCGCTATGTGTGTAAGTCGGCGCGCGGTTGATTGCGATGCAACAACTGAGGTGTTTCCGCAGATAAAACCTGCCAAAATAAACCTGTCCCTAAATGGTAGGCTTTAGTGCTTGCCGTTGGCGGAAGCGGCGCCGTTGACGTGATCGCGGGCGTAGATTACGCCGTGCACGATCGCCAGGCCGGCGGCGTCTGCGGCGCGGGCGCAGGTATCCTGGAAGTCCTCGGCCTCGCGGGCGCGCAGCTGCTTGAGCACGTAGTCGGCGACAGCCATCTTGCCGGGAGGGTTGCCGATGCCGGTGCGGATGCGGCTGAAGTCGCGGCTGCCCATCTTGTCGATGATGGAACGCAGCCCGTTGTGGCCAGCATGGCCGCCGCCCACCTTAACGCGTACGTCGCCGGCGGGAATATCGAGCTCATCGTGGATCACGAGCAGCTCCTCGGCCTTGATTTTGTACTCGCGGCAAAGCTTGGAGATGGGACCGCCCGAGGTATTCATGTACGACTGTGGCTTGACCAGCACAATCTGACGCTTGCCGCCCTCTTCCTCGGGGTCGTTGATGTTGATGAGCGCGACCTCGGCGCCTGCCTGGTTTTTCCAGTACGTGACACCGGCCTGACGGGCCAGCTCGTCGATTGCCTTAAAACCGGCGTTGTGGCGGGTCTCGGCATACTCATTGCCAGGGTTGCCAAGTCCGGCAACCATGCGAATCTTGAGCGGCTGTGCAGCTGCCATGTGCTTCCTTTCGTCGATTTGTCGCCTGCTATGGTGAGCGACCCCGTTGCTGCTGTCAAATGGAGGGTGAATGAGGCTGCATGAGGGCGTTGGACAGTCGTCAGAAGCCGGGGTGGACAGTTAGTTCAGATTTGTATAAACCAAGAGGTCTTCGACTGCCAAAATTGGGACCGCGGAACTGCCACGGCGCTTTGGAGAGCACATTTTGCGCTATTTCAGATCTTTCGAGTCTTCAAATGAGGTGATTGGCGCCGGAATGGCGGCAAACTACCTCGATATTAGCCGTCTGTTTATACAAATCTGAACTAACTGTCCAGCCATGCTAGGTAACACTGGGTAAAAGTCTTTTAGACCGGCGCGAGGCCGATTCCGGCCCGCAGGGCGTTGAGCCAGGCGGCCTGACGCTTTCGATAGCCCTTGATGCGATATCGGAATCGGACTCCCGCGAGTCGATGCATCGTTTGTGCGAAGGCTTCGAGTGCAACAAGGTCCTTCATTTGGTCACGATTGATAACCAGGACGTGGATACCCATGGCTTTAAGGCCATTGTTACGATTGCCATCGTGGATGCGGGCGTTTTGAAGCTCATGTCCAATTCCGTTGTATTCGTTGTCGACTCCAGCGGCCGGGCAATATAAGTCGCAGATGGCGTAGGGGATGCCCGAGGACATGTTGACCGCAAGGGTGTCGAAATCGACACGATAGTTGAGCAGTAAGCCTCCCATGGGCAAGCTGCAGCACCCGAATCCGCCAAAGCGCATGGGTGCGCCCAGGACGGCGAACATCAATGATTCCGCTGGGGATGCGGATCCGGCCCGGGCGAGTTTGACAGCCGTACGAAATGAGGCGTAGGAACTGCTTTTGGCAAATCGTGCGACTGCCTCGAGCTCTTCGATGGTTGTGGCGGGTTCGCATTTGTAGTGTGCCTGTTCGTAGCGGGTTTCGGCTTGCTTTTCGGGTGTCGGTTGGTCGCCCTGGCAATCGAGGCCGTCCATCGCTTCGAAGCCGTTGGCCTTGGGCCATGTGTCGTCGTAGGCGATGGGGTAAGTTGCCTCGGGCGGAAGTGAGTAGGTTCCGAGCAGCTCCATGAGAAGCATCAAGGTTTTGGCAACTGATTCATTTTTGGAACAAAGCATGGCCGTCATGGCGGGGGACGTTGCGTAGATGTCGGCTTCGATGTGCATGATCGCACCTTGGGGAAGAGGGGCGGTGATGGTGTGCTGGAGGAGCCGTCCGTCGGGCCGTCTGTTGTTGCCGCCCGCAACAAAGAGATCTAGACACTCGGAGTCATCTTCGCTCCAGGCGTCAAGTATTGCAAGGGCCGCAAAGTCTATGGCGTCCTTGTTGGGAACGCAACCTTCGAGGGATTGTGTCTGTTGCTCGTCATCGATGACGTCCCAGGGAAGGGCGGAGTACGCCCGTCGAGCGCGGCGAATTGCGCGGAGGGCGGAAAGATGTGAAATCACGGTCGTCATAGCTATAAGGTACTAATCCGTTGGCGAAGTGATACTGCCGTATCGGTCTTTTCGCTCAAAGGGGTGTCGCGCGCCGCGGGCGGTAGCGTGATCATGTGGAATGCCTTGAAAAAGTGGAGAATGGAGCGATGGGCTGGCCTTGGAGGCATCAGCTGAGGTGGGTGTTGGACAGTTATTTCAGATTTGTATAAGGCGACCGGGGCGTATTGCCGTTGTTGAAGGAATCGGTGGGCAAAATGGGGCCAACGGCATGGTGAAGAGATCCATAGGCGGAGGGATCGAACGGAATTATGCCGGCAAGAGCGCTTTCGACGTATTAAATGGCCCAAACGAATGCCTAAATTAATACAAATCTGAACTAACTGTCCATGGCGGGTTGTCGAGGGGTAGAAAAAGGGTCGGAAGCGAGCCTCCGACCCTTTAAAAACACCAAAGATGATGCGATGCACGCTGGATTACAGCGCGAAGTCGCCGCCGACGAGCGTGGAGACGGGCTCCTCGTGGTAAACGGCGGAGATAGCCTGAGCGAACTCCTCGGCGACCGAGATGGTCTTGATCTTGCCGCCGACCTCGACGGGGATGGCATCGGTGACGAGGCACTCGACGATCGGGGCGTCGTTCAGGCGCTCGATGGCCGGACCGGAGAAGATGCCGTGGGTGGCGCACACGTAGATGTCGCCGGCGCCCATGGCCTTGAGCTCCTTGACGTTGGCGCACAGGGTGCCAGCGGTGTCGATCATGTCGTCGTTGATGATGCAGGTCTTGCCCTTGATGTCACCGATGATGCCCATGACCTCGGCGGCGTTGTGGCGCGGACGGCCCTTGTGGGCAATGGCCAGGTCGCAGCCGAGCATGTCGGACAGCTTCTTGGCGGCCTTGGCACGACCCACGTCGGGGGAGACGACAACCAGGTTGTCGGTGTCGAAGTGCATGTCGTTGTAGTACTGGCCAAACAGCGGCAGTGCGGACAGGTGGTTAACCGGGATATCGAAGAAGCCCTGGATCTGACCCTGGTGCAGGTCGAGGGTGATGATGCGGTCGACGCCGGCGCGCTCGAGCAGGTTGGCGACGAGGCGGGCGGTGATGGGCTCGCGCGGGCCGGCCTTGCGGTCCTGGCGGGCATAGCCGTAGTGGGTGATAACGGCGGTGATGGAGCGGGCGGATGCGCGCTTGGCAGCGTCGGTGGCGATGAGCAGCTCCATGAGCATGTCGTTGACGTTGCCGCCGGCCACGGACTGAATCAGGAAGACGTCGGCGCCGCGGACGGTCTCGTCGTAGCGGGCGTAAATCTCACCATTGGCGAACTGCTTTAGCGTAAGGCCCGAAAGCTCGACCCCAAGGTACTCAGCGATCTTCTGAGCGAGGGGACGGTTGGAGGAACCGGAATACACGCGGATGGACTTGCGCATATTCTCCGACTTCTCGGGATCATTAATCGGCATTACCCTTCTCCTTTATACATCGAATGCCATATAGATGCCTTTTTGCATTGTAACCGTGCGGCGGGGTTATTCGAGTCTTGATAACGTCTTTACCGTCAACGGACACGAACCGACCACTCATCCGGTCGCGCAGGTCACGATAGAAAAAGGAGCCGTCCCCGTGAGAACAGCTCCTTTTGTGCTTGGTAAAACGTTATACCTCGTCGTTCTCGTGCAGACGGCGGCGGTAATCGGCGGCCCAGCCCTCAATATTTACCTGACGGGCGCGGCCCAAGCCGAGCGCGTCGGCCGGAACCGGCTCGGTGATGACGGAGCCGGCGGCCACAAGCGCGCCGTCGCCGATCTGAGCGGGCGCGACCATCATGGTGTCGGAACCGATGAAGGCATCCTTGCCGATGACGGTCTTGTGCTTGTGCACGCCGTCGTAGTTGCAGGTGATGGAGCCCGCGCCCACGTTGACGCCGGAGCCCATGGTGGTGTCGCCGATGTAGGACAGGTGCGGAACCTTGGAGCCCTCGCCGATCGTGGACTTCTTGATCTCCACGTGCGTGCCGGCCTTGGAGCCGTCGAGCATGTGGGTGCCCGGGCGCAGGTAGGCGCGCGGGCCGCAGTCGACGCCGTTCTCGATGACGGCCTCGATGGCGATGGTCTCATCGATGGTGCAGCCGCTGCCGACGGTGGTGTCGGTGAGGCGGCTGTTGGGGCCGAGCTGGCACTCCTCGCCTACGGTGACGTGGCCGATCAGATGTGTCTGCGGCCACACGACGGTGTCGCGGCCGATAACGGCATCGGGGCCGATCCAGGCCTGCGTGGGATCGATGAAGGTAACGCCCTCGGCCATCCAGCGCTCGTTGATGCGGTCGCGCGCGATGGCGGTGAGCTGCGCGAGCTGGATGCGGCTGTTGACGCCCAGGCCGTCGCGGTAGTCATCGCAGTGGAAGATGGACACTGCCTGGCCGTGACCCTTGAGGATCTCGAGCATGTCGGGCAGGTAGTACTCGGACTGCGCGTTGTCGTTGCCGATCTCGTCGATATGCGCGGCAAGCTGAGCGCCGTCGAAGGCGTAGCAGCCGGCGTTGCACTCGAGCAGCGTGGCGGCCTGCTCGGGCGTGCAGTCCTTCTGCTCGATGATGCGCTCAATCTGGCCGTCGGCGCCCAGCTTGATGCGGCCGTAGCCGAAGGGGTCGGGTGGGGTCATGGTCATGACGGTGCAGGCGAGCTCGCCGGTAGCGACGGTCTGCGCGAACTTGGCGACAGTGTCGGCGGTGATGAGCGGCAGGTCGCCGTTGAGCACGACAACGGGGCCTTGCGCGATGCCGCAGGCCTCGAGTGCGACCTTTACGGCGTGGCCGGTGCCCAGGCGCTCGGTCTGCTCGACGCACTCGACCTTGGTGGCGCTGTTGGCGTAGGCGCCGTCGATAAGGGCGCGCATTTCGTCGGCGTGGCTGCCGATGACGACCACGACGCGGCTGCAGCCGGCCTTGATGGTGGCGTCGACGATCCACTGGACCATGGGCTTGCCCAGGATCTTGTGCGAAACCTTGCAGTGGTTCGACTTCATGCGGGTGCCCTCGCCGGCGGCGAGGATAATTGCGGTTGCGTCCATGTGATCTCCTGTTACGTTATAGAGACGTGTGTTTGGAAACGATACACGGCACAATATGATACCGCAGGCATATGATGAGCGCGTAACGATTGACGCGTGACGGCCGATGTCGCTGCCGCCGGCGTGGTGTTTGCGCTGGTTGTGTATGGCGGCGGCGCTGCGGCGTTGGCGTTTGAGCGAGGGGATGGGGGTGCCCGTGGACATTATGCGAGAGGAATCGGGCAACGAACCCGTCGCGGCATTCTCGATGTCGCATCCGGCGGTGCCGGCACTCTATATTGTGTTGACGCTGGGACTCACCATGTTCTCGATGCAGCCGGTGCTGATTGCGCTGTCGCTTGCGGGCGGGTTGGCGTACGGGTTTGCGACGCGCGGCGCCGCGCGTACGTTGGGGGCGCTTCGCTGGCAGCTGCCGGTGATTTTGATCATCGCGGTGCTCAATCCGCTGTTTAGCGCCTCGGGCTCGACGGAGCTGTTCCGTATTGGCATGCGTGCGGTGTATCTAGAGAGCATGGTTTACGGCCTGTGCATGGGCGGGCTGTTTGTGGCGAGCGTGCTGTGGTTTGAGGCGGCGGCATCGATGCTTGGCTACGACAAGGTGCTTGCGCTTTTGGGTAACGCCGCGCCGGTGATCGCGCTCATGATCTCGATGTGCATGCGGCTTATCCCGCAGTTTTTGCGCCGCGGTCGTACGGTGCTGGCGGTGCAGGATGCGATTGATGTGCCTGGCCGCGCGCCGGCCGACCCCGTGCGCTCGCGCCTGCGGGCGTCGAACGTGTTGATGGGCTGGGGCATGGAAGATTCGCTGGAGCGCGCGGACGCTATGCGCTCCCGTGGGTGGGGCGCCGCGACACGCCGCACGACGTACGCGCGGTATCGGCTGGGGCGCGGCGATGTTGCCGCGCTGGTTGGGCTTGCGCTGTTTGGCGTGGCCACGACGGCAGTGGCGTGGACTGCGACGATGCAGTATTCGTTTTACCCGCAACTATCGGTGCCGGCGCCGTGGCTGGGCTATGTCGTATATGCGGCCTGGATGGCGCTGCCCTGCGTGCTGTACGCGATTGACGAGAAGAGGTTTGGCTGATGACCCAGTTGGATAGCTGCTCGGTAACGGGCGTGGCGTGCGGCTCTGATGTACCCGCGATTGAGGTACGGGGCCTGAGCTTTACCTACCCCGGGGCTGAGGCGCTGGTGCTCGACGGGCTCGACTGGTCTGTCCCCCAAGGTGCGTTTGCACTGCTCGTTGGCGGTACCGGGTCGGGCAAGTCGACGCTGCTCTCGCTGCTCAAGCCCGAGATTTCGCCGGCGGGCGAATGCACTGGCGAGCTGCGCGTGCTGGGCGAGAGCGCTGCCGATATGGACGTTCGGGCGTCCGCAGAGCGCGTGGGCTATGTGTTTCAGGACCCAGAGAACCAGATCGTGTGCGAAACCGTGTGGCACGAGATGGCGTTTGGCCTGGAAAACTTAGGCATGTCGCGCGACGAGATGCGCCGTCGCGTGGCCGAGACCAGCTATTTCTTCGGGTTGGAGGATTGGCTCCACCGCGATACCGATACGCTTTCGGGCGGACGCAAGCAGCTGCTGTCGCTGGCGGCCGTGCTGGCGCTGCGTCCGCGCGTGCTTCTGCTTGACGAGCCCACGTCCCAACTGGATCCCGTTGCCGAGAAGAGTTTTCTGCATGCGCTGTTCCGCGTGAACCGCGAACTGGGCTGCACGGTTATCGTGGCAACGCATCAACCGCGGCCGATGCTCGAATACGCGACGTGCGCGTACCGGATTGAGGGCGGCCGCGTATGCGAGGTCGCTGACATCGCCTCCTTGGGGCATCGTGAAGAGCTGTTTTCTGGCGAGGTGCCAGGGTGGGGTGCCTCGTGGCGTGCAAAAAACGGAGTTTTCAGCAGCGCCAGTGGCCAGCTGGGCTCTTTGGACCCGCGCGCGGGCGCTCCGGGTGCAGAAAAAGGGCTGAAATCGGACAAATCGGGTGAATTTGAGGCGCAAATACTGCCGCAAGACGACTCGGGGGCGCCATCGCGCGCCGGTGGATGCCGAATTCTCCCAAAAATGCACGCTGGGTCGGCTACTACCCTGGCAGGGAGCTGGTTTCGCTACGATCGAGCGTCCGGCTGGGTGCTGCGTGGACTCGATGCGGCGTTTTCGGCTGGCGCGGTGCATGCGGTTGTGGGCGGTAACGGCTGCGGCAAGTCGACAATGCTTTCGGTGCTGGCCAAGACGGTCAAGTTGCAGCGTGGGCATATGGAGCGCGGGACGGGATCGGCAGCGCTGCTGCCTCAGAACCCCAAGGCGTTGCTGGTTGCCGAGACGGTGCGCGACGAGCTGATGGAATGGGCTTCGACCTGCGGATATGACGAGGCTGTGGCGCGTGAGCGCGCGGCGAGCCTGGGGCTGTCGGGCCTGGATGGGCGCCACCCGTACGATCTTTCGGGCGGACAACGTCAACTGCTTGCGTTGGCAAAGCTGCTTCTGATTGGCCCCGAGCTGCTATTGCTCGATGAGCCCACCAAGGGTTTGGACCTGGCCAGTCGCCGCATCATCGCTCGCGCCCTGCGTGACCATGCAGAGGCTGGCGGCACCGTCATCATGGCCACGCACGATCTGGATTTTGCCGAGCAGGTTGCCGATGACATTGCCATGATGTTCGACGGTGAGATTGCCTGCATGGAGCCGCCGACCGACTTTTTTGCCGACAACGTGTTCTACAGGGCGTGATGGGATGACGGATTATCGCGTCTCGCGCCTACTAGCAAAACTGGAGATCCCACTGCTGCTGGCGGTGCCGGCGGTAATGGCCGCGGCGTTGCTGGCGGGCGTTGAGCAGGCGGCGCTTGCCATGCTTGTCGTGGTGGCGCTGGTGCTTGCGTTGTTCTTTGCGGGCTACGAGGCGTCGCGACCGGGCCTGCGCCAGATTATGCCAACGCTGGTTTTGGCGGCGTTGGCCGCGGCGGGGCGCATCTTGTTTGGCCCCATTCCCGACTTTAAACCTGTGAGTGCCATCGCCATTATCGCCGGGGCGACGCTCGGTCGTCGTAACGGCTTTATGGTCGGTGCGCTGGCGGCGCTGACCAGCAACTTCTTTTTTGGACAGGGCATGTGGACGCCATGGCAGATGTATGCCTGGGGCCTGGTTGGCTATGTTGGCGGCGCGCTGGCGCATGCGGGCGCGTTCGGCCGTGCGGATGGAGCTGTGCGCATGCCGGCGCTGATGGCGTACGGCTTTGCATCGGGCCTGCTCTACGGCGTGGTAATCAACGCCTACGACATCATCGGTTTTGTGCAGCCGCTCACGTGGGCGGGCGCCGTGGCGCGTCTTGCCACGGCAGTGCCGTTCGATATCACACACGGCCTCGCGACCTGCGTGTTCTTAGCCGCCCTGTACAGGCCCTGGTGTCGACGGATCAACCGCGTCGTCGTGAAGTACGGACTGTAGGGCTGGTTGCGTTCCCTTAGCTGGTTGCGTTCCCTTACGAACTTGCGGTGGAATAGTTCTCGTTTGGGCTATTTGTTGCCCAAACAGGAACTATTTCACCGCAACTTATAGGGGGAGAGGGGTCGCATGATCTGTTTCCCTCCGTCCCCAGGGGATCAGCTGGGGTTAGAGCTCTAGCGTGAGGGTGACGGGACAGTGGTCGCTGCCAAAGATGTCGCCACGGATACCGGTGTCGCGAACGTCGGCGGCGATTGAATCACTTACCAGGAAGTAATCGATGCGCCAGCCGGCGTTGTTCTTGCGGGCATTAAAGCGGTAGCTCCACCAGCTGTAGACGCCCTCGACGTCGGGGTTTGCCGCGCGCCAGGTATCGGTAAACCCGGCGTTGAGCAGCTCGGTAAACTTGCCGCGCTCCTCGTCCGAAAAGCCGGCGTTGCCGCGGTTGGACTTGGGGTTCTTAAGGTCGATCTCCTCGTGCGCCACGTTAAAGTCGCCGCAGGTTACGACGGGTTTGCCGGTCTCGCGCTCGAGCGCGTTCAAAAAGCCGCGGTAGGCATCGTCCCAGGCCATACGCACATCGATGCGCGCGAGCTCATTTTGGGCGTTGGGCGTGTAGACATCCACGAACCAAAACTTGTCGAACTCGAGCGCACAGACGCGGCCCTCGGTTGCGGCTTGGGCGACGAGTACGGCCGCCTCGCCCTCGCCGGCGTAGGATGGCAGCGCGTCGGCGTGCAGCACGCGCAGCGGTTCCTGGCGGCTAAAGACCGCAGTGCCCGAATAGCCTTTACGCTCGGCGTAGCTCCAGGTTTGGTGATAGCCGGGCAGGTCAATATCAACCTGGCCTTCTTGCAACTTGGTCTCTTGCAGCGCCAGGATATCGACGTCGAGTTCTTGCGCGATCTGGATAAAGCTCGGGTCCTTTTTGAGCACGGCGCGCAGGCCGTTGACGTTCCACGAGGCGAAAGTGTAAGTCTGAGGCATGGTGTCCTTTCGACGGGGTTGGCAGGCTTAAGATTAGCGCAACAGGGGCGGGGTGGGTTCCGCGCATGCTGACTTAAAGGACGCATGCTGGGACGTCGCTCAACGCTGCCCGACCAACAAGGACGGAGGACTCATATGACGCAGGCAATATCGGACCCCAGGCAGGCCTCCGCCGCCCTGGCGGATCTGTTTGACACCCACAAGCGCGTGGTCTTCTTTGGCGGCGCTGGTGTTTCCACGGCAAGTGGCATCCCCGATTTCCGCAGCGTGGACGGCCTGTATCACCAGCAGTTTGCCTATCCGCCCGAGACCATGCTGTCGCATAGCTTTTACGAGGCGCATCCTGCGGAGTTCTTCGACTTTTACCGCACCAAGATGATCGCGCTTAACGCTAAGCCCAACCGCTGCCACACCAAGCTGGCCGAGCTGGAGCGCGCCGGCAAGCTCGACGCCGTGGTGACGCAAAATATCGACGGTCTGCACCAGGCGGCCGGCTCGCAGCGCGTGTTCGAGCTGCACGGATCGGTCCATCGCAACATTTGCCAGTCGTGCGGCGCGGTCTATAGCGCCGAGTGGATTTGCTCGCGCGAGCACGAGGACGCCGCGGGCGTGCCCGTGTGTCCTGCGTGCGGCGGGCGCATTAAGCCCGATGTGGTGCTCTACGAGGAGCCGCTCGACGAGCGCGTGCTAACCGGCGCCGTTGCCGCCATCGCCGCAGCCGATGCCCTCATCGTGGGCGGGACCTCGCTCGTAGTGTATCCGGCGGCGGGCCTTACGCGCTACTTTACTGGCGATACGCTGGCCATTTGCAATCTTGCTCCCACCGATCAGGATGCAAATGCCGACCTGCTGATTTCTTGCGACATCGCGGCCGCGTTTGCGTTCTAGCCCGTGTGCGCGGATACAATAGAAAGACTGATTGCAAAGCGACCCCGCCGCCAGCGCCCAGGCGCGGCGGCGCGGGCATTTTAGGAGGATGTTCATGGCGAACGATAGCAAGACATGGCGGTGCGGAAAGTACGAGCTCAGCTTTGACCGCCCGCGCATCATGGGCGTCCTCAACGTGACGCCCGATTCGTTTAGCGACGGCGGGGAGCACTTCGATCCGGATGCCGCCATCGAGTACGGCCTGGCGATGCTCGACGCCGGTGCCGACATCATCGATGTGGGTGGCGAGTCCACGCGCCCCGGATTTACCCCGGTCAATCCCGACGAGGAGGCTCGCCGCGTGCTGCCCGTGGTGCGCGCGCTGGCCAAAGAGGGCGCCATCGTCTCGATCGACACGCGCCACGTGGCGGTTGCCAAGGCGGCCGTGCGCTGCGGCGCCTCGATCGTCAACGACGTGACGGGCTTCACCGATCCCAAGATGGTCGAGTTTGTCGCGACGAGCACCTGCGGCGTTATCGTGATGCACGCCGGCGAGGTCGCGGCACCCACGCGCACGCATGCAACGGTGCAGCTCGATACCTCTGCTGCGGCGTTTGTTGCCGAGAAGGCACGCGAGGCGGCCGCCGAGGCTGCGCGCGAGGCCGAGAAGCCTGCCCGCCGTCGCCGTGGCAAGTTGCTGGGCGAGCCCAAGACGGAGGCCAAGCTGCCAGGCGGCGTGGTGCAGCCCTCGTTGCCGTTTGGCGATCCGGAGCCCGCGCCCGAGCCCACGGACGAGCAGAAGCAGGAGGCACCGGCCGCCGAAGAGGCCGCCCCTGTCTCCGAGGCCGCCGCGACCCCTGAGTCCGCGCCGGAGCCCAATGACCGCCTGGCAGCCATGATGCGCCGTAGCGCCCGCCGCGAGGAGGCCTACGTGCCCACCTCTCAGCTCCGCCGCTTTACCCTGCCCGATTCGGCGCCCATCATGCGCCGTGTCATGGGCTTTCTGTCCGACCAGGCCCGCACGCTCATCCATGCCGGCGTGTCGCGCGACCGCATCTGCATCGATCCCGGTCCGGGCTTTGGCAAGACGGCCAACGAGGATATCGTCATCCAGCGCGAGACCGCCAAGATGGCGTCGCTGGGCTACCCGCTCATGTGCGCCGTGTCGCGCAAGCGTTTTGTGGGCGCCGTTTCGGGCGTGACCGAGGCCGCCGCGCGCGATGCCGCCACGTTTGGCGTGTGCCTGGGCGCTATCCAGGCCGGTGCCAACATCGTGCGCGTGCACGACGTCACCGGCTTTGCGCAGTTCCTGAACGGTTACTGGGCTGTCGCCAAGCCGCAGCCGCGCCGTGCGTTTGTGGCCGTGGGCTCCAACCTGGGGCATCGTTGCGATAACATCCGCGCCGCACGCGACATGATCGCCGAGATTCCGCTCACCTGCGTGTCCAACTGCTCGCGCATCTACGAGAGCGAGCCGGCCTACGAGACGAGCCAGGACGCATTCGCCAACGCCGTCATCGAGATCAAGACCGAGTTGGCGCCGCTGGTGCTGCTCGACGAGCTTATGAAGATCGAGGCCGAGCTGGGGCGCGACCGCTCCAAGAAGGCCAAGGCCAACGGCCCGCGCACCATCGACCTGGACCTGCTGTGGATGGACGGCGAGATCCATGGCGGCAAAAAGCTGCGCCTGCCGCATCCGCTCATTGGCGAGCGCGACTTTGTACTGGTGCCGCTCGAGGATCTGATGCACGACCCGGCGCGGTTCTTCCGCTACAACGGCGTCGAGGTCAAGGAGCCCGAGGACCGCGTAGGCCATATCGTGGGCGAATTGGGGCGTATGTAGATGATTGAGATGAATGCTGTGGCCGTTGGCACCGAGCTTGACGCCGCGCGCGACGCGGGCCGCGAGGGTGCGTCCGCGGGCTGGTGCGCTTGGAGCGCGGGCGAGACGTCGTTGACGTTTTCGCTGGTCGTGCGCCCGGACGTGAACATGCATGCCTTCCACGGCCTGCCGTTTGTGGCGGCGATGGGCATGATGGACGCGCTCGTGGGCACAGCGTCGACGCCGGGCCTGGACCTTGCCGGCAAGGTGGGCATTGAGTGGCCGAGCAATATCGTGTGCGGCGCGCCCGCGTTCGAGACGTCGTTCGGGCGCGTCGCCGTCAACGGCGGCGCCGGTGCTGCGGGCATGTTCGGTGCCGTGACGGTGGATATTGAACGTTCGGCGCTGAGCGAGCTCGGTGTGGATGCGGCCGACGAAGCGCTGGTCGAGGAGTTGGCTGCCGCCGTGCTGACCCGTGTGGACGCCTGGGCGGCTGTTGCCAACACGCCGCAGGGCGCTGCCGGTCCGCTGGCCCCCGTGTTGGGCGAGTACTTCGACATGGTGCCGCTGCTGGGTCGCCAAGTTGCGGCGGTGTCGCCCAACGGCTTGCCGCTTGCGGTTGGTGTATTTGCGGGCCTGGACATCTGGGGTCGTGCGACCATCAAGACCGATGCCGGCGAGCAGGAGTTTCCGCCCGAGGCCGTACGCATTCGCGGGCTGTAGCGCGGGGCGCCAGCGCTCAAAGATAACGATGACAACGAAGCCCTCTTCGGCCTGCACCGGGGAGGGCTTTTGCGTGACCCGAGAGAATAGCCGCGTCGATCCTATTCCTCAAAACTGAAAATTTTTCAGTTTTGAGGAATAGGCTTGGCGAACGTTTGCGGGGGCTGTGGCATCGGGCGTGCTCGACTTAAGCCCCTGCCTTACCCCAGCTCCTGCATGCGGCGGTAGATTTCGCAGATACCCTTGATGGTGAGCTGTCCATCGACCACGTCGAAGGCGTCGGTCGAATCGGCGACGATGCCGGCGAGACCGCCTGTGGCGATAACGGTGGCATCCTCGCGGCCCAGCTCGCGCTTCATGCGCGCGACCAGGCCCTCGGCCATGGCGGCGGCGCCCATCACGGCGCCGACCTTGATGCACTCCTCGGTATCGCGGCCGATGGCGTGCTCGGGCGCCTCGAGCGGAACGCTGGCGAGCTTGGCGGCTCGGGCGGCAAGTGCGTCCATGGAGATGCGGATGCCCGGCGCGATCGCCCCGCCAATGTAATACCCGTCCTCATCGATGACGTCGATATTGGTCGCGGTGCCAAAGTCCACCACGATTGCCGGTGCGCCGTAGAAAGTCTCTGCCGCAACGGCGTTGGCGACACGGTCGGCGCCTACGGCCTGGGGGCGCGCCGCGCGCAGCTTGGTCACCGCGGCCGTCTGCGGCCCGATGACGATGGCGTCCGCGGCAATGCGGTCGGCCACGGCGTGCCACTCGCGCGAGAGCTGCGGCACCACGCCCGCAAAGGCGATCGCGTCGACCGCGTCGAGCGAAAGGCCGTACATCTTAAAGAAACCCATCAGGCGCACGTGGATCTCGTCGGCGGTATAGGAGCGGTCGGTGGGCATGCGCCACGACTGCACCAGCTCGTCTCCGTCAAACAGGCCCATGGCCGTCTGCGTGTTTCCCATATCGATAGCGAGCAGCATGTCTACTCCCAGTGTTGGCATAAAAGGACGCGCACCATTGTATACGCGCCGTCGACGGCGCTCGGCTGCGATTCGTTTACGGTGATGCGGACTGAGGGGTTTTAAATATGAAGGAATTATGCTCTACGAGATTTTCCTTGCCGTTTACCGAACTCCCACGTAATATTCTTTCTTGCGCACATGAGGCGCCCAGACATTGCGGGGTGGAGCAGTCTGGTAGCTCGCCGGGCTCATAACCCGGAGGTCGTAGGTTCAAATCCTGCCCCCGCGACCAAGACTTTTAGCAGCTCAGAGGCATTGTTTCTCTGGGCTGTTTCTTTTTTGACTTTCAATCTTGGTCGAATTTTGGTCGAAATCAATTAATAACGGCATTTTTCGAACAGGATGCCTGCTTGAACCATCTCCACACTGGTTGACGCCGGTTGGCGACGAGTTCAGCAGGACCGTTCGGCGCTCCTCCACACTTTCTGCGCTTTATTTGAGAGTTACCAGACAAGAATGACGAAGTCCCTCTAGCTCTGGCGGGCCTATGCCGTGGGCATGGGTGGGGCCCCACCGGGGGCGGGCCTTATTTGGAAAGAGGCAGTTACAAGACCGTAGATTGCTCTTGGTCGAATTGGCCTGAAATGAGATTCGGGTCGCTACGCCCATTATCTAAAATGGTGACATCTGAGCTGTAACAAAGGCGCCGCTATATGAATACGGTCTACGATGCTCTTGACCCTATCGTTAACGGGTTGGTATCGAACAATCTGGCGCGATGTTGGGGATGAACTGCGGCAGTACGACGCTTTTGGCCGACCGGCTGATAAGTGGGCTGATAGGCCCTCTCGTCTCTGCGCTATCTGCCACGAGTTTTCGGGAGCGCGCGAGATGCCGATGACGTTCGAGGAGGCCGAGGAGGAGCAGGAGCGCGAGCCCTGGGAAGATGAGCTCATCAGTTTCGTCTTCACGGACAGCGACATAATCGCCGCGGCGTTGACGAACGGCACCTGATAGCGCCTCTCCGCGGATCGAGTGGTTCGTTTTTCAAGGGAAGGGAAACCGCATGGCTAAGAAGAGATATATTTTGCTATTCGTGTACCCGTACGAGCTGAAGGACGTCGACGAACGTCGTGGGCTCCTGCTACGGTCGTTTGATGGCGAGAGGCTCTACAATGGTGCCAGATTATCGGTCGAGAGGGTGACGGATGAAGACTTATAACCTGGACACCATTCAGAAGGTTCCCCTGCGCGAGGTGTGGCCGCATGAGGCCCACGACTTCACCAAGTGGCTGGCCGAGGAGCAGAATCTCGCAACCCTCGGGATGGCGGTCGGAATCGAGCTCGAGCTAATAGAGACGGAGTCGTCGGTCGGCTCGTTCAACGTGGATATCTACGCGCAGGAGTCCGGTACGGGCCGCAAGGTGATCATCGAGAACCAGCTCGAGGACACCAACCACGACCATCTCGGCAAGGTGATCACGTATGCCGCCGGCAAGGGCGCCGAGGTCATCATCTGGGTCGTGGCGCACGCCCGCGACGAGCATCGCCAGGCCATCGAGTGGCTCAACCAGCACACCGACAGCGACTTCGGGTTCTTCCTGGTCGAGGTCGAGCTCTGGAAGATCGGGGGCTCCCTGCCCGCCCCGCGCTTCGGCGTGGTCGAGCAGCCGAACGAGTGGACCAAGACCGTGAAGCTCTCCGAGGGGCTCAGCGAGACCGAAAAGGTCAAGCTGGCGTACTGGACGGCCTACCGCGATGTGGCAGGCGGCCATCCGGAGTTCCTCAAGGAGTTCAGCCCGCAGAAGCCCAGCAAGGACCATTGGTCGACGCTTCGCCTGGGGGTCTCGGCATACCATCTCGCCCTGCTCATCGATACGCAAAAGGGCCGCACGGGCATCGAGCTGTACGTGGACGACGACAAGGAGATCGGGCACCGCGCCATCGCCAACAGCGGGGTCTTCGAGGATCATCTCGGGCTGACGGCGGTGACCTTCGATGCGAAAAAGGCATCGGGGCTGCGCTTCTACAAGGCGGGCCACCCCATCAAGGGCCACCAGGACGCATGGCCGGGGTACATCGAGGAACAGCTCGGATGGGCCCTCGAGATGAAAAAAATAATCGCGGAGATCGAGCTCTAAAAAACGCCCCGGCAGTTCATTGCAGGGGCGTTTTCTATTGACGGGATTCAGCGCCGGCCGTTTCGGTCCGGATGCGCCGCTCGGCCTCTTCGAGGTCCCTGACAATCCTTCCCAGCGCCATGTAGTAATGCGCGAAGACCGGGTCCTCCTTGCCGGACCGGTTCTCGCAGCAAAAGAGCATCGACTCATGAAGGCAGGCGAGCTCGTAGACGATGTCTTCGAGTTCCATATGGCTCCTCTCGAAAAGTGAATAGCGGTTCAGATGGTATCGATGTTGGGCGTGGGCTGCCGGCGTCCGCCGTGAATCGGCCACGGCTCCGCGGCCGGGTGGCACCTCCGCTACGCCGCGTCAAGGGGGCCCATGAGACCCCGCACAAACCTCCGCTCCGCTCCGGTTGGTGGAGGTCGTCATGGACCTCCCTTGACCCGTCTTCGCTCCGGTGCGGCTTTGCAGGGAGCAAAGCCGACGACGACGCACGGCGTCGCCATTCGGCTTTGCCCGCAGGGGCGAGATGTTGAGGGCAGGTTGCCCGGAACGGAGGAAGACATGCAGCAGCTGATGACCGAGGAAATCGCCAAGACGGTGCCGAGGCTCTACGAGCAGGACGGGGCAGAGGACCCCACAGTCTACGCCCACTACTTCTCGTGCGTGAACGGATGGGACTGGTGGCTGCTCGAGTTCGACGGAACGGACGAGGCGTTCGGCCTCGTCGAGGGCTACGACGACGAGCTCGGCTACTTCAGCATCAAGGAGATGGCCGAGCTGAACCGCCAGATGGGGTTTGCCGCCGTCGAGCGCGACGAGCACTTCTCCCCGAAGCCGCTCAGCGCCGTCAGGAGGAGGTAGCCGCATGGTCACGGTCGAGTTCGACTCCATGGGCGAGGCGGTCCGCCTCGCCCTCGTGGCCGATGAGTACGTGGGCGGCGGCCTGGCCGTCCTCCTCCTCGACGCCACGAACCCGCGCTCCGAGGGCTACATGGCCGAGTGGGGCGTGCTCACGGCGAACGTGCCGGCGGCGGCCGAGTGGTGCCGCGGACGCGGCAACATCGCCATCGACGCCGACGTGCCCGCGGCGCTCCTCGAGGCGCTCGAGGCCGCCGGCTTGCTCCGCATGGCCGGCCGCTCGGCGGCGTCCGGGATGGCCCGCTACCCGCTGGCCACGGTCGCCGGGCACGTCCTCGCCGACATGGGCGGCCTGCCCGAGACCCTCGAGGAGGCTCTCGGCTCGACAGTCGTCATCGAGTACGAGTCGGGCGGCGACGGCGGCGCGTTCGAGGTGGGGACCGCGCCGGCCGGATCGGCCGAGCTCGAGCGACTCATCGCCGCCGCGAGGTCCGAGGCCGATGCGTTGGCGGGCGCCGGCGGATGGGCTGCCGTCCGGGTTGGGTTCGGGGATGTCGAGACCATCGACTGCGAGACGGGCCGGACGGTTTACGTCGCGGGGTGAAATGGGAGGAGGGCGCGGGCGCGGTCCGGATGGGCCGCGCTTTTCCTTTCCCGGGGATGCGGAACTCCCACCGTCCAAGTGCCTCGGACGGTGGGAGCTGGATACGACGATATACTGCGCGTGCAACGGGGACACGCGCCTCCTTTTCGGTTGACTCAACCAGTTCGTACAGAGACTTTTCGATTTCCCGCTTTGATTTGGAGGGCTGTAATTCCATATTTCTGGAATACGGCACGAGGCTGAGCTTCGAAATCGCGTCTTGCGTCGGTAGATTGTTCCGCGTCCGCGACCAGTTTTTCAAGGGTGCTAAGCTGGGACTGTATTGAGAGTTCGTTTAGGTGGTTCACATTGTCCATAGCGGTGACCACCAATGTTGAATAGCTGTCTTGAAAGACTGTGTCACGCTAGTGTCGGTATCGATTTGATACTACGAACAAATTAGAACTAAATGGATATAGTTTCCATACTAATTAAAACAAATTTGCATTCAAGTTTTTATTTAAACTTGATTTAAGGCGGAGTGGAATGTGGGCGCGCAAGGAGATGCGGAATCGATGAGAGCCTCAAAA